>NZ_JBHXRY010000012.1:0-175849 GCF_042714895.1 Nocardia sp. NPDC058666
GTGGTCGACAGTCCACGCCCCGCCGTCGATGATCCGAACCAACGCCCCCGAACTCAGATACGCGAAGCGCCCGTCACCAACGACACCGACAGTCGGTCTCCGCTGGTCGCCACCGATAGGCAACTGGCGATCTGTCGGTGGGCCGGAATTCGGCTGTGAGGAAACATTTTTCGGTGCAGGCGCGTCGACCGACGTGACCTTCTCGGTCAGCAGATCGATCACCCGAACAGCTCCGGCCGCGTCGGCGACAACCAGCCGCGCCTGAGCCTCGCTCGCCTCCTCTGCCCCGGCGACGAACCCGTGCGCAGGCTCCTCGACCACCGCAGGTTCCCCCGCCACAGAACACCCCACCAACGGCACCGCCGCCAGCGCGACCACCCACACCTTCCCGAACCGCTCCCGCACCGCCGAGAAAACAGCCGACACGAAGAACAGCCCCACCGCCACAGCCGCGATAGTCGCCCCCGCCGCAGTCCCCCCATGCCACGAAATAACAAGTCCCGCAACGGTAGACAACCCACCGACCAGTGCGGCGATCACCATCACCACCGGTATCCGATCCGACCAATACACCGCGGCCGCAGGCGGAGCGATCAGCAACCCGAACACCAGCAACGTCCCCACAACGTGAAACGAGGCCACGATCGCCACCGTCAGCAACCCGATCAACGCCACCTGCGCCGCTTTCGGATGCAACCCGAGCGTGTGCGCTTTACGCGGATCGAAGGTGAGCGCGACGAACGCCCGATGCCCGAGCACTGCGATCACCAGCGCAATCGCCAGTGCCGCAACGAGATACCAGAGATCCACCGTGCGCACTGCCAGCACGTCACCGAACAGGAACCCGGTCAGATCGACGGCGAAGGACTGCGACCGCGACACGATGATCACCCCGGCCGCGAGCATCCCCACGAACAACAACCCGATCGCGGTATCGGCGGCGAACCGTTTACCGCGCGACAGCGCCGACACTCCGAACGCCATGGCGGTGCAACTCACCGCGGCCCCGACGATCAGATTCCCGCCGAGCAGCGCAGCCACCGCGACACCGGGCAGCATCCCGTGCGCCATCGCGTCACCGAGAAATGCCATGCCGCGCACCACAACCCAGGTTCCGGCCAGTGCGCACACGCACGACACCAGCAGCCCACCCCACAGTGCGCGCTGCACGAATGCCACCTCGAACGGAGCGATCAGCCATTCCATAGGGCGGAACGATATACTGAAAATGATTATCGTTTCAATTGAGGTGAGATGCAGAACACAGAAGCAATCCGTATCCAGGGCCTGACAGTGGGTTACGCCGGGCAGCCCGTGCTGTCGGAGGTATCGGCATCCATCCCGCGCGGCCAGATCACCGCGATCGTGGGTCCGAACGGTTCAGGGAAGTCGACCCTGCTCGGCATCCTCGCGGGCACAGTGACCGCCCAGTCAGGCAGCGTGCACCGATCCACCACGCACAAACCCGCATTCGTGGTGCAGCACAATGCAATTCCGATGACGCTCCCGATGACGGTGCGTGAGGCGGTGGCGATGGGGCGCTGGGCGCATCGCGGGTCGTGGCGGCGCCTCACCAAAGAGGATCGCGAGATCACCCGCGCCTGCCTGGAGCGAATGGACCTCACCGACTTGGCGCCACGGCGACTCGACACCCTCTCCGGCGGTCAGCGCCAACGCACCCTGCTCGCCCAGGCGCTGGCCCAACAGTCGGACCTGATGCTGCTCGACGAGCCGTCGACCGGCTTGGACGCGACCTCGCGCGCTGAGATCTCCCGCGCCCTGGCCGAGATCAGCGCCACCGGCGTCACCGTGGTGCAGGCCACCCACGACATGGCCGAGGCGGAGCAGGCCGACTATTGCCTGCTGCTACGCGACGGCCACCTACAAGCGGGTCATCCGAAGAAAGTGCTGGTCAGAGGCTAGAATTGCCGCCTACCCAACAGGAGGAACCGTGGCAGACAAACCCACCTCCGTCGACGCCTACCTGGCCGACCAACCACCGGCCGAACGCGCCGTCCTGCAACAGATCCGCGCAACGATCCACCGCGCGGTCCCCGACACGGGCGAGAAGATCAGCTACGCCATCCCGGCCGCCACCATCGACGGCCGGGTGTTCATCTTCTTCGCGGGCTGGAAAGCCCACGTGAGCGTGTACCCCGTGCCCGAGGGCGACGCGGCGTTCGAGAAAACCATCGAGCCCTACAATTCGGGCCGTGGCACCTTGAAATTCCCACTCGGCGAACCGATTCCGTTCGACCTGATCGCACAGGTCGCGGTGCGCCTCGCCGAGCGGGCTCGAAACAGCTGACCTACCAGTCGGCTTCGGTGTAGCGGATGATGCCGCGAATGTTCTTGCCGTCCAACATGTCCTGGTAGCCCTGGTTGATCTCTTCCAGGGAGTAACTGCGGGTGACCATGTCGTCGAGGTTGAGCTGGCCGGCCTTGTACAGCGCCAGCAGTCGCGGGGCGTCCTGGCGGGCGTTGCCGCCGCCGAAGATGGTGCCCTTCACCGTTTTCTGCAGCATAGACAGCAGGAAGCTGTTGAGTTTCACGTCGCTGGCGTCCATCCGCCCCATCGAGGTGACCACCAGGGTGCCCGCCTTGCCGGTGAGGATCAAGCCCTCTTCGATGTAGTCGCCGTGCATCTCACCCATGGTGAGGATGACCTTTTCGGCCATCCGGCCTTCGGTGGCGTCGATCATCGGCATGATCGCGGCGGCCATGCTCTCGTAGGTGTGGGTGGCGCCGAACTTCTGCGCTTGCTCCAACTTCCACGGGTTCGGGTCGATGGCAATGACTTTCGACGCACCCGACAGCACCGCGCCCTGCAGCGCGCTCATGCCGACGCCGCCGATGCCCGCGATCACCACGGTCTCGCCCGGCTGCACCTGCGCCACGTGTGTGGAGGAACCGAACCCGGTCGGCACGCCGCAACCCACCAGGCAGGCCACCTCGAACGGAATGGTGGGGTCGATCTTCACCACCGAGGTGTGGTGCACCGTCATGTACGGGGCGAAAGTGCCCAGCAGACACATCGGGATGACGTTCTCGCCGCGCGCCTGGATGCGGTAGGTGCCGTCCGAAATCGCCTGTCCCATCAGCAATCCCGCGCCCAGATCACACAGCGCCATATTGCCCGACACGCACGACGGGCAGCGCCCGCACGCGGGAATGAACGACAGGATCACGTGGTCGCCCACGGCCAGGTCGCTGGGACAGTTCGGGCCGAGCTTGGTGATCACGCCCGCGCCCTCGTGGCCGCCCATCACCGGGAACGCCGGCATCGGCGTCGCCCCGGTGACGATGTGATGGTCGGAGTGGCACATGCCCGCCGTTTCCATCCGGATCTGCACTTCACCGGCGACGGGGTCGCCGACCTCGATCTCCTCCACCGACCATTGCTGATCGGTGCCCCACAGGATCGCGCCCTTCGTCTTCATTGCCGGTAGACCTCTCGCCAAGCGTGCCTCGTTGTGACTGCACTCACCCTAACGACAAATCACCGATTTCTGAAACACGTTCTAGAAATTAGTTGAGAAATCTCTATCCGCGCACGTCGTACACGTGGTGCACGAGGTCGTGCAGGAAGTAGCGACCCAGCGAGTCGACCGTGAACAGCGATCCGTCGCTGCGCGCACCCCGCAATTCCAGCGAATCCGCGGGCACCGCGGCGAACGCGGCGGCGATCCGTTCGGCGGCTTCGGCCAGTTCCCGCGCGACGACGGCGGGGTCCTGCTCGTCGTAGCGGTCGGCGAGCGCGGTCGCGTCCTGATCCCAGTTCTCGAACTGCGGGGCGTGCACGCCGTCGCCGGCCAGCATGAGCGCGAGCCTGGTGTCGAAGATGCGGCACACGTCGCGCACGTGGGCGGCGTATTCGAGAACGGACCAGGTCTGCGCGTCCGGGCGCACCCGCGCGTCGTCGCGTTCCAGCGCCGCGCCGAGGCGGGTGGCGCTGTCGAGCACCAGCGCGGGCACCGCGGTGAAGGCGGTGGTCTCGGCGTCGAATCCGCATTCGGCGCAGGCGCGTTCGAGCACCCAGGTCCAATTCTTACTGTCAGGCACGATCATGGAAGTGAGCCTAGGGTGTCCGCTTCTTGCACTCCATCGATTTTCCGCCAACTTCCGACATCATTGCGCCAGCTGACCGGCCTTCTCGAACAGTTCCATCGTCACCGCGTGCAGGAAGTCGCCGACCGGTTTGGGTGCCTTGCCCGCGAACGCGCGCGCGTACGTGCCCTCGAGCACGATGCCGAGTTTGAAGCAGGCCAGCACGGTGTACCAGGTGATCGCGCTCAGATCGCGGTCGGAGAACGTGCCGTAGTGCTCGATCATCTCCGCGGCGGTGGGCAGGCCGCCGACCGTGCCGAGGGTGCCCATCAGGCCCGCGCCGACCGTGCCGGGTTCGGGTCGGGTCGCCAGCTGCCAGCCCAGGTCCAGCAGCGGGTCGCCGATGGTCGACATCTCCCAGTCCACCAGCGCCGCCACCTCGGGGCCGTCGTAGTCGAACATCATGTTGGCCAGGTGGCAGTCGCCGTGCATGATGCCCGGCGTCCAGGTGGTGGGTCGGTGGCGTTCGAGCCAGTCGCCGATGCGGTCCACGCCGGGGATCTGCGGGCCGGGGTACCCCTGGTTCGCGCTGTAGGAGTCCAGTTCGCGCAGCCAGCGCGGCACCTGCCGTTCGAGGAAACCGTCGGGACGGCCGTAGTCGTGCAGGCCAAGAGCCTGGTAGTCGAGGGCGCCGAGCCTGGCGATGGCCTCGACGGCGGACAGGCCCATCTGGCGGCGGATCTCGGGGTCGCCCGCGTGCAGGTCGGGCAGTTCGGTCTGCGGGTTGAAGCCGCGGATGGGTTCCATGAGGTAGAACACCGCGCCGATCACCGACTCGTCGTCGCAGGCCGCGATCACCCGCGGGGACGCCACGTCGGTGCCGTCGATGGCGCGCAGCAGTCGCGATTCCCGGCCGATCACCTCGTTGCTCTTCGCCCGCAGATGCCGGGGTCCGCGCCGCAACACGTACTCGCGCCCGCCGCGGGTGAACCGCAACATGATGTTCTGCGTGCCGCCACCGATGCTGGTGATCGCGTCGAATTCCGTACCGGGCAGGCCCTGTCGGTCCATCCACCGCCCGATCGCCGCGAAGTCCGCGATCGACTGGTCGACATCAACAGGTTGAGAAACAGACATGGCGCACATTCTGCCCGCGCGTCCCCGGCCCTGCGCGGGAATGAACACCCGAGGGCCGAGCGTAAAGTTTGCGCCACAATGCGCACGCTCTTGATCGACAACTACGACTCGTTCACCTACAACCTCTATCAGCTGATCAGCGAGGTCAACGGCAACGAGCCGACTGTCGTGCGCAACGACGAGGCCCCGGTGGACCTGCACCGGTTCGACAATGTGGTGATCTCGCCGGGACCGGGCCGACCTGATCGTGCCGGCGATATGGGGTTGTCGACGGCGGTGATCGCGGAGTCCGAGCTGCCGCTGTTGGGTGTGTGTCTGGGCCATCAGGGCATCGTGATCGGCGCGGGCGGGACGGTCGAACGTGCGCCCGAGGCCAGGCACGGGTTTCTCGATCAGGTGACCCATGATGATCGGGATCTGTTCGCGGGTCTGCCGCAGAATTTCACGGTCGTGCGTTACCACTCGCTGGCCGCGCAGGTCCCGTTGCCCGACACTCTCGAGGTGACCGCGTCGACCGGTGACGGGGTGATCATGGGGGTGCGACATCGGGAGCGGCCGCAGTGGGGTGTGCAGTTCCATCCCGAGTCGGTGTCGAGTGAATTCGGTGCCGCGCTGCTGCGTAATTTCGCCGATCTCACCAAAGTGCGGGTGTCCGCGCCTGTGGTGGTGCGCGGGCCGTCGGTGAAACCTGCTCTCGTTTTTCTTGAGCGCTCATTTCGCTTGGTGCACAAGGTAATCGAACGGGCGATCGATACCGAAGCGATCTTCCTGCGTAAGTATTCCGAGGGTACGGCGGCGTTCTGGCTCGACAGTGAGCATGTCGAACGTGGTCTCGATCGGTTCTCGTTTCTGGGTGATGCGAGTGGGCCGCATGCCGAAATCGTGGGGTACCGGGTCGGGGACGGCTCCGTCACGGTGACGGACGCGGCGGGTACTCGCACCGTCGAAGGCACCGTCCTGGATTATCTGGATCGGGAACTGCGAACCCGGCAGTGCGAAATCCCGTCGCTGCCTTTCGATTTCGCGGGCGGTTATGTCGGGTATCTCGGTTATGAAGCGAAGGCCGACTGTGGTGCGCGCAATGCCCACCGCTCCCCCACGCCGGATGCGCAGTGGATTTTCGCCGACCGGCTGATCGTGGTCGATCATGAGGCCGGGCAGACCCACCTGCTCGCTCTGACCGAGAACGATCAGGCCGCCGAACAGTGGCTCGCCGAGACCGCCGACGACTTGGCCGACCTGCCGACGTGGGTCAACCCGGCGGGCCTGTCCGTGCCCGCCGACCCCGATGCGGTGCAGGCCCATCTGGTGCGCGGGCGCGATCGCTACCTGGCCGATATCGCGGTGTGCCAGGACCGGCTGCGGGCGGGCGAGTCCTACGAGATCTGCCTGACCGACGCGGTCGCGGTCGCCGCCGAACCCGACGACGGACTGGATCTGTACCGACGACTTCGCCGCTGCAACCCCGCACCGTACGCCGCCTACCTGCGGTTCGACGGCCTGGACGTGGCATGTTCCTCGCCGGAACGGTTCCTGAAGATCGACCGTGATCGGGTCGTCGAGAGCAAACCGATCAAAGGCACCGCCCCGCGCGGACGCACCGCCGCCGAGGACGAGCAGCTGCGCCGCGCCCTGCCCGCCGACCCGAAAACCCGCGCCGAGAATCTGATGATCGTGGACCTGCTGCGCAACGATCTGGGCCGCGTCTGCGAAGTCGGATCCGTGCATGTGCCGAAGTTGATGGACACCGAAACCTATTCCACCCTGCACCAATTGGTGTCCACGGTGCGCGGCACCCTGCGCCCCGACGCCGGGGTGATCGACTGTCTGCGCGCCTGTTTCCCCGGCGGTTCGATGACCGGCGCGCCGAAGATTCGCACCATGGACATCCTCGACGAGTTGGAAACCGAAGCACGCGGGATCTATTCGGGCACCATCGGTTTCCTCGGTCTGGGCGGCACCGCCGACCTCAACATCGTGATCCGCACGGCCGTGCGCTACGACGACGAATGGCGGATCGGTGCGGGCGGCGCGATCGTGCTCGATTCCGATCCCGAGGACGAGTACGCGGAAATGGTGCTCAAAGCGGCCGCGACCTTCCGCGCGTTGGGCTGACTCAGCGTCTGCGGGGACGCTTGGTCGGCTCCGGTTCCGGCGCGGGTTCCTCGCCGCCACGCCCGGCGATCCGCCCCAGCAACCCGACCCCAGGCAGCTTCGCCACCGCGCCGAACACGTCCTCCCCCAGCGAGATCACCGCCTCGAGCCGCGGCAACAACCGGTCATAGGTGGCGAACACCGGATCGGCCAACGCCAACGTGCGATCCAGCCGATCGATGGTGCTGTTGAGCCGCTCGACCGCGATCGACAGGTTCTCCACCAGATCGGGCAACTGCGCCGCCAACTGCGCCGAGGCAGGCGGCAGCCGCACCGCCGCGTCGAAGGCATACCCCGCCGTCTGCTGCGCGGCGTCGATCGCCTGCCCCGCCGCCGTCTGCGCGGCCCCCACCGCCGCCTGCGCGGCCGACAACAACTCGGCCCCCGGCACCTTCCGCGCCTGCGCCGCCGGAGCAGCCTCGTCAGCGCGCCCCCGCTTCCTCGGGTTCGTCATGACACCACTGTGCCGCAAGCGGGCCGCGCACGCAGCAATGGGCGCCCCACCCCGCTTCGTGTCCTGGTCAAATTTCCTGTCGGACCCTCATGGCATCATGCGGGGACCATGGAACTACGCAAGGGTGCGCACGCGCCGGTCCCGACATCGCTTCTCGCCGTGGTCGTTTCATGGCGGTCCGCGCATGCCGTGGACGCGCACGCCCTGTTGGTCACCGAGTCGGGGCTGGTGCGCGGCGACCGCGATTTCGTGTTCTTCAACGCCCCCCGGCACGCCTCGCAAGCCGTGACGCTGGACCAAGAGCCCGCCCCCGGTACCGCGCGGCTGAGTATTTCGCTGCCGCGCACCGAAGATGATGTGGCGCGCATCGTCATCAGCGCTTCTCTCGACGATGCCACGTTCGACCAACTGCCCGACCTCACTTTGACCGTGCACGCCGCCGACGGGCCGATCGCCGAGTTCGCGATCGAGGGCATCGAAGATGTGCAGGCGATGATGTTCGGCGAGTTCTATCGTCGCGACGGTCAGTGGCGGTTTCGCGCGATCGGTCAGGGGTGGGCGGGTGGATTGCCCGGCTTGGCCGCCGAATTCGGGGTCACCGTCGATGAGCCGAAGGCGTCCGCAGTGCGCTCCGCGTCGGATCTCCCACCCGCTGGATACCTGCCGTCGTCTGCCGAACCATCCGAGCCCGACGACCGTCGACGCACCGGGTCCGCCGTCGCTGAGGATCCGACCCGGCGCCCGCCCGCCCTCACCCGCCGCGTCATCGACGTCCCACCCCCACCCCCGCAGGACCCGGAACTCGCCGACTGGCACCCCGACCCGGAGTCTCCCGATCAACTGCGCTGGTGGGACGGCGACGAGTGGACCGCCAGCGTTCGCCCGCATATCCACGACCATCGCGCCCGTTGCGCTCGCTGTGGGAACCCCTTGCGCCGCAAGCTGTTCGGCGGTCACTCCCCCTGCAAGAACTGCGCCGCCGAAGTCGAGGAGTTCCTCACGCACTGGCGCAACAGGGCCAGGCGCGTCCTCGCGGGCCCCGGCACCCTGTCGCACGAGTGGACCGAAGTCTGGGCGGCCCTGCGCTTCCAACGCATCGACGAGGACCTCGGCCGCACGGTCCTGCGCGAAGCGGGCGTGACTCAGGTCGAGCGAATGGTCGCCTTCGCGTTCGCCGACGGTGAGGTCTTCGCCGACGAACTCGAAGCCTTCGAACATGTCGTGAGCGAACTGGCCCTGTCCGGCACTATCGTCGACGACCTCCGCCGCCGAATGCACCGCGGCCGCACCCTGTCCCGCCTGCGCGCGGGCGAACTGCCCACCATCAACACTCCCGGCCTGCACCTGGACCCCGACGAGCGCGTCCACCTGGACCTGCCCGCGGTCCACATCCGCATGCTCGCGCGCGGCCCACGCAACACCGAAGGTCGCCTCATCGGCAGCTCGAAGAAACTGCGCTTCGTCGGCGACGGCACGGGCATCGAACTGCCCTGGAACAGGGTGGTCTCCGTGCATCCCGAGCACGGCACCGTCGTGCTCGCCGCCACCTCCGCGCGCGGCGGCGCGACCTTCGGCGTCACCGACCCCGACTACGTCGCAGCGGCGTTGGAAGGCGCGCTACGCGTGTCGAAACGCCTGGTCCTGACCCCGGGACAACGCGACAGCCGCAGCATCCCCCAGGACGTGAAAGCCCAGGTGTGGCAGCGCGACGGCGGTGCGTGCGTGGAATGCGGCGACGGCCACTACCTGGAATTCGACCACATCATCCCGCTCAGCCGCGGCGGTGCGACCAGCGCGACCAACCTGCAGATCCTGTGCCGGGCCTGCAACCGGGCCAAGGGCGCGCGGATCTAGCCCAGAATCGCGTTCATGATGGTGCCGCCACTGGTGGCCACCACACCGCCGATCATCGCGCCCGCGATCATCTTCGGCGACTCCATGGCGCTGCCGTTCCACTTCTCCCAGGCGAACTTGCCGCCGGCGACGGTGATGGCGAGCACGCCCGACAAGATCATGAACCAGGTCAAGTACTGCACCATTTTCATGATCTTGTCCGACAGCGGAGGCGCTTCCGGCGTGGGGTTTCCGATCTGCGCATACGTCGTGATGGTGTCGGCCATCGACGTCAGAATGATGCTCATAGCCTGCTCCCCTGTCGCGTGCAGCGAACTGCGTTCCAGCGCTGTCGTATTCGATCTGGTCCAGGATACGGGCGCGAACCCCTTGTGCACCAACAAAACCGATCGGTACGGTCGCACCGGGCCCCGACATCACCGCAAACGACCGGATACCATCGACACAGAGTTCATCGTCGTTCCTCCCCGAGATACCGAGGCAGACCCCATGTTTCTGGCCGCCGTCACCGATACCTTGGCGCAGATCGGCAATCCCACCCCCGAGGCCCCGCCACTGGCGAACAAGATCATGCAGATGGTCAGCTATCTGACCTGGTTCATTCTGCTGTCGGGCATCATCGCCATCACCGTCGCGGGCGGCAAGTTCGCGTGGGAGAAATGGACCGGCGGCGCGATGCAGTCGCCGAAGATGGTCGCGGGCGCGATGATCGGTGGCGTGGTCGCCACCAGCGCGGGCACCATCATGAACGCGATGCTCTAGGTCGAGAGTCGGTCGACGAAGGCGTTGAGGTTGGTCACCACCCGCTGCGCCTTCTCTTCCACGGTCAGATCCTCGCGATACCGGCTGCCCATCGAGGGCCGCTTCTTGTTGCGCGCGTACAGCGAACAGGCCAGATCGGTGCAGATGTAGCTGCCCACGGTGTTGCCCTTGCGCCCCGACTCTCCCGTCTTGCTCGCGGTCATCAACGAAACGCCGCCGCCCGAATGCGTGGTGAGGCAGATCGTGCACATCTGCGTCTTCCCCGAACCGCCGGTCTCATGCCGCAACGCGATGCTGACCAGCCCGTCCTCCCTTGGCACCGAGATATAGCAGCGCCCCGCGTACGAGGGGTCGGTCCACCCGAGGAAGTCCAGATCTTCCCAGGGCCGCTGCTCCAGGTCACGCGGCACGAGCAGCCGTTTGGCGTCGCCTTTCGAACAGTTGACGAACGACGCCCTGATCTCGCGTTCGGTAATCGGTTCCATAAGTAGCCACGCTAACGATCCCGCCGACCAGCGACAACTCCATTTCCGACCGATCGGTCGGCTGGATGGAAAAACTCGTCCGAATTCTTTCGCCAGATATGTCGAGGATCGTTGTCTCGCTCCGACCTCCCGGCAGAACCACCGCGCAACGCGGAACCAGCCACCCCAGGGAGCCCGTCATGAACATCATCAAAAGCATCGCCGCCCTCCTCGCCGGACTGATCACCACCGCCGCCCTGTCGAGCGCCACCGACGCGATCCTCGAGTCCACCGGCGTCCTACCGAAGGGCCACATCTACGTCGCCGCCCCGGTCATCATTCTGGTACTCGCCTACCGCACGGTCTTCAACGTCCTCGGCGCCTACGTAGTAGCCCGCCTCGCACCCCACCACAAAACCGCCCACGCGGTAGGCCTTGGCATCTTCGGTTCACTCGGCTCGGTCATCGCTGGCATCGCCACCATGAACATGCACGTCGGCCCCCTCTACTACCCTCTGACCCTCGCCGCCCTCGGCATCCCCGCCGCCTACCTCGGCGCGAAGCTCGCCACCCGAGAGAGCGTGGCTCCGGTTCTCGCAAGCAGCCCGGCCTGAGCACCCCACCAGGCGGCGCGCGCCCAACCGGCGTGCGCCGTCTTCTGTTGTGCCCGGTTACGCCGTGACGATGCCCGCAGTCCGGGCGGCGCGCAGCGCCATCCGCCGCCGATGGTAGCTCGGGACCCGCACTCAATGGGGCAACTGCCGGTACTCAGCCGAGTATGCTGACGTCGTGCGCTTCCGCCGCCGCCAACCGTCGCGTCGCTACTACGCCAGGGAAGGGCGGCGATGGAAACGCGGCGAGCAGAAGATACTCGCTGATCCGTGTGTATTCACCGTTGGTGTAGGTGCTCACCAGTGGGCTGAAGCGTGGGTGATCGGCGACCTGACAGCGGCTCCGCTACACGAAGATTCATTCGATCGTTGGAGTGCCGCCCTGGGTATGGAACTCCCCTACGCGCTCACGTTCGAGATGGTGATCAACGCAGTGCTGCAGCGGGCGGTCAGCGATGGCGCCATCACGGTTCCCGAACCGGGGACGATCAAGAGCAAGAGCAACGTTCGAGATCCTTTCACCGAGACCACGATCGGCATCGGATTAGGGTTCGTTTCCTCGCGGACCAAAAGGCTGACAACGGCCAGTCCTGAGACCCTGATGTATGCCGATCTCAATGCCCGACCGGAGCTTGGGGTTGATGCTGCGGTCGCGCTGCTTCGTGCGGCATCGGACATAATGCGCGCGCCTCGCCACCCCTAGCCTCGCGCCACGATGCCCACACCCTAAGGCGAAACGCCGACCCTCGAACGTTCATCCGGGAAACCCCCGACAATCGGTCTACTATCGGTTGTAGTAGACCAAGGCATGGAGGGGCGGTGCGTGGAATGAACGGACGCAAGGGGTCGTTGCTACAGCGACTGGTGGAATCGGTGTCTCACGTCGCGAGCAGGCGCGGCGTCTACCTCGGACGCCGATCGACGAAACTCCATGTGGCCCTGTACCGCCGGACCAATGGCCGCCTCGGCGCCACCATGCCGGTGTTCCCCGAAGCCAAGATCCTGCTCCTGAACCACGTCGGCGCCAAATCCGGCACCCTGCGCACCTCCCCGGTGATGTACCACGCCACCGGCGACACCATCGCGATCGTCGCCTCCAAGGCCGGCCAACCAACTCACCCCGCCTGGTACCACAACCTGAAAGCCAACCCGCACACCACAATCCAGATCGGCGCCGACCACCGTCCGGTCACAGCCCGAGTAGCCACCGACGCCGAACGAGCCCTACTGTGGCCCGAGTTCGTCGCGTTCTTCCCCAGCTACGACTTCTACCAACGCAACGCCAGCCCACGCATCATCCCCATCCTCCTCCTGACACCCCGCCGATAAACCTCGCCGCCGCCCGTCAACGTGCCATCTGAAGGGCCAGTCGACGCGCATGCTCGCGAACCTCACCCCAAACGTCCGCGACACCCCACACCGGAGCGTCGGGAACGGGCCACCGCACCTCGATTCCGGCCCGCTCCGCGACGACGATCATGGTTGCGATGAAGCCGTCGGACAGCGCCTGGATCACTGCATGGTGGGTGCTCGCGCGCCGAACCAGCAGTACGTCCAGGAAATTCGCGAGCAGGCCGACGGTGATCTGACACTCGTCGGCCTCCATCGGTCCGATCCCGGACGGCAGGCCGAGTTCTTCCTCGAACAACCGCACTTGGCGAAGGAACAACCGTGAAGCCCCGTTCGAGGGATTCCAGAGGGTCACGGTGCCCAACTCGTAGTACTGGCTCAACGGGGTACCTCCGACTGCCGGAAACTTCGCAGGACATCGGTTGCGCAATAGTCTGTTGGTGTACGCGCGCCCCTCGGTCGAAACGTCTGATGCGAATCAGGAACCGGGAGGTCAGGAGGGGGAAGTGGGGCGGGTGGGGCTCGAACCCACGACCAGCGGATTATGAGTCCGCGGCTCTAACCGACTGAGCTACCGCCCCTCGCCGCGGGGGTCTCCGCGGGCGAGTCGCATGGTACCCGGACTGGTGCGGGGTTGACTACTCGGCGCGGTGGGGTGGGTGTGGGAAACGAACGATCGGTCGCGGCGACTTCCGGGGGGAAGGCGTTGCGACCGATCGTTGTTGTCTTGCACCCGAGGGTGACGGGTTACGAGCGTTCGGCTCGTTGGCCACCCCGTAATCGCTCATCACGATCGTGACTGTCGATGTTTCCCCCTGGGTTGCTGGCCAACTTGATCACTGCGACTACCAACAACAGAACCGCGGCGATGACCGCGATGATTATGATTCCCTGCACAGAACATAACTTAACGTGTATTCCGTTGGGGCGCTTGGTACTTTACAATGACGCGCCGATCGTCAAGACGGTACGGCCGAGGGTGGATCGGCTTTCGATGGCGGTGTGGGCCTGCTCGACTCGGTCGAGTGGGAAGGTTTGCCCGATCACCACTTCCAGGTCGCCCGCGATCACCGCGGTGTGGATGCGGTGAACGATTGCCTCCCAATCGATTTCACCTTTGACGATGTCGAACAGGCCGAGCACCGAGACGCCGCGTGCGGCAGCGGCTTCGGTGTCGCCGTTCGCGAAATCGCCTGCGGCGGAGCCGTAACCGAGGAAGATCCCTTTGTCGGCGGCGGCGGTCAGTGCCGCGCCACCGATCGCCCCGCCCGCACCGTCGAACACCACGGCCGCTCCCCCGCCGGTGATCCGGCGAACTCGATCCTCCCAACCGGCGAGTGAGTAGTCGACAACCTCGACAGCGCCCAATCGTGTTGCGAGAGCCAGCTTTTCCGCACCACGGGCAGCGGCGACCACATTCGCGCCGGCCGCGGTGGCCAACTGGATGAGCAGCGTGCCCAGACCGCCCGCCGCCGCGGTGATCAACACCCACGAACCCGGTTGCACCGCAGCACGATCGAAGACGGCGAGCGCGGTTCGTCCGTCATGGGCAAGCGCGACGGCCTGCCGGGTGGTCAGACCGACGGGGATCTCGGTGAGCGTGGCCGCCTTGGCGAGGGATTTCTCGGCGTAACCACCGATGGGCAGCCCACCACCGATGCCGCTGGCGGCGGTCTGGGTGACCACGCGCTTACCGAGCCAACGGGGATCGACCTGCGCACCGACCGCGCTGACCACGCCGCCCACCGCACCGCCGGGGACGTAAGGCAGGCTCAGCTGGAAGTAATCCTGCCCCCACCCGCTACGCAGGCGACTGTCGAGGAACATCACGTCGGCAACCTCGACGTCGACGACCACTTCGCCCGAATCCGGTTGCGGCACGGATAGTTCCACCACCTCGAGGACCTCGGGACCACCGAATTCTTTGACCTGCACTGCACGCATTGGAGACTCCTTACCAGTGGTGACAACCGAACGAGTCCAGCTTGAAACCCCAAGCCCACTTCAGGTCAAGCGCGCTGAGACGCAGGTCACTCGATCAGGAGCTCCCGCCGCAACTGCTGCTACTCCCGCCACCACAGCTACTGCTGCTCCCACCACCACCACAACTGCTACTGCTACCCCCTCCGCCCCCACAGCTACTTCCCCCACCACACCCGCTACCGGAATCACCGGAGGGCCCCGGATCCCAGGGCTGCCCCGAAGCCCCGTCGAAGAACGGATACGCCCCCGCCGACCCCGCCACCCACCGCGGATCCCGCGGCCCGCCACTGTGCGGCGCGCTCAATTTCCGAATCAGCAGCGCGACGGCGGTCACCACCACGCCGATCAGCACAACGGAAATCCCCACCAGGATCACGAGCGTCATCGCCATCCCCGCAGGCTAACCTCCCACCCCGACTACGACCAGTGGCCGTACAGTGAATTGTGGCGTTCACTCTCCCCCGACCGGGCAAACGGCAAGTCGACCTGCGCACCGTCGACCGCACCGTCGCTGCCCTGCATCTACCCGAGGCGGTCTTCAAAACCTGCCCGTGGCAGCCGCGCGAACTCGTGGAAACCGGTCTGCGCCAATGGTTGCGGTGCTGTGGCGCCGCCATTCGCGACGATCAGGTGATCGGTATGCCGTCGCACGCGGTCGACGAGGCCTGGCACGGTTTCATCCTCTGTACACAGCTGTATGCGAAGTTCTGCGAGCAGGCTTACGGCCGGTTCCTGCACCACTTTCCCGAGGGCGTGGGCGACAGCACGCAAGACCACGGCTCGATGCAGGAACAACTGGGCCGCACCGTGGTCGCCTGGTCGATGGTCGCGCAGCCCGAGGAGACGTGCGTGTTGTGGGACCTGGACAGCAAGGTCGAGGTGGAGAATCCGTGGGGCGTGGACGCCCGGCACGTCGCCGCCGTGGAGAAGCAACTGCGCCGGGCGTAAACGGACTCAGACCAGCTTCATCCGACGGGCCGCGAACCGCACCGCACCGGGTGCGATCCGGTTGACCCGGTACTGCAGCCACGATTCCGGCGTCACCGGCACGATGTCGCGCCCGGTCCGCACCGCCTTCACGATCTGCTCCGCCACCCGGTCTGGGGTGTACCCGCGCCGCTGGTACAGCTTGTCGAACTTCTGCTGCGTGGCCGCTTCTTCCTCGGCGGAAATACCCGAGAAGCGGGTCGTGGCAACGATATTGGTATGCACGATGCCGGGGCAGACCGTCGACACCGAGATGCCGCGCTCGGCCAGTTCGGCGCGCAGGCAGTCGGAGAACATGAACACCGCCGACTTGCTGGTGGCATAGGCGGCCATGTCACGCTGCGGGCTGTAGGCGGCCATGCTGGACAGGTTCACGATGTGACCGCCCAGCCCGCGATCGGCCATCGCCGCACCGAATGCCCTGCAGCCGTTGACAACTCCGCCGAGGTTGATCCGCAGCACCCGGTCGAATTCCTCCGACGGGGTGTCGAGGAAGGCACCGGCCTGGCCGACGCCGGCGTTGTTGATCAGCACATCGGGCACACCGTGCGCCGCGATCACCTCGTCGGCGTGTTCACGCACCGCGTCCTCGTTCGACACGTCGAGCGAATATGAGTGCGCCACACCACCTTCGGCGACCACCAGTTCGGCGGTCGTCTTGGCGGCGAGCTCGTTCACGTCGGAGACGACAACTTCGGCGCCCAGACGTGCGAACGCCAGCGCGGTCTCCCGGCCGATGCCGCTGCCGCCACCGGTGATCACCACCAGCTTGTGGTCGAATTCCCTACCCCCGAAACCTACTTCGGACCTGGCCAGCGCACGTGACACCGGCGCACCGTCGAGCGCGTCGATCAGCTCGGTGGTGGCGGTGGCGAGAAGTTCGGGATGTGAGAACGGCATCCAGTGCCCCGCGGGCACGTCGCGACGCCAGAGCCGGTCGGTCCACTTGGCCGAGTCGTCGTATCCCGCGGGACGAACCGCGACATCGCGCCCCGCCACGATCAACTGCACCGGAACCTCGGTGTGTCGCTCGCGCGGCGACAGCATCCGCTGCACGATGTTCGCCCGGTAGATGAGCAGCCCGTCGACCATGTCGCGACGGAACGTCGGGCCCAGCTTCACATTGGCGACGGCCGTGTCGTTCATGAGGGAAACCGCACGCTGCCAGACCTTTTCGGTGCCGATGGCGTTGAACGTGGCGCGCGGCAGCCGGGGCGTCATGAAGAAGAAGGTGTAGGCCGAGGACGCGAGCTGGGTCATCGGCTGCCACACATTGCGCAGCGTCGGACGCGACAGCCGGTCGCGCACCCAGCTGGACAGGTGGTCGAGGTTGGGCCCGGACACCGAGGTGAACGAGGCGACGCGTTGCGCGGCCTGCGGTTCACAGACCGCCTCCCATACCTGTACCGAACCCCAGTCGTGCGCGAGCACGTGCACGGGACTGTCGGGACTGGCCGCATCGATCACGGCGTAGAAGTCACGCGACAGTTCGTCGAGCCGGAAGTCGGCGGTGCGCTGTGTGCGAGTGGACTCACCGTGCCCGCGGGTGTCGTAGGCGACCACGTGAAAACGGTCGGTCAGCAGCGGAATCACCCTGTCCCACAGGTGATGTGTGTCGGGCCAGCCGTGCACGAGCACGATGGTGTCGGCGGTCGGGTCGCCGTATTCGAACACGGCGATGTCGAACTCGCCGCTGCGGACAATGCGCTGATTCGCGGGCTGGGGGCTGTCGTTGGTCATGGTCTTTCGGACTCCTTGTCCAGCATGGTTGTTCACAGGTCGAGCACCAAACGCTGTCCGTGGCACCGGGATACGCACGCCAGCATGGCACCTTCGGCATGGTCGGCATCGGACAGCGTGGTCTCGCGGTGGTCGGGTTCGCCCGCACGCACGCGAATCACGCAGGTGCCACAGAAGCCCTGCCTGCACGAATACGGTTGGTCGGGGCGGGTTTTCAGGATGGTGTCGAGTACGGTGCGGTCGGCCGCGACCGTGACCACCTCGCCGGTGGAGGCGAATTCGATCTCGAACGGGGTGCCGTCGATGATCGGGGGCGGGGAGAACCGTTCGAAATGCAGTTCGACCGAAGGCATTTCGCGCACAGCGGCGACGATGGCCGATGTCATCGGGGTCGGTCCGCAGGCGTAGACCGCCGTGCCCGGCCGAACTCCGGGCAGCAGGTCTTGCGCGGTAGGAAGTCCGTGCTCGTCGTCGGTGCGCACCACGACATTTCCGCCGAAGCTCTCGATCTCGGCCAGGAACGGAATGGTGTCGCGGCTGCGTCCGCTGTAGACCAGCGTCCACGGCACGCCCAGCCGGTGCGCGAGTCGGGCCATCGGCAGGATCGGGGTGATGCCGATGCCGCCTGCCACGAAATGCAGTCTGTGCGAAGGTGATCCGTGACCGGGGATCGCGAACGGGAACGCATTGCGCGGCCCACGCACCACCAGCCGACTACCGACGGTCAGCGTGTCGTGCACCTCGACCGAACCGCCACCACCGCCGGGAATGCGACGCACCGCGATCCGATACGCGCGCTCGTCGGCGGGGTCGCCGCACAGCGAATACTGCCGCAGTCGACCCGACGGCAACTCCAGGTCCAGGTGCGCGCCCGGCCGCCAGCGCGGCAGCACCCGACCGTCGGGCGACTCCAGCCGCAGGCTCACCACGTCCTGGACGTGCGCTTCGATCCGACGTTCGGTCACCAGCACGCGCAGGCGGCGGTCGTCCACGCGCGGACGCAGATCATCGCGGTTGACCAGCGCGCTCCAGCGCAGCCGAGTGGACGCGATCGCGTCGATGACCTTGATCGCGGGGTCGTGGCGGCGCCTACCGTAGAGGTCGGCGGGGATGTCGCGCGTGGTCACGACGCTGCCGCGCGGGCGCCGGGCGAGGCCGCCAGGTAGGCGATGGCCTGCGCCGTCGAGCCGACGGTTTGCGGGTTGTAGCCGGGTTGGAACGTCGACAGGGCGCTGCGCAGCAGGGACGGGACGCCGGGCAGCGCACCGCGCCACATCGCCGCGAACACCCCGCCCAGCACCCGCGGGTAGCCGTGGTCGGGCAGCCCGGGGTCCTGGTTCACCAGGAACCGCGCCCCACGCACCAGCACGATCAGGAAGATCGGGAACACGATGGTCATCGACGCGCACCGGCGCACGTACCCGACCCCGAAGTACTCCGCCACGTCGTGGGCGACATTGCGATGCTCGACCTCCTCGGCGCCGTGCCAGCGGAACAGGTCGACCATGCGCGGGTCGGCACCGAACTTCTCCATGTCGGCATTGAGGATCCAGTCGCCCAGCCAGGCGAAGAAGTGCTCGAGGCAGGCGATGAACGCCAGTCGTTCGACCAGCATCTGGCGGCCCGCGCGGTCGTCGCCGCCGCGTGCGCCCAGCGAGATGCGGAACAGGTATTCCATCTGCCGCAGGTAGGGGCCCGCGTCGACGTTGTGCGCGGTGAACACGTCCTCGAGCACTTTGCCGTGCGTCTGGGCGTGCATGGATTCCTGGCCGATGAAGCCGAGCATGTCCTCGCGCAGCTTCTCGTCCTTGACGTAGGGCAGCGCCTCGCGGTAGGTCTCGATGAACATGCGCTCACCCTCGGGAAGCAGCATGTTCAGCGCGCTGATCAGGTGGCCGGCGATCGGTTCGGCGGACATCCACTGCAGGTCGATGCCGGTCCAGTCGAAGGCGACATTGCGCGCGTGCAGCGCGACCGTGCCCGGATCGACCTCCGGATTCCGGGTGTTCCAGCGAAGTAACTTCATCGATACTCCTCGATCAACCGCGCACGATCGGGGCGTGCTCGAGGATGCGACGCTGCATCCCGCTCGGTCATTCGAGGATACAACTATCCAGTACGGGAGGTAACACCTAAATCGGGTAACACCAAGATTCTTTACTGTGTGACACCGTAGATCGCCAGAAAGACCGGGAACGCCGCCATCAGCGCACACATCACCGCGTTGAGGACCTTGTGTTCGAACAGGATCCCGACGTACTCGCGCAGCAGCGCGCTGGGCAGGTAGTAGCGCGCGGTCGGCGCGCCGACGGCCTGCGCGTCGATCCCGACCGACCGGGCGAGCAGCGCGGTGCGCAGCACATGGAAATTGCTGGTGACCAGCAGGATGCGGCTGTCGATCCCCTGCCTGGCCAGCAACTGCCTGCTGAACACCAGGTTCTCGCGGGTGGTGGTGGAGCGGTCCTCCTGCAGGATCTCGTCGGCGGGCACCCCGTGTTCGACCAGGTAGGCGGCCATGGCCGTGCTCTCGGCGACCTTCTCGTCGGAGCCCTTGCCGCCGCTGGTGACCAGCAGCGGCGAGGGGCCGTGCGCGCGGTCGACCTGCCAGATGCCGCGCGCGCGATCGAGCCTGCTCGCCAGCAGCGGCGGCACCCGATCACCGAGCAGGCCGGAGCCGTGCACCACGATCGCGAGGGCGTTGTCGGTGCGGGTCACCCAGCCGTAGACCAGCGAGTACAGCAGGAACGCGGCCAGCACGAAACCCAGATAGGACGCGACCAGCACCACCGCCAACAGCAGCGCACCGAGCACGAACCACTCGGCGGTCACCGCCACCACCAGTAGCACGTACGGAACCAGCAGCGCCACGCCGAGGCCCAGCGACAGCAGGTTCGCCACCCGCATCCCTTCGCGTCGCAGCATCACCACCCCGTTGACCATGAGCAGCCCGGCCAGCACCAACACCAGCAGCGGGGACATCGCCAGCGCGAAGAAGAACAGCAGCTCGGCACCCACGCCCTCGGTACCCGAGCCCACCAGTTCCCCGCCGACGCACAGGAGTCCCAGCAGCAACAACACGCCGTTGCTGAACCGTCGCCGCTCCTGCCGGAAGCGCAGCGCGAACACACCGAGCAGAACCACACCTATCGCCAGCAAAATCACGTGCTCAGCCTAGTCAGCGTGGGGCGGCGAGCAGGCTCGTGGAGGGCGGTAGCGGGTGCGAAGTGCACCACATCGGCTACCTGTCGGCAATCATCGCCGGGCAGCCATCAGCGTGCGGGGATTCCATGGGTGGCCGCGGCCGCGGGTCAGCGGGTAGCAGGCGAAGCCGATGACGGCGGCGCTCGCGTGGCCGATGTCGGTGAAGGTGCGGTTCAGGAAAATCGGCGGCAGGACCACCGCGAGCACGCCGAGGATGTACCACCAGCGCCACGGCGTCGTCAGGTGATAGGCCAGCACGGCGGCGACGCCGGCCAAGCCGTAACTGACGCCGACATCGAGGATGTACATCGCCTTCTCCGGAGCTTCGTCGCTGCGGATGGCCCAGAGGAGCACGCCTTGGCTGAGGTACGTGGCGCCGACGTGGGCGAGTGCGACCACCGCGAGCCAACGCCAGGTGCCCAGCCAGCGTTCGGCGTTGGCGTGGAAGACGGTGAACAGCACGGCGTAGGCGAGCCAGCTGCTGCCGTCGATCCAGAATGCGCTGGTGATCAGGACTCGGACGGGTTCCTCGGCGAGGTGATGCAGGTTGGTCGAACGGTGATCGAGCCAGTCTTTCGCCTCGTCGGGTGGGAGGAGATCGATGATCAGGGTGGTGATGGCGAGGGTTGTCAGCCAGAGGTAGGTGCCGGGGGCGCTGCGAATCCACCGCCAGGTGCGGGTCGCGATCGCGCGGGGTGCGGGCACTTGGTCAGTGTGCCAGGAAAAGATTGGTTGCCGTGTTATTGCTAACACCTAATCGGGTACTCGCGATATGCCGGGTATCTAGCCCACCACCAGCGAAGAAGCTGGGCCCTCACCGCCTGATCTGTTGGCGCGGACCAGTAACTAGCTGGGCACAAAGGGAAGGAGGTGAACGTCATGGCGTGGGAATTTTTCGTGGACTTCGTCGAGGCCATCTTCGAACTGTTCTTCCCGTAAACCAAGATCGATTCGGGTGACGGCACCGGTTATGGTGCCGTCACCCGAGTCTGTCACTGGCTGTCTGTTTCCTCGGCCGATCTCCGGGTAGGCGGCAATCAGAGCCGCCCACCGATCGGAACAGGAGCAGCCTATGCCCCAGCAAGCGTGGAGCCCCAAACGCGAACGCCAATACAAAGACATCAAGAAATCCGAACTCGACCGCGGCCGCAGCGAAAAACGCGCCGAAGCGATCGCCGCAGCAACCGTCAACAAGACCCGCGCCGAACACGGCGAAACCGAATCGAGCGGTTCGGGCAAAACCCGCGACCAGCTCTACGCTGAAGCCCGCCGCCGCAACATCGACGGCCGCTCGAAAATGAACAAGCAGGAACTGGCCAACGCCCTCGGCCACAGCTGACCCCGCCCAGCTGACCCCACTGCGAAAGGTTCGCCCATGCAGATCGGTTTCAAGTTGGCATCGGAAGCTTTCGGCCCGAAAGAACTCGTTCGACAGGCCGTGCGAGCCGAGGAAGTCGGCTTCGATTTCGTCGAGATCAGCGACCATTTCCATCCCTGGCTGGACAACCAAGGCCATTCCCCCTTCGCGTGGACCGTGCTCGGCACGATCGCCGCCAGCACCGAGAAGGTCGGCCTCGCCACCGGCGTGACCTGCCCGATCCTGCGCTATCACCCCGCGATCATCGCCCAGGCCGCCGCCACCACCGCCCTGCTGTCCGACGGCCGCTTCACCCTCGGCATCGGTGCCGGTGAACGACTCAACGAACACATCGTCGGCCATGATTTCCCACCGGTACTCATCCGTCACCGCATGCTGCGCGAAGCGCTCGAGATCATCCGCCTGCTGTGGCGCGGCGGTTATCGCAGTTACTACGGAGAATTCCTCGAACTGTCGGAAGCCCGCGTTTTCGACCTACCCGACACTTTGCCGGTGATCGCCGTAGCGGCAGGCGGACCCAGCGCTGCCAAGATCGCCGCAGAATTGGGCGACGGCCTCTTCGCCACCGAGTCCGATCCCGCACTCGTGCAAGCCTTTCAGCGCGAAGGCGGTTCGGGTCCACGCTATGTCGAAATAGGTGTCGCGTTCGCGTCCGACGATCGCGCAGGCGCCGAAGCCGCATTGTCGACGAACAGGTGGAGCACCGGTGGCTGGAAAGTCATGAGCGAGTTGCCCAACCCGGCGAATTTCGCCGCCGCGTCGACCACCGTGCGAGTCAAGGACATGCTCGATTCCTTTATCTGCGGCAGCGATCCGAAACCGTATGTCGAGGCAGTACGCAAAGCCGTCGACGCGGGCTTCGATCATGTGGTGTTGATGAACGCGGGCCCCGACATGGACGCGTTCTTCGATTTCTATCGCAGCGACCTCGCACCGCTGTTGCGCTGAGGCCGAAATGACCATGTATGTCGGCACTTCCGGCTGGCAATACCGTGATTGGCGTGGCGTGCTGTACCCCAAGGGCGTGCCGGTGCGCCTGTGGCTCGAGCATTACGCGCAAGCGTTCGCCACCGTCGAGTCCAACAATGCCTTCTATCGACTGCCCAGCCGGGAGAACTTCGCCGCGTGGCGCGAACGCACCCCCGCCGGCTTCGTCATGGCGGTCAAGGCCAGCCGCTACCTCACCCACATCAAGCGATTGCGCGATCCCGAGGAACCGGTGCAGCGCCTGCTGGATCACGCGGCGGGTCTCGGCGATCGACTCGGCCCGATCCTGCTCCAGCTGCCGCCGACCCTGCGCGCGGACGCCGAACTGCTCGACAACTGCCTGCGCTGTTTTCCCGCGAAGGTGCGGGTGACCGTGGAACCGCGCCACGATTCCTGGTGGACCGACGAGATCCGCGACGTCCTGAAGTCTCGTAATGCGGCCCTGACCTGGGCTGATCGCGACTCCCGCCCGGTGACACCGCTGTGGCGGACCACCGACTGGGCGTACCTGCGCCTGCACGCGGGCCGCGCCGCTCCCCTGCCGTCCTATGGCAAACACGCGCTGAGCGCCTGGGTGCGCCGATTGCTGGACACCTGGTCCCCCGAGGACGACAGCTACGTCTATTTCAACAATGACCACGGCGGAGCGGCTGTCCGCGATGCCGTGGTCTTCGCGCATCTGGCCGCGAACGCGGGCGCGAATACGACGCGAGTGCCCGACTTACCGTGACACACGAAACCCCCGCCTCGACAACGATTCTCGAGACGGGGGTTCGCTGATGGGTTACCAGCCCGGATCTTCACCCAGGGGCACGTTGATCCAGCTCGGACGCGACGGATCCAGCTCGATGTGCTGAGTACGCAGCCCACTCTCATTCAGCAACGGCCGCAACGGGATCACGCTGGGAAAGTTGCTCGGGAACACATCCACGCGCAGCCGGTGACCCGGCTGCAGGACACCGTCGGTGCCGCGGATGCTGATGTCGACCGTGGTCGGTTCGCCGGGGACCACCGGTTGGCGGGTGTCCAGGGTGAGCACCGGGAACGGCTCGGTGTAGTCGCCATTGGGCGATCGAGTCGACTTGCTGTCGTCGACCGCACGCAAAGACGCCATGACCTGTCCCTGCGTCCACACCGTCGAACGACCGTCGGGCGCAACATCATTGACCGTCACCGTCCAGTACCCGTCGGTCGCGTCGAGCACGGTGTTCAGGTGCGCGGCGATCGAACCGGAGATCGTGGTCGGTTGCGTCACCGGCGCCGAAGTGAAGGTCAGGCCCGCGCTTTCGGCGATTCGGGCGTCCTTCGAACACATATCCGGCAGCGGAACCAGACCGGCCGTGCCGCGCGCGGCATCACGCGAGCACAGCGTGGTCAGCCCAGGATCGACCGAAATACGCTGAGCCGCACCGGGTTCGGTGACCAGACTGCCGTCGAAAAGCGCGCCCGGCGCGGTCCCCGACGACGCACCGTCGAGATACATCCGTCGATACTGCATACCCGGACGGGGGAACGAGACATCGCTGGTCCACTGCTCGCTCCCCTGCTGCCACAACGTGACCGGGTCGTAGCGATCGATGCCGTTGTCGATTCCCTTGAGCCACTTGTCGAACCACGCACGCTGCAACGCGTCCAGCGGCGCGGGACCGGCCGGCTGGCCCATGCCCGAGCTCAACGTGATGTGGTAGATGTCGTCCATGACGAGCTTCTTCTGCTCGGCGGGCACATCGACCGCGTTGTAGATCTGCGGGGTGGTGTGGGTGAACAGATCGTGCCAACCGCCGTAGACGAACGTCGGCACCTCCACCTGATCCGGTCGCCCGATCCAGGAGGTGCGCAGCGGGCTGTCGTCGTCCAGGATCGGCGCCAGCTCCGGCGGGATCTGGTCGACGGTCGGCGTACTCAGCGCCGCGATCAGCACATTGAAGAAGGTGAACGGGTCGCGCACCCGGTCGGCCATCCAGACCCAGTCGAACTTGCCGGTCAGCACCGACACCATGTCGGGCAGCAGTTTCGCGCCGTTCACCGCGAGCAACCACATCGGGATGAAGCCGATGCCGAGGTTGCCGCCCGGCGCGGCGACGTCGCGGATCAGGTCGCTGCCGGGCACGATCGGGAAGATCGCTTTCAGCGCTTCGGGATGACGCTGCGCGGTCTGCAGCTGGTTGATGCCCGAGTAGGACACCCCGCTCATCCCGATCTTGCCGTTGGACCAGCCCTGTTTCGCCGCCCAGTCCACCACCTCGGGGCCGTCGAGTTGCTCGCGTTCACCGAACACCTGCCAGGTGCCCTGCGAGAAACCGGTGCCGCGCACGTCGACGACCACCTGGGTGTAGCCGCTGCGGATCAGGTTGCGGTCCACCGAGAAGGTGCGTGCCGCGCCGCCAGGCACGATCCGCAACATGTCGCTGAGGCTGCTGAACCCGAACGGCGAGAAGTCCAGATTCCGCAGCACCGGATCGAGCAGTTCCGACAGCCCCGGCACCGACAGTGTCGAGTCCGCGACGTTGGAGACCAGCTTGGTGTACGGCGTCATATTGACGATGGTGGGCGTGGGCTCGGCGATCGGCTGACCATCGGCACCGGCCGGGTGATAGACGTTGGCTTTCAATACCGTGCCGTCACTCATGGTGATCGGTACGTCCCACTCGATGAAGACCTTGGGGTACTGCTGCGGTCCGTTATGAGCGGCAACGAACTGCGCGTCCAAGCCCTCCGCGTTCGGTGATGCCTGTCCGACCTGCGTCGACACGACCCCGCCTGCCAACACGACAGCTGCTACGACCAGCGCGGCGAACCGTCCTCGATGTTTGATCATGCTTCGGTTGAGCCCTCCACCATCAGGAACCGGAACGTTCCTTACCGTGGAGTAACGTAGCGTGCGTCACGCACGATCGCAAGAACATGTTCTCGGACACCCCTGACCCGCTCTCGCACCATCGGGACCACCTGACAGAATCGACGCGGTGACAACGCCCGAACTCGACTCCGATGGCCGCCGATACCGCGGCGCGGCTCCCGGGCAGCGCCAACTCGAGCGCCGCACCCGGCTGATCGAGGCGGCCACCGAGGCCTTCGGCACCGACGGCTACCGCAACACCACGGTCATCACGATCTGCGCGACGGCCGGGGTGGGCAAACGGTATTTCTACGAATCCTTCACCGACAGTGAGGATTTGCTGCTCGAGGTCTTCCGCGAAATCGTCGCCCGCATGCTCGAATCCATCCACGTGGGCCTGCGCGACGCCGACGCCGACCCCGAAACCCAGATCCGCAGCGCCCTCACCGCCTACTTCCAACTCATCCACGAAGACCCCCGCGTGCCCCGCATCGGCTTCTTCGAGATCCTGGGCGTGAGCCCTACCGTCGACCGCGCCTACCAGGACATGCTCGACGCCCTGGTCGACATCCTGTTGGCCCTGGTCAGCCCCCACGTAGACCTGAAAACCCACCCCGCCGTCAGCGTGCGCACCGTCCTGTTCGGCCTGGTCGGCGCCATCGTGGTCATCGCCCAGAAATGGGTCCTCGACGAATACCGCCAGCCGCAAGACGATGTGGTGGACAGTGCGTGCCTGGTAGTCGGCGCGGTGTTGGCACGCATCGGCTCGAAAACGAACTAGGCCGGTACCCGCGTCGTCGCGAGTACCGGCCCGGTCCTACACCGATGATCAGCGGAACCAGCTGTCCATCCGCATCACGGTGTGCTTGCTCCCCCGCACCCGCACCTTCCCGGTCGCCAACAGGTGCAGGCCGTTGGATTGCCGGGCGATCAACCGCAGGAACACGGCATCGCTCATGGTGAGGGTGACATTGGGCCGCTGCCCGGACGGTCCGGGCACGACCGCGCACGTTCCGCCCACCACGTGCATGTCCCACAGATCGGGCCCGCTGCCGATCGCCCAGCGCACGACCACATCGACCTTGGCCGTTTTCGCGACATCGACACTGACACAGCACAGTTCGAAGATCCGTTCGAACAGCATCCGGCGCAGCACCGGCTCGTCGAGCAGCTCGACGAGCTCGGTATCGGTGGACCGCAGGACCAGCTCCCGGAACTGCGCCTCGGTGATCTCCGGGGTCATGACGGCACCCGAATCCGGTCCATCAGCCGCGTCCCGACCGGACCGAGCACCCGCTGATAGCCTGCCCCGAACACGCGCTGGGTCAGGTCGATCAGCCACGCGTCGCGCCCGATCAGCACGCGCGAACGGCCCGCGCGCACGCCGGCGAAGATCGTCGCCGCGGCCGAGTGCGCCGACACCCCTGGATCACGGTCGAACGCCGCGGCCAGCACATCGACGTCGATGTCGGCGGCCGCGCTCGAGTTCCGTACCAGGGCGGTCTTGACACCGCCCGGACACACGCAGGTGACCTGCACGGGCTGGTCCTGTGCGCGCAGTTCCATTCGCAGGGCCTCGGTGAACCCGCGTACCGCGAACTTCGCGGCACAGTAGGCGCCCTGCCCAGGGAAGGCCGCCAGCCCGAACACACTGGAGACATTGACCAGATGCCCGTCGCCCGAGGCGATCAGGTGCGGCAGGAACGCCTTGGTCCCGTTGACCACGCCCCAGAAGTTCACGTCCATGACCCGCTCGAGGTCGGCGAACTCCGTGCGTTCGATCTCGCCGGTGAACGAGACGCCGGCATTGTTGATCACCACGTGCACGGCACCGAATCTCTGCGCGACGTCCGCCGCCCAGCCGAACACGCCGCTGCGATCGGTGACGTCGATAACGCGTGCGCTCACCTCGGCGCCGAGGTTGCGTGTTTGCCGCACAGTCTGTTCCAGCCCGGCACCGTCGAGATCGGCCAGCGCCAGCCGAGCACCCGCGTCGGCGAACCGCAGGGCCAGCGCCTGCCCGATCCCCGAGCCGGCGCCCGTGACGACAACGGTGCGGCCCGCGAATTGCCTCATCGCACTCCCACCGGGGGCAACGGCGGCGCGATGATCCGCGCGCCACGAGCGGGCGCGAACGCGACATGCTTGGACGTGGCGGGCTCGGGCCGGGGGCGATCGGTGGTGATCGCGCGCCGCGACAGCACCACCCGCAGTACTTCCACCGCCTCCATCATCGCGAAATTGGCTCCGACACACCGCCGCGCGCCACCACCGAACGGCGCCCAGGTCGAGGTCGGGATATCGCTGCCGAGGAACCGTTGCGGCCGGAACCGGTCGGGTTCGGGATGGTGGGTCGGATCGTTCTGCATCACGCCGATCATCGGCATCACGGTGGCGCCCTTGGCAAGTCGGAACCCCGCCAGCTCCACATCGGTGGTCAACGTCCAGGTGACCTCGAAGATCACCGGATGCATCCGCAGCGACTCCTTCACCATCGCCTCGAGGTAGGCGGTGTCGTCGCCGCACGCCGCGGCGGTGGCCGTGCGTGCCACCTCCGGGTCGCGGGCCAGTTCGTGCAGCGCCCACGCCAGGCCGGTCGCGGTGGTCTCGTGACCCGCGATCAACAGGGTGACCAGCTGATCGCGGATCTCGACATCGGCGAGTCGTTCGTCGGCGTCGCTTGCGATGAGCAACCGCGACAGCACATCGGTGCGCTGGGCCAGATCGGGCTCGCCGCGGCGCCGGGCGATCACCCGGTAGATGAGTTCGTCGATCTCGCCGAGCAATCGCATCGCCCGCTGCCACGGCCCGAACCGCCGGGCGGCAGGCACATTGAGCCCCATCAGGATCGCCAGGTCCATGTCGAGCAGTCGGCCCAGCAGGGTGCGCAGCTGATCGAACTCGGGGCCTTCCGCGAGTCCGAATGTCACGCGCGACATGATGTCGAGAGTCAATTCCCGCATCCTGTCGTGACTTTCGAACGGTGTGGCCATCGGCCAACTGTCGACCTCGGCGATGGTCAGGTCGCGCACCACGTCGAGGTAGCTGCGCACCGCGCTGCGGCTGAACAGCGGGGTCATCAGCTTGCGCAGGCGCTTGTGGTCGGCGCCGTCGACCATGAACACCGACCGGTCGCCCATGACGGGAGCCAGAACCCGATTGCCTTCTCCCGCATCGAATGTCGACGGTGGGGCGGCGAACATCGCGGCGATGTGGGCCGGGTCGTAGAGCAGCACGACCTTGCGCCAGGGGTAGATGTCCATCGAGATGACGTCGCCGAACTTCGCGCGCAACTGCGGTGCCCAGCGGTGTCGCCACCAGTTGAACACCACGGTCTGCACCACGGCGGGCAGCCACGGGCCGGGCGGGGTGGCCAGGTCGGTCGCGTGATCGGACTCGATTGTCTGCATCAGCATCAGATTTCGCCTATCGTCGGGCGCGGTCACGCGAGGAACAGCCCGTGCTGTTCCATCTCGCCGATGCACTTGGCGAAGGCATCGGCGATGTGGTCGAGGTCGTCGGTGGTGTGCGCGGCGTTCAGGAACAGCCCGTGCAATTCGGGGAAGTACACGCCGTACTTGCGCATGTAGTAGCACAGCGCCAGGCTGGCTTTGATGTTCGTGCCGGCGATCTTGTCGCGCACCAGCTTGGGGCTGGCGTAGTCGAAGGCGATGTTGAACATCGAGTGCGAGCCCTTGAGCTTGCAGGCGATGCCCAGTTCGTCTGCGGCAGCACCCATGTCGCGCAGCAGACGCTGGGTCTTGGCGTCGAGTTCGGGGTAGATCTCGCGGTGGTCGCCCAGATACTGCAGCACCGCGTGGCCCGCCGCGGTGGTGATGGAGTTGCCGCTCATGGTGCCGCCGACGAACGCGCGCTCGTCGACGTCGCGGAACGGATCACCGGTCGTGCGACCGGATTCCATCAGCTCGGGCGTGCCGACCACCGCGCCACAGGGCAACCCGCCGCCGATGATCTTGCCCAGCGCTGTGAGGTCGGGGCGCACGCCCGCCAGGTGTTGGGCGCCGCCGAAGTGCACCCGGAATCCGGTGACCACCTCGTCGAACACGAGCACGATGCCGTGCCGCGTGCAGGTTTCGCGCAACTGGGCGAGGAACTGCGCATCGTAGGTCAGTGTCGCGCCCGGCATGGGTTCGATGATCACCGCGGCCAGTTCGTGTGCGTGCGCGGCGATCGTGTCGAACGCCGAGGGGTGCCCGTATTGCAGCAGCACCGTGCCGTCGGTGACCGCACGCTGCGCGCCGGCCGAATTGATCGGTTCCGGTTGGTATTTCGAGCCGCTGAACACGAACCAGGAACTCACGGTGCCCTGATCGGAGAAGCCGTGATAGTGCCCTTCGAACTTGGCGACCCGGTCGCGCCCGGTGCGCGCCCTGGCGATGCGCAACGCCACCTGCACCGCCTCGGTGCCCGAATTGCACAGCACCACATTGGTCAGCGGGTCGAACGCCTGCGCGATGATCTCGGCCAGGCGCAGTTCGTCACGGTTACCCATCGCGTTGACCGAACCCTTGGCCGCGGCCCGCTGGATCGCCTCCACGGCCACCTCGGGGGCGTAGCCGAGAATGTGCGGTCCGTAACCGCAGGACAGGTCGATGTACTCGTTGCCGTCGATATCGCGGACCTTCGAACCCTTGGCCTCGTCGATGATCATCGGGAACTGGCTGGGCATCACATACCGATCCAGGTGGGTCGGTGCGATCAACGCCCGCGTGGTGTCGTTCTTGACCGCCATCGACCGCGGGCTCATCGTGCCGATCACCTCCTCGAACTCGGCCTGCAGTTCGGCGTTCATGTACGGGGAGTATTTGTCGTTGAACCGGCGCGCGTTGGCCCAGATGTCGATCTCGGGGTCGATCACGGTCACGAAACCCTCGCCGGTGAGGAAGGCCAGCGACAGCAGGGTGAACCGCGTGGTGGGTCGGGCGCCGTAGCGGTTGAGCAGGGTGCTGGCGTCGTCGAAGAACGACATCGTCGACCAGCGTTCGGTCTGCTCACGGAAGTGATGGGCCAAGATGCCCGACAGTTCCTTCGCGTATTCCGCCCAGTGCTGGTCGAGGGTGCCACGCTCGGCGATGAACGCCTTGGTGAACCGGTCGACCGCCTGATCCCATTCCTGCCGGGTGCACGCGAAGTAGAACGCGGCCAGCGCCCACTTGTCGTCTTCGCCGAGTTCACCGACCAGGCCGAAGTCGATCATCACGATCTCGCCGCCCTCGCGGAACATCACATTGCCCGGGTGCGGGTCGACGTGGAACAGCCCGTGGAAGTAGGCCATCGTGTCGAAGACGTCCTGCAGCCGCCGGGCCAGCTCGGGCCGGTGTTCGTCGGCGATCCGGTCGACCTGCTCGCCGGAGATGCCCTCCATGAACTCCATCACCAGCACCCGCTCGGTGGAGTACTGCTCGTACACCCGAGGCACTCGCAGGAAGGGGTGGGCGGTGAAGTTCTCGGCCACGGCCTGCTGACGGCCGGCCTCGGCGCGCATATCGCACTGCCCGGTGAGGAAGGGTCGCAGTTCGGAGAACAGCGCGGGTCCGTCGAGCTTGCGCACGGCGGGTACCAACCGGTGCGCGGTCCCCAGCAGCACGCCGAGCACCGCGGCGCTGGCCTTGAGCTGTTCGGGCACCCCGCGCTTGACCACCTTGATCGCGACGGTCTCACCCGTTCGCAGCACCGCCTTGTGCACCTGGGCCACCGAGCCCACTGCCACCGGTCGCCAGTCGAATTCGGCGAACAGCTCGGTCACCGGCGCGCGCAGATTCAGCCGCAGCGTCTGTTCCAGGTCGGCCCGGTCCATGGGCTCCAGGCCGGAGAAGAAGTCACGGAACTCGTCGGTGGCGTCCTTGGTGAGCAGCCCGGTCTGGGTGCCCAGCACCTGGCCTGCCTTCACATACAGCGGGCCCATGCGCAGCAGGTAGTCACGCAGCAGCCGGGCGGCGGCTTTCTGATCGTGGTCGCGGCGCGCGGCGCCCAACACATAGCGGGAACCGTAGAAGCCGGTCCACAGCAGCAGCCTGCCCGCTTCGATGACGGCCAGCGCGGGCTTGGCCAGTGGGTCGGCGGTGGCGCGAGATTTCTTGCTCATTGTCTAACTCCAGAATTCGGATCGAACCGGTGATCAGGGCAGGCGGTAGGCCGCGCAGGCGGCGACGAAATAGCCGTCGGCGCCCAGGAACAGCGCGTGCGCGGCGTCACCGCGCGGGGTGTCGGCGTGCAGCCACGCCTGGTAGGCGAAAGGCAGTGCGGCACTGTGCGGATCGGCGGGCGCGTCGGGTGTGACGACCCGGTCCACACCCACTGCCGACGCCACCGACTTCGCGAAACCGGGACGAGGTTCGCTCGCCAGCAGCACGCACCGCGCCGGATCCAGTCCCTCCCGTTCCAGGCAGGCGGTGACGGCCTCGACAGCGACGTCGAGGCCCCGGTCGTAGGCCTGTTCGTCGGGGCGTTCGAAGCCGATGACCCGGCATCCCTGCGCGCCCATGGTGGTCAGCGGGAGGTAGCCGACCGGCAGGTCGGGAGCGGTCGTGCGGGCCCGGTAGACCCGCCCGAAACCGGTCTTGTCCGTGGCGGGGGCAACCACTACGGCGGCCGCGCTGGTCAGGTACGGGAAGGTGCTGTCCTCGCGCGCCGAGCCCGACGGGTGCCCTTCGCCGCCCACGATGACCGCCAGGCGCCGGCCGCCGGTTCGGAAGATCGCCGAGGTGACCTCGATCGCGTCGAGGAATCCGCACGGACCGTTCATCAGATCGAACGACAGCGCGGGCTGCGCCTGGCCCTCATACAGCGGATTGATGTCGGACTTCTTCTGGATCAACGCCGCGATCGCGGGCTCGACGATGTTGTCGTCGCGGTGGATTCCGGTATTGATGAGCAGATCCACGTCGTCGACGTCGATGCCGCCCGCGGTCAGCGCTTCACCGACCGCTATCGCCGATCGGTCCACCGAACCGCCACCACGCGATTCACCGACCGTGGTCGCGGAAGTAATCGAAATACGCATGTGTGGTCAACTCCCCAGAGCGGAAATATGAACGGACATGTGGCCGTAGACCATTCCCGATGCCGACGGAACGATCAGAACGGTGGAACCGGGCGTGATCGTGCCGCGCTTCAGGTGGTCGTGCAGGGCGACGAAATGTGAGGTGGACGCGGTATTTCCGTATTTCTCCAGCACGGTGAGACTTTCCGGCGCCGGAAGTCCTGATTCGCGTTCGAGCAGGGCGTTGATGTAATCCAGTGCCCTGGTACTGAATTGGTGATGAATGATGAAATCGAGCTGCTCGGCTTCGATCCGGCTACCGCGCTCGCGCAGGTAGTCCAGATACCAGACGATGCCCTGCAGATACCGCTGCTCGGTGTGCATCGACTTGTTGTCGGTGTACATCGCCAGGCCCTGACTGGTCCGGCTCGGCCCGCCGATGCAGAACTCCGCGTACGACGAGGAGGTCATGAGGTCGACGTATTCGATGCGATCGGCATCGTCGACGGCGCGGTCCAACAGCACACACGCCCCCGCGTCGCCCACCGACAGCGAGGCGAACTGCGGGTCGTACTTCTCGCTGATCTCGCGCACCGCGGTCGCGGCGATCGGGGTGATCTGCTCACCGCTGACCACGATGCCGGTGCGAGCTATTCCCGCGCGAATCATCCGGTCCAGCAGCATGATCGAGGTCACCATGCCCGCACAGGCATTGCCGATATCGAAGGCCACCGCGTGTTCGGCGCCGATTTCCTCGGCCAGCACCGCCGCGAACGACGGCTCCATGCTGTAATGCCCCCGTCCACGGGTTCGGGTGATCGATGCCGAAATCACGACGTCGATCTCCGACGGGGTGTAGCGCGACCGCGACAGGCAGTCGTCGATCGCGTGCCGGGCCAGCGTGAACGAGTCCTCATAGCCGGCATCGCTGTCGTCGTATACGCGCCTTTCCCGCACTCCGGTGAGCGCTTCCAGCGGTGGCGGGTTGTCGGTGTCCAATTGGGCGATCAGCTCATCGGTGCTGACGACCTTCGAGGGGAGATACGTCCCCAGCGATTCGATTCTGGTGTGGGTGTCTGTTATCGAAGGCATTTCGTTCGGCTCCATTTTCGAGTTGGCGCAGAAATGTCTGGAATTGATCCTTCAATACGAAACTACGGTCCGTCAATGCGCGGCCCGCCGGTATCGCCGTGAAATACCCGCACTCGAATACACGGACCGAACCTTGCGTGAATTCGACGTGAATCGGAAGTCGTTCGAATTGCCGGGGAAGTCAGTCGGTTCGGTCCTCGAGCCGGCCGCCGACCTGGTCCGCGAAACGCTGCCAGGAGTCGGCGTTGTGCTTGGCCACCTCCAGGATCAGGTTGAGGCAGTGCTGCGGGAGCTGGTCGGCGAGGTCGGTGGACTCCGCGGTCGACTTGGGTACGGCGTCGAGCCAGCGCAGCAGTTGCCTGCCGCTCTCCGACAGTCGCAGCGACGGGTCGCGGCGCAGATTGTCGATCACCGTCGGCCCCGAACGCGGTGTGGCCGTTGGCTTTACGGGCGCGCGCCGGGATTGATCGGGCACGGGCTCGTCCTCGGGAACGACCACGGGGGGACCCGGCTTCGCTGTCGGCAGCGCGCGTACTCGCCCGTCGCGTCCCAGCCGGCCGGTCGACTGGGGAATTTCCCCACTCGTGCGGCGACGGATGACGCCCACCGTCTTGTGGTCCAGCCCTGTCACGGTCGCGATCCGCCGGTCCGACCACACCGGATACATCGCGACCAGCCGCAATGCCGCGGCCTTGCGGTCCTTCAACGACAGCGGTAGACCGTGATCGGAATTCGATTCCACGGCGAGCACGAAGGCTTCCTCGACGCTGCCTTCGAAAAAGCGTGCCGTGATCGTGCGCGCACCCTTCGACCGCGCCGCGTGCAGCCGGTGCAAACCGTCGATCACTTGCATTGTGCCACGATGGACCAGAATCGGCGGCAGGCCGGAATCGACCTGCGCCAACATCTGCGCGTGCTCGATATTCACCGCCCGTACATGCAGGAATTCACCGGTATCGATCATCGCGAGCGGAATATCCACCACGGTGCGCGAAATCCCCACTCGGGACAGTCGTGCGGAATTGTCGGCCCCGGCGGTCTTCGGGGGAATTTGGGCAGCAGAGTTTCCGTTCATCACACAATCCTCGAATCGTGGTGGCACGCAGAGGCCCGAACGAAACCGGAACCACGATGTGCCGAACGATGTCGGGCCGCCCGACAAGAGAATTATTGCATGATGGTAACGCCGACGACAATGCCACCAGCGCTCCGGACGCCGCCTATTTCCAGCGTCCGGAGCCGGGCGTTGTGGATATTACGGAAGGCGTTTGCCGCGCCGTGTCGGGAACCACCAATTCCAGCGCCCGAATATCTGCATCAGGGCCGGGACCAGCATCAACCGGACGATGATCGCGTCGATGGCCACCGCCACTGCCAGGGCGAACCCGATTTGTTTGTCTTCCATCACATGCGCGGTGACGAAGCTACCGAATACCACCACCATGATCGCGGCCGCGGCGGTGATCGGCCGTGCGGTATGGGCCAAACCGGCCGCGACCGCGGATTTGTTGTCACCGTCGCGATCCCAATATTCCTTGATTCGACCGATCAGGAATACCTCGTAATCCATCGATAACCCGAACAACACCGCGAAGACAACTGTCGGCAAGAATACTTGAATGAATCCGCGGCTGGTAAAGTCGAACAGCGATTCACCCAGCCCCCATTGGAACACCGCGACGGTGATGCCCATCGCGGCCCCGATCGCGAGCAGATTCATCACGATCGCCTCGAGCGGCAACAGCACGCTGCGGAATACCACGATCAGAAACAGCAGCGAGCTGGCCAACACCAACCCGAACACCAGTGGCGATTTATCCTTGATCTCGCGGGAGAAGTCGACATATTCCGCCGTTTCGCCACCGACGCGGATGACCGGACCCCCGTAGGCGGTGACCATCCTGGCGTCCTTGCGGATCGACTCGACCAGCGCCGTGGCCTCCGGCGAATCGAACGGCACCCGCAGGATCACCGTCGCGACCACCCGGCCGCCGGCTTCCTCCGGGATCACCGACGAAATGCGGCTGTCCTTCGACAGTTTCGCGGCGAAGTTCTCCAGCCGCTGCCCGTGCGTCTCGGTCATCGGACCGTCACCCGGTGCGGTGGCCACGATCTGCACCGGCGCGAGCAGTCCGCTGGCGAACTTCTGCTCCACCAGCTCGGTCGCCCGGCCCGAGGGTTCCTCCGACAGCGCGGCCGCGCCCGCGTCGACGCCGAACTTCACCCCGACCAGCGGCGCCGCGGAGAGCACCAGCAGGGCGATCGCGGCGGCGGCGAACAGGATCGGCTTGCGCATGGTCATGCGCGCCCAACGCTGCCACACCCCGGCGGGCTGGTCGGGCTGGATGTCGGGCGGGGTGAACTTCGCCGGCAGCGCACCCTTGTTGATTCGGGTGCCAAGGCCCGCCATGACCGCGGGCAGCAGGGTCAGCGAGACCAGCAGCGCCGCGGTCACCGACGCGGCGACACCGCCCGCGACCGCGCGGAAGATGGGGACTCGCACCACGAACAGCGCGCCCAGCGAGATCATCACGATCAATCCCGATGCCGCGATGGTGCGACCGGTGGTGTCCATCGTCGCGCCGACCGCGCGCCGCACGCTCGCGCGGTCACCGCCGCCTGCTGCCAGTTCTTCCCGGAATCTGCTGACCAGGAACATCGAGTAGTCGATGCCGACACCGGTGCCGATCATCGTCGCGATCGCGAGCACCAGCGTGTCGAAGTGCATCACCTGCGACAGCAGGTAGATCAACCCGTAAGCCCCCGCGATCCCCGCCAGTGCCATGCCGACCGGGACCACTGCCGCGACCAGCGCCCCCATGGCCAGCACCAGCAGCAGCAGGGCCACCGGCAGTCCGATCAACTCGGCCTTGGTGGTGTCTTCCACGCCGATGCGCACCTGATCGTTCTGCATCGGCGAGTGGCCGGTGAGCCCGACGGTCACCGGGCCCGTTTTGTGCTCGGATGCCTTCTGCGCCAAGTCTTTCGCGATCTGTGCGCGCCGATCGGCCGAACCGAGCAGGCCCACGATCGCGATCGCGGTGCGGCGGTCGGTCGAGATCAGCGCGGCAGGCGCGTCGTCGAACGGGCCGACGACCTCTGAAACTCCTTGTGTGGCACGCACTTTCGTCAGCATATCGCCAACGACCGCTCGATACTGCGCACTGTCGGTCGTGAGCTGTCCCGAGTCGAAGACGATGACGTCCTGCTCGGCGCCGATGGCCGGAAAGTGCTGGGACACCACCCGCCGCGCTTCCGCGGACTGTGCCGCGTCGACGGTGAAATCCGGTGCGCGCAAACGGTGTTCGAGCAGCGGCACGCTCACCGCGCAGGCCGCCAGCACCAGTGCCCACATCGCCAGAGTCAGGCGCCAGTGCGCGGCGAGGAACACCCCCCAGCGATGGGCCACGCTCGGCCGCTGAGGTGGCGACGCATCAGGCTTCGGTCTGGTTTGCACTTGCGTCATGGACCCGCCTCCAAGCTGGCAGTGACTGTCAGATATTCCTGAGCTTAGGCAGTGTCGCGCCATCCTGCAAGTCACTTTCCGTTTTTCGGGGTGCGAGATAGGCTTGCCGGATGCCTCCGACACAGCCGAGTGAGCCCACCTCCGCGTGGGGACGCAAGAAACTGCACGCCATGCGCGAGATCCAGCGCGCGGCACTGGATCTGTTCGACGAGTACGGCTTTCGCAACGTCACCGTCGAACAGGTCGCGGCGGCGTCCAAGGTGTCGCCGAGCTCGATCTACCGCTACTTCAGCACCAAGGAAGCGCTCATCCTGTGGGACGAGCACGACCCCAAACTCATCGAATTGCTCAGCCAGGACGGCGAAACCGTGGTCTCGGTCGCCGAGTTCATCGAACTGATCCGCGCCGCGGCGCCCATGCTGGTGGACGACCTGGCCGCCGACGAGGAGCGCATTCGCCGCCGGATGCGGTACGTCGCCAGCGAGCCCGATGTCCGCGACGGATTGTCCAGGCAGACAAGAGAACTCGAGGAAGTGCTGCGCCACGCCATCGCCGCGCGCATCGGCCGCCGGGCCGACGAACTCGAGATCCGCCTGCTCGCGGCCACGCTGGCGTGGGGGTTCGACGCCGCGCTCGACCACTGGGGATCGACCGATTTCGAACAGCCGTTGCGGTACGAACTCGCCTACATCCTCGAGGCGCTGACCCGCAGCGCCGAGGCGATCCTGGGCTTCGAACACTCGCCACCGCCCTGAAAGTCACTTGCACAAGCCTCGTGCCCACGTATAGTCGAGCGAAACTGACAGTCACTGTCTGATTTGCCACGACTAGGCGATCACGGAGGTTCCAGCGATGACGAAGATCTTGGTTCTGGGGGGCGCGGGACAGATGGGGCGCGTGGCCGCCCGCGCACTCGCCGGGCAGCACGAGCTGGTGCTGACCGACCTCGACGCGGGAGTGGCAGGCCGGGTGGCCGCCTCGATAGGGCCCACGGTCGCCGGGCGCGGACTCGACGTCACCGACGCCGCCGCACTGCGCGCCGCCCTGGACGCCTGCGACCTGGTCGTGAACACCGTCGGCCCGTACTACCGATTCGGGATGCCGACCCTGACCGCGGCGATCGAGGCGGGCTGCGATTACGTCGACATCTGTGACGACTGGGAGCCGACGCTGACCATGCTCGACCTACGCGAACGCGCCCGAGACGCGGGCGTCGTCGCGCTGGTGGGGATGGGCGCCAGCCCCGGAGTCGCGAATCTGCTCGCGGTCACCGCGGCCCGTGAACTCGACAGCGTCGACAGTGTGATCACCGCGTGGAGCGGCACCGACGCGGGGACCGCGCACGACAGCGATGCGGGCGGGCGGGCGCCGGGGGCTGCCTACCTGCACGCGATTCGACAGATCACCGGCACGATCCGGGTCACCCGCGAGGGCGAACTCGTCGACCGGCCCGCGCTCGAGCGGGTCGACATCGACTACCCCGGACTCGGCGCGGGCGTCGGCTGGAGTTTCGGGCATCCCGAGGCCGTCACCCTGCATCGCGCGATGCCCGAGCTGCGCGACAACACCAACGTGATCACCGGCGGGCGGGCGCTGTACGCGCTGTGCCGTGGGTTGCGGATGTCGGTGGATCGCAAGCTGCTCAGCGTCGACCGGGCCGCGCGCGTGGCCGCACGGGTGGTGTCGATGCTGCCGCCCGGCAACCTCGGCGACGGAGTGCTGCCGCCGTTGTTCGCCATCGTCACCGGGCGGCGAGATGGCGAAACTGCCACTGTCGCAACGGCTCTGGCCCAGGTTCCGGGGCGCGGCATGTCCGACAACACCGGCATTCCGCTGGCCGTCGCGGCGCTGCTGCTCGGGACCCGCGACCGGCCGGCCGGGGTGCACACGCCGGAGACGCTGTTCGATCCCGATGAGTTCTTCGCCGCGTTCGCGCCGCACTGCATCGGCAACCCGGCGCCTACCGCGATGACGGCGACCACTCGCTCGTGGGTCGGCGCGCGCGACAATGCCGAGAGTCTGCGGGCGTCGCTGCTGACCGGGCTACTCGTGCCGTAGGCGGTCGGCAGCGGACGAACCCGGCCACTTCCCCGGCAGAAGGGCTTTGCCGGCCCGTTGAGCTCGTCGACCACGCACTCTTACCTCCCTGCTCCGGCCGAATGCAGTGCAGCTCAACAGAACACGCGGATTCTCAGCGAAGCAGCGCGACGATCGCGTCCTGGTTCAGCCGTTCCGCGTTCTGCAACGCGGTGCGGCCGTCCGCGTCGCGGATCTGGCGATCCGCGCCCGCGGCGAGCAACGCGCGCACGGTTTCCTGGTAGCGCTGCGATCCGTCGCCGTAGACGACCGCCTCCTGCAGCGCCGTCCACTGCGGTGTGTTGACGTGATCGACGTCGACTCCCGCGGCGATCAACATCCGCACAGTGCTCACGTGCGCGTGCTCGCCGGCCGGGATGAGGGCGGTGCCGCCGTAGCGGTTCACGCTGCGCAAGTCGGCGCCGTGTCGCAGGGTCGCCTCGAGGATCCGGTCGAGGCCTTCGGCGCCGGCGTACAGGTAGGCGGAATCTTGAAGATCGTCCTTGGCGTTCACGTCGGCGCCCGCCTCGATCAGCGCCAGCGCGGCCTCGTTCGCCGAGTTCTTCGTGGCGGCGACCAGCGGCGTGCGGCCTTGGTCACCTCGCGTTTCCAGGTCTGCGCCACGGGCGATCAGGTCGCGGACCCGCGCGACATCGTTGGCTGCTGCGGCGTCGTAGAGCGACTCGTCGAGGCTGTGGTCAGGGGTTATGAGCTGCGGTGTGGTCGCGGACGTCATCGCTGATGCCTCGGTCGCCGACTCGACGGTGGCGGTTTTCGCCGCCTCCGGGTCCGCGGAGCAGGCACCGACGCCCGTCGCGAGAACCGCGAGCGCGAGCACGGCCGCGCGGGGGCCCCGGATTGTCGGGCGAGCGGGCGTCATAGCTATCTCCTCTGGTCTGGTTTCCTCCACCGTGCCCACCCGATCGCCCCACGTCCAGCACGCACCGCCGATTGCGACCATCGACACCTTCCGGTTGGGTCGAGGTCCACCAGAAGAACACGCCGCTACGCGGCCGACCTCGCGCCGCAATGCTGCGTTGCCCCTTCGGTTCGAGTCGCCGGCCGATTTTCCCCATCCGCCGTTGATCGGCGACATCCGCGGGTACTCCGGGAACATGACTACCCACGAGAACCGCCAGCTCGATGAAGTCATCGAGCGGTTGATCATCCGATACCCGACCATCGCCCCCGCCGAGCTCGCCGACATCGTCCACAACGTGTACGACGCGTTCGGCAAGGTGCACATTCGCGACTACGTTCCGTTGCTCGTGGAACATCATGTGAAGGAAGAGCTCGGTCCGCCCACCGGCGAGATCCCGCCCATCCCCAGTTGAGCGGCCCCGCTAGCGTTGACGGAGACCACGCCAACCAACAGGAGGTCCGCATGCCCGACACCGTTCGCGCCGTTATCGCCCGCGCGAAGAATGCGCCGGTCGAAACCGTCGACATCGTCATTCCCGATCCGGGGCCGCACGATGTGGTGGTTCGCGTGCAGGCCTGCGGGGTGTGCCACACCGACCTGCACTATCGCGACGGCGGGATCAACGACGAGTTCCCGTTCCTGCTCGGGCACGAGGCCGCCGGTGTGGTGGAAACCGTGGGTGCGGCGGTGACCCATGTGGCCGAGGGTGACTTCGTGGTGTTGAACTGGCGCGCGGTGTGCGGCGAGTGCCGGGCTTGTCGGCGCGGGCGCCCCTGGTACTGCTTCGACACCCACAACGCCAGCGTCCCGATGACGCTGCTCGACGGCACCCCGCTCACCCCCGCGCTGGGCGTGGGCGCGTTCGCGGACAAGACCCTCGTGCACGAAAAGCAGTGCACCAAGGTCGATCCCGAGTCCGACCCGGCCGTAGTGGGCCTGCTGGGCTGTGGCGTGATGGCCGGTATCGGTGCCGCGATGAACACCGGAAACGTCTCGCGCGGTGACAGTGTCGCGGTGATCGGCTGCGGCGGTGTGGGCGATGCCGCCATCGCGGGCGCGCGACTCGCGGGCGCGGGCACCATCATCGCGATCGACCGCGAACAGCGAAAACTGGACTGGGCCAAGGACTTCGGCGCCACCCACACGATCAACGCGACCAGCGAAGACGTCGTCGAGGCGATCAAGGAACTCACCGACGGTTTCGGTGCCGACGTGGTGATCGACGCGGTCGGCCGCCCCGAAACCTGGCAGCAGGCGTTCTACGGTCGCGACCTGGCGGGCACGGTCGTGCTCGTGGGCGTGCCCACCCCCGACATGAAGCTGGACATGCCGCTGATCGACCTGTTCTCGCACGGCGGCGCGCTGAAATCCTCCTGGTACGGCGACTGCCTGCCCGAACGCGACTTCCCGATGTTGGTCGACCTCTACCGTCAGGGCCGGTTGCCGCTGGACCGGTTCGTCACCGAGCGGATCGGCCTCGACGAGGTAGAGCAGGCGTTCACCGCGATGGCCGAAGGTCGCGTGCTGCGTTCGGTGGTGGTCTGGTGACCCGCATCGAAAGAGTCGTCACCTCAGGCACTTTCGCGCTGGACGGCGGTACTTGGGATGTCGACAACAACGTCTGGCTCATCGGTGACGACAACGAAGTCCTCGTCATCGACGCCGCCCACGACGCCGACGCCATCGCCGCGGCGGTCGGCGATCGCCAGGTCACCGCGATCCTGTGCACGCACGGCCACAACGACCACGTCACCGTTGCCCCGGAACTGGCCCGACGCTTCGACGCCCCCGTCCTGCTGCACCCCGGCGACGACCCCCTCTGGCGCATGACCCACCCCACCGCCGACTACCGTTCCCTGGCCGACACCCCGCGAATCACCGTGGCGGGCACCGACATCGACATCCTGCACACCCCCGGCCACTCCCCCGGCTCGGTCTCCCTGCACATCCCCGACCTGTCGGCCCTGTTCACCGGCGACACCCTGTTCCAAGGCGGCCCCGGCGCCACCGGCCGTTCCTTCTCCGACTTCGACACGATCATCGACTCCATCCGAGACCGCCTGTTCGCCCTGCCCGACAACACGACCGTCCACACCGGCCACGGCGACAGCACATCCATCGGCACCGAAAAGCCCGCTTTGTCCGATTGGATCGCCCGAGGTCACTGAATCCCTTATTGGGCAATTGATCACCAGGCTTCTGTGCAGAATCCTTCTCGCGCGATGTTTGCGTGAATGCCTGGTGATCAATTGTCCAGAAGGGTGCTCAGTGGTGCGTTCGGGCGCGAACGCCCAGCACGATGGCCAGCACACCGAAAAAGATCGCGATACCCGCGCCGACGATGCCGTTACCGGTGCCGGGACCACCATCGGCAGTTACGACACCGATCGCCCCGACAATCGCCGCGACCGTCCCTGCTCCGATCGCGATCATGGGCCGGAGGGGGTTTCCGCCCCGAACCACCGCCCAACCGCCCACGGTCACCGCGGCAAGGCCGACGAACGCGGCCGACGTCGCGAAGAAGCGGTCGGTGGTCATGCCGTAGGAGTCCGCGAGGGTGGTTGTCGCGGCGGTGGCAGGCGCGGCCGTAAGGAGGGTGAGCGCCGCGGTGACAGTGGCTGCGGTGAGTGGGCGAATGGACATGGGGTGCTCCTCGTGTTGTCTGTGTCCGCGGCGGCCGACGGACTTTGTACGGCGCGAACCGATGAACTGATGGTCGGTCCGACGGATTCCATCGTCGGTGCCTGGCACGGTGGAGTCATCGTGCGTCCGTGGACAATTCGAGCTGATACGGCTGCGGTATCGAGTACTGCGAAGGAGGCAGCAGCCGGACGACTACCACCGCCGCAGTAGTCCGATTGCGGGATTCGCCGAGGCCGCGGGCGGGCTAGGGTTTGCCCATGGGCAGAACCGTCGACTGGGTGATCGCCGTCGGCGTGGCGGCGGCGCTGCTGATCACCGGGCTGAGCCGGGAGCACACTCCCACCGATCTCGACCCGCTGGGCTACACGCTGCTGGTGGTCGGCGGCCTGGCCCTGGTCGCGCAACGACGAGCGCCCGTCGCAGTGCTGGTCGTGACCGGATTGTGTGCGCTGGGCTACCAGGCGCTGGGCTTCGACGTGCCCGCCGTCGCGTTCCTGTTCGCGGTGTATTTCGCGGTCCGTGCGGGATATCGGCTGGTCGCTGTGCTGGCCTCGGTGGCGGTGCTGGCCGCGCTGCCCCTCGCCGCGCTGGCGTCGCTGCACGACACCGCGGCGGCGCTGGCCCGCGCACGCGACGCGCTAGAGATCGCCTGGCTCATCGCCGCGGGCGCCGCAGGCGAAGCGCTGCGCCAGGCCGAGGGCCGCGCCGACGAGGCCGAACGCACCAGGGAGGAGACCGCGCGCCGTCGCGCCGACGAGGAACGGCTGCACATCGCCCGCGAGCTGCACGATTCACTCACCCACCAGATCTCGGTGATCAAGGTGCAGTCCGAGGCCGCCGTGCACGTGGCCCGCAAGCGTGGCGAGCAGGTCCCGGAAGCACTGCTGGCGATCCGCGAAGCCGGTCGCGAGGCCGCCCGCGAGTTGCGTGCCACCCTCGAGGCGCTGCGCGACGACGACACCTCCCCGCGTCCCGGGCTGGCTCAAATCCCGGAACTTGTTGAGCGCGTGCGTATTACCGGCTTGAACACGACCCTGACGATCGAGGGCGCACACCAGAATGTGCCCACAGCGGTCGACCGAACCGTCTATCGCATCGTTCAGGAGTCCCTCACCAACGTCACACGTCACGCTGCCGCCACGACCGCAACCATCCGAATCGATTACCGCACAGACAGTCTCGTGGTCGACATCGAAGACGATGGGACCGCCGGTGCGGTAATGCCGATTCCCGGCGTCGGTCTACTCGGCATGCGCGAACGCGTCACCGCGCTGGGCGGACACCTGCACGCCGCACCGCGCACCGGCGGCGGATTCGCCGTGCACGCCGAATTACCGGTGGTGCGACCATGATTCGCGTCCTGCTGGTCGACGACCAGCCTTTGATCCGCAGCGGCTTCCGCGCCCTGCTCGACATCGAGGACGACATCGAAGTAGTCGCCGAAGCCGCCAACGGTCACGAGGGTGTCGAACTGGCCCGCCGACACCTGCCCGACATCGCCCTACTCGACATCCAGATGCCGGTCCTCGACGGCATCGAAGCCACCCGCCGCATCGCCGCCGACCCCGCCCTGGCCAGCGTCCACGTGGTCATCCTGACCAACTACGGCCTCGACGAATACGTCCTCGAGGCACTGCGCGCGGGCGCCGCGGGCTTCCTCGTCAAAGACATCGAACCGGAGGATTTCCTGCACGCCATCCGCGTCGCGGCCCGCGGCGACGCCCTGCTGGCCCCCTCCATCACCCGCCGACTGATCCACCGCTTCCTCACCCAGCCGCACACCCCCACCCCCGGCACCGCACTGCACGAACTGACCACCCGCGAACGCGAAGCCGTCACCCTGGTCGCGCAGGGCCTGTCCAACGACGACATCGCCGCCCACATGACCATCAGCCCGCACACCGCCAAAACCCACATCAACCGCGCCATGGCCAAACTCCACGTCCGCGACCGAGCCCAACTGGTCGTTCTCGCCTACGAATCCGGCCTGGTCACCCCAGGTTCGGACTGAGCGATCATCTTAGGTCCGCCCAACGCCCTTTCGCCCGGCGAACCCCGGGTGCTATCCCTGGATGCGACGGGTCAGTCGAGCGCGCACATCCGGCCAGTCCTCGGCGATGATCGAGAACAGCACGCTGTCGCGGACAGTCCCGTCGGCTCGCCGGAAATGGCGCCGCAGAGTCCCCTCGTAAGTCGCACCGAGCCGAGCGATCGCCTGCTGTGAGCGATGGTTTCGGACATCGGTCTTCAGCTGAACTCTCCCTGCTCGAAGTGTGCCGAATGCGTACTCCAGCAACAACAATTTGGCTTCGGGGTTGACCGCGGTGCCCCACACGGACGGCGTGTACACGGTGAACCCGATCTCCAACCCGGCATCGCGCGGATGGACGTCGAGGTAGGCGGTGACACCGACGATCGCGCCCGCAGGTTTGTCACCGATCGCCTGCCGGGTGCGCACGATCCAGATCTGCCAGTCGTCGACCGACATCCGTTGTCGCAGAGTGTCTTCGAACTGTGCAGGATCGGTCGGACGCCCCGGAATGTGCGCCCACACGACATCGTGATCGAGCGCGTCGAACAGCTCCGCCGAATCCGCTGCCGGATCGACAGTGCTCAACTGCACGACCCCGCCGGTCAACACCGCCCCCTTCGGCACAGGCCACACCATTTCCGGCCACGCCTGGTCACCCGGACGGGGATCTGACACCGCCTGAAAGCGCTCCAACTCTGCGGTTGCACGAACCTGCCAGGCCTCGGTCGACATGTTCATCGGCCCTTCTCGTGTTTATCCATGCTTCGATGCGTCGGCACTCACCGACGCCGCGTCTAGCCGTAGTAGGCGAAGTTGCAGGTCGGGTTGGGTTCGTTCTTGACCGACAGCAGCATGCCGTTCATGGTGATCGTGCAACCCGACGCACCCTGGGCTGTCACCGTGGTCGGGACCTTGTCGTAGACCGGGTAGTCCTTCGTCCACGGCAGCGTCACATCGGTCGCGGTCTGTTCGGCCGCGCCATTGATCGAGTAGCGGATCGTGACCGGCCCGGTGCCACCGGTCACCGTCATTGTCGCCGTACCGACCTGCGGCCCAGTAGGTTTCGCGGCCTCAGCCGCCTTGCCGGTCGTTGACGCCGGTGCCGGAACGGCGGTGCCCGAGGTCGAGCATCCGGTCACCACCGCCGCGGCCACAGCCACACTCGCGAACAGGGCGGCACTTCTGCGCAGGGACATGGCGGCACACTATCGCGGCAGCCCGAAACCCACATCCACTACGCTCGGTGAAACCGCAGCTCAGGTAAATCACTACAAGGGGGAAAACCATGGCTGATCCACACCCGAACACCGGCGCCGTCCCGATGCCGCTGTTCAGCTCCGAGCACCACAACGACACCGGCACCGAAACCGCCGAACCCCAGTCCAGCAACCAGATGCCGACCTTCCTGGCGGCTGTGGTCCATCCAGACAACCCGTGACCGCACGCCAGGTTCATCCTGGAGGTTGAGTCGACCGCTCCTTGAGGTAGACCAGTACGGCACGCACCCGCCGGTCGTCGTCGGGTTGGATCTGCAGACCGAGCTTGTCGAATATGCGCATGACGTGGCTCTCGACAGTGCGTTTGGTGCAGCCGATGGCACGAGAGATCGCCAGGTTGGACTTGCCTTCGGCCATCGCCGAGAGGACCTCCCGCTCCCGATGCGTCAACTCGTCGATCGCGTGGCGGCCGCGACGCGGACGCTGTAGCAGCAGCGAGACCAACGACGGCTCGATCGCGATGCCACCCGCCGCGACCTGGTGCAGCGCCCCGATGAACGCCGACACGTCCGCGCAGCGGTCCTTGAGCATGTACCCGATGCCCGTGGCGCCGCCACCGAGTAGGTGCACGGCTTCCTCGGTTTCGACGTGCGCGGACAGCAACATCACCGAAGTCCGTGGGAACATCGCTCTGATCTCTACGGCGGCGTCCAAGCCCTCGGTTCGGTGATTGGGCGGCATGCGAATGTCGACAATGGCCAGGTCGGGATCGTGGATACCGACCAGGTCGAACAGGGCGTCGGCGTCGCCGACCTCGCCGACAACCTCGATACCCTCGTGTTCGAGCAGGTGTCGAAGTCCGGTGCGGAACAGCACTTCATCGTCGGCGAGGACTGCGCGCAACGTCATTTTCGGTCCTCCTCGTCGTTGAACGGCAGCATCGCGACCAGGGTCGTGCCTACTCCCGCAGGGCTTTCCATCCGCAGCGAGCCCCCGACCGCACCGGCCCGGTCGATCAACCCGTCGAGTCCGCCACCCCTGCTGACCGTCGCTCCACCGCAGCCGTTGTCCCGAATCGTCACCACCAACTCCGCCCCCCTGCGCTCGATGGTGATGTGCACGAACTCGGCGCCGGAATGCTTGCACGCATTGGTAATCGCCTCCGCGGCGATGTAGTAGGCCGCGAGTTCGCTTGCCCCGCATGGACGTTCATCGAGGGAACTGGCCAGTTCGAGCGGAAGCGCACTGCGTTCGGCCAACGAGTTCAACGCCGCAACCAGTCCGTAGTCGGTCAGCGTGGCCGGATAGACCCCGCGGGCGAGCTCGCGCAATCCGTGCAGTGCCGTACGCGCGGCAACGACACCCGCGTCGAGGTGAATGCGCAGGTCATCGCTGTCGACCGACTGTTGCGCCCTGCCGAGTTGCAGTATCGCGGTGACAAGTAGCTGTTGGGCACCGTCGTGTAGGTCGCGGCCGATCCGCTGACGATGAATGTCGCCGGCGTGCACGATGCGCGCACGGGATTGCCGCACTTCGATGAGTCGCTGTTGCAGTTCGCTCTGCATACGTTCGTGTTCGAGCGCGAGCCCGGCGGCCACCCGCACCGCGGCACGAACCTCCCGCTGCGCCATCAAGGTCTTATCGTGCAACACCGCGCCGACCCGATTGCCCGCCCAGTCCACCAGGGTGACTCGCCTGCCTCGCGGCACCGGTTCCAGACAGCGCCGACCACCGCTGCTGTCGGAGTAGGTGTCAGCGACATTGTCGTAGGTCCACAATTCGAGGGTCGGGTCGCGCACGACGCGCCGCAGCGACTCGAGAAACCCATCGGTGACCGGCGTCGAACCCAACTCGGTCAGCGCGGAATGGACCGCGCCGTGCGTATGTCGATAGCGCCGCGCGATCACGATGAACACGAACGGCAACAGCACCACGCACGGATTGCGGAATCGCAGCACCCAATCTCCCGGCAGTACCCGGAGTTGGACAGTCGCGAACAATGCGAACGCGAGCACTCCGAAGCCGATCAGCGTGCTCAGGACTATCGGCGTGAAATCGGAGCGGTACGTGCGGGTTCCGGCAATCCACCGGGCCAGCACGGTGCACGCCAACATGACCGCGAATACGAGCATGGTGGCACCCACGGTGAGCTGAATCGTATGAGCCAACTCCGGCCGATGATCGATGAGCAGCAAATTCTGTGAGGTCGAGCCTGCTTCGATGAAGGCGATCCGTGGGTCGAAGAACAACCATTCACTCACCACCCCCACGGTGGCCAGTAGCCAGCACAGGCCGACGAAGACCCGTTCCCACGTCCGACGAAGGTGACCAGAGGGGTAGCCCAGGACAAGATGCACGACAATCGGTATCGCCAGATTGGTGAGTACGACACCCGCGGTGAACAGCAATGGCACATCGGATCTGCGTACCAAGCAGGCTAGCGAAAGCAGACCCGCCGCAACCATCATCTGACCGGTCGCGTGCTGCGGTCGCCGCTTCCACACCTCTAGTCCGGCGGCGACGGTGGCCAATGAAGTCGCCACCGTCACAACGAGTTCGAGGATCGAGAAGGGCGGCAGATAGTTTGCCTGATCAGCCACGAGGGCCTCCAACGGGCCCATCGACAGCGCACGCGCAGGGTCGCCCAGAGCGGCGTCCGACCAGTCGATGCCGACCACACCGATCACGGTGAGGACAGCGGTCACCGACGACACGACCGCGACTCGCCCCATGCCCCGCCCCCCGTTCGCCGGAAGGCCCAGGATATCGCGAGACATGGTGCGGGGAGCTCGATCTCGCTGCACAAGGTCGGTCGACGGCCAAAATTCTCCAATCCGACCAGTCGGTGCGGTCACCTCTGGTGAATCTGCTGCGCTTTCGATGCTAACGGCGCTGCGACGCAACGTAATCCGGGCATACACGCAATCTCGACCTCCGTGCGTACACGTAGACGGCCGTGTGCGCACGCACGCACCTCTCGGTGAATTTCCCAATAGAGGGAATGACTCGCGATCCGTACCGTAATTGAGGACAGCGAAATTCACGGACTGTCGATCATCCTCAGATACAAAGGAATTCCGATGACATTCATTTCTCAGTCCCTCAAAGTGGCCTTTGCCGCCGTCGCCATTTCTGCCGGCCTTTCCGTCGGAGCGGTCCAAGCCGCACCGTCGACCGGATCGAGTTCGGGGTCTGCGGTTTCGGCAGATCAGGCGTTCTTGAACGATCTGTCCGCCAATGGCGTCAGCACCGGAAATGCCAGTTCCGCGCTCGTCGTCGACGCCGCCCACACGGTCTGCGCTGCCCTGCGCACCGGCCAGTCGCGCTGGTCGGTCACCTACGACCTGGCATCGGGTGGAATGAACTGGAACCAGGCGAGCAAATTCGTCGCACTGTCGGCAAAGCATTACTGCCCCGCGTACTGATCAACGTTTCGACAGAATCTGCTCGGCGGCTCGTGGGGTTCCGCCGAGCAGATTCGCACACTATCTCGACCCGATCGGGCAGCGCGGTATCGACGTAAGCACCGATAGCGACGTCGCCGACTTGCACTACTCGGCAGCCAACGAAGCGAAACATCGCAATCAGCCCGGGTTTACCGCGAGATCGTCCTCGCGACGCTGGATACCGCGCGAGCACTGTGACAGGGTCAGTGGCCGACCCCGGTCGAACTCAGCTCAGCGGCGCAGCTGGTTGTGCGGAATCAGGACCGTGGTGCGCTCGTCGATCGGCTCCATCGGTTCCAGCTTCGGCTGCGTGCTCAACTTGTCCGACAGCTTCTGCCGGCCCACCGACACCAGCTTCCTGGTCACCGGGCTACCCGCGACCGCCCGCGACGCCGCAGAGATCTGCTCGTAGCGCGCCCGACCGGCCTTTGTGCCCAGCACATAACCGGCCGCTACGCCGATGATCAACCGCAGCATCTCCTGAAGCTCCTCCCACGTCTGTGTGCGCGCTCCATCCTGCCCCAGCGGCCCCGCCCGTGTCGATCCGGCCACTGTTCGACTCACACATCGTTACACGCCGCATGTGCGCAGGTAGCGCCCCGATTTGGGTTCCCGCGACACGATGCGCTAAAGTTTCATCTCGGTCAGCCCGCCAAGGCAGACCGCCTGAGTCTAACCACTCAGGGCAATCCCCTATAGCTCAATTGGCAGAGCAGCCGACTGTTAATCGGCAGGTTTCTGGTTCGAGTCCAGATGGGGGAGCATAAAGATCCCCTGACCAGGTGAAATGGTCAGGGGATTTTTTCGTTTATCCCGTATCTTCGGGTCATCACCAAGAAGACCCCAAGAATTCGCCACCGAGAACGTCGTTGTCAGCCCGACGTACCGAACCCCAGCTCCAACGCGGCCGAGGAATCTGGCGCCAGTTCCGGCGACGCGATGTAGTGCCGTTCGGTGACCGCTTCTCGGGAGTGCCCCGGCTGCTTGGCGGCGGTCTTCGAATCCGACGTCTCGGCGATCAGCGTCGCGACCGCTTTCCGGAACGTGTACTGCGTGACATCCACCGACCCCTTGCAGGCGTCTACCCGACGTCAACGACCTCGCAAGCTCAACCCGTACAGTACAAGGTGCCGCGGGCGTTCCGCCATGTCCGATTGAAGTTGTTCGGATCGCGCAGCACTCCGCCCCGACCGGGAAACACGAGCGGGACCTTGTCTTCGACCTGCACCACGCTGGCACCCACCTCGCGCAGCGCCTTCACCGCGCACATCCGTCCACAGGTCGGGCTGTCGCGTAGCCGCTTCAGCATCTCGATCGTGAACCACGGCAGCGCCACTGCCCGATGCCCGGCATCGGACTTCGCCTACTCCTGCCGGAACAACCCCTTTCTTACCGCTGAGCGTGCGCCGAACGCGTCCCGCGGATACCGGCTGCTCTGCCTGTGCCGGAAGGCAACGAGACCTATTGCGGACACCCTGTTCACATCGAGGCGGTGGCCGCGACATCTCGCCGTGCGTAGCGCAAGTCCGACGGTCGGTCCCATGGCCACCGCTATTCGTTGCTTCATGTAGACCGCGCCGCGCAACGGTATCGCCTAGTCCTGGCTGTCGTCGACCGAACGGCAGCGACTACGAACGTGGGCGCCGATGCCGGTTACCTGACGTGCGACGCCTCAGTCGCCGACTTGGTTGGACTCCCGACGTGCGCGGCGGCGATAGCCTCCGCTTCCCCACTGCCGCACGGACAACCGTCGTGATCAGCGCGATGATCGCCGCAAGGAGTTGCGCCGATCCACCACAAACAAGCTCGATCCAGTCGTTCATTTCCATCCAATGCTCGTGATCTTCGAGGTGAAACCTGATGGAAGAAGGCTTGCAAGCCGCGGCAACTGTCCGACAGGGCCAGACAGGCACGAGTTACTTCACGCAGGTCAGAGCCTGTTGTCCGGCCTCGGACAGACATCGGACACGTCGTCCGGTCGCAAGCTATAGTGACTCCGGCGTCAGGACTTGATCAGTCGGTGGGGGTGTGGGGGAAGAGATGGACAACGACGCGTCGGATGCTGCCCGGAATAGGCTGTCGGGCATCACCTCGCAGAAGCAGTTCGGCGAAGCATTGTGCTCGGCGCGCGCCGCTGCGGACCTATCAACCCGGGCCTTGGAGAAGCTAGGCCGCGGCGCGCTCAATAGGACCCTCATTTCGGACATGGAGCACGGCCACCGGATCTTCAGCGAAGACGATGGACGACTCGAGTTGTTCCTGTCGCTCTGCGGAGTGTCCGCTGACGAGCTAGCCGAGTGGCAGCGCGTAGGCCGGGAAGTCCACGGAATCCCCCATCCGGTTGCCGCTGAGACCGCATTGCCCAACAGTCCCAACGTTGGATCGGATCAGCCCACCGAAATCCGACCCAAGTCGAAGCGAATCGCGTACCTCGTGCTCGCGATCAGCACGGCACTGCTATGTTCGGCGATCGTCGGTGGAGTGAACGCGATGACCCCGGCGTCTACCCCACCAACGTCCATGTACCAGACGCCACCGGAACCAGGGTTTCGTACGATTTCAGGAGACCCAGCCACCGCCGAGGCCGCTCCCCTGACGGTGACCGTGACGACACCACTACGCAGCGGAGCAAGCGTGGGCAGGTTCGCACTTCCCGCTGCATTGGACCTTGACGCCGCGGGCCTCGCAACGTTCAACTATGAAGTCATCAACTCCGATGCGTTGCACCGCTGGCAAGAAGACAACACCGCAACGCCAGTCTCCCGTGGGACGACAAGTCTGACGGTGGTAAACACATGGAACGAACCCATCCGCATCATCAGAATGACGGCGGTCAAGGAGTGCGACAAGCCACTTCGCGGGACGTATTTTCGCCCGCCCGCTGAAGGCGGTGGCCCAGAATCCAATATCTTGCTGGGCGTCGATCTCGATGCTGCGGACGGCATCTTCCAGGAGATGTACTACACGGCAGACGGCTTCCGCCCCTCCGGGCCAGATTATTTCGAGAAGAACACCGTCACACTGGAGCCGGGCCAAGGCCAGTCCTTCACAATCGGGGCATTCGTAACGAACTTCAGCTGCTCCTTCAAGATCCGAACATTCGTAGCCAGCAAGAACTCGACGGTGTACCAGGACATCGACTTCCACGGCCAACCGTTTCGGGTCACCGGCCTCGCTGAACCGAAGACGGTCGAGAATCCCTACTCCGGATATGAGGCCATGTACATACCGGACCATTCCCGGATGTGGGTACGCCATGACCCTCGGACTGCGGTGAAATGATCCGGCGGTTAATCGGCGTGGCGATGTCCATTCTAATCGTTCTGGCCACTTTGGTGAGCGTTGTCTCCGATGCGTCCATTCCTAGGTGGATGATCCCAGCTGGTGAATCACGCGGATTTTCGTATGCCACGCCCAGCCAGTTCGTCGTGATCCGAGATGGCGCCGTACTGGCAACCGCTTTTGGCGTCTTCCGTCACGACGACCCGGTCGCATGGACCAACAGCGGCGACTTTGTTGCATTCGTTTCGAATCCTCCGCAGGCGTACGCCGAAAGTAGAGAGCTTGTCTACATTGACGCGAACTCTGGTGCAGAACAACGCCTACCGTGCACTGGATGCACGGAACTTATCCCCTTCGAACGCAATTCGATCGTCGCAACTCAGACGCACCTCGGGCGGCAAACGGGGTTCATGCGGTTCGACCTGGCGGCCCCAGCGCCGGGGGTGAAGATCGATGTCGGCGACCCAGTCACGACCAGCCTGGAATCCGGCAGCAATTTTCGACTGCTGACAACCCAGACCTCGCCGGGGTCGTACATGTCGCGACTTAGCTTCATTTCGACCCCGACCTACACGCAGAGCCTGATCGAGACGATTCCCCGGACACTCGTAACCCATTCCGCAACAGCACCTTCTGGTGAACGGATGGGCGAAAAGTTCCTATATGGCGGAGACGCACCAAACAGCAGCGGCAGGTGCGATTCCCGTCCGTTGATCTCATTCATCGTCGGCGACGGTTCACCGCGCATGACCGATGTCTCCACTGCCGGACCCCTTGGCTTCGGCACCGACCGCCAGAGCGCACTCCGGCTTGACGACGTCTGGTCAGGTCCAGACGGACGCTTCCACGCCACCTTCACCGAGCGGAGATGCACCGGAGAAGCTCAGGAAGTCGGCGAAAGTCGACCTACCGTCCAGATCTCACCCACACGCGATCCTGATCCGAACTTGTACCGAGAACCCGCTCTCTGGACACTCGATGAGGACTCCTTGCGGTGGATACCGGAGCATGGCGCACCCGCAGCCCGCATGACCCGCTACCTAGGTAGTGGCGAGGCGATCCAGCTCCGCTCACCCAGCTGCGAGATCGATCCGACCGCATGTCGGCGTGGAAATCTGTATCACAGTGACGGCACTGGCGACTACCTGGTCGCCACCAACGTCATGACAATCGCGGCCCAGCCGAAAAGCTGGGCACCCGCAGAGACTTCGTGCCCAATCGAGGTCCCGGGGGTCGGGATCGCCGATGTCGTCAGCCGGCGGGGGGACGTCGACTGCGAGCGTGCGAAACGTATCCACGCAGAGTACGAATACGGCCACCTCCCCAGGTCCGGAAATGCAGAGCACGCCGGGACATCCGAGTGGCATTGTTCCTCCCCCACGGTTGGGCGCCGCGCCTCTACCGGAATCATCGTCGCGTGCCAGAGCCCACCGACCGAGGCCCTAGCCTGGGAGTTCGACATAGTCGCGGCCACCTGCGGCACCGACCTATGGTCCCCGCTCATCAACGCTGCAATCACAATGCTGCCAATCGAGCCAACCACTCGTGCCTCATGGTCCAGGGATCCTCGCACCTTTGAGGGAAACTACGACCCCTGCAAACCGCTTTCCGCGGTAGTCGTCACTATCGATGGGGCGACAGGCAGCTCCCCTGATCAAGTCCTCCTCTTCCGCAAGGGTGTATTCCTCGGCACCGCCACTCCCGAGTCTCATGGATTCACTTCGCTGGACTTCCAGCAGACAACAGATGACACGGTCGCCCTCCTGTACAAGGTCCCTGGCACCTGCAACGCCTGCTCAGACGCCACCTACTTCTCCGTCGAGATGCATTGGAACGGCAGCGGCCTCGATGCCCGAGGAACACCACCCCCAAACTGAGCCGGAGTCAGACCCACAACGATGAACACCGGAATCCGGCCCACCGCACCTGAATTGCCGCTGTGAGCCTGAAGGCTTATCTGCGAGACAGTCAGCACCTATAGCGACAGTCCGATACCTCGAATACCTCTACCCGCGCCCGGGCAGCGGGGTCGTCGCACAGGCTTGTCAGCTGTTTTGCGACCGTCCTGGCTGCAGCAAGCGATCTTTCGCCTTATAGGCCCCCGCTGCTCGCCACCCACGGCCGACGAACGCTCCTGTGGCAGAGCATATCTTGTTCGGTTGCTATGACATTGGGAGGCCATCATCGGCCGAGACTCACAAGACACCTGTCTGCGACGGCGAGTCGGATGAGCTTGCCGCGGCAGCTCAGAGGGATACATGACCAGGAACGGGACTGCTGCACGATCCGGTGACAGCGGTCAGGCAGCCCGAAGGGGCTGCTGGGGTCATGATGGTCTCGTATTCGATGGGGGTCAATTTGCCGAGCCGAGTCTGACGTCGACAACGGTGGTAGGTCCGCTCGATCCAGGTCACGATCGCGATCCGCAACTCCTCACGAGTTGCCCACGGCCGACGATCGAGAACATTCTTTTGCAGCAACGCGAAGAATGACTGCATTGCGGCGTTGTCCCCGCACGCGCCAACCAGGCCCATCGATCCGACGATCGCGTGTTTGTTCAAGGCCCGCACGAACTTTCGCGATCGAAATTGCGACCCACGATCGCTGTGAACAACACAACCAGCGACGTGGTCACCGGCCGCGCCGCGCCTGGCCACCGCTGAGCCAAGTGCATCGACAGCGAGGCGGGCCTTCATTCGCGAGTCGATCGAGTAGCCCACGATCCGGTTCGAGAACACGTCCTTGATCGCGCACAGATACAGCTTGCCTTCACCGATAGTCGTCGAGGATTTCCTCGGCGCTCATGCCCGAAGCCATCATTTCCAGGATGTTCTGCACTGGGATCCGTAGCCCGCGCACGACCGGCTGACCATGGCAGATCTGCGGATCAGAGGTGATGCGATCGAGGCGGGACATAGGGACCATCGTAGCCTCGGCGATGAGATCGCTGCCAGCAATTGCCGCTGGCAGGGGCCGCTGCCCGGGCGGTGCCCTGTTTGTCGGGGCCAGCAGCATCACTGAGCGGGGTTGTCAGGACTTCCACCGCCGACTTCAGGATGATCACGGCGGGGCGTGCGCATTCCCTATTCGTTCGTCCTGTTGGGTCAATAGTCTCGAACCCGTTGAAGGACAGTAAAAATGCCGGACAGTCACGAACCCGCAGTGCGCTACTTCGCATTGATCGATGACGAGAGAGGCCACCCTGATGGTCAGCGTGCGCGGCGGGTCACCGGGCTTGTGCGCCGAACCGCCACCCAACCTGCGCCGACCGACGAAGCGCTTGGCAGGGACTTCGAATGGGGTTCCACCGAGTACCTGCAGCGCTTCACGCCCGGAACAGACGAGTCTCACGAAGAGATCTGCGCCGAGTCAGCCGAGCGATTGATAGAGAGTTGGCGAGCCTCGAGGGCGAGCCACAAGACCGAGCGCGAGCGCCCCGAGCCGAACCCACCCACCGACGAGGCACAAAGCTGATCAGGCCGTTGGATCGGTAGGCAGCGAGCGCCGTCAGCCCCTCACAGCAACTATCCGCGACACTGCGAACATCAACAGCTCGACGCTATCTCGGCCGTTCGCGTCGGTTCATGCCGTCAGCAGCGCTACCAAAGGCAGCGCCGTAATGACTACCAGCAGCGCCACCATGATCCTGATCAGTCGGGCTCGGCTCGCGCCTGGGGCGACGATGAACGGCGCGGAAACCGCGACTACCGCTGCGGTGGGCACCGAGAGAACAGTGCCGAACAATAGTTGGTAGCCGTGGGGGTCTGTCAGCGGATCGGTGGACAGTCGGGAATGGAGCACGATGTACACGCATTGCAGCCAGAAAAAGCCTGCCGCACCGGCGACGAGGAGGGCAGACACGGCGACCGGTATGCGCCGCGATTCCTTCGGTCTGACCATTCTTCGGTGAGCACGATCCATCCGCTCAGGCCCCCGCCGCGTACCCTTCGTTCCCCATAGCCTGCGCAGCAAGGCTCTTGCGGTACTGCTCCAGCGCCACCAGGTCGCCGAACAGCGTCATGTAGGCCTCGGGTTCCTCGCTGGCGGAGAGTCGCTGCAGCTTGGATTTGAGCTCGGCTATCTGGCGGCCTACCCAGGCTTCCTGGGTGCGGGCGAGGATGCCGGTGATGAAGCGGGGGGTGTCGTTCTGGGTGCGGACGGGCAGTTGTTCGTTGGCCAGTTCGGAGACCAGGGCGCGGATCATCAGGTCGTCGGTGTGGTCGGCCACGGCGGCTACCCATTCGGCGCCGCTCAGGCCCGCTGCGGTGCCGCCTGCTTGGGCGATCATGATGCGCACGGCCACGTAGGCGGGGTGGGTGAACGCGGCGGCGTCGATGGCGTCGAAGGCTACGCCCGCGATGCCGGGGTATTGCAGTGCGGCGCTGAGGGATTGGCGTTGCGCGTACAGGACCGGGTCGTTGGGGGCGGGGCGCACCGAGGAGCTTTCCTCCACGCGGGGGGCGGGGGCAGCCGATGCGCCGGTTTTCAGCGGCGTGGCAGTGTTGCCGCCCATCCGGTTCTTCTTGGCTTCCTCACCGACCCGGCGCACGACCAGCTGGATGTCGTCCCAGCCGACCCAACCGGCCAGTTTGGTCGCGTACCCCTTGCGGGTGGCGTTGTCCTTGATCTGGGCCACCACGGGCACCGTGCGACGCAACGCTTCGACACGGCCCTCGACATCGTCGAGATTGTGTTCGGCGAGCAGTCCACGAATCACGAACTCGTACAACGGAGTTCGACGCGCGACCAGATCGCGTACGGCACTGTCGCCGGAGCGCTGACGCAGCTCGCACGGGTCCTGACCGTCGGGCGCGATGGCGATATAGGTCTGTCCGGCCAGTCGCTGATCGCCACTGAAAGCCTTCAGAGCGGCGGCTTGACCGGCGGCGTCACCGTCGAAGGTGTAGATGATCTCGCCGCGCCAGAAGTTGTCGTCCATCAGAAGCCTGCGCAACACCTGCATGTGCTCTTCACCAAAAGCGGTGCCGCAGGACGCAACTGCGGTTTTCACCCCGGCCAGGTGCATGGCCATGACGTCGGTGTACCCCTCGACGACCACCGCCTGGTGCCCCTTGGAGATGTCACGCTTGGCGTGGTCGAGACCGAACAGCACCTGAGACTTCTTGTACAGCAACGTCTCCGGGGTGTTCACGTACTTGCCGGGCATGGTGTCGTCGTCGAACAGTTTGCGCGCGCCGAACCCGATCACCTCGCCGCCGAGATTGCGGATCGGCCACAGCAGCCGCCGATGGAACCGGTCGATCGGACCGCGCTTGCCCTGCTTGGACAGCCCGGCCGCTTCCAGCTCCTTGAACTCGAAACCCAAGCGCTGCAAGTGTTTTGTGAGCCCGTCCCACCCCGCGGGCGCGTAACCGCAACCGAACTGCTGCCAGGACGCGGCGTCGAAATTGCGGTCGGTCAGGTATTTGCGGGCGGTTTCGGCCTCGGGCTCGTGCAGTAATGCCGCGTAGAACTCCTGCGCGGCGGCGTTCGCGGCGACCAGCCGGGAGCGGGTGCCGCGGTCGCGCTGCACCGAGGTGCCGCCGCCCTCGTAGTTGATCTGGTAGCCGATGCGGTCGGCCATCTGCTCGACGGCCTCGACGAAACCGATGTGTTCCATCTGCTGCAGGAACTTGTAGACGTCGCCGCCCTCACCGCAGCCGAAGCAGTGGAAAAGCCCGTGGTTGGGTCGCACGTGGAACGACGGCGATTTCTCGTCGTGGAACGGGCACAGACCTTTGATCGAGTCGGCACCCGCGCGCTTGAGCGCCACATACTCACCGACTACATCTTCGATCCGGACACGTTCACGGATCGCCGCGATATCGCGATCTGGGATTCGTCCGGCCACGGTGAGCGAGTCTAGTCGGGTCTGCTCAGCGGCAGTCCAGCGAGGCGGCGACCCGTTCGAAGCGGCTCTCGGTGTAGGAGGCGATCTGGTCGGTCACCACGCGCACGCGGGCGGCCTCGGTGGTGGCGGCGTTGAACCAGGGCAGCATCTGGTCGTCCAGGTGGGCGGGCGCGGTGGTGAGCAGGCGGTCGGCCACGGCCTGCACGCGTTCGCGCTGGGTCTGCTGACGGGCCAGGTGGCCACGGTCGGAGCGCACGTAGCGCAGGGCCATGGTCTTGAGCACGGCGACCTCGGCGGCCACGACCGGCGGCACGATCAGGTCGGCTTCGTAGCGGCGCAGCGGGACCTCGCCGTAGCGTTCGTGGGTGGCCGAGATGGCGGCGGTGGCGAAGCGGCCGACCAGTTCGCTGGTGAGGCGTTTCAGCGCCACCGAGGAGGCGAAGCTGCCGTCGTAGTGCACCGCGTCGGCCACGATGTCGAGCTCGGACAGTCGCTGCGCGGCGGCGGCCAGCGCGTCGATCGACTGGTCGGGGTGCTGGCCGTGGCCCTGTTCGGCAAGCGCCGCCTGTTCGCTGGGGTCGGCCAGTGCGCGCAGGTCGATGCGGCCCACGATCACGCCGTCCTCCACGTCGTGCACCGAGTAGGCGACGTCGTCGGACCAGTCCATGATCTGGCATTCCAGGCTCTGCTTGCGGTCGGGCGCGTCCTTGCGGACCCATGCCAGACGTTCGAGATCGTCCTCGTAGGCGCCGAATTTGGTGCCGGAACCGCTTCTGCCCCACGGGTATTTGAGGGTCGCGTCCAGGGCGGCGCGAGTCAGGTTGAGCCCGAAGCTGTTTCCGTCGGCGTCGAGGATCTTGGGTTCCAGGCCGGTCAGGATGCGCAGGTTCTGGGCGTTGCCTTCGAAACCGCCGTACGCGTCGGCGAATTCGTCCAGCGCGCGTTCGCCGTTGTGACCGTAGGGCGGGTGGCCGATGTCGTGGGCCAGCCCGGCCAGGTCGACCAGGTCGGGATCGGCACCGACACCGTCGGCGATGCTGCGGCCGATCTGGGCGACTTCGAGCGAATGGGTCAGCCGGGTGCGCGGGGTGTCACCTTCGCGCGGGCCCATGACCTGGGTTTTGTCGGCCAGTCGACGCAACGCCGCGCAGTGCAGCACGCGGGCGCGATCGCGGGAGAACTCGCTGCGGTGCCCCTTGCCCGCGGCGCCGGGCCACGCGGTCTTGCCGGGCTCGTGGACCATGCGTTCCTGGTCGTGCGCGGTATAGGTTTCGGTCATCTCACTGTCCCGCCTCGTAAGGGAAGTCTGCCGAGAAATGAGTGAGCTGATACCACAGCAGCGCACCGGTTTCGCGGGCGATGCCATGGAATTGCGACTCCCTCGTGTAGACGGCCGGCCCCGTGCGAGTGGGTGCGGTCCACGCGTGCAGGCCGGCATCGCGAGCCATCGTCCTTGTCCGCAGTGAATGCCACGGATCGCTGACGAGTACGGCCGATGACATGTCGCGCTCCTGCATCGCCGCGGCGACCGCTTCGATGCTGCGCAGGGTGTCGGAGCCGGTTTCCACGGCGATGATGTTCTCGCTCGGAACGCCCTTGTCCTCCAAATACTGTTTGCCCGAAGCGGCTTCGGTGTAAAGGTCGCCCTCCTGCTTGCCGCCGACGGTGATCACCGTGGGCGCGACACCGTTCTCGTACAGTCGCCACGCCTGGTACAGCCGCGCCTCGAACACCGACGACGGCGTGCCCGAATATTGCGCCGCGCCCAGCACCACGATCGCGTTCGCGGGCGTGTAGTCGTCGATCCGCGCGACCTGCCACACCCGAAACGCCGTCCCGGCGACCAGCACCAACCCCATCAGCACCGCACCCGCGATCAACCGGACGAACCACACCGAGACCGTCGAAACCAGCCCGCGCGGATGCCTGACATCCGGGGCGGGCGCTGACGTTCGCGAGAAACCCGACTTCACGTTTGTCAGTCTGCCAGGTCGGTCCGACGCGTCGCGTGGTCTGCGGTCACCGCCGGGTTCCGGTCCGGTGAACGTGCCCTGCGACGCGACTACACTGGGCTGTCCTTGCGGGTCCGTACGTCGAAGAGGACGAGATGGCACAGCAATTCGCGGTGGGTGACCATGTTCGATGGAATTCCGAGGCGGGGCACGTGTCGGGGGTCATCATCGACAAACACACCCATGACGTGGACTTCCACGGGTACACCCATCACTGCTCACCCGACGATCCGCAGTATTCGATCAAAAGCGACAAAACAGACCATATCGCCCTGCATAAGGGCGGCGCGCTGACGAAGTTGCCATGAGTGTTGTCGATCATGTGCGCGAGGTGGTGACATCGATTCCGGCCGGTCGGGTCGCCACCTACGGGGACATCGGGAAGCAGATCGGCGCGGGGCCGCGGCAGGTGGGGCGGGCCATGAGCGTGCTCGGTGACGATGTGCCGTGGTGGCGGGTGGTGTATGCCGACGGCAAGGCGGCGACCTGCCACGACGGCGGGGCCTTGGCGTTATTGCTCGCCGAAGGCACTCCCCTGGTCGGCGACAGGATCGATCTGCGCCGAGCCAGGGCCACGTTGGGCTGATTCACCAGCCGCGCGCACGCCATTCGGGCAGGTCCGCGCGGTCGGCGCCGAGGGTGGTGTCGTCGCCGTGGCCGGGGTGCACGACGGTGTCGTCGGGGTAGGCGTCGAACAGTTTCGTGGTGACGTCGGACAGCAGGGTGTCGAAGTCGGCGGGGCTGTGGGTTTTGCCTACGCCACCGGGGAAAAGCGAGTCGCCGGTGAACAGGTGGGTGTGGCCTTCGGTGTCGGTCAGCGCCAGCGCGATCGAGCCCGGGGTGTGGCCGCGCAGGTGGATGACGTGCAGGGTCAGGTCGCCGATGGCGATGGTGTCGCCGTCTTCGATGCGGCGGTCGGGGCGGACCGGGATGTGGTCAGCGTCGAGGGTGTGGGCGGCGGTGGGCACGTCGAGGGTCTTGGCGACCTCGGTCAATGCCTGCCAGTGGTCGGGGTGGCGGTGGGTGGTGACGATCTGCTCGACCTGGCCGGGGGTTTCGAGCGCGGTGAGTTCGATGATGCTCTCGGCGTCGTTGGCGGCGTCGATGAGCACGGTGGCGCCGGTGTCGGTGCTCTGGATCAGGTAGGTGTTGTTGTCCATCGGGCCCACCGACATCTTCACGATCCGGGCACCGGGGACATCGAGCTGCTGGGCGTTTCCGCCGGGGGTGACGTGACCGGTGTACTGGCGATCGACTGAGACCATGGGGTCGATCGTAGAAGCCACGCGCCGCGATGTCGTGTTCGTGTCGGTGGGGACCGTTAGATTCGACACATGCCGCTGTCGCGTTCGGCCCCACGTTCGGTTTCCGTGCTCTGTGCGGTGTTCGCCGTGTTGAGTCTGCTGTGCGCGCCCGCTGCGGTGGCCGAGCCGCCGCAGCGGATGGGGCCGCAGGTGGTCGATGCCGCGAACGTGCTCGACGGGGGCGACGAGCAACGGGTGCTCGATGCGGTCGACACCCTGTATCGCGATCACCAGGTCAAGTTGTGGGTGATCTATGTGCGCACGTTCGGGTCGCTGTCGGCGCGGGATTGGTCCGCGCGCACGTTCGAGCTGTCGGGGTTCAGCGAACGCGATCTGCTGTTGGCGGTGGCTATCGACGATCGCGGGTATTGGCTGGACGGCAACCTTCCCGAGGGCGTGACCGATTCGGAGATGGACTCGGTGTTCGCGAGTTCGGTGGAACCGGCTCTGCGCGACCAGAAATGGGCGCAGGCCGCGGTCGCTACCGCCGAGGGGATCGGTTCGGAGATGAAGGGCAGCAGCGTGCCGTGGGGTGTGCTGATTCTCCTCGGACTCGGGGTGATCGTGGTGGCCGGTGGGTTGATGTTGTTCTCGCGCAAGCGACGTGGTGATCGCGATCGTGCGGAGCTGGCTACCGCACGGGACTTGGATCCGACCGATTCCGGTGCGTTGGCTCGTCTTTCGTTGCCGACGCTGCAGGCGTTGTCGCGGGAACGACTGGTCGAGATCGACGATGCGGTGCGTACCAGTGCCGAGGAATTGACGTTGGCTACCAGTGAATTCGGTGAGACCGCGGTGACCCCGTTCCGATCAGCGCTCGATGCCGCTCGTGCCGCCACCGCGAAGGCGTTCACCATTCGCCAGCAACTCGACGATTCGATTCCGGAGACGCCGGATCAGCAGCGCGCGATGCTCATCGAATTGATCGCGACCACCGGCAAGGCCGATCGCGAACTCAACGCGCAGGTCACCGATTTCGACGCCATGCGCGATCTACTGATCGGGGCGCCCGCTCGATTGGACGGTCTCACGCGCGACATCATCGAGCTGACTGCCCGGATGCCGGATTCCGGAGCTGAACTGGCGCGGCTCAATTCGACCTATCCCCCGTCGGTGATCGCCCCGATTCACGACAACGTACGAATGGCTACGGAGCGAATAACCTTCGCCGAGAACAACATCGACAGTGCGCATGCCGCACTCGCTCAGCCGGTCGGGCAGCAGGGGGCGGCGGTTGCGGCGATCCGTGCGGCGGAGGGCGCCATCGGTCAAGCCAAAACCTTGCTCGATGCGGTCGACCAGGCGGCGACCAATATCCAGCAGGCCCGCGATGGTTTGCCCGCTGCCCTCGACGAACTGCGCGCCGACCTCACCTCGGCCGCCGGTCTCACCGAATTCGGCGGGCCTGATCTGGCCGCAGCGGTCACGTCCGCCACTGCTGCCCTGAATGCCACGAACGCGGACAGCGATCCGCTGGGCGCGTTCCACAACGCGGTCACCGCCGATGCCGAGCTGGACCGAGCCATCGCCGCGGCCTCGGATCGCAAACTGGCCGTGGAGGATTTGCGACGCCGACTCGATCGCACGCTCACCGACGCCACCACTCGCATCGACGCCGCGTCCTCGTTCATCACCACTCGCCGCGGCGGTGTCGACGCGGAATCGCGCACCCGGTTATCGGAAGCGCAACGTCACCTCGACGAGGCACGTTCGCTGGCCGAGAGCGACCCCGCACGCGCACTGGTCAGCGCACAGACGGCCGCGGATCTGGGTGGGCGGGCGCTGCAGCAGGCGCAGGCCAGCGTGCGGGCGTGGGAATCGCGCCAGCCGATGACCGGCGGGGGTGGCTCGCAGACCGGGGCGGTGCTGGGTGGGATTCTGCTGAACGAGGTTCTGCGTGGCGCGATGGGCGGTTCGCGGGGCGGCGGTTCGCGGGGCGGGGGCTATCGGCCGGGTTCTTATGGCGGGTCGTCGGGCTCGCGTCGAGTCAGCCGCGGCGGCCGATTCTGACGCGGGATCAATGTGTCCGATCTTCGAAAAAGCTTGTAGTGCCGAGCATTCAGCCTTTACCAACTAATCAGGAGGCGTCATGTCCGAGGATGTAACGATCAAGTCGGTGCCAGCGGTTCGCGTGGCCGAAATGTCCAGTTGGGCTGCGGGGTTCGGACCACACGCGATCAGTCCCGTGATCGGGCCGCTGTTCAGCGACCTGTCGGATCGACTGGAGAAGGCCGGGATTCCGATCGCGGGCCCGGCGATCGCCTGGTACGAACGGCGCGACGACGGGACCGTGGGCGTGCACGCGTGCGTGCCCGTGGACGTGGAACCCGATGCGGCACCGGACTTTTCGATCGTCGAACTGCCCGCGCTCGACCAGGTGGCGGCCTCGGTCTTTCACGGGAATGTGAGCGGGATCGGGTTGGCGTGGGAAGCGCTGGAACGCTGGGTGAAGGACAACGGTTATAGCGCCGACGCCCCCTGCCGCGAGGTCACCCTGACGTGGACGCCCGACCCCAACGGCTGGGTGACCGAACTGCAGCAGCCCGTCGCGCGGCGTTAAGCGGTCGCGGCTTCCTGGCCTGCTGGTGACCAGCTCAACTCAGCGGCCACCGCGTCCAACAGTTCGGACGCGAGTGCGCCGCCGCCGAGTCGGCCGATGGTCAACCTGCCGAGGTAGGTGTACACGAGGAAGGTGACGGCCGCGGACGCCCCCGTCGACGGGCGGGGGTGCGCGGACAGGTACACGATCTCGTAGTCATCGAGGATCAGGCCGGCGGGCGCGCGGAAGGTGGGCACCGTTCCGGTGTTGGTCACCGCGATGTGACCCGACGTGCTGTGGATTCGATGCGGGCCGTAGAAGTCCGGGAAGTGCAGCACGGACTGTTCGATCACCCCGTCGGCCAGGTCGTTGTGCAGGCTGGTGCCGATCCGACGGGCGAGCCCGACCAGATCCTCGGTGTCGGCGGCGTCCGCGACGTAAGCGGCCAGGCCCGCCAAGTTGGTGCCCGCCTCCGCGGCCACCGGCGGGTCTAATCGCCTGCGCAGATCGACCGGGTACACGCACGAAACCTGGTCCGCGCCGGACAGTTCGGCATACGCCCGCAACACCGCAGCAGTGACCAACCCGTTCACACTCACCGCGTGCGCGCGTGCTATCTCGAGCACCCGCGCGGTAGCGACCGGATCCAGCTGAACACGCTCGGGCCGAGCCAGCGTCGGCTGCGCGGGTTCGGTTCGCTCGGTCGCGGGCTGTTCGGCGACAGCAAGCGGACGGGTCACCAACTCGAGCCCCGACCGCTCCCCACGCCCGATCCCCCGCTCCGCCAACAACGCCTCCAGCGACACCGGATATTCCGACCGAGCCCGTCCGTGAGCCGGACTGTTTATCGCACCGGTCCCCGCCTTCGTCCCGCCGGCATCCGAATAGTCCGCCTCCGTCGGGATCACGATGGACCCGGTCTCCGCGTACTCGGTATAGAACTCCCACAACCGCGAGAACAGCTCGACACAGTGCCCCGCATCAGCAACGCTGTGATGCACGAACAACGTCACCCGAGCCCGATCCTCTTCGGCCAGAACCACATCCAGATAGGCCAGCTGATCACCGGGATCCACCGACTCGGCCGGAATCGGCACCACGTCGGGATCCCCGAAACTCACCCACGCCCCCACGGCCTCGATGTGCCCGGGCCGCAACAGAATCCCGTTCTCGTCGTCGTCCTCGACGATCCGGCACACCAGAATCGGAAACGCCCGCTGCAACGCCGCGAACGCCGCCCCCAGCGCCGCCGCGTCGACTTCCCCGCGCACCGTCACCGACCGCCCGGTGTACGTGGCATGCCGAACAAATCGTTGCTCCGACGGGTCGAGCACCCGCACCACGTCTTCCGGTTCCCACAGCACAACGAAAATCGTGAGGCAAGCGACCCGCCAACGCAAACCGTCAGCTATGCACTGTGATCAACGCAGCTCGATCAAGATCACCAGGCTCTCCGGGATTTTCCTTCTCGGCCGATGTTTGCGTCAGAGCCTGGTGATCAACCGTCCAGACCGCTGACACGAAAGAGCCCGTACCGAGTGACCGGTACGGGCTCTTCACAGCCGGGAAATCAGGCGCCGATGAGGCGCGCTGCCAGGTACGACTCGACCTTGTCCAGGGCGATGCGTTCCTGGGCCATCGAGTCGCGCTCGCGGATGGTGACCGCGTGGTCGTCGAGGGTGTCGAAGTCGACCGTGATGCAGAACGGCGTACCGATCTCGTCCTGACGACGGTAGCGACGGCCGATCGCGCCCGCGTCGTCGAACTCCACGTTCCAGTTGCGGCGCAGCTGGGCGGCGAGGTCCTTGGCCTTGGGGGTCAGGTCGGCGTTGCGCGACAGCGGCAGCACCGCGGCCTTGACCGGTGCCAGGCGCGGGTCAAGACGCAGGCTGATGCGCTCCTCGGTGGTGCCCTTGGCGGTGGGCACCTGGTCCACGGTGTACGCGTCGACCAGGAACGCCATCAGCGAACGGGTCAGACCGGCGGCCGGCTCGATGACGTACGGCGTGTACCGCTCGCCCGAGGCCTGGTCGCGGTAGCTCAGGTCGACGTTGGAGTGCTCCGAGTGCGTCTTGAGGTCGTAGTCGGTGCGGTTGGCGATGCCCTCGAGCTCGCCCCATTCGCTGCCCTGGAAGCGGAAGCGGTACTCGATGTCGGTGGTGCCCGCCGAGTAGTGCGACAGCTTTTCCTTCGGGTGCTCGAACAGGCGCAGGTTCTCCGGGTCGATGCCCAGGTCGGTGTACCAGGACAGCCGCGCGTCGATCCAGTACTTGTGCCACTCCACGTCTTCGCCGGGCTTGACGAAGAACTCCATCTCCATCTGCTCGAACTCGCGCGTGCGGAAGATGAAGTTGCCGGGGGTGATCTCGTTGCGGAAGCTCTTGCCGATCTGGGCGATGCCGAACGGCGGCTTCTTGCGCGCGGTCTCCTGCACGTTCTTGAAGTTGACGAAGATGCCCTGCGCGGTTTCCGGGCGCAGGTAGTGCATGCCCTCTTCGTCGTCGACCGGGCCCAGGTAGGTCTTGAGCAGGCCCGAGAAGTTGCGCGGTTCGGTCCACTTGCCGGGCTGGCCGGTGTCGGGATCGTTGATGTCGGCCAGGCCGTTGGCCGGCGGGTGGCCGTGCTTGGCTTCGTAGGCCTCGATGAGATGGTCTGCGCGGTAACGCTTGTGCGTGTGCAGCGACTCGACCAGCGGGTCGGAGAAGGTGGCCACGTGGCCCGATGCTTCCCAGACCTGGCGCGGCAGGATCACCGAGGAGTCCAGGCCTACGACATCGTCGCGGCTGGTGACCATGGTGCGCCACCACTGCCGCTTGATGTTGTCCTTGAGTTCGACGCCGAGTGGACCGTAGTCCCACGCCGATTTGGTGCCTCCGTAGATCTCACCGCACGGGTAGACCAGACCCCGGCGCTTGGCGAGGTTGGCAACGGTGTCCACCTTCGACTTGGGTGCCACGCGAGATTTCTCCATCCACTGCGAGTCGGAAATGTTCGGCGGTCCGCACGCGGTCCACCGAACGTCAGTGGGTCCAGCGTATCGGGACGCGTCCAGTGGGTTTGCAGCAGCCGAGATGTCCGCGCGGCGCGTCATTTGACATGCGCAATTATGCATATCAAAATGGAATCTGTTTCCATTAAGGAGTTGGTTCATGACGACCGAGGCCGCGCCCGCGCATCCGCACACCCCGTACCACTCCCCCGCCCCCGCCGTCGTGCCCGCGCGCACGGTGCTCGAGGAGGCGGGCGAGCTGCTGCGCGCACTGGCCGCGCCGGTGCGCATCGCCATCGTGCTGCAGTTGCGTGAGTCGCCGCGCTGCGTGCACGAGCTGGTCGACGCGCTGGGCGTCACGCAGCCGCTGGTCAGCCAGCATTTGCGCATTCTCAAATCGGCGGGCGTCGTGCACGGCGAACGGTCGGGTCGCGAGGTGCTCTACGAGCTGGTCGACGATCATCTGGCGCACATCGTGGTCGATGCCATCGCCCATGCCGAGGAAGGGTAAACCGTTGGCAGACAACAACTCCGCCAAGCAAGTCGGAATCCGCAGCACCCGTCAGCGCAGCGCGATCTCGGCGTTGCTCAGCGACATCGACGAGTTCCGTTCGGCGCAGGAACTGCACGACGAACTGCGCAAACGCGGCGAGAACATCGGCCTGACCACGGTCTATCGCACCCTGCAGTCGCTGGCCGACGCGAGCATGGTCGACGTGCTGCGCACCGACACCGGCGAATCGGTCTACCGCCAGTGCTCGAGCGGCCACCATCACCACCTGGTCTGCCGGCATTGCGGACGCACGGTCGAGGTCGAGGGCCCCACCGTCGAGGCGTGGGCCGAGACGATCGCATCCGACCACGGATTCACCGAGGTCAGCCACACCCTCGAGATCTTCGGCACCTGCACCGACTGCGCGCACTCCCGCGCCGCCGCCTCGTCCGACGAGCCCGCATCGGTGTGACTCACCTCACATGATGGAACCTTCGCTGCGCGAGCCCCGTCCAACCATGACGTAGGGGCCGTCGGCCCGTCTCGGCATCGGAGGAGGGGACATCGTGAGCGCGACTCTGGGCGTGGAGCCCGACCAGTTGAAGACCATGGCCACGACCTGGCGTCGGGAGGCGGGCGAAGTCAGCGGACTGAGCTGGTCGACCACGAGCGAGGCCGCAGGCGAGAGCAGTGATGTGCTGGCCGCGGTGCGTGGGCTGGCCGATCCGGCACGACAGGCGATGGACTCCATCGCGGCGCGGTACGGCACGCTGGCCGACCTGGTCGACAAGTTCTCCGCCGATATCCAGGCTCGCGACGCCGAGACCGCCGCCGAAATCGGGAAGCTGGGTACCCGCTGATGCGCCCCACGATCCCGCAACTGGACACCTGGAATCTCGACGGGCTGCACCGCGCCGCCGAAGCCGCCCGCGCCAATGCCGATGCTGTGTCGAGTTCGGTCGACGACTGCTCGCGCGCAGTCTCCGCGGCCGGTAGTTGGCACGGGCAGACCAAGGACGCGGCCGCACGACGCATCGACGAGGAAGTCGACCACGGGTACGAAGTGCGCACGGTGTTGTTGCGCATCGCCGACGATGCCGCCGACGCCTGCGCGGGCTTGAAACACGCGAAAACCTATGTGCTGGACCAGAGGAACCTGGCCGTCATCCAGGGCTTCACGGTCGCCGACGACGGCAGGGTCACCCACTCCGACCCCGAAAAGGAAGGCGCCGCAGGGGTTTTCCAGCTCAACCTGTTCAGCGGGTTGGACGAAATCGAACGCCTCGACAGCCTGTTCGGCGCTCGTCTGCGCGAGTCCGTCGGCGACCTCGGCGCGATGCGCGACGGTCAACCCGACATCACCCTCGCCGACGGTTCGATCCGCGACCCGGACGCGGTGGCGATCCAGTTGGCGGCGATGTCGCCGGACGAGCGGGCTGTCTTCCTGGCCGGTTTGAGTGCGGAAGCGCAACGTCAGGTGGTGATCGCGGCGCCGGAGAAGGTGGGGAATTTGAACGGGGTGCCGTTCGTGATGCGGATCGACGCCAATGAGATCAATATTCGCAATGCGCTGACGCAGGAGAAGGCCAAGCCGAATCGGGATGAGTCACGGGTCAAGCAGTTGGAGGCGATGTTGTCGCCTATTCCGAATCCTGAGGGTGCGGGCGTTCGCGACGAACCGCCCGCGTCGACCGGCCCCGAGGCGACACCGCGACTGGATATGGTCGACCGTAAATTCGTCATGTTCAGCACCGAGGGCAATGGTCGAATGATCGAGATGGTCGGCGATATGAAGTCGGGTGCACCGGGTGTCGGCGTCTATGTGCCCGGCACCAGCACCAATCTCAACGGTTCGGGGTCCAACCATGTGGCGGCCTGGAATCTCGCCGACCAGACGAACGGCCCGATTTTTCTCTATATGGAGGGCGACTTCCCGCAGAGTCTGACCGGTCTCTCCGATGGTGCGCCGAGCCCTGGTTTCGCGGCAGATATGGCGCCTCGACTTGTCGACTTCGGTCGCGAGATCGATCGGGAGGTCGCGGCGTCGGCACCGGGAACACCGGTTTCCTATGTGGGCCATTCCTATGGCGGTTCGATCGTGGGGTCGGCCGAGCAGTTGGGCCTGCGGGCCGACCGTGTGCTGCACGCCTCGTCGGCGGGAACCGGTGTGTTCGACGGTGGGTGGAACAATCCGAACGCGAATGTTCAGCGCTATTCCATGACCGCGCCAGGCGATCTGATCGGTGTGGTGCAGTCCTATCCGGAGGGCGGGCTGACCATTCCCGGTGGGATTCACCTCCCCGGAAATCCGCACGCGTCGGAAGTTCTCGGTGGCGATCCCGATGAGGTACCGGGAGTGACCCGGCTCGATACCGGGTTCTACGGCAAGAACATCGACGGCCACATCGTTGGCGAGGTGGTCTTCGGCTCCGACGGACACGGCAAATACTGGGACGACCCCACGTCGACCGCGTTCCAGAACATCGTCGGCGTCATCGCCGGAACAGATGCGACCGCATACGTGGAACGCGGGATCGAAACCGAGTGGGTGGATGTCGGTTTGGGCGACAACGGCAACGGCGGCAGGGAAGCGTTCGACGCCGGCTGGGCCACCACCGAGAAGGAACTGTTCGGGGTCGAAAACCCCTACGCGAACCCGCGCATCACCGACAATCCGCAACTGGGCACACGGATCGACGTCAAATGAGAACAATTCTGCTTATCGGCGCGATCCTGATCCTGCCGAGTTGCTCGGCGTTCATCACCGAGGGCCCGTCGAACGACCGCCTCGCGACCGCCTCGGACCTACGAGTTCCCGAGGCCACCCAGATCGTCGCCGACAACTTCGAGCTGATCTCGCCGAAAACACGCTCTGTCGATGTCAGCTCGGTGCAGTTGGGCAACGGATGCCGCACCGACCCGGAAACGCTGAAGAGCTACGGTCCACCGTGGACGCCGAATTACCAAGAGGTTCAACGGAACCCGTCGCAGGAGTACATCGACCAGGCGTTGGCGAACCTCGAAGCGATGACAGCACGCGGTTTTACCCGGCAGGCAGGGATGCCCGGTGCCGACCCGGCGAGCAGGGTGTATCGCGATTCGCGAGGGTTCGCCGTGTACAGCAGCCAGAACACGACCGTGCGCGGCGAGATCGAGTTCACGCTGTACTCGTCCGCACCCTGCACGGCGGAGTAGTGCATGAGCTTTCGCGATGCACATCAGCGTGACTACGATCTCGGGAGCGTGGACGTCATGAGCGAGCACCGGTTCTGTGGGAGGGACGAAGGTATGGCAGTTCGAGGTAGTGCGGCGCGGATGGTCGGGGTTGTCGTGGCGGTGGGGTTGGCTGTCGCGGGGTGCGGGGGTGGGGAGAAGGGGACGGCTGCTGCGCCGACGAGTGTGGTGAGTGTGGCGGCGAGTCCTACTTCGGTGGATCCCGAGGCGAAGGTGTGGGATCCGTGTTCTGTGCCGGATTCGGCTGTCAGTGGGGTTGGGCTGAACGTGGGCAGTCGGAAGAACGAGGTCGCGGGGGTCGATTTCACCGGCTGGAAGACGTGCACGTGGCAGGACTCGGCCAAGCAGTACTCGTTCTCGATGCTGTCGTCGGAGCACACACTCGCCGAGTCCAGGGCGCGGACGGATTTCACCGACTTCACCGAGACGACCGTGGGGTCGCACACCGCCCTCCAGCTACGGCCGACCGGAGCCACCTACGACTTGAGTTGCGCTGTGGTCGTTGAAGTCCCGAACGGGTCGGTCATGTTCAGCCTGCTGAACCGCGTCAGTGCATCCTCGCCACCCGCCCCATGCCCAGAAGTACGCAGCCTTACCGACAGCTTCGCCCAATACCTCCCTGCGAACTGAGAGGCGAGCAAATGTTGTTGAGCATCGATCCTGGCGAGTGGAATCGCCTCTTGGTCCAGGCAGAAGCCGGTCAACTCTCGCTCGATCCCGAAACCGGCAAGGATCTGGACAGGGTGTGCGATGACCACCTAGATCGTCTTGAAGAGGTCTTCGCCCAAGTTCTCCAGGTCCGCAATATCTCCGGCTTCGGCTCGTTCAACTCGAGTCTGACGCTGGAGCGGAAGTTCTCCCTGACCGCATCGGGAGGCGATCGCCCGTTGGACGAAGTCCTCAAAAAGCACATCGAGGCCGTCAAAACCGCGAAAGAGGTTGTCGCCAAGGCGATTGCGAACTTCGTCGCCCAGGACGAAGCGGCCGCCGCCAGGATCGCCGCGATGGGAGAACCCGGGTGACGTACGAGGATTACAAAGCGAAGGTGATCGCCGCGCAGGAGCAGTGGAACGCCGAACGGTCCAAGATCTACGCCCATCAGGACGCCGGCAAATACTCCACGATCTTCGGCAGCGACACCCAACCACCGCACATCACCACGCCCGACAATTTCGACACCATGACACTGGAACAGATGCAGGCAGCGGTGGCAGCGATGAAACCGCAACTGGTCGACGACGCGGTGACCGCGTGGGGAAATATCGGTGGCGCGCTGATGGGCACGTTCGTCGGGTTCAACCAGCAGTTCGCGCGCACCATCACCGGCCAGAACGGCCACGGCGGCTGGACAGGTGCGGCGGCCGACGCCGCGGTGCAGGCGGTGAGCAACTACGCGGAGAAATCCATCCCGCTCTCCCAGGCCGCAACGGCGATCAGTTGGAAACTGATGGAGATGCGCACCGGAATCGAACAGACCCAGGCCCTGATGCCCGGCCTCACCGAACGCGCCAACATCACCAACAAGTCCCTGCCTGACGACGGCGTCATGAAAGTCGACGACCACAACCGCACCGAGGCCACCGAGGAAGCGCGGCGAATCCTGCGCACCGTCTACGGCCAGGTCGCCAGCCAAACCGACACCGGCGTCCCTTTCCTCCCGACCGCCCCGACCATCACCGGCGACAAGGGTGGTCCCGGCACCAACGGCGACACGAATACCGGTGGCAGCCAAGGCGGTTCGACCGGCGGCAACACCGGCCAGCCGACGGGCACACCGGGCGACGGCACCGCAACCGGCCAGCCCGCCACCGAACCCTCCTCCGCCACACCGACTTCCACCGACCCCGGCGCCACCACACCCCAAAGCACAACACCGCAATCCACCACACCCACGGCCACCACACCAACGAGCCCTGGCGCAACAACGCCCGGCGCGGGAACTCCAGGCGCAGGTAGCCCGGGTGTCGGCAGCCCCGGTGTCGGCAGGCCCGGCGGCGGCAGCCCAGGCGGCGGCACGCCACGCGGCGCCGGCGCCGCAACCCCCGGCAAAGCCGTCCCCGGCACCCAGTCCCCCGCGGCAGCAGCCGCCGCAGCCGCCGGAAACCGCGCAGGCAGCGCCGGATCAGGCCGCGGCGCACCAGGAATGGGCGGCATGGGCGCCCCCGGCGCAGGCCGCGGCAACTCCGACGAGGACCGTTCCAAGGGCATCCCCGACTACCTGATCACCCAGGAAAACAGCGACCTGTTGCTCGGCATCCACGACCTCAGGACCGTGCCCCCCGTAATCGGCGGAGACGACGACAGTGCATCGAGCTGAATTCACCGGCATCGAGTTCGAGATCCTGTGGTCCGGTTACGGCCGCGATCGCCTCCCCTATCCCCTCCAATACCGCACCGACATAGCCGATTTCGAGGATCTGAAGCAGCACCGCGAACAGGCCGTGGAAAGTCTGCTCCGCAAGTACGACCCCGCGGTCGAACGCGCCCTGATGGTCCTGCTCGACCCCGAAGCCAGAGTCGAATCCAAAGGCCATGTAGGCCAAGAGAACTCGTCCATCATCCGTTTCCACGGCGCGATCCGCGGCGAACAAGGCGCCACCCTGACCCAGGCACCGGGCGCGGACGAAGGCACCGGCGCCGACGTCACCCTCACCTACTGCACCCCCGACCAGGTGGCCGCCCTCGCCGTCGCCGCCCTCCCCCGCACCAAACCGGGCACCAAACCCCCGATCGAAGTCCGTCGAGACCAACTCGCCGAAGAAGAAGACCACTTCGAATACCGAGCAGGCCGCCTGAGCTCCGCCGACCAACTCAACCGCATCTTCCACCGCCCCCGCCAAGCCTTCGGCGAAATCTCCGCCCACTCCGGCCCCGCCATAGACGCCCGCCCCACCCCCGCCCGCACCTTCTGGTGGATGGACTACCCCGACGGCCGCTACTACGTAAAAACCGGCGACCCCATCATCGCCGAACCCCTCCCCGCCGACCGCATGGTCGCCGGCATCCGCCGAATGCTCACCCGAGCCCAGCGCTACCACCAAGAATTCGGCGCCGACGACCAACCCACCAGATGACCATCCCACCTAGTTCAAGATCACCACGCTCTCACCGTGGCCGCACGCGCGAAACACCACGCTGAGAGCGTGATGATCAACCGTCCAAGTCCGGTTCAGGGCGACAACGCCCGCATCGGAGGTTGGCAGTGCAGCGATTGCCGGCGGCCGAATCGCCCGCGCCATAGGCGATCTCGCCCTCGCCCGTGCCGAAAACAGCCCCCGCCGCTTCTACAGCCTGTCCGCCCAGATCCAGCGCGACCGCAAAAATTACTACGCCGTCCTCGAAAGCGCTCAACGAGGCAATCTCGACGTCACCGCCTGGCTGCTCTGGTTCCTCGACGCCTTACACCAGTCGATCAACGCCGCCGACAACACAATCGACGCTGCCCTCACGAAATCCACCTTCTGGCGCACCTGGCATTCGACCGCGATGAACCCCCGCCAGATCGATATGCTCAACCGAGTCCTGGACGGTTTCGACGGAAAACTGACTACCCGAAAATGGGCAATCATCACGAAAACGTCCCAACCCTCCGCCCTCCGCGACATCAACGAACTCATCACCCTCGGAGTCCTACGCCGCTCCGACTCGAGCGGCCGAAGCACCTCGTACGAACTGGCGACCTAGCCCGCCACGTCTAGATCAAGATCACCACGCCCTCACGGCGGACCCTACTCGCGAAATGCTTGCGTGAGAGCGTGGTGATCAACCGTCCAACACTGTTGTGCCTCTAGTGCGGAACCTTCATCCCCATTCAGCCAACCCTCCGCCGGGCATGCAGACCACGCGGAATCCGTTCTTGCCGACAATCCACCACGACTCATAGTCCGGATCGGGAAGAAAGGATATCCCTGCCTCTGAATCCAGGTCGAGCGACAGCGAACCATCTGGGCCGATTACTGCATTCTCTATTGTTCGACCATCCATCAGCCTCGTCAGGACGTCACCGATCGCAGCGGGGTCGTCGCCACGCCATTCGCCGCCTTTGCCATCGCGAGCCGTAACGGTCGATTCGGCCATCAGCTGGTAATCGTCGGCGCCTAGGTTGGCAATCAGGATCGGTTCCAGAGCCTCGATGCTGCACGCCAATCCGATGATCGGAATATTCCTCATATTGCCGGCAATGTTCAGTCGCGGACGATCAGGTCTGCGGTGAAGATTTGGGAGGGTGGGCGGATTCCGGTGCGGAGTTGGGCGATCAGCATGCGGGTTGCGGTGGCGGCTTGGAGTTCTCGTTTGGTGTCGACGGCGGTCATGGGTGGGTTGCTCAGGCGGGCGATCATGCCTTCGGCGGTGACCAGGGCTACGTCGGTGCGGTCGGCGGCGATGAGGGCGGCCGCGGCGCCGTGGGCCAGCAGGTCTAGTGGGGAGTAGATGGCGTCGGTGTCGGGGTGGTTGCGCAGCAGGTCCAGGGTTGCCGCGTAACCGGCCGCGGACTTCGCGTCCGCGGCGGGTGCGACGGCGACGCGGGGGGTGATTCCGCGTTCGGCGCACCACGCCACGAAGGCCAGGCGGGTGCCCTCGGCGGATTGGCGACCGCTGGATTCGACCAGCAGGGCGGGGTTGACGCGGTCGCGGGCGGCGAAGTGGCGCATCGCGCAGGAGACGGCGCTTGCCCGGTCCAGGGTGACGGTGGTGACGTCGTCGCGGGTCGCGTCGCCGCTGATCACGATCACCGGCAGTCCGCGCGCGACCAAGGCGGCGATGGCGGGGTCGTCGTGGTCGGGGTCTACCAGCAGCGCACCGTCGACGGCCAGCGATTGTGCCCAGTTCTGTTGGTCCGAGGGTGGCACCAGCGTGAGCGCGTAGCCCTGGGCGAGGCATTCGTTGGCGGCGGCGACGGCGGTGCGCATGTACCAGTCCATGGTGCTGTCGTGACCGGGCGTGCCGTCCACGATCAGCGAGGAGACGATGCCGATCGTGTTGCCGGACCCGGTGCGTAGCGCCCGTGCGCGCGGATTCGGGTTGTAGCCGAGTTCGGTGGCGATCTGCCTGACACGTTCGCGGGTGCGAATGTCCAAGCGCCCCTTGTCGTTCAGTGCGTGCGACACCGTGGCGACCGAAACGCCCGCGGCACCGGCCACGTCGCGAATTGTGGGGCGGGATCTGGCCACCGAGTGCTCCTCACCGTCGCGAACGCCGTGCCTCGAACTGTACCCGGCGGTGCCAAATCGATTTCGCAACCACATCGTAAACGGGGTTCACGCGGCAGAAATCTGGGCGGCGCAGGCTTGCCCAGGCGGGTGCCAAAACGTTTTAGCACCGTGAGGGAGGCCGAATAGATGACTACGACCATCGATTCCTCAGCCTTGGAAAGCCTGGTAGCCGACATCGGCGAGATCCGGCATTCCGTGGACGAGCGAGTACTACGAGCCAAGAGCCGTGACCGTTTCGCACAGAGCCCGCTGTTGCGCGAGGTGATGCGCGGGCACCTGGCCGACATCTACATCGCCCCGACATCCAAGGACGAGCTACGCACGGTGGTGGCTTCCTGTGCGCGACACCGGATTCCGATCACCGTGCGCGGCGGCGGCACCGGGCAGTTCGGGCAGGGCGTGCCGCTGTCGGGTGGCGCGGTCATCGATGTGACGGGCATCGCCGGGGTCATCGGACAGGGGTCAGGCACGGTGCGCGCGCTCGCGGGCACCCTGATCGCCGATATCGACGCCGCGATCCGCCCCACGGGGTGGGAGTTGCGTATGCATCCCTCCACCGCCACGCATGCCACCGTCGGCGGCTATCTCGCGGGCGGGCATGCCGGCGTCGGCAGTTGTCAGTGGGGCATCCTGCGCGACCGGGGCAATATCACCGCGATCGAGGTGATGACCGTCGAGGAGGAACCGCAGCTCATCGAATTGACCGGTGCCGCAGTCAATATCGTGCACCACGCCTACGGTGCGAACGGCATCATCACCGAGGTCGAACTGCCCACCGCGCCCGCTTGGCACTGGCAGGAACTGGTGATCTCATTCCCCGAATTCGCTCAGGCCGTGCGCTTTTCGGTCGATGTGTGCGAGAGCGAGGGCGTTCTCAAGAAGCTGGTGTCGGTGCAACAGGATCCGCTACCCACCTACTACCCGGACTTGGCACCTTTTGTGCCCGAGGGTCATTCGATGGTGCTGCTGATGGCCGCGGAGCAGAGTTTGCCCGTAGTCGAGGATCTCATCACCGAATCCTGTGGTGCTGTGCGGCATCGAGGCAGGGAAGGCGCGGGTCCGTACGGCGTTCCCCTCTACGAGTTCACCTGGGGACACGCCATGATGCACTTCCAGCGCGTGGACCGCAGCCTCATCAATCTGCTCGCGATGTACCCGAAAGAAGGCTTGGCCCAGTCTATTACGCAGGTTGCTCAGGACTTCGGTGCCGAGCTCGGGCCGACCCATGTCGAGATGAAGCGGTTCGACGGCGGTCTGGCCGCGCAGGGTTCGCCGATCTGGTCGTTCCAGGGCCAGGAGCACATGGCCGCGATCACCACCCGGCTGCAGGAGGCCGGCTTGTCGGTGGTCAACATGCATACCCCGACATTGGGGGCCAGCGGAATGAAGCCGTGGTCGCGCGCCGAGGCCGAACTCAAACGCCGAGCCGACCCGTATGGGCTACTCGCACAGGGCAAGTCAGATGATCAGCGCGACGACGAGGTCACTCGGTCGACGGCGCTGCCGAACAAGGGCTGGACCTACCGGCTCACCGATTCCACCACGAGCACGGAGCGCAGCGCATGAAGGCACAACTGGTCATCGCGGCGGTAATCCTCGCCGCCACAAGCGTTCTCAGCGCCTGTTCGGGATCGACCGAAAGCACCGCCGCCTACGACGGACCGATCGGCTCGGTGAATCTGCGCGAGGTGTGCCCCGCGAAGATCGTGGTGCAAAGCGGCTGGAATCCTGAAGCCGAATTCGGCTACCTCTACAACCTGATCAGCAAGCAGCCCATGGTGGACGCCGCGAACAAGTCCACCATCGGTCCGCTGTTCGCCAAGGGCGAATACACCGGGGTCGACCTCGAAATCCGTTCGGGCGGACCGGCAATCGGATTCCAGCCGGTCTCCTCGCGGATGTACGCCGACCGCGACATCATGCTGGGCTTCATCGACCTCGAGGAGTCCGTGGCCACCGCGGACACCGCGCCGACGGTGAGCGTGTTCGCGCCGCTGGAGAAGAACCCGCAGATGATCATGTGGGATCCGGCGACCTACCCGCAGGTCAAGACCATCGCCGATCTCAAAGCCGCCAAGGCGAAGGTGATGTATTTCCAGGGCGAGGCCTACATGAGTTACCTGGTCGGCGCGGGCATCCTCGACAAGGATCAGGTGGACGCCAGTTACGACGGCACCCCGTCGTTCTTCGTCGCCGAGGGCGGCAAGGCCGCGCAGCAAGGTTTCGCCAGCACCGAACCGTACGTGTACGAGAACCAGGTCCCGCAGTGGAAGAAGCCGGTGGCCTACCAACTCGTCGCCGACGCGGGCTTCCCCACCTACAAGTCGACGCTGGCCGTGCGTGGCGGCGACCTCGCCGGCTACTCGGCATGCCTGAAGAAGCTGGTGCCGGTGATCCAGCAGAGCATGGTCGACTTCCTGGCGGCGCCGGACGCGGCGAACAAGGTGATCGTGGACTCCGTCGCCGGTTTCGCGACCGGGTGGACCTACGACAAGAACAACGCCGACTTCGCGGTGAAATCCATGGTGTCCGAGGGCATCGTCGGCAACGGCCCCAACCCCACCGTCGGCGATTTCGATACCGCGCGGGTTCAGACGATCATGGACATCGCGACGCCGATCTACAAGGCCGAAGGCGTCACCATCCCCGCCGGACTGACCCCCGGCAAGGTCGCGACCAACGAATTCATCGACCCGGCAATCGGATTGGCGAAAACCCCGTGACTCGGGGCTCACTGCGGCCACCGGCGCGCATCGTCGCGCCGGTGACCGTGCTGGTCGCCCTCATCGGCTGCTGGTACTTCGTCAGCTACGTCGTGCTCGACCCCGCCCGCCGGTTCCTGATGCCACCGCTGCATCAGGTGGTCAGCAAGGGACTGTTCGGCGGACAGTCCGAACAGATGTGGGAAGCGTTGGGCCGCACCGCGGTCGTGGCGCTCACCGGGCTGGCGATCGCGGCCGCGGTCGGCATTGCCTGGGCGATCGTGATGTCACAGACCCACTGGGCCGAACTCGCGCTGTTCCCGTATGCGGTGGTGCTGCAATGTATTCCGATTCTGGCGTTGGTGCCGCTGATCGGGTTCTGGTTCGGCTTCGGGTTCGGTGCGCGGGTGCTGGTCTGTGTGCTCATCGCACTGTTTCCGATCGTGTCCAACACCCTGTTCGGGTTGCAATCGGTGGACTCGGCGCACCGCGATCTGTTCACTTTGCAGCGTGCCGGGGCGTTCACCCGTTTGCGCAAACTGGAGTTCCCGGCCGCAACCCCTGCCATTTTCGCCGGTCTGCGCATTTCGGCGGGTCTGTCGGTGGTCGGGGCGATCGTCGGGGACTTCTTCTTCAAGCAGGGTGAGCCGGGGATCGGCGTGGTGATCGATATCTACCGGGCGCGGTTGCAGTCACCGCAGCTGTTCGGCGCGATTCTCGCGGCTTCCGGTTTGGGTGTCACGGTGTTCGCGGTGTTCGGGTGGTTGTCGAAACTCGTTGTCGGGCAGTGGTATCAACCGAAGAGAGGAACATAACGAAGATGCTCCGCACGAATGTTGTTCGTGCGGAGCATCTTTGCAGGGAGAGTCAGGCGGGTAGGGCTACCGGCTCCGGGGTGGTGGCCGGTTGGACTGTGCTGCGGGAGCGTAGTGCTGCGAGGCCGAGCAAACCGAGACCTGTTGCGGCCCAGACGAGTAGCACCGCGAGGGGGCCTGCCGCGCCTGCGCCGTCGAAGTAGGCGACCGAGCGGAGGAGGGAGGCTGCGGCGCCGGGTGGGAGGAGTTGGCCCAGGGTGCCCCAGGGTTGCGGGAGCAGTTCAGGGGCTGAGGTGGCGGCGGAGAAGGGGTTGCCGATCAGGAGCATGGTCAGGGCTCCCAGGCCGATTCCGGGGCGGCCGATGGCGGCGGCCAGGCCGACGATGGTGGCGGCGACAGTGAAGGAAGCCAGGCCGGCGATGGCGGCCAGGGCCAGGTAGGAGCCGGGCAGGATCGACAGCCAGGTGTGGAAGATCAGGGTGCTGAGCAGGCCGCCCGCGATGCCGAAGGTGGCCAGGCCTGCCAGGCGGGAGCCGAGGGCGGGGATCAGCAGGGTGAGCAGGACACCCGCGGCGATGCCGGACATGACCAGCGGCAGGACCATCGAGCCGAAGCCGGCGCCGCGGGGGTCGTCGGGGTCGGTGGCGATCACGTCGGTGACCTGGGCGGCGGGCAGGCCGCTGAGTTGTTGGGCCACCGCGGTGAGTTGCTGTGCGACCGCGGGTGAGGCGGCGGAGGCGACCAGGACCTGGGGTGCGCCGTTGCCGGTGATGATCGCGCCGTAGATCTCGTTGTCGGCCAGCGCTTTTCGTGCGGCGTCCGCGTCGACGACGGTGGTGATCTCGAAGGCTTCAGGGCTGCGCTGGTGCAGCTGTTGGGCGAGTTGGGTGGAGGCGGGGCCCGCGACGGCGATCGGGAGGTCGCGGGGGGCGAGGTTGACGGTGGGCCAGGCGAAGGCGATCAGCATCAGTGCTTGGATCGCGGCTGCTGCCAGGCCGAGAGCGATGGCTCGGCGGGTGATCGTCATGGCGGTTCTCCCCTTAAAGCGAATGTTCGTTCTTTTTGGTGGTTCTACCGTGACACCCCCTCGCGGGCTTGTCAAGAACGAATATTCGTTTTACGTTGGAGCCATGCCCCGAGTCAGCGAAGAACACCTGGAACGTCGCAGGCAGCAGATCCTCGACGCCGCGCAACTGTGCTTCGCCAGGAAGGGGTTCCACGAGACGTCCATGCAGGACGTGTTCACCGAATCCGGGATGTCGGCAGGCGCGGTCTATCGGTACTTCACCAGCAAGAACGAGATCATCGGCTCGCTGGTGGTACACACGATGAAGCCGCTGCGCGCCCGGCTGGCCGAGATCATCCGCGCCGACGACCCGCCGCTGCCCGCCGAGGTCATCCGACTGCTGACCACCGAGGTCGTCAAGCGCAGTGGACCCGACGGCCCCCTGCGGCTGGCACCGCAGGTGTGGGCGCTGGCCACGGTGCAGCCCGAGGCCGGTCTGCCGGTGAGCGAGGGCATCGCGGCCATGCGCGAACTCTGGGTGGAATACGCGATACGGATGCGCGAGCTGGGCTGGATTGCGGCCGACGCCGACGTCGACGCGCTGGCCAAGACGATCATCGGGATGCTGCCCGGCTTCATCCTGCAACACCTACTGCTGGGCGACGTGTCGCCCGACGACTTCGCGCGCGGGTTCGAGGTGCTGTTGCCGATCACGCCTGACGCTCGTGCGGGACGTGAAGGTTAGAAAGCTCACTGTTTTCGGTGCCGGGTACCGGGTAGGTTCGGACGCGGTCCCGGTGTGATCGTCGCCGGAACCCTCGAACATCGATCCGACCAGGGAGTTTCCTGTGGCATTGCACAGAAGAACCGTCCTCGCCGCCCTCGCGGCCGCCACCGTCGTCACCGCGGCCATGGCAGGCACCGCGCAGGCTCGGATGATCGGCGGATTCGAGGTGGGCGGGGCGATCGAGATCGAATACGACCAGGCGGGCGGCCCGGCACTGGGCGAGCCCACCTCCCCCGAATCCGATGCGGCCGCGGGTGGCAAGTACCAGACCTTCGGCAACAACGCGGCCATCTACTGGCATCCCGACACCAACGCCAACACCGTCGCCGGGCAGATCCGTGACAAGTTCGCGCAGGTCGGCAACGAATCGGGCCAGCTCGGCTACCCGGTCACGCGCGAGCTGCCCGCGGCAGGCGGGCGTTTCAACCACTTCCAGAAGGGTTCGATCTACTGGTCGGTCGGCACCGGCGCACACCAGATCAGCGGCCCGATCCGCGACAAGTGGGCGGCGCTGGGCTGGGAGTCGAGCCCGCTGGGCTTCCCGCTCACCGACGTGGCCGCCACGGGCAAGGGCGACGGACAGTTCACGATGTTCCCCACCGGCGCCATCTACTGGAGCTCCAAGACCGGCGCGCACGCGACATGGGGCAGCATCCAGGCCGACTGGACCCGCGCGGGCGGGGTGACGGGCCGATACGGCTACCCGACCAGCGACGAATACGACTACCAGGGCGGCAAAGCCCAGGACTTCCAGGGCGGCAAGATCACCTGGAAGCCCAGCAACTAGCGCTACGGCGCGAGCAAACCCTGGCGGGCCTTGCTCGCGCCCGACAGCGCCAGCAGCAGCATCGTGGTCAGCGCCGTGTCGTCGAGGCCTTCGGCGGGGAACGTGTAGCGCAGGATGACGTCGCCGAGCTTGCCGCGCGCGATCAGGGTGACCGAGCCGAACTGAATCTCGTTGTTACGCTCGGCAACTCGCTTGTACAGCTGCGGCTTCAACGGCCGATCCCACGCCAGCACGCTGGTCAGCGACAAGACCGTGAGGCCCGGCGCCAGGGTGACCGCGCGAATCGAGCACAGGGCACCGTCGTATTCGAAGCCCAGCGATCCGTCGGCGTCGACGCGGACGTCGATCTCCTGCATCTGCAGGCAGGCACCGGTGCGCGCCTGCAGGTCGATCTCGGGGGTGACCACATGTGCTCCGTCGCTCATTTGGCGCCACCGAAGCGACGATCGCGCTTGGCGTATTCCAGGCACGCGTCCCACAGGTTACGCCGATCGAAATCGGGGAAAAGCGTGTCCTGGTAGACGAATTCGGCGTAGGCGGCCTGCCAGATCAGGAAGTTCGAGCTGCGGAATTCGCCGGACGGGCGAAGGAACAGATCGACGTCGGGCATGTCGGGTTCGTCGAGGTACTTCGCGACGGTGGCCTCGTCGACCTTCTCCGGGTCGATCTCCCCCGCTGCCACCCGACGCGCGATTTCTCTTGCCGCGTCGGCGATTTCGGCGCGACCACCGTAGTTCACGCACATGGTCAGCGTCATCACGTCATTGTCCTTGGTGAGCTCTTCGGCCACCTCGAGTTCCTTGATCACGCTGCGCCACAGGCGCGGTCGACGACCGGCCCAGCGCACGCGCACACCCATCTCGTGCATCTCGTCGCGGCGGCGGCGGATCACGTCGCGGTTGAAGCCCATCAGGAAGCGGACCTCGTCGGGGCTGCGGCGCCAGTTCTCGGTGGAGAAGGCGTAGGCCGACAGCCACTTGACGCCCATCTCGATGCAGCCCTCGACCGAATCCATGAGCACGGCCTCGCCGCGTTCGTGACCGGCGGTGCGCGGCAGGCCACGCTCCTGGGCCCAGCGGCCGTTGCCGTCCATCACCAGCGCGACGTGGGTGGGCACGAGCTCGGGCGGGATCGCGGGCGGACGCGCGCCGGAGGGGTGCTGGGACGGCGGGCGCACGGTGCGGCCGGCCTTGCTCGCGGGGGCGGGGTCACGACGCAGGATCACGGCGTCCATCCTGCCTGATCGTCGGGTGTGGGCCGGAGGGCGGTCCACGACCGGCGTAATCACGCAATTCGCGGCCGAGCAATCAGTATTTTGACTGAGCGCGTGCGAAGTGCGTGATTACGCCGGGATCTGTGCGATCAGCCGGCGACGACAGGCTGGGCGACGGACCGCTCGACCATCGACAACGTGCGCAGCTGACGTTCCAGGTGCCACTGCAGGTGGGCGGCGACCAGACCGCTGGCCTGGCGGCGGACGTTGTCGGGGACGGTCTCGATGTAGGCCCACTCCCCCTTCAGCAGGGCAACGAGCAGATCGAGCACCCCGGTGACCGGCGTGCTCGCGCCCGGCGGGCGACAGTGCACGCAGACCGCGCCGCCCGCTGCCACGTGGAAGGCGCGGTGCGGGCCGGGGGTGGCACAGCGGGCGCATTCGTCCAGCGCGGGGGCCCAGCCGGCGAAACCCATGGCGCGCAACAGGTAGGCGTCCAGGATCAGTTCGTGCGGGCGCTGTTTGGCGGCGATGGCGCGCAGGGCGCCCGCGGTGAGCACGTGCAGTTTCGGAGCGGGTGCGCGTTCCTCGCCGGCGAGGCGTTCGGCGGTTTCCAGGATCGCGCACGCGGTGGTGTAGCGGCCGTAGTCGTCGATGATGTCGGCGGCGAACGCTTCCACGGTGATGACCTGGGTGACGATGTCCAGGGTGCGGCCGGGGTGCAGTTGCACGTCGATGTAGGAGAACGGTTCGAGCCGCGCCCCGAACTTCGACTTGGTGCGCCGCACCCCCTTCGCCACCGCCCGAACAAGGCCATGTTGCCTGGTCAGGAGCGTGACGATGCGATCGGCCTCGCCCAGCTTGTGCTGGCGAACCACCACCGCCTCATCCCGATACAAACGCACGGGCCCAGTCTTCCATGCGGGCCCGACACCGCCGTCACGGACACGTGACGCGGTGCCTGCCGGAAATACCCACCCTAGGGGATGTGGACGGGTGACCAGGTTCGCGTTACGGTCGAGCTACTTACTTTTCAGAGACGGAGTTCACATGTCTGCGCCTGACCGCATCGTGCCGGATCACTCGGCCGATCTCGGCCTTGCCGAACTGTCCGCGGCTATCGCCGACGGCAGCATTTCCTCCGTGGCGGCCGTGACCGGGGCGCTGGATCGGATCGAGGGTTCGCAGCCCACGCTCAACGCTTTCCGGGTGGTGCGTCGCGAGGCGGCGCTGAAGGAGGCCGCCGAGGCTGATGCCAGGCTGGCCGCGGGCGTGCGACTGCCGTTGCTCGGTGTGCCGATCGCGGTCAAGGACGACACCGACATCACCGGTGAGATCACCGCGTTCGGGTGTGGTGGGCAGTTCGCGCCGAAAACCGCGGATGCCGAATCGGTGCGTCGGTTGCGCGCGGCGGGGGCGGTGATCGTGGGTAAGGCCAATACTTGTGAATTGGGACAGCTGCCGTTCACCAGTGGGGACGCGTTCGGGCACACTCGCAATCCGTGGGATCGCACGCGTACGCCCGGCGGGTCGTCGGGTGGGTCGGCGGCGGCGGTCGCGGCCGGATTGGTGCCTGCCGCACTGGGTTCGGATGGGGCGGGGTCGGTGCGGATCCCGGCTTCGTGGACCAATCTGGTGGGGATCAAGCCGCAGCGTGGACGGATTTCGACGTGGCCGTTGGCGGAGTCGTTCAACGGGCTCACGGTGAACGGGCCGTTGGCGCGCACCGTGCGGGACGCGGCGTTGCTGCTGGACGTCGCGGCCGGTTCGCATGACGGCGATACGCACAAGCCCGCGCCGATCGATGCCAGTGCAGCGGTGGGGCGCGATCCCGGAAAGCTCAGAATCGCACTGTCGCTGAACATTCCGTACACCGCGAGCAAGACCGCGCTGGATCCCGAGATCGCGGCGGCGGTGCATTCGGTGGCTTCTACCCTGCGCTCGCTCGGGCACACCGTCACGGTGACGAACCTGCACTACGGGTTGATGATCGGGGCGTCGTTCCTGCCGCGTTCGCTGGCGGGGATCAGCCGGGTGCATCGGAATATGCCGGGCGCTGTCGTCGATCCGCGCACCACGGCCAATGCGCGGATCGGGCGCGTGCTCAGTGGGCCCGTGCTCGCCGCGGCGCGCAGGGCGGAACCGTTGCTGCACAAGCGGATCGGGTCGTTCTTCGACGATTACGACCTGGTGCTCGCGCCGACTACCGCGACCGCCGCCCCTCGGGTGGAGGAGATCGACGGGATCGGTGTCGGTGCGACGAACCATCTGATCACCGCGGCGTGCCCGTACACGTGGCCGTGGAATGTGTTGGGTTGGCCGAGCGTGAATGTGCCTGCCGGGTTCACCGAGGCGGGGCTGCCGATCGGCGCGCAGTTGATGGGCACCGCCGATACCGAGCCGATGTTGATTTCGGTTGCGGCACAGTTGGAGTCGGCATTGCAGTGGGAGCGTGCGCGGCCCTCGCAGTGGTGGTGAGTCACAGGGGCGCGTCGGGCCACCAGCGGTCGAACAGCTCACGGGCGGAGTCGCGATCGCTGTAGACGAAGATCACACACGGGCTTCGGAGCACGTCATCGAAGGTCACCGACAGCAGGCCGACGGGCTTGTCGCGGATCGTCCGGTCCTCGGCGATGATGTGGCCTCGACCCGACGGTCGCTCCCACCCCTGGTCGACAACCGCCGTGCCGAGGGGTCGGTCGTGGATCGCGAGCCGGTCGGCGTTGCAGCTCACCGCGACCCTCTCGACCGGGTTGCGGTCGCCGTTGCAGGTGAGGCGGCCGACTCGGGTCGGCGGTTGGTCCAGCGGCAGCGGATTGCCGTCGCGATCCACCGCCGCGCAACGGATCCCCTGATAGCCGCTGGCGAAGGGGCCCTTCGGTAACAGTGCGGGAAAGGGGTCCGCGACGAATTGGTGTGCGCCCCAGTTCTGTTCGGCGGTGGTCGGGGCCGGGGTCGTCGCCGTGGGTGGTGGGGTCGCGGTCGAGTCACGTTGTGTCACAACGAAACCGACAGCGGCGGCCACCGCGCCTACCGTGACCGTTGCGAGGGCGATCCGTGTTCGTTTTCGAGGGGCGCGTGTTGGTATCGGCGCGCCGAGCCTGATCGCAGGATTGGATGGGGCGGCCTGCCTCCTGTCAGGTCCGGTGAAGTCAGGTCCCGGCCCAGGATTCGGATTCGGGGGCAGTGTCGGCCCGTACAGGGTTCGGACCGTAGGGAGTGTCGCGGGGCCGAAGGCGACGTTCGTGGCAGCGGCCAGCGCCCCGCAGGTGGAGTAGCGGGCGTCGCGGTCTTTGGCCAGCGCGCGGGCGAGCACCGCGTCGATGGCAGGCGGTAGCTGGGGGTTCAGGTCTGTGGCTCGGGGCGGCTGCTCGTGCAGGTGGGCGGCGATGACCGCGGCCGGGGTTTCCCTGGGGAACGGTGTGCGGCCGGTGAGCAGTTCGAACAGGGTGCAACCGAGGGAGTACACGTCGGCGCGATGGTCGACGTGGCCCAGCGCGATCAGTTCGGGGGCGGCGTAGGCGAGGGTGGCCAGGAAGGTGCCGGTCTGGGTGAGGGCGGTGCTGTCGGCACCGGCTTTGGCGATGCCGAAGTCGGCGACCAGCACCCGGTCGGGCTCGCCTCGGCGCGGTTCGAGCATGAGGTTGGCCGGTTTCACGTCGCGGTGCAGCAGGCCGGCCCGGTGTGCGGCGTCCAAGCCCGCCGCGGCCTCGGTGATGATGTGCACGGCGTGCGGTGGTTGTAGCAGCCCGCTGCGCAGCAGAGCCGCGGCGTCGGTGCCCGCGACCAAACGCATCGAGATCCACAGCGCGCCCTCGTCGAGGCCACGATCGTGCACGGCAATGACATTGGGGTGGTCGATGCGGGCGGCGAGTTCGGCTTCACGGATGAATCTGGCGCGGAATTCCGGTTCGGCACTGTGGGTTTCGCTGAGGATCTTCAGTGCGTCCAGGCGTGGCAGGCGTGGGTGACGGGCGGCGTATACCGTGCCCATGCCGCCGTTGCCGAGCACACGTTCGATCACGTAGCCGGCGAAAACTGTTCCGGGGCGCAGAATTACGGGCACGAGCTCACCCGGCCCGTACGAGCAGGCTGTACTGGGCCGCGGCCTTCTGTCTCACCTTTTGCTCACTGGACTCGAACACTGTCGCGTTGTAGCGTCCGTGCACAATCTTGCAGAAGTACTGCACGTACACGGGGCCGTCCTTTTGCTTGCCGCACCAGATGTCCTCGATGCCCGCCGGGCCGGCGAATTCGTGGATACCCTCGGCCGCGATGATGCGCTTGCTGCGATCGAACGCCGCGCGCGCGGTCACCGCATCCGGTTCGCGCAGCAAGCCGTCCAAGCCCAGCCACGCCCACCGTTCTGTGGTCGAGCGCGATTCGCGCGACCCCATCAGGTAGGCCGCATTCGGGCCGAACGCCAAACCCCGTGGCTGCAGCAGGATCTTTCCGCCCGCGATCCGGTCGAGGTCGGACATCGTGACCGCGGGCATCGACCAGCGGCCCGGCTTCTCCGGCACCATTCTGGCCACCATGCCGTCCGCGTCGATCGGCAAGGTAGCCAGCGCCTCGCGGGGGGTGGCCACGAATCGGCGCAATTCCGGGATCTGCGCGCTGAAGGTCTTGCCTGCCAGAGCTGTCATCGCGGGCAGATCGATCGTGGGCAGGTGCACCAGCACGCTCACGACGTAGTTGCCGGCGGCGATCGTGGCGGCCAGGCTCGGCACGGTTGGGCGCCAATGTGCCTGGGCTGCTGTGTGTTCCGGGATATCGACCCGGACGTTGTCCGCATTGACCGCGGCGTCGGCGGCGTCGAGCTCGGCGGCGGCCTTGGTCGCGGCGTCGGCGTCGGGCATGCGCAATGCCACGATGGTCAGCTTGCGCGCCTCAGTCGTATCGGAGCCCGCGACGGTGAAACCGGCGAGCATCCCATGGCGAGTCAGCACGGCACGGCTGGGCTCGGACAGTACGCCGGAGACCTTGGTCGGAGTGGGCAGCGGAACCGCGGCCATCGTGGTCGTGCCCTGTGACAGCAGCGGATCTGCTCGCGCCGGGTTGATCATCACCTCGCCCAGGCGCACCGACTCGAGGATCTTGCCGGTGTACAGGTCGTTGTTCAGCGGCGCGGTCAACGGAATGTGCTGATATTCACCGTAATCGAGGGTCGCCAGGTCGACGTGAGACGACGTGGCGGTGCCCGGCACTGTGCACGCGCTCAGCAACACCACCAGCAGCAGCGCACCGAAACCGATCTCAGAGCGGCGCATCGGCCCACCACCGTTCTCGCAACTCGGCGCCGGACTCGCCGCCGCTCACCTCGAACCGACAGAACCAGCGGGCCGGGTCGTCGAAATACAGGTGTAGGTAACCGACTCGAACCGCTTCGACACCGATGTTGTTACCCCACATCACCGTTCCGCCGCCGGTTCCGCGCTGCCACTTCTCGCTGCCCTCGACACGATCATTGCTGGGTGGTGCGAGGATGCGCGATCGGTCGGTGTTGCAGAAGATGCGTACCGCCACCACGGGATCCCGGTTGCCGGTGCAGTACATGACCGCTATGGGCACCGGGGTGTCCGGCGACGCCATGTCGCCCTTGCCGTCGAACATGAAGCACAGGCTCAGCTCCTGATAGCCGACACCGAAGTGAAAGCGCGGCAGTAAATCCGAGAATGCATCGGCGACAAAGCTGTGGACACCCCACGATGTGGCGGGTGGCAGTGGTGGTGGCGATGTGGTGACCTGCGCGTTCGGTGCGGCGGCGTCAGGCCCGGTGGCGCGCAGTATCGCGGCGGCGGTGACGATGCCGACGAGGACAACCGCTGACACCGCACCCCAGAGCTTGCGGCGGGCGAAACGACTGCGTCGCGAGGGCGCGCCTTCGGACGGCGGCTTCAAGTAATTTTGGCTGCCCACAACGGAATTCGAGGCGTTGGCCGAGGGCGGTTGCACCGGCGCCTGTAGCGCATCGCGGGCGGCCGCGGCCAGCTCACCGCACGACGCGAACCGATGCGCCGGATCCTTCGCCATGGCCCGCGCGATCACCGCATCGAAGGCGGTAGAAAGTTCAGGACGGCGATCGGACGGTCGCGGTGGGGGTTCGTGCAGGTGGGCGTACATCACCGCAGCAGCAGTTGGTCGAGGGAAAGGCACTGTGCCGGTGAGTAATTGGAACAGTGTGCAACCGAGGGAGTAGACGTCGGCGCGATGGTCTATGCGCTGACCGTTGAGTTGTTCGGGGGCCACGTAGGACAGGGTCGCGGTGACGCCGCCGCCGGACAGGGTGGCGGTGTCCTCGGCGCGGCGGGCGATGCCGAAGTCGGTGACCAGTACGCGATCTGGTTGGCCAGCTTCCTCGGCGACGAGGATGTTGGCCGGCTTCACATCGCGATGCAGCAGGCCCGCTCGGTGCACTTCGTCGAGGCCACGCGCGGCTTCGCTGACGATGTAGACGGCGCGGGCGGGGTCGAGTGTGGCGCCCGTGCGTCGAATGAGTTCCGCGGCATCGGATCCCGGGACGTACTGGGTGGCGATCCACAGCTTGCCGTCGAACTCGCCGCGGTCGCGCACGGCGACGAGGTTCGGATGTTGCAGTGCCGCAGCCAGTTCGGCCTCGCGCAGGAATCTGGCACGAAATTCCGCGTCGGTGGCGTTGTCCTCGGCGAGAACTTTCAGCGCGTCATGGCGGGGCAGGCGCGGATGTCGGGCCAGGTAGACGGTGCCCATACCGCCCGCGCCGAGGCGGCGTTCTATCAGGTAACCGGCGAACTGCGCACCTTCGGCAATACTCACCGGCGGTCTCCCACATGCTGATAACGCCGCCGGGACCCTTCCAGCGACCATCCTGGCTCCAGCCGGTTTCCATCGCGCGAATCGCGAGCGGAAACCGCAGCTCCGAGCCACGTTTTTGCGACTATAACAGCACCGATTCAGTTGCGCTGGAGAAGAATTGCCGCAGTTTTACCGGGCAGGTTCGACCCAGGTTTCCAGGTCGCTTTTCGTCCCGGAGGGACAGCCGTCGCGGCCGGGCTGCCGGGGGAACATCATCAGGCAGCGTTGCGGTCCCCCACCGCCGACCGCGGTGGTGACCAGGACCGCGATCGAGGAGCCGTCGGCGACGCGGCTGGTCGAGAAGCCGAGAGTGCCTGTGACACCGCGATAGTCGGACTCGCGCAGTTGAACGGCGATCGCGGTGCGGTTGGGGTCGGCGAGCACGCCGCGGCTGGCGCGCACGGCGTGCAGGAACAGCCCGCTCACGTCGAAGGCCAGGCCCGTGCGGTCGCCTGCCCAGGTGGGGCGGTAGTCGGTGAGTTCGTCGTAGCCGCGCAGGTCTTCGATCAGGCCCGCCAGTTCGGCGCACAGCTGTTCGTGTTCGAACGGAACCGGTTGATCGCCGAGTTTGCCAGTGCCGCCGACACAGTCGGCGCCACCGAGCATGACCGGGGCCGCCTTGGCCACGTAGCGCACGGTGAGGTTGGACGGTAGTGCGGCAGTGGCCTTCTGGTCGGTGATCAGCCGGGTGACCGCGTCGTTGCCCAGGATCGCCGGGCCAGCGCCGCTGACACAGCCGCGGCTGACCGACTTGGCGAAGGTCGGGAAGTCGTCGTTGCGGCCCGCGAAGAACAGCAGGGTGCCGCGATCGAAACCCTCGGTCTCGCACGGGGCCGGGAAACGGTAGAGCTGTTGCTGTTCGCGCCAACTCATGCTCTGTTGTGGCACACCACGTTTGGTCAGTTCCTCTTGAAGGTCGTCGACCAGGGTGGTCACGTAGAGGTCGCCTGCGGCTTCGGGGTGGTAGATCGCGACCTTGTCGTAGCGGGGTGCACCGTTGCGGTCGCGGGCGCCCTGTACGTAGTCCGCGACCAGGCGAGCCTGGACTCTATTGCTGGGTGCCGCTTGGAAATACAGCGGGGAGGCTTGCTCGAGGCCGTCGGCGGACAGGGTCGTGGCCACCGCGGGCACACCGAGTTCACCCAGAAGGCTGATGGCCCTGCGGGTTTCGTCGTTGCTGCGGTCGATGCCGACCACGCCGAGCACGCTGGCATCGTCGGTCACCAGCTCGCGCAGTGGATTGTCGACCACCCACCCGGCGTGCCGCATATCGGATCCGCCATTGGCAATGATGATGCGCAACAACGGTTCCGACTCGTCGGAGGCCAGCAGCGCGCGACGCTGCTGGACGGCCAGGCCCGCCAGTTCCTCGACCTGGGCGTGCGGGTAGCGCACGTTGGTGTCGACGTAGCTCAGGCCCGCGAAGTACACCAGCGAGACCAGTGGGCGCTTCGGGTTGTCGGCGCGCGCGTCGAGGGCTGCGGCGTTGAGCCGGAACACTTCTCGCTGCATGGTGGTCAGTTCGGGGTCGTCGGCGAAGGTTTGCCGGGCGTTATCGCTGTAGCCGACGCATTCGCCGTCGCGCAGGCTCACCGAGACGCCGCCGGTCCACGGCCAGTGCGAACACTGCGCCCCACGCAGCGGCGGGAAATAGACCAGCGTCGCGGCCACGGCCAGCACGATCGGGATCAGCACACACAGCCCGACGAACCAGCTGCGCGCGGCCAGCGGTGGCGCGGGCGGCAGTGCCAGACCACGGAATCGGGCGTCGCTCACGCGCGGGGTGGTGTCGGGCGCGATGATCGCGCGCAACGGCAGGAACCAGGCGTCGGCCTGACGGTGCGTGCGGCGGTTGTCGATCTCGCGCAACCACTCCTGCAGCGGGTCCGGCGGTTGCGGGGTCGGTGCGTCGGCGAGGCTTTCCAGGGTGCGCAACGGGCGCAGATCGCTGATGTCGGACAGCTCGCCGACCTCGCGACTGGGCCCGACGTCGCGCAACGCCACCACGACCAGGGGATCGAAAAGTCCTGTCTCGTTGCGGATCTCGTTGATCCAGGTGAGGATGCGCGCGCCGTCGCTGCCCTCGGCCAATCCACCCAGCAGCGCCACGGGGTAGGCGGTACGCCGCCAGCTCGACGGGCGCCAGATCCTGCGCTTATAGGCGTCGCGCAGGTCCTCGAGGAAGGCGTGCACGAGCAGTTTGGCGACCTGCTCCTCGTTCTCGTCCACGCGATGCGAGGCTGTGAGCCGAGACGCGAAACCCAGGAAACTGCCCGACAATTCGGGGGCGAGGTACCGCTGGCGCAGGAACCACCGGGTCACCTTCGACATGCCGGGGATGCGTCCCGACACCCACAACCACAACCGCAGCACCGGCCACAGCGCCAGCACGCCGAAAACCACGCGCGAAATCGTGTCGCCCGCAACACCTTCGGCGGTATCGGAGCGACTGGTCGGCGAACCGCTGCGCAACAGTTTGGGCAGGCGACGGCGCAGTTCGTCGGGGGCCTCGGATTCGTCGGCGGTCACCCGCTGACGAGTCAGCCAATCGGCGGTGCGGTAGCGGGGGAACTTGATCGCGCCCATCGCGGTGTCATCGGCGGCGAAACCGGCCACCAGCTGCTGCACGATCGGCAGGCAGTGGCCGGGGATCTCCGGCTCGTTGGCGTGCGGGCCCGCGTTGATCGCGTTGAGGTCGGGGGTCAGCGACATGCGCGGCAGGTCGGGCGCGCGCAGGTCGATCTTCGCGCGCGGGGTGGCCCGCCTGCCACCGGATTCGCTGAGCCAGCTGTAGATTTCGCCGATCAGTGCCGTGTGCCCGGCGACACCGACCACCTCGACGATCGGGCGGGGCAGCGCGCGCCGACCGTGCACCAGAGTGCGCAGCACGCGCGGGCGAGTATCGGGGATCTCGAGCGCCCGCAGCAGCTCCAGCAGCTTGCCGACATCATTGGCATCGGGCACTTCGGCGGCCTCCCCGGGCGATCAGCGAACACGCCGAACCAACCGACGTGTTCGCCGAACGATACCCGGTACCGCTGACACTCAAACGGTCAAAAGCCCAGCTTCCCCATCTGTTTCGGGTCGCGCTGCCAATCCTTGGCTATCTTCACGTGCAGGTTCAAGTAGATGCGGGTGCCCAGGATCTTCTCGATCTGCGCGCGGGCGTTGGTGCCGACCTCTTTGAGGCGGGCGCCGTTCTTGCCGATGATGATCGCCTTCTGGCTGGGCCGTTCGACGTACAGCAGCGCATGGACTTCGAGCATGTCCGGGTTCGCGGAGTAGGGCTCGATGTCCTCGATGACCACGGCCAGCGAGTGCGGCAGTTCGTCGCGCACACCCTCGAGGGCGGCCTCGCGGATCAGCTCGGCCATCAGCGTTTCCTCCGGCTCGTCGGTGATCTCGCCGTCGGGGTAGAACGCCGGGCCCTCGGGCAGCTGCGAGGCGATCAGGTCGACCAGCACCTCCACCTGTTCGCCCTTCACCGCCGACACCGGGATGACCTCGGATTCGGGGCCCAGCAGCTTCGACAGCGCCATCAGCTGGTGGGCGATCTCGTCGCGGCCCACCTTGTCGATCTTGGTGACGATGCCGAGGATCTTGGTCTTGGGCGCCATCATCCGGATCTGCTCGACGATCCAGCGGTCGCCGGGGCCGATCTTCTCGTCGGCCGGAATGCACAGCGCGATCAGGTCGACCTCGGAATAGGTGTCGCGGACCAGGTCGTTGAGGCGCTGGCCGAGCAGGGTGCGCGGGCGGTGCAGGCCGGGGGTGTCGACCAGGATCAGCTGGGCGTCCTCACGGTGCACGATGCCGCGGATGGTGTGCCGGGTGGTCTGCGGGCGCGAGGAGGTGATCGCGATCTTGGTGCCGACCAGGGCGTTGGTCAGCGTCGACTTGCCGGTGTTGGGGCGGCCGACGAAACAGACGAAGCCGGAATGGAATTCCTTGCCCGAATCAGCCACCGTGCACCTCGTTCAGGACGGCGCCGGTGCGGTCGGTGCGAATGACCGCGGCGGACGGGGAGACCTCGTGCAGGGCATCGATGCCGGCGTCTTGGGGGTCACCGCCCACTACTACGGCGGCCTCGAAACCTTCGGCGCCGCTCGAGATCGCGGCGGCCACGGCGGCCTGCAGTGCGGTCAGGGTCAGGGCGGCCAGCCGCACTTCGCCTGCGGCGTAGGTGCGACCGTCGGTGTCGCGTACCGCGGCGCCGCTCGCGCCGCCGGTGCGGCCCAGCGCACCACGCGCGAGCACTAAGAGTTTGTTGTCTTCGGTGTCCAGTTCACTCATGTGTTTCTCCGTTGTCATCGGGCACGCGCACCTGATCGGTGTCGGCGGTTGCCTCGTCGGTTCCGCCCTTGCGGGGCTTGTCGGTCTTCTTCTCTGCTTTATCGGGCTTATCTGTTTTGTCGGTCGCCCGGCGCACCAGCACGGTGTTGACCCGCATGCGGCCGCGCGCGTCGGCGCCGCCTTCGCCGCGCAGCACCAGCCCGTACACAGTCACCTTGGAACCGGGCAGCGGGACGCGGCCCAGCTCGTGCGCAAGCAGTCCGCCGACGGTGTCGACGTCGTCGTCCTCGATGTCGAGGCCGTACAACTCCCCCAGGTCCTCCACCGACAGCCGCGACGAGACCCGGTACCGGCCGTCGCCGAGATCTTCCACGGGCGGGGTCTCGTCGGTGTCGTACTCGTCGTTGATCTCGCCGACGATCTCCTCGAGCACGTCCTCGATGGTGACCAGCCCGGCGATGCCGCCGTACTCGTCGACCAGCAACGCCATGTGGTTGCGGCGGCGCTGCATCTCGTCCAGCAGTGCGTCCAGCGGTTTGGAATCGGGGACGAAGGTCGCGGGGCGCATCACATCGCGCACCGACACCTTGCGGGCCCGATCGGCGTAGGGCACAAGGTCTTTGAGGTAGATCACGCCCAGCACGTCGTCGACGTTCTCGCCGATCACCGGGATCCGGGAATGGCCCGAACGCACCGCCAGGGACATCGCCTGGGCGGCGGTCTTGTCGTCTTCGATCCACACCATCTCGGTGCGCGGCACCATCACCGCGCGCGCGGGGGTGTCGCCCAGTTCGAACACCGACTGGATCATGCGCCGTTCGTCGTCGGCCACCACGCCGCGCTCGCGGGCCATGTCGACCACCTCGCGCAGCTCGATCTCCGACGCGAACGGGCCGTTGCGAAAGCCCTTACCGGGCGTGATCGCGTTGCCGAGCAGGATCAGCAACCGGCTGACCGGGCCGAGCACCGCCGCGATGATCTGCAACGGCACCGCCGCGGCCAACGCGATCGAATAGGCGTGCTGGCGGCCCAGTGTGCGGGGGCCGACACCGATCACGACATAGGAGACCACGACCATCAGCGTGGCGGTGACCAGCAGCGCCGTGCTCTCGGACCACATATCCAGGGTCGCCGCGGCCAGCAGTACCGTGGCGGTGATCTCGCACAGAATGCGCAGCAGGACAACGAGATTCACGTACCGCGGGCGGTCGTCGACGATCTTGCGCAGGCGCGCGGCACCGGACCGGTCCTCGCGGACCATGTCGTCCAGGCGGGCCCGCGACACCGTGTTCAGCGCCGAGTCCACCCCGGCGAACACCCCGCCGATCCCGATCAGCGCGATGGCAAGGGCTATCAGGGTCAGTGCTGTCACGCGGGGCCGTCACCGGGTGCGGTGAAACCTGCCTTGCCCAGTAGTCGGTCGTCACGCTCGGCCAGTTCGGCGAGGCGCTGCTGTTCGCTCAGGCTCACGTACCACTCCTCGAGCAGTTGGGCCTGCAGCGCGAACATCTCCTTCTCCTCCTCCGGCTCGGCATGGTCGTAGCCGAGCAGGTGGAGCACGCCGTGCACGGTGAGCAGGGCCAGCTCGTGATCCAGCGAATGCTCGGCCTTCTGCGCCTGACCCATCGCGAACTCCGGGCACAGCACGATGTCGCCGAGCATGGACGGGCCGGGCTCCGGGCTGTCGGGGCGACCGCCAGGCTCGAGCTCGTCCATCGGGAACGACATCACGTCGGTCGGGCCGGGCAGGTCCATCCAGCGCACGTGCAGGTCGGCCATGGTGTCGAGATCCACGAGCACCATCGACAGTTCGGCGGCCGGATGCACGTCCATCCGGGCGATCACGAAACGTGCGACGCTGACCAGGTCTTCTTCGGGAATGTCCATACCCGATTCGTTGGCGATCTCGATGCTCACCCGTTCAGCCTACGGGGCCGACCCGATGCCGCCGGGAGCGGCATCGGGCCAGCTCCATCGTGTCTCGCCCCGATCAGCGACGGTCGGTGCGGCCCGCCGCTCGACGCTGGGCGCGATTGCCCGGGTAGTGCGGGCCCGGTACCGCGCGGGTTTCGGATTCGGCGCGATCGTAGGCGTCGACGATGTCGGCGACCAGGCGGTGCCGGACCACATCGGCGCTGGTGAGCTCCGCGAAATGGATGTCGTCGATATCGGTGAGGATCTCCGCGGCCGCGCGCAGACCCGAACGCTGCCCGTTGGGCAGATCGACCTGCGAGATGTCACCGGTGACCACGATCCGCGAACCGAAACCCAACCGGGTGAGGAACATCTTCATCTGCTCGGCGGTGGTGTTCTGCGCCTCGTCGAGAATGATGAACGAATCGTTGAGCGAGCGACCGCGCATGTACGCCAGCGGCGCGACCTCGATGACGCCCGAGGCCAGCAACTTGGGGATCGCTTCGGGGTCCATCATGTCGTGCAGGGCGTCGTAGAGCGGACGCAGGTACGGGTCGATCTTGTCGTTGAGCGTGCCGGGCAGGAAGCCCAGACGCTCGCCGGCCTCGACCGCGGGCCTGGTCAAGATGATGCGGGTGACCTGCTTGGTCTGCAGGGCCTGCACCGCCTTGGCCATGGCCAGGTAGGTCTTGCCGGTGCCCGCGGGGCCGATGCCGAACACGATGGTGTTGGCGTCGATCGCGTCGACATAGCGCTTCTGGTTCAGCGTCTTGGGGCGGATGATCTTGCCGCGCCGGGACAGGATGTCCAGGCTGAGCACCTCGGCGGGCGACTCGGACACGCCCTCGTCGGTGAGCATCGAGATGGTGTGCCGCACCGCCTCGGGGGTGATCACCCGATTGCGGCCGGTCAGGGCCACGAGCTGCTCGATCACGCGCTCGGCCAGCGCCACTTCACCGGCTTTACCGGTGATGGTGACGGTGTTGCCGCGGACATGGATATCGGCCGGGAGCAGTTTCTCCAGCTGACGCAGGTTCTGATCGGCCGAGCCGAGGAAACCGAAGACCGACTCAGGCGCGAGTTCGATACTGGAACGCACGGTCCTGGGCGCGGGACCAGCATTGCTTCCGCCTGCGCCGATATCAGTTACGGGGTTGGTGGTGTTGCCGATCTCGCTCGAGTTCTTCAAAAGTGGCTACAGCCTGCTTCCGGTTTCGACCTGGTGTTCGATGAGATCCAGTTTACCGCCGAGCACTGACACCGCACAGTGGTTAAAAATCGTGCTCGTGGTATGCCACTGCGGATACCCGATCCTGGGCGGTCCACTCCTACCAGCGGGAAGTGAGCGCGCCCAGCGCACCCAGGGCCACGGCGGCGGCGGTCGAGGTGCGTAGGACGGTCGGGCCCAGCAGCACGATGTCGGCGCCGGCCTCTTCCAGCGCGGCCAGTTCGGCGTTGTCGAGGCCGCCTTCGGGGCCCACGATCAAGACCACTTCGCCGGCCTGCGACAGGGGAAGTTCGGTGAACTTGCCCGCGCCGGATTCGTGCAGGGCCGCCACGATCGCGCCGTCCGCCTTCGCCTTGCGCACGAGTTCGACCAGGTCGCGGGTGCGGTGCAGACCCGCGATCTCGGGAATGTAGGCACGCCGGGACTGCCGGGCCGCGGACTTGGCCGCGGCACGCCACTTGTCGATCCCCTTGGCGGCCTTGGCTTCCCAGTTCGCCACGCACCGCGCGGCCTGCCACGGAACGATGAGGTCCGCGCCCGCCTCGGTCATCAATTCGATGGCCAGTTCGGAGCGATCCGACTTCGGCAGCGCCTGCACCACGGTCACCTGCGGGGTGGGTGGCTGCGCGATCCGGCGGTTGCGGACCTCGAGTTCGAGGCGATCCTTGCCTGCCGCGACGACTTCGGAGTCGGCCAGCACACCGTGCCCGTCGGACAACGTGATCGGCTCGCCGACTTTGATCCGGCGCACGGTCGCGGCATGGCGACCTTCCGGACCGTCCAGCACCGCGATGGCGCCCGGCTCGGGCACCTCGTCGAGGTAGAAGACCGTCGCGGCCACGGGGTCAGCGCCCGCTGAACGACGCGCGCAGCCGGGCGAACAGGCCGCTGTTGTGCTCGGACTGGGTCGACATCACCTCGGCGCGATCCTTGTCACGCATGCCCTTGAATTTGCGCAGCAGATCGGTCTGCCTGCCGTCGAGCTTGTTCGGCACGACGATGTCCAGGTGCGCGAGCAGGTCGCCACGCGCGCCCGAACGCAGGCGCGGCATGCCGTGCGCACGCAACTGGATGACCTCGCCGGGCTGGGTGCCCGCGGAGATGGTGAGTTCGGTGGGGCCGTCGAGAATCGTGTCCACGACCACGGTGGTGCCGAGAATCGCGTCGACCATCGGCACGCGGACGGTGCAGTGCAGGTCGTCGCCGTCGCGCACGAAGGTGTCGTGGGGCTGCTCGACGACCTCGACGTACAGGTCACCGGCATGGCCGCCGCCGGGGCCGACCTCGCCCTGTGCGGCAAGGCGAACCCGCATGCCACTGGCGACACCGGCCGGGATGGGCGCGGCGATCTCGCGACGAGCACGCACGCGGCCGTCGCCACCGCACTTGTTGCAGGGGTCGGGAATGGTCTCGCCCGCGCCGCGGCAGGTGGGGCAGGGACGCGAGGTCAGGACCTGGCCGAGGAACGAGCGCTGCACCGACTGCACCTCACCGGCACCGTCACAGGTCTCGCAACGCACCGGCTTGGACTTGCCGTTGGTGCCCGCGCCCACGCACACGTCACACAGGATCGCGGTGTCCACGGTCAGGTGCTTGGTGACACCGACCGCGCATTCGGCCAGGCTCAGCCGGGTGCGGATCAGCGAATCGGCGCCGGGCTGCACGCGGCCGCGCGGCTTGCGCTGGCCACCGCCGCCCTGGCCGCTCATCCCGCCGAAGAACGCCTCGAAGACATCGCCGAGACCGCCGAAGCCCGCCCCGTTGAATCCTGCTCCGCCGCCGCCGTTTTCGAGCGGGTCACCACCGAGGTCGACGATGCGACGCTTCTCGGGGTCGGTCAGCACCTCGTACGCGGTGGAGACCTCCTTGAAGCGGGCCTGCGCACCCTCGTCCGGGTTCACATCGGGGTGCAGTTCGCGGGCCAACTTGCGGTAGGCGCGCTTGAGCTCCTGGTCGGTGGCGTTCTTGCCGACGCCGAGCAGTCCGTAGTAATCCCGTGCCACGTGAGTTCTCTAGTCCTTGGTCGGTGTGGTCCGGCCGAGCGCCGGGCGCATCCTTTAGTCGAATCCACTCAACTTTACCGGCCGAAGTATCGACCTTAACAGCCCGGTGACCCTCGTTCCCGAGCTGGCTTCACCTTTCGGCGAGCACCTCGCCGATGTAGCGGGCCACGGTCGCCACCGACGCCATCGTGCCCGGATAATCCATGCGTGTGGGGCCGAGCACACCCATGCCGCCCAGTACCGCGCCTGCCGCGCCGTAACCGGTGGAGACCACCGAGGCGCCGCGGATCTGCTCGACCTGGGTCTCCTCGCCGATCTGCACCATCACCTGGCCGGGCTGCTGCGCGGCGGCGAGCAGTTTGAGCACGATGACCTGCTCTTCGAGGGCTTCCAGCACGCTGCGCAGGGAGCCGGGGAAACCGAAGTCGGCGACATTGCGGGTGAGGTTGGCCGTGCCGCCCAGCACCAGGCGTTCTTCCGGGTGTTCGACCAGCGTCTCCACCAGGACCGTGGACACCCGGATCAGCACATCGCGGATCTTGGCCGGTGCGCGTTCGGGCACACCCGCCACGGCCGCGCTGGCCACCGACAGCAGTTTGCCGTCCATGGCACCGCCGAGCAGGCCGCGCACCGCGACGAGGTCCTCGTCGGAGATCACGGCGCCCAGGTCGACGATGCGCTGGTCGACGCGGCCGGTGTCGGTGATCACCACCAGCAGCAGTTTGGCCGGGTTGAGCGCGACGACCTCGATGTGGCGCACGATCGAGGCCGACACGGTCGGGTACTGCACGACGGCGACCTGGCGGGTGAGCTGGGCCAGCAGGCGCACGCCACGACGCAGCACGTCGTCGAGGTCGACCCCGGATTCGAGGAATTCCATGATCGCGCGGCGCTCGGCACCCGACAGCGGTTTCACCTCCGCGATCCGGTCGACGAACTCGCGATAACCCTTGTCGGTGGGAATGCGGCCCGAACTCGTGTGCGGCTGGGTGATGTAGCCCTCGGCCTCGAGCACGGCCATGTCGTTGCGGATGGTGGCGCTGGAAACCCCGAGATTGTGTCGCTCGACCAGCGACTTGGAGCCGATCGGTTCCTTGGTGGCGACGTAATCCGCGACGATCGCCCGTAGAACCTCGAAACGTCGATCTTCGGTACTCGACGCCATCGACCCCACCTTCCTCGCTCGTGCCCGGTACTTCGTGTGCGACCGTGCCGTGTTCGGCACAGGTTCGCACGTGGACGCTGTCAGCGTCTGGTTCCCAGTCTAATTGCCTCGGGCGAGATCGCCGGATCACGCGGTCGGTCGGCATCCAACCGTCACGTGGCGGATTTCCGGCCATAGGGGCGGTGTTCTGCCGTCTGCGGGGGGTGTTCGTCGGCGAAAAGTTATCCACAGGCCCGAGTTATCCACAGATGGGATTTCGGGGGTTGTCGAGGTCGGGTGGTGGGCGTAGGTTCGGAATCGAATCAGGGGGTTTACCAGCACTTTTCACAACACGAGGGGGAACTGTGGGGTATTCGGGGGCAGTCGCGGTACGACCGGCGGAGTTCGTGGGAATCGAGAACGCGTGCGCCGAACTGCTGTTGGCGATCGCGCGGATTCGGTTGCTCGCCGCCGAGATCGGCGATCAGGTGCGGTGGGGGCTGGGTGAAGGGAACGCGCGGCTGATATCCGCTGCTGCTTTAGTGGCGCGATTGCGTTGTGTAGCTGGGGCGACGGACAACAGCATCACCGCGGCGCTGGACGCGCATGCGCGGATTGTCGAGGATCTTCGGCTGGCACTGCTCGATGTTTGTGATCGGATGGTGATTGCCGACCGTGATTGGGCGGATCGCCTGCATTCGGTGGAACTGATTGCGGGACAATCCGATCCACCAGTTCCGGAGTCGAGGTGACAGGCCGCGAGCCGCCCGGCTCTACTGGCGGCGAGCAGAGGAATTCCGAAGTTTCCCGTGGTGCCACACAATTGGGCGTTCCCGGCGGCGGGGAGAACACGCATTCTTGGCGGCATCACGAGATCGTCGCGGCATTCCAGTCACTCGACGTGACCGATGCGGTGGCGCAGGCGGATAAGTTCGACCAGATCGCGCGCGACTGGGAGGCTGCGGTCCGCACTTTTCAGCACGCGGTGGGTGGATTGCTGCCGCAGGTCTGGGAAGGTGTGGCCGCTGCGGCAGCGGGGTCCGCGATCGACGCCTATGTCAGGCAGGCTCGCGAACTGACTGTGGCACTGGAGGAATTGCCGGGGATCGTTCGGGCGGCGGCGGAGGCGATCGTGGCGACGAAGTATGCGATCGGGTCGCCGAGCACCCAGGTCTCCGCCGGGATGGGATCGGAGTGGCCGGCGAACGGGGCGGTGCGCGAGGCCGATTCCACGTTGTCGGCCGCGGAGGAAGACGCGCGGGCGGCGATGCGGCAGCGGTACGTGGTGCCGTTCGGTGAACTGATCGGACGTATTCCGTTGCTGCCCACGCCACTTCGAACGGTCGATGGTGGGAGCGAGGTCGGTGATCGGCAGTTGTTGATCGACATCGTGGGGCAATCGCGCGGCGGGCGGGGCGCGCAGTCACGGGGCGGGATCGAGGTGCCTGTCGACGATTCGGGAGCAACGAAAGTCGCCGGTCGCGTTACCGGAGTTCCGACCGAAAGTTCCGACGAAGTCAGCGACAGATCGGATGGGATCCGAACCAGTTCGGATGGGGCCGGAAACAGTTCGGGCGGGGCCGCAGACTGGTCGGCGGGACCGGATCACGGGGCCGCGCAGTCGAGCGGCACGGTGGCACCGATGTCGACAGCCACCACTGTGACTACCTATCCGGGCGGCACGGCCGCGTCGCCGATACCTGGCGGAACCGGATTCCACACCGCACCTACCTCGACATTTGCTGCGACCATCGATCCCGCAACCGTCACGGCGGGGCGCGGTCCATCGCCCAGTTCGGCGGGTGCGAGATCGGACCACGGCGTCGGCATGAGCGCGGCACGTGATCGAACGTCGGGCGGTCGGAATCACCCCGCGCCGGGCAGACGGGACGGGCCCAGAGCCGGGCACAGCATTGCTGGTTCGGTCAGCCCGGTGATCGGCGCCGGTCCGCCAGTGGGACACGCCTCGACCCGGTCGGTCGATCGGTTCTTCCACTGCGCCGGCGCACCGGTGACGCAGTCGTCACCCAGCATCGAGACCGAGCGTGGATTGCCGCAGTACCTGATCACGCAGGCGAATACCGAGGAATTGCTGGGCGTCGCGCTACCGGCGGTGGCCGGTGGGGTGATCGGTGGTGGTGCTGACCTGCTACCCGGCGAGCAGTGCTCGCCGGTGACTCGGGGCTGACGGCGATGTCAGCGCGCCGAGACAGGCGTCGGCAGTGGCCACCCTGGCTGGGCGGCCGATGCCGAGTCAGACTCGGGCAGCTGCACCGCAGCGAGCGGCCGAGTCGGGAGCGCCTACATTCTTGCCCGCGAGGGCGTCGAGGCCGAGCATCGCCAGCAGCGATGTGCAGTCTTCGGCGTCGTTGGAATGCGAAGCGACCGTCCGTGCGGCGACTGCGCACTGACGAGCGTTCTCCGCCTTCTCAGCAGAGCGCGCTTCCGCGAATTCGCTCTGCTCGTGGACGAGGGTGATGTGCCGTTCGGTGGACATATAACTCCCTAGGATCGAGTCGAAGCTTACGCCCCTAATCGTTATCTTCCACGGCGAACCCTCCGAACATAGCCTTAAAGGACCCCAATGTAGCGACCCTTCCACAGGGTGTGCATTGGCTTACCACCCCACGATGACCGGGCATTCTTTGTTGCCGATCCCAAGGCGCGGAAATCTCGAAATTCAGATCACGATGACATCACCGCCGCGCGATTCGCCGGGCCCCGGAACCGCGCGCGATCGCGATCGATCAGGTGAGGAGGTCGCGGACTATGCCGTCGGCGAGCAGGCGGCCACGGTCGGTCAGCACGAGGTTGCCGTCGGTGATGTGGGCGAGGCCGTCGGCGAGGACGCGGTCGAGGGCGGGGGTTGCCGAGGGGGCTAGATCGGCCAGCGGCAGGCCGGTGCGCAGGCGCACGGTGAGCATGAGGTGTTCGGTGTAGCGCTCGTCGTCGGTGAGCGCTTCCCAGCCTGCGGCGGGTAGGCCACCGAGGGCGACGCGGTCGGCGTAGCGGGCGGGGTGTTTGACGTTCCACCAGCGCACGCCGCCGACGTGGCTGTGGGCACCGGGGCCCGCGCCGAGCCAGTCGCCGCCGTCCCAGTAGCCGAGGTTGTGGCGGCACCGGGCGGAGTCGTTCGCGGCCCAGTTGGAGACCTCGTACCAGGACAGGCCGGCCTCGGCCAGACGGGAGTCGATGCGCTCGTAGCGAGTGGCGAGCACGTCGTCGTCGGGAGCGGGCAGCTCACCGCGACGGACCTTGCGCGCCAACGCAGTTCCATCTTCGACGATCAGAGAGTAGGCGGACACATGATCGACACCGGCGGCCAACACGGCGTCCAGACTCGCGTCCAGATCGGCATCGGTTTCGCCCGGCGTGCCATAGATCAGATCCAGGTTCACGTGCTCGAATCCCGCAGCCTTCGCCTCCTTCGCGGCGGCGACCGCGCGGCCCGGTGTATGCGTGCGATCGAGCACCTTCAGCACGTGCTGCGCCGCGGACTGCATCCCCAGCGACACCCGGTTGTAGCCGGCATCGCGGATCCGCTCGAAGAACTGCGGCGAGGTCGATTCCGGGTTCGATTCGGTGGTCACTTCGGCATCGGGAGCCAGCGTGAAATTCGCGCGCACGGCATCGAGCACCGAGGCCAACCCGTCGCCGCCGAGCAACGACGGAGTCCCGCCGCCGACGAAGATCGTGGATACCCGCGGAGTCGCGCTGGGCAGTGCGCCGAACTCCTGCGCCGCGGTCGCGAGTTCACCGCGCAACGCCTCGAGCCACGATTGCGGCGACGCCGACGTCCCCAACTCCCCTGCCGTGTAGGTGTTGAAATCGCAGTATCCGCAGCGGGTGGCACAGAACGGCACGTGCACGTACACCCCGAACGCGCCGCCGCCGAAATCGCGCAGCACCGGGCGATCGGCGTCGGCCGGTGTCACGCCGGGAGCCCCGGAAGCAGCGCTGGTAGTCACCCCTGCAGTCTGCCGGGCCCGGCACCACCGCCCCGACGCGCCCCACGTCGAGACCACGCGGCGGCCCCGCGCGGTCCGAAGCCGATTATGACCCCCGTCACAGAATGGGACGACCGTCCAGGGGATTTCCCGCAAAAGTGGGGGAAATATCTCCTTGCGGTCGGAACGACCCGGCTGACGTGGCACAATAGGCACATGCACGCAACTGGAGTACGACTCGTGGCCCGTCGCCACGTCGACTTCCAGCGTGTCTGTAGCGCCTGTTGTCGGCCCGGTTTCCACCGGTAGCGCAGCGGCGTCCACGCCCGGGTAACCCCCCGGTGCCTTCGACTTTCATCGGCCCCGCTGACTCCCCTGTCGCGAGCCAGCCCCTCGCGCCTTCAGCACGGATGTCCCACCACCCCCGCAGGAGCGACCCCACATGACGTCGAGCACCGACGCCGGTTCGACCGAGCAGTCGACGGCCAGCGCGCAGCGTTCAGCACCCACGCGCCCCGTCCGGCCGACCAGCGATGCCCCGGTCGCCCCGCGCGCCCGCACCGGCAAGCCGGTTCGCCGCCGGTCCGAAGGCCAGTGGGCCCTCGGCTACCGCGAGCCGCTGAACCCCAACGAGCAGTCCAAGAAGGACGACAACCCGCTCAACGTGCGTTCGCGCATCGAGAACATCTACGCCAAGGGCGGCTTCGACTCGATCGACAAGGCCGACCTGCGTGGCCGTTTCCGCTGGTGGGGTCTGTACACCCAGCGTGAAGAGGGCTACGACGGCACCTTCACCGATGACGACAACATCGACCTGCTCGAAGCCGAGTACTTCATGATGCGGGTGCGTTGCGATGCGGGCGCCCTGTCGGTCGCGCAGCTGCGCACCATCGGTGAGATCTCCACCGAGTTCGGCCGCGACACCGCCGACCTGTCCGATCGCGAGAACGTCCAGTACCACTGGATCGAGGTCGAGAACGTCCCGGAGATCTGGCGTCGGCTCGAGTCGGTCGGTCTACACACCACCGAGGCGTGCGGCGACTGCCCGCGCGTGGTGTTGGGTTCGCCGCTGGCCGGTGAGTCCCTGGACGAGATCATCGACCCCACCTGGGCGATCGACGAGATCGTCAAGCGCTACATCGGGAAGAAGGAGTACTCCAACCTTCCCCGCAAGTTCAAGACCGCGATCTCGGGCCAGCAGGACGTGGTGCACGAGATCAACGACATCGCGTTCGTGGGCGTGAACCATCCCGAACACGGGCCCGGCCTTGACCTGTGGGTCGGTGGCGGTCTGTCCACCAACCCGATGCTGGCCCAGCGCGTGGGTGCGTTCGTGCCGCTCGACGAGGTCCCCGATGTGTGGGAAGCGGTCGTGTCGCTGTACCGCGATTACGGGTACCGCCGCCTGCGTACCAAGGCTCGGCTGAAGTTCCTGATCAAGGACTGGGGCATCGAGAAGTTCCGCGAGGTGCTCGAGACCGAGTACCTGAAGCGCAAGCTCATCGACGGTCCCGCGCCCGAGCAGCCCGCCAAGCCCATCGATCACGTCGGTGTGCAGAAGCTGCGCAACGGTTTGAACTCCGTGGGCTTCTCCCCCATCGCAGGTCGCGTCTCGGGCACCATCTTGAGCCAGGTCGCCGACGCCGCCGCCAAGTACGGCTCGGACCGCATCCGCTTCACGCCGTACCAGAAGCTGATCGTCCTCGACATCGCCGACGACCAGGTCGACGCGCTGATCGACGAGCTCGAGCCGCTGGGCTTGCAGGCGCGCCCGTCGATCTGGCGGCGAAACCTCCTGGCATGCAGCGGGATCGAGTTCTGCAAGCTGTCGTTCGTCGAGACCCGCAAGCGTTCACAGGTGCTGGCTCCCGAACTCGAGCAGCGACTGGCCGACATCAACGCCGAACTCGACGTGCCGATCACCATCAACATCAACGGCTGCCCGAACTCCTGCGGCCGGTCCCAGATCGCCGACATCGGCTTCAAGGGCCAGCTCGTGGACGACGGCACCGGGAATCAGGTGGAGGGTTTCCAGGTTCACCTCGGTGGCAGCCTCGGCCTGGACAGTGCCTTCGGCCGAAAGTTGCGCCAGCACAAGGTAACCAGCGTCGAGCTCGGTGACTACATCGAGCGCGTGGTCCGCAACTTCGTCAAGAACCGGGAATCCGGTGAACGTTTCGCGGTGTGGGCTGTTCGCGCCGACGAAGCCGACCTCCGATAGTCGATGAGGAGATCCCCACTGTGACAACCAATCTCACGGCGAAACTGTCCGAAGACGAACTGCGTGCCCTGGCCGAACAGGGTGCGGCCGAACTGGGTCCCGAGGCGTCGGCGGCCGACCTGATCGCCTGGACCGACAAGGTCTTCGGGCCCACTCGGTCCGGCGACCCGCAGGATGCGAGCGGCGGTTACATCGTCGCGTCGAACATGCAGGACGGCGTGCTCGTGCACCTCGCGGCCCAGGCCCGGCCCGGCGTGGACGTGCTGTTCCTCGACACCGGCTACCACTTCGCCGAGACCATCGGCACCCGGGACGCGGTCGAGGCCGTGTACGGCGTGAACGTGATCAACGTGGGGCCCGAGGCCAGTGTCGCCGAGCAGGACGCGCTGCTGGGCAAGGACCTGTTCGCCCGCGACGCCGCCGAGTGCTGCCGCCTGCGCAAGGTCGTGCCGTTGAAGCGCTCGCTGGCCGGTTACAACGCGTGGATCACCGGCATCCGCCGCGTCGAGGCGCCCACCCGCGCCAACGCGCCGCTGATCTCGTTCGACGAAGCCTTCGGCCTGGTGAAGATCAACCCGATCGCGCCGTGGTCCGACGACCAGATGCAGGCCTACATCGAGGCCAACGGCATCCTCGTCAATCCCCTGGTGGAGGAGGGCTACCCGTCCATCGGGTGCGCTCCCTGCACGCGCAAGCCCGAACCGGGATCCGACCCGCGGTCCGGCCGCTGGGCCGGTCTGGCCAAGACCGAGTGCGGATTGCACCAATCATGACTATTACCGGGAGTGAGCCTGTGAGTACCGACACCACCGAACGCGACCTCGGCCTGACCGAGTTCGACACCCTCGCGGCGCTGGAATCCGAGGCGATCCACATCTTCCGTGAGGTCGCGGGCGAATTCGAGCGCCCCGTGATCCTGTTCTCCGGCGGCAAGGACTCCACCGTCCTGCTGCACCTGGCGCTCAAGGCCTTCTGGCCCGCGCCGCTGCCGTTCACGCTGCTGCACGTGGACACGGGCCACAACCTCGACGAGGTGCTCGAGTTCCGCGACAAGATCGTGGAGCGCTACGGCCTGCGCCTGCACGTGGCCTCGGTCGAGGAGTACCTGGCCGACGGCCGCCTGACCGAGCGTCCCGACGGCATCCGCAACCCGTTGCAGACCGTGCCGCTGCTGGACGCCATCACCGAGCACCGCTTCGACGCGGTCTTCGGCGGCGGCCGTCGCGACGAGGAGCGTTCGCGCGCCAAGGAGCGAATCTTCTCGCTGCGCAACGCCTTCGGTCAGTGGGACCCGAAGCGTCAGCGCCCCGAGCTGTGGAACCTGTACAACGGCAAGCACGCGCCCGGTGAGCACGTGCGCGTGTTCCCGCTGAGCAACTGGACCGAGCTCGACATCTGGCGCTACATCGCCCGCGAGGACATCGACCTGGCGTCGATCTACTACGCGCACGAGCGCCCGGTGTACTCGCGCGACGGCATGTGGATGACGCCCGGTGTGTGGGGTGGCCCGAACGAGAACGAGGTCCTCGAGACCCGTTCGGTGCGCTACCGCACCGTCGGCGACGGTTCCACCACCGGCGCCATCATCTCCGACGCCGCCGACAACCAGGCCATCCTGGCCGAGGTCGCGGCCTCACGACTGACCGAACGCGGTGCTACTCGTGGCGACGACCGCGTCTCCGAGGCCGCCATGGAAGACCGCAAGCGAGAGGGTTATTTCTGATGTCCGACCTATTGAGGCTGGCCACCGCCGGTTCTGTCGACGACGGCAAGTCCACCCTGGTCGGACGGCTGCTCTACGACACCAAGTCCGTGCTTGCCGATCAGATCGACGCTGTCACTCGCGCCTCGGTCGACCGTGGGTTGTCCACGCCGGACCTCTCACTGCTCGTCGACGGCCTGCGCGCCGAGCGTGAGCAGGGCATCACCATCGACGTGGCGTACCGCTACTTCGCTACGCCCAAGCGGTCTTTCGTGCTCGCCGATACGCCGGGGCACGTGCAGTACACGCGCAACACGGTGTCGGGTGCGTCCACCGCGCAGCTGGTGATCCTGCTGACCGACGCGCGCAAGGGTGTCATCGAGCAGACTCGCCGTCACGCGGCGGTGCTCGCGCTGCTCGGTGTGCCTCGCCTGGTGCTCGCGGTGAACAAGATCGACCTGGTCGACAACCCGGCCGAGGTGTTCGCCGAGATCTCCGCCGAATTCAACGAGCTCACCTCGAAGCTGGGCTGGTCGTCCGACGACGTCATCGAGATTCCGGTCTCGGCGCTGCACGGCGACAACATCGCCAGCCGTTCCGAGAACACCCCGTACTACACCGGGCCGTCGCTGATCGAACACCTGGAATCCGTTCCGACCGACGCGGATTCGACCGGAACCCACGCGCTGGGTCTGCGTTTCCCCGTGCAGTACGTGATCCGTCCGCGTACCGCCGAATACCCCGATTACCGGGGTTACGCGGGTCAGATCGCGGCCGGTTCGGTGTCGCCCGGTGACGAGATCGTGGTGCTGCCCTCGGGCAAGAAGACCACCGTCGAGCGCATCGACACCCCCGACGGCGAGCTGGCTGTCGCGCAGGTCGGGCGCAGCGTGACGCTGATCCTGGCCGACGAGGTCGACATCTCGCGAGGCGACATCATCGCCTCGGTGCACGACGCGCCGGAGTCGATCGACACCTTCGACGCGACGGTCTGCTGGCTGGGCGACAAGGGCCTGCGTCCCGGCGCTCGCCTGCTGCTCAAGCACGGCGCCAAGACCACGCAGGCGATCGTCGGCGCGCTGGTGGAGCGGTTCGACGAGCAGACGCTCACGGCGGTTCCGAGCCCGGAATCGTTGGAGCTCAACGACATCGGTCGTGTCTCGCTGCGGCTGGCCGAGCCGATCCCGGCCGACGACTACCGCACCAACCGGCACACCGGCTCGTTCCTGCTCATCGACCCCGCCGGTGGCAACACCCTCGCCGCCGGCCTGGTCGGCGACGTGCTGACCTCGGTCGAAGTCGGCGCGACGGTCTGATGTATCGCCTGCCCGCCCCGCCACGTGGTGCCGTCTCGGTGCCGCGCGGTGGTGGCGGGCCCGCGCTGATCGCGGTCGCCCACGGCAGCCGTGATCCACGGTCGGCCGCGACCATGGCAGCCGTGGTCGCCGAAGTGGCCGCCGCCCGGCCCGATATCGCGGTCCGGCTGGCCTTTCTGGATCTGAGCGCACCCTCGGTGCACGAGGTTGTCGATGACATTGCCGCGCAAGGACATACCGATGTCATCGTGGTTCCCCTGTTGCTGGGCAACGCTTTTCACGCCCGCGTCGACCTGCCTGCCCTGCTCGCCGATGCCACCCGGCACCATCCACAATTGCGGCTGACCCAGGCCGCGGTTCTCGGGCCCGATCCCCTGCTCATCTCGGCGCTGGCCGACCGAGTCGCGGCGGCACACCGCCGAGCTCCACTGATCGCCAGGGCGTCGAACGCTCAGGGTTCATCGGCCACGCACCTGCTGGACCCGGCTTGCGACCGACTCGACCTGGTGATCGGTCCGAAGGCCGCCTACTCCCCGACCGCAGTTCGATCCGGTCTCGCACCGTTGAGCGTGGTGGCACCGGCGAGTGGATTGTCGGGCGATCCCGTGGTGGGAATCGCTGTCGCTGCCGTCGGTTCTCGTGATGCCGCGGCCAATCGACGGACCGCGGTGGTGGCGCGGCGGCTGGCCTCGGCGACCGGCTGCCCCACCGAACTCTGCTTCGCCACAGTCGAACCCGGCATCTCGCAGGCCGTGGAGCGATTGGTGGCGCGCGGAGCCGAACGGATCGTTGTCGCGCCGTGGTTCCTGGCGCCGGGGCTGCTCACCGACCGGTTGGTCGCCGCGGCTCCCGAGGTCGTCCATGCCGATGTCATCGGGGCGCATTCCGCTTTGGTAGACGTGATCTGGGCTCGGTACGACAGTTGCGTCGCCGCAGATCTCGAACTCTCCGCCTGATTCCGCGAGTCTCGACTACACACCAGCCTCACATCTTGTGATCCAGCTCACCGACCCAGCCCTCTTTACTGGATACCCCCCAGGGGTATATGTTCGTATCAACGCACAGCGAACTGAGAGAGGCGAAACAATGACCACCAACGCCCACGCCGGCCATGCCCACCACATCGCGACCGACGCCGCGCACACCGGCAACAACCACGCTGCGCACGGAATCGATGCCGACAACCACTCGGCCGGCCATGCGGGCCACTCGTCCGGACACGGCGGGCACCACGCGAGTTCCCCTGGCGGACTGCAGATTTCGCAGGACGGGTACACCCTCGACCTCGAGACGACGATCGCGCAGCCGGGTGGGATCGACTTCCGTTTCCGGATTCTCGGGCCCGACGGAACCGCCGTCACCGAGTTCGATGCGATTCACGATCGGGAGCTGCATTTGATCGTGGCGCGGCGGGAGCTCACCGGGTTCTGGCATGTGCATCCGCGGCGAGAAGCGGACGGCACGTGGGTGATTCGCCTCGATCTACCCGAGGCGGGGGCCTACCGGGTGTTCACCGACATCGCCCCGCGAGCACTGGGCCGCACGATCACGCTCGGTGCGGACCTGGCGATCGCGGGACACTATGCGCCACAACCCGTTCCAGCGGTAGCTCGCGTCACCGAAGTGGACGGCTATGAGGTAACCGTGGATGGCGAATTGCGCGCCGAGGGCGATCTGTTGACGCTCACCGTAAGCAAGAACGGCACCCCGGTCACCGATTTGCAGCCCTACCTGGCAGCCTTCGGCCACCTGGTGATCCTGCGCACAGGCGACCTCGCCTACATCCACGTCCACCCCAATGGCGAACCCGGCGACGGAGTCACCCCTTCGGGCCCCGAAATCACTTTCCACACAGCAGTTCCCGGCCCCGGCACCTACCGACTGTTCCTGGACTTCCAGCACCACGACGTCGTCCGCACGGCCGCGTTCACTCTCACCACAGCCGACGGCGTCGGCTAGTCCTGCGCCAACAAACGGTTCGCGATCGTGCGTGCCGCCTCGACGCGAGCCGAATCTCCCGTCTGACGGGCGATATTGGCGGCGCTCACGATCGCATCCAGTTCGAACACGAGCAGGTCAGCGTCAGCATCGGCGAGTTCGTTCTGCGCCTGCGCCTTGACGACCTCGGCGGTCAGGAAGCTCAACCATTGGTCGTGGTCGGCGACGACAGCGTCGCGGACGGCGCCGGGCTTGCTGCTGAATTCGGTGAGGGTGGCTACCCGGAAGCAGCCGCCGGGGAACGGGGGGTTATCGATGTGGGCGAACCAGCGGTCGATCAGGTCGCGGACTCGGCCCGCACCGCGCGGGGTGCGCAGGCTCGGGGCGATGACTCGTTCGACGAAGATGTCGCGGGCAGTCTGGACCGCGGCCAACTGCAGTGCTTCCTTGGTGCCGAACAGGGTGGCGATGCCGCTTTTGCTGATGCCGAGGTCGGTGGCGAGGCGGCCGATGCTGAGGCCGTCGAGACCTTCGACGGAGGCGAGTTCGGCGGCGCGCCGGGCGATGGTGGCGCGGGCGCGGGCACCCTTGGCCAGCCGTTGGTCGCTCGTTTCGGTCAGCTGGGTCATACGAATCATTGTTCCACTCCGGGGTTGCGAAGGCGAACGATCGGTCGTACTTTAATTTACGAACGATCGTACGCTCTTATTTCTCCTCCTCGAAGGACTCCGCATGACCGACGTGTCAGCTCGGCCCGAAGAACCACTGGGCACCAAGGTGCCCGACACCAGTGCCGCGGGCCGCACCCTCGCGGTGGCCGCGGGCGCGGCATTCATCGCTTTCCTCGATCTATCCGTGGTCAATATCGCGTTCCCGACCATCGCGACGAGCTACCCCGGCACCGACACCGCGACGCTGACCTGGATCGTCAGCGGTTACGCGATCGCGTTCGCGGCCCTGCTCACCCCGGCCGGACGCCTCGCTGACGCATTGGGTCGTCGCCGCCTGTTCGCGCTGGCCCTGGCCGGATTCGCCATCACCTCGCTGCTGTGTGGGCTGGCACCCGGCGCGGACTGGCTCATCGCGGGTCGCGTTCTTCAAGGCGTCGCGGCGGCGTTCATGGTTCCCGCGGCGCTGGGACTCGTCCTCGAGGCCACCCCGCGGGAGAAGATCGGGGCCGCGATCGGCGCCTGGTCGGCCGCGGGTGGGTTCGCGGCGGTGGTCGGGCCCGCGCTGGGTGGTGCGCTGGTCGAAGCGTTCGGCTGGCGCGCGGTGTTCCTGATCAATGTGCCGATCGCGGTGGCGCTGATCGTGCCGGGGCTGCGGTTGCCCGGTGGCGACAAGGCTGCGCGCGATGCGCTGCTGCCTGACCCGCTGGGCACCCTGGCCATCGCGGTCGGGCTCGGCGCGCTGGTCGCCGCGGTCACCGAAGGCCAGTCGTGGGGGTGGAGCGCGCCCGGCACGCTGGTCGCGTTGCTGGGTGGCGGCGCTTTGACCATGTTCGCGCTGGTTCGTTCGCGGACGCATGTCAGCCCCGCGATCGCTGTATCACTGTGGCGGAACAGGCAATTCGCGCTGGCCAACGCGGGCTCGTTCCTGTTCGGTGCCTCGATGTTCGCGTGGTTGCTGGCCGGGCCGCTGTTCCTGAACGCGATCTGGCACTACTCGGTACTCGAGTCGGCGGCGGCGCTGACCGTGGGCGCGGTGGCGTCGATGGTCACAGCGGTTGTCGCGGGACGAATCACCACGCCCAGCGGCCAGCGGTGGGTGGGCGTGCTCGGAGCGCTGATGGCGACGGTCTCGCTGGCCTGGATGAGCACCGACGCCTTCGGACACGCACCCGCGCTGTGGTCGGCATGGGTCCCGGCGGGTCTGCTCGGTGGTGGTGGCGTCGGGATCGTGGTCACCGTGCTCGGGACCGCGGCGGCGAGTTCTGTTCCCCCACAACAGTTCGCGGCCGGCGTCGGCATGAATCTCACCGCTCGCCAGGTAGGCGGGGCACTCGGTATCGCCATGCTGGCGGCGATCTTCGCTGCCTCCCACGATGCGCTGCGTGGCTTTCACGTGCTGTTCGCGGTATGCGCGGTGATCAACTTCGCCGTGGCCTTGCTGCTGGCGCTGCCTGCCCGAACCACTTCGACCAACTGACGTAGGGAGAGCGACATGTCCACCAGCACTTCACTGTCCGCGAACGACTTCACCGCCGAGGCCAACGATCCCTTGGTACTGCCACCGGATCAACGAACAGCACTGCTCGCCGGAGCCCCGTGGCAGCGCTTCGCGGTGCTGGGTGATTCGATCGCCGCGGGCATCGGCGACCCGAGCCCGGGGTATGCCCCGACCGGCTGGGCGCAGCGAGTTGCGGCCGACCTCACCGTCGCGAATCCCGCACTGGCCTACCGCAATACCGGCCGAATCGGGGCTACCAGCGGTCAGGTCATCGAGCAGCAGCTGAACGAAATACTGGAATTCGCACCGGATCTCGTGCATGTCAGTTGCGGCGGGAACGATCTGTTCACCGCGGGCGGCGATGTCGATCAGGTGCACGAGAACCTGTCGACGATCCTCACCGCCCTGTCCGCCACCGGAGCGCAGCTGTCGATCTTCACGATGTGCGACGTGTGGGACTCCGAACGCATGGCGCCGATGCGACCCATGCGCGAACGGATGGCCGCGCTCAACGAGGTGCTGCGGTCGGTGGCCACCGAGTTCGATGCCGTGCTCACCGAACTCTGGGATCATCCGCTGCGGTTGCGGCCGGAGGTGATGAGCGCCGACCTCATCCACTTCGCGACGAACGGGCAGGCGGTACTGGCCAGTGCGGTGGTCGGGTCGCTGGCCGCGCGCATCGACCGCACGTAGTGGGTGCGGGCGGTCGAAGGGGGATCGCCCGGACTTACCTGTCGTCGCCGAGGGGTCACTAGGTGACGGGTGCCCGTCCCGGCAATGGCGGCGCGGTGGGAGGTCAGCCGATGACCGTCGCGGCAATGGCGGCGCGGTGGGAGGTCAGCCGATGACCGTCGCGGCAATGGCGGCGCGACGGTCATTCGCTTGGCGGAACACTCGGGCCACGGCCGACCCGCACCGCGTGGTGATGGCGAGCTGGAGTCAGGCGAACCAGCGTTCGAGGACGGTGGCTACGCCGTCCTCGCTGACATTGCCGGTGACCTCGTCGGCCAGGGCTAGTACTTCGTCGGGTGAGCCCGACATGGCTACCGAATGGGCTGCCCAGCGCAGCATTTCGCGGTCGTTGAAGCCGTCGCCGATGGCCAGGGTCGCCTCGGGTTCGATGCCCAGGTGCAGGCGAAGTTGTTCCAGGGCCCAGCCTTTGGAGACGCCGCGGCGGGAGACGGTGAGCCAGGGGCCGTACTCGCCGTGCACCCAGGAGGCGTCGGGAACCTCGAAGGTTTCGAGCAGGCGCAGCATTTCCTCGGGGGTGCCCGCGGGCCACCAACCGTTCAGGCGTGGGGTCGGTTGACTGCTCAGGGTCCGGTGGTCGACCAGGCGGAAGTCGCCGATCGAGAACTCACCGGGGCTGTGCCCGGTTGCCCAGGTGCCGATGCCGACCCGTTCCGCGGCGAAGATCATCTCCGGGAACAGGGTGCGCAGCGCGTGCACCGCCGGGGCCGGATCGAACGACTGCACCGCGACCGGCTCGCCGCGTGCCACGTCGATGTGCACGGCACCGTTGGAGCACAACGCATGTCCGTGCGACAGACCCAGTTCGCGCAACACCGGGCGGGTGGTGAGCAGGGTGCGCCCGGTCGTGACGACCACATGCGCCCCCGCCGACACCGCCGCCCGCACCACCGCGCCCACCCGCGCACTGATCCCGACCCCCGTCGACAGCAGGGTCCCATCCACATCCAGCGCGATCAGTTTCGGCGCGCCCCCAACTGAAGCCACCGACCCATTGTGCCCGCCCGCACCGACACCCACGCCGATTTCCCACCAGCACTACCCGGGCTACGCCTGCGCTCTGCCGACCAGCCCTGCCGGTGAAGCCCCGCAGCCTCGACCCGTTGCCGCACGAGCGGCGAGATTCCGTCCCCGCATCGGCAGCGCGGTGTGCAGCGAGAGCCACCACTACTCCCACTGCTCCGGCTCCCTCTCACACCAGAGGCCGCGCGGGGATGCATTCAGCCGGAAGCCCACTCCCGTCGCCAGCCAGGTAGGCGAGGTCAGCGGCGAGAGCCGCCACCGCCACCACCGTCGCCACCACCGCCGCCTGCGGAGCCGCCCGACGATGCACCGCCGGTCGAACCGCCCGATGATGCGCCGCCGGTCGAACCGCCGCTGTCCGCGCCGCCGGACGACGTGCCGCCTGATGTCCCGCCGGAGGAATCGCCACCCGAGGATGCTCCCCCACCCGAAGAGGCTCCCCCGCCTGAGGAATCGCCACCGCTCGACGCACCACCGGTGGAGGCACCGCCGTCGGAACCGCCACTCGATGTACCGCCCGACGCACCACCACCGGACGCACCAGCGTCGCTGCCGCCGCCGGATGCACCACCACCGGAAGCACCGCCGTCGCTGCCACCGGACGACGCACCACCACCATCGCTACCGCCGCTCGACGCGCCGCCGCCGGAGGTATCGCCACCTGTGGAACCACCGGAAGTGTCGGTGCCACCGGTAGATCCGCCCGCAGTGCCACCACCCGCAGTGCCACCATCAACGGTGCCACCGGTCGGCGTCCCGCCCGAGGTGGTGCCGTCTGTTCCGCCGGTCGACGTACCCGGAGCGGAAGGTGCTGTCCCCGTGTCACTTCCGCCGGTACTCGGAGCCGACGCTCCATCAGCGGGTGCCGTTCCAGGCGCCGGCGCTGTGCCGGGCGCGGGTGCGGTTCCTGGCGCAGGCGCTGTACCCGGCGCAGGTGCGGTACCGGGCGCGGGAACCCCAGCACCGGGCACGGTCGGCACACCCGGCATTTCCGGCAACGGCCCCGGAGCCGAGATCGGCCCACCCTGCGGCAGTTCCGGCGCACCAGGATTGGTCGGGGTGTTCTGCGGCTGCGTCGCCTGCTGCCCGAAGAACGGCAGCGGGTTGATGAAGCGAGCCGGGTCGCCATAGGTGCTGCGAGCCAGCACCAGCGACTTGCAGTCGTTGCGAACATCCTGATGCCCCGGGCCACCACGGTCGGCACGATCGGCACCCGTGGAGCCGGGACGACCCTTCACGCCGGCCGTTGTCGCCGGCGCGATGAACTTCTCGTACGCACTGCGCGCCGCGATCGCGCCTGCCACCCGGATCCGACCTGTCAGCGGGTCGACATCGCTGACCAGACCGGCGGTTTGGGCCGCCAGCAGGTCGGCGCTCATGTCGTACAGCAGCGCGTCGACGGGCGCACCCAGTGCCGGGAAGCGGTCAAGGACAGGCATCAGGCCGGGATCGAACGGACTGCCGAACACCGTCATCGCCGACATGGCCAGCGCGGAAACCACTGCGGCACTGGAGAACACCGCGACGTGCGGGACAGCGCTACCACTGGGCTGCTCGGGGGCGAAGGTGCGAGCGGCCAAACCGGCTGCGCCCGCGGCGATCACCTGACCGGGATCGGCGACGGTCACCAGCGGTACGCCGAGCTCGGCCAGGGTGCGAGCGACTTCGGGTGGGCGTGAGGCCCCGCCGACGACCAGGATGCGCGACAGATCCGCCAACCGCAGGCCCGCCGCGGACATGGCCTTGCTGACCAGCGGGAAGGTGTCGCGGATGTGTTCGGCACGCAGCGCGTCGATGTTCACCATGGAGGTGAGAGTGTGCGTCGCCCGACCCTGACCCGGTTCGCCCGCGTATCGGGCGACCATCTCCCCCAGCGGCTTGCCACCGAAATCAGTGGACCGCATAGGGGTTCCGACCATCGGGTGGTGCGGCCAGTCCGGCCCGACGCGCAGGACCGTGAGGTCGAGGCTGGTGGCGCCGAGGTCGTAGACGAGCACGAAGCCCGGTTCCAGCGGCCCGCGGTCGATCTCCAACCATTCCGCGGCGGCGACCGGTTCGGGGGCGAGCAGTACCTGTCCGGCGCCCGCGAGATGCAGCGCCTGTCCTAACAGCGCCACCTGTTTATCGGAGTACACCGCCGGATAGGTCAGCACGATGCCGGCCGGTGGTTCGGCCAGTTCGATCAGGCCGGTGACCACCGCGGCGATCAGGTTGGTGGCCGAGTAGAACCGTCCACCGATCACCATCGGCTCCGGTTCGCGGGTGAGGTCCGCGAAATCGGTGATCGCCGAGGCGAACTCGTTGATGGCGCCGATGCGGGGTTTGCCCGCGTCGTCGAATGTCAGTGCGGTGCGCCGTGCGCGCACCGTCGGTTTGGCCGGATCTTCGGCGACTACCGCCGAAATCGCATTGACCGCACCGATACTCAAGCCAAGACCTCTGGTCATGTTTTTGCTATCCCGTCAACGCACCGTGACCACGTCCAGCACGCGAGCGCACTCATGTGGCCGCGGTCGTCTTCCAAACAGCTCGCCTAGATTAACTGCCGTGTCCGCGAATTGCTGCCGGATTGATACGAAACCGGCAATCATGAGGCGTCATGGGATGATTCACGCAGGTGGAGTGGTTGAAGCTTAAATATCCAGCCCCCTGAACGCCTCGGTGCCTACGTGCAGACTCCGAGAGGCAGCTACCTGCGAGTAATCGGGCTCAGCCCCCATTCAATACATTCCTAGAGTTTGTTATTGGTGCTATTAATTGCACTTACCGACCGGTAACCAATTCATTTACTACCTAAGCGATTTCATCGACGGCGGATTTCGTTCCCCGTATATCGCAGTAGAACCGATTTCCGATGACGCGTCAACGCAGCGACCGATTCCCGCCAGCACCGCCTCGCGCCCGGCGGTTGACTGAAACCGCGGACAGACATCGACCGCGAACGCGAAACATCAAGGGAAAGAAGGCACTACGCATGTCCACTCGATTCGCCGACCAGGTCGTTCTCATCACCGGAGCGGGCTCCGGCATCGGCAAGGCGGTCGCACTGCGGGTCGCCGCCGAAGGTGCCGCGGTGGTGCTGGGTTCGCGCGGCAAGGATCAGGGCGAACAGGTCGCCGAGCAGATCAGGACGGCAGGCGGGCGGGCGCTGTTCGTGGCCACCGATGTCACCGTCGACGCCGACGTCGAACGGCTGACCCAGGCCGCGCTCACCGAATACGGCCGCCTCGACGCGGCGTTCAACAACGCGGGCGCCGTGCACGCCTTCGGTTCGATCGCCGACATCAGCGACGCCGACTGGCGTGCCGACATGGACCTCAATCTCCACGGGGTGTTCTACGGACTGCGCCACCAGGTCCCGGCGATCCTGGCCTCGGGCGGCGGCTCGATTCTCAACAACGCCTCCAACCTGGGCGTGGTCGGAATGGCTTCGGTGGCACCGTATGTCGCGGCCAAGCACGCGGTGGTCGGGCTCACCCGGTCGGTGGCGTTGGAGACCGCGGCAGCGGGCGTGCGGGTGAACGCGCTGGTCTCCGGCGCGGTCGACACCCCCGCGTTCCGCGCGTCGATGGGCGCGACACCCGAGGGCGAGGCGGCCATCGCGGCACTGCACCCGCTGGGCCGGATCGCGCGACCCGAGGAGATCGCGGCACTGTGCGCGTTCCTGCTCAGCCGCGAGGCCTCGTTCGTCACCGGTGCGGCGATCACGGCAGACGGCGGTTTCACCGCGCAGTGACACGACAGGCACGACAACGAACAAGGCCCGCAACATCACCATTGATGTTGCGGGCCTTGCTATCCGAGAAAACGTCAGCCGCGAGTGAACAGACTCTTGAACGTCCGATCATGCTGCGGAAGCGCCGCCCCACCGGGCACCGCCTGCGGACGACGAGCCCGCACGAGCCGGTCGAATTCCTGCGCGTCGCGCACCGGTGCCCGCAGCACCCCACCGTTGAAATCATCGGCGAGCTGCTGCACGGTTTCCTGCGCGCACGACTTGTTGGTCCCGATGAAGCCGGTCGGACCACGCTTGATCCACCCGGTCACGTACGTACCGGGGAAGACCTCGCCGCCGGGCGCGGTCAGCACCCGACCGGCCGTGTTCGGGATCACCGCGCGGGCGTCGTCGAACGGCAGTCCCTCGGTCGGCACCCCTCGGTAGCCGACCGAGGTCAGCACGACCCCGGCTTCCAGCAGGGTGGTCTCACCGGTCGGCGTGGCGGACACGCGACCTTCGGCATCGGCGGTCAGTTCGTTGCGCTCCACGCGCACCCCGGTCACCGTGTCGGTGCCGACGATCTCCACCGGCGAGGACAGGTAGCGGAACACGATGCGCTTGCGCTGACCGTACGGGCGATTCGCGACGCTGTGCAGCAGGCGCAGCTTCTGCTCGACCTTGTACGGCAGTTCCGGCGTGACCGGCGGCAGCTCGCCCTCGATCGCGATGTCGATATCGGCGGCCAGCAGGCCGACGAACTCGGGCACCGTGAACGCGGACTCCGCGGGGCCACGACGGCCCAGGATCACGACCTCTTCGATCTTGCTCTCGCGCAAGGCCTTCAGCGCGTGCGGCGCGATGTCGGTATCGGCGAGCAGCGCCGGATCCACGGTCAGGATGCGCGCGACATCGAGAGCGACGTTGCCGTTGCCCACGATGACCACGCGCTTCTGATCCAGATCGAACTGGTCGTCGGCGTGCTCGGGATGGCCGTTGTACCAGGCCACGAAGTCGGTGGCCGACACATTGCCGGGCAGTCCTTCGCCGGGGATGTTCAGCTTGCGATCCGCGGACGCGCCCACGGCGTAGATCACACCGTGGAAGTGCTCGAGCAGCTCGGCATGGCTGATGTGCTTGCCGATCTCCACATCGAGGTAGGTGCCGAAATCGTCCTGCTTGGACATGACGTCGAACAGGTCGGCGACCTTGCGCGTGTGCTTGTGATCGGGGGCCACTCCCAGGCGCGCCAGACCGTAGGCCTGCGGCAGCCGGTCGAACATCGTGACCGCGACACCGGGCTGGGTGAGCAGCTCGTCGGCGGCGTACATCGCCGACGGGCCCGAACCGACGATGGCGACACGCAACGGGGAGCGCTGCGTGTCGATCGCGGGCGGCATCACCGGCGCGGCCAGCGTCGGACGGTCGCGCTGGACCCGGTAGAAATCAGCGTTGATCTCGATGAACGGCTTCTGCTCTTCGGTCAGCTTCTTGGAGGAAGTGATCGCGTCGACAGGGCACGCGGTGGCGCAGGCGCCACAGTCCACGCAGGCGGCCGGATCGACGTACAGCATTTCTGCGGTACGGAAATCCGGCTCGTCCGGCGTCGGATGAATGCAGTTGACCGGGCATGCGTAGACGCACGAGGCGTCACTACAGCATGACTGGGTGACAACGTATGGCATATCTCTATCGTCTCAGGCAGCGTGCTTCGCAGAGCGCTTGGGCTCCGAGCGGTACCGGCTGGACGGACCGTCGATACCGAGCAGCTTCCACACCTTGCGCGCGACCGGGTTCATCAGACCGATCTCCTCGGCCAGCGCGCGCACGTCGACGTAGTAGTCGGCGAAGGTGCGCTTGGCTTCCTTGGAACCGTAGAACAGGTCCTTGCGGACTTCCTTCGGCATGTCGAACTGCTTGAAGAAGGTCTTCGGCGGGGTCGCGATCGCGCGGCCGAGGATGAACATCACGATCGGCATGGCGATCGAGAGCACGGCCTTGTTGAACGCGGGCTGGGCCGGAACGTTCTTCTTCAGGAACTCGTGGGCGAAGGAGATGTGGCGAGCTTCCTCGGCCACGTGGATCGCCATCACGCCGCGCATGATCGGGTGGATGTCGTCACCCGAGCGCAGGATGTCCTTCTGGATGTGGTCGATCGGCTCTTCGCCGGCGAGCACAGCCATGAAGAACAGGTTCGGCATGAGCGCGCCGACCGGGGCGGCCAGGTGGCGCAGTCGACGCACGGCGGGGTTCATGCCGGGCACGTCGGCGACGCGGTTGACCATCTCCTGGAACATCAGGGTGTGGTTGTGCTCTTCGATCATCTCGTGCGAGCAGTACCGGAACTCCGGATCGTTGTTGTCCAGGTTGAAGATGTGCTGCATCATGCCGATGATCAGGATGGCCTCGAACTGCAGGCCGACCTTGGCGACGTTGGCCTGACGGACCTTGCCGATCTCGATCTTCTTGTCCAGCGGCAGCGCCTGGTACCAGGGGTGGCGACCGATGGGGTCGGCCGAGGTGACCAGGACCCAGCGCTCGGGCTTGCAGTTCGGGTCGAAGTCAGGGGCGTCCCAGTCGATGTCCTCGAACGGGTCGAAGTGGCGATCCACCGATGCCTCGGACAGCATCAGCAACTTCTCGGCGTACGCCTGAGCCTGAACGACTACAGGATCGACGTCAGGGGTGGTGGGCGCAGACATCGTCGTCACTGCCTCTCCTCTAGGGACGTTTACTGTTTCCAATGGTTACACCTACGACGAGTCACGTCAACTCCGTGATTTACCGAATTTCGCGTGTCCGGCGCGTCAAAAGCCCAGATGAGAAAGCTACTGGCCAGTAAAAGTGCCTCTACCTGTGACACTGCGTCATGCACAGTCGCGCGGACAGTGGTGTGAGACGCGAAAAATCGATGCTCACCGAGCGCGTCGAGGCGGCCCGCGGACTGCCGGTACCGGTTAACCTGCGCCGATGCGGCGGTACCGCGTACACAGATAAACCACGACCGGGGCCCGGCGACACTGTGTCGCCGGGCCCCGGTCGTCGGGTGTGGATCAGTCCTGCGGGAGGTCCGGAATGCGCGTGGCGCGCGCGTAGACGGTCTCGCCCTCGCTCAGATGCAGTGCCGCAGCATCACCGCGAGTTACCTGCGCGGCGAACTGGTCGCCGGTGGCGGCGTTGCGCAACTCGAGGCGGACCTCGAAGCCCAGCCGCACGATCCGTTCGACCGTGGCCCTGGTGACCCCGGCGGATTCGGCGGTGCCCTCGTGCTCGGCCATCGCCATGGACGGATCGCGGCCGACGCGAATGTCGTGCGGGCGGACCAGGTGGCCGTTCAAGCGTGCGACCGCGCCCAGGAAGGACATCACGAACTCGTTGGCGGGCCGGTCGTAGACCTGCTCGGGCGTGCCGACCTGTTCGATGCGGCCCTTGTTCATCACCGCGATCCGGTCGGCCACGTCCAGCGCCTCCTCCTGGTCGTGGGTGACCAGGACCGTGGTCACGTGGACCTCGTCGTGCAGCCTGCGCAGCCACTGGCGCAGGTCGGTGCGCACCTTGGCGTCCAGCGCGCCGAACGGCTCGTCCAGCAGCAGCACCTGCGGGTCAACGGCCAGCGCGCGGGCCAGTGCCATGCGCTGACGTTGGCCGCCCGACAGCTGCGCCGGGTAGCGGTGCTGGAAACCGTCGAGACCGACGATGCCCAGCAGTTCGTCGACCCGCTTCTCGATCTCCTTCTTGGGCCGCTTGCGAATCGTGAGCCCGAAGGCCACGTTGTCGCGCACGGTCATGTGCTTGAACGCCGCGTAGTGCTGGAACACGAAGCCGATATCACGCTTCTGCGGCGAGACCCGGGTGACGTCCTTGCCCGCGATCATCACGATGCCCGAATCCAGCGACTCGAGACCCGCGATGGAGCGCAGCAGCGTGGACTTGCCCGAGCCGGAGGGGCCAAGCAGCGCGGTCAGTTCGCCGGAGGGGATGTCGATGCTGACATCGTCGAGGGCGGCGAAGGAACCGTAGTTCTTGCGCGCGTTGGTCACGGTGATCATTCGGGGCCCCGTTTGCGTTCGAGAAGAGTCATCAGGAGTAGAACCACCAGGGCCATGCCCATCAGCAGGGTGGCCGCGCTGTAGGCGCCGAAGGTGTTGTGGTCGTTGATGTAGCGGCCGTGCACCAGCAGGGTCAGTGTCTGCGATTGGCCCGGCAGCGCGGTCGACACCATGATCACCGCGCCGAATTCGCCCAGTGATCGCGCCACGGTGAGCACCACGCCGTAGGTCAGGCCCCAGCGGATCGCGGGCAGGGTGATCCGCCAGAACGTCTGCCAGCGATTGGCGCCCAGCGTCGCCGCGGCCATCTCCTGGTCCTCGCCGATCTCGTGCAGCACCGGTTCGACCTCGCGCACCACGAACGGCAGCGTGACGAAGATCGTCGCGATCACCATGCCCGGCAGGCTGAAGATCACCTTGAAACCGGTGTTCTCGAGCGCACCGAACCACCCGCCCGCGCCCCACAGCAGGATCAGTGAGACACCGACCACCACCGGCGAGGTCGCGATCGGCAGGTCTACCAGGCCCTGGACCAGATTGCGGCCGGGGAACTTGCTGCGCACCAGGGCAAGCGCCGTGATCACGCCGAACACCACGTTCAGCGGTACCACGATGGCCACGATGATCATCGACAGCTGGAACGCCGAGATCGCCGCGGGCGTGGTGATCGAGTCGAGGAACGCACCGATCCCCCGCTCGAAGGTGCGGAACAAGATGATGGCCAGCGGCAACACCAGCAGCACGAACAGGTAGCCCAGCGCCACGGTGCGCAGCGAAAGGCGAGTGAACACGGAAAGCCTCATTCGGCGGCCCTCTCCTTTCGAGACGCGCGCTCGGCCAGCAGCCGCAGCACGAACAGGGTGGCGAAGGAGATCACCAGCAGCACCACCGACACCGCCGCGGCGTTGATCGGCCGGTCGACCTCGATCTGCTGCTGGATGTACTGCGAGGTCACCTGCGTCTCACGCGGAATATTGCCGCCGATCAGCACCACCGAGCCGAATTCGCCGATCGCCCTGGCGAAGGCCAGGCCGCCGCCGGAGATGATCGCGGGCGTGAGGGTGGGCAGCACGATCCGACGGAACGTCGTCCAGTTGCTCGCGCCCAGCGAGAGCGCGGCCTGTTCCACTTCCTTGTCGACCTCGATCAGCACCGGCTGCACCGAGCGCACCACGAACGGCAGCGTGACGAAGGCCAGCGCCACCACCAGACCGGGCTGGGTGGCGTTGAGGTGGATGTCGAACGGGCTGTTGGGGCCGTACAGCGCCAGCAGCACGATCGAGGCGACGATCGTGGGCAGCGCGAACGGCAGGTCGATCAGCGCGTTGACGATGCCCTTGCCGGGGAACTCGTCGCGCACCAGCACCCACGCGATCAGGGTGCCCATCAAGACATTGATCACCGCGACGATCACCGAGACACCGATGGTCACCTTCAGCGAATCCAGTGCCGAGGGTGCGGAGACCGCGTCCCAGAAGCCGGACCAGCCGTCTTCGAAGGAGCTCACGGTCAGCGCGGCCAGTGGCAGCAGCACGATGACGCTGAGCCACATCACCGCCACACCGATACCGACGGGGCCGACCGAGCCGCTCACACGCAGCCACGACCGGGCAGGCCGACGCGGGGTCGGCGGCTTCTTGTCCAGTTTCACGGCACCGCCGGGATCGGAGGTTTCTCCGGTCCCGGCGGGCCCACTGCTGTCAGTCACAGTTGTCCAGTATCACGTGTGAGCGGGGTCACGGCTTACTTGGTGGCCTGGTCGTAGATGACCGCGACCTTGCCGGTGCCCTGCGCGAACAGATCCTTGTCCACGGCCTTCCAGCCACCGAGGTCGTCGATGGTCCACAGCTTGGCCGGGGTCGGGAAGTCCTTGGCGAACTCGGCGGCCACCTTCGGGTCGACCGGGCGGAAACCGGCCTGCGCCCACGCCTTCTGGCCCTCGGGGGTGAACAGGAAGTCGCGGAACGCGGTGGCCTTGGGCAGGTTCTTGGAGTTCTTCAGCACCGCGACCGGGTTCTCGATCTTGAACGTGGTCGACGGGTTGATGTGCTCGATCGGGTCGCCGTTGCGCTCGGCGAAGATGGCCTCGTTCTCGTAGCTCAGCAGCACGTCACCGGTGCCCTGCAGGAACGTTTCGGTGGCTTCGCGGCCCGACTTGGGCTGCACCTTCACATGTTCGGGCGAGACCAGCTGGGTCAGGTAGTCCAGGCCGGCCTGCTGGTTCTTGCCGCCGTCGCTCTTGGCGGCGTAGGGCGCGAGCAGGTTCCACTTGGCCGAGCCCGAGCTGAACGGGTTCGGGGTGACGACCTCGACACCCGGCTTGATCAGATCGTCCCAGTCCTTGATGCCCTTGGGGTTGCCCTTGCGGACCACCAGGGTCACCACCGAACCGAACGGGATGCCCTTGGTGGCGTCGGCGTTCCAGGTGGCGTCGACCAGGCCCGCGTCGACCAGGCGGGTGATGTCGGGTTCGACCGAGAAGTTCACGACGTCGGCCTCGGCGCCGTCCTTGACCTTGCGCGACTGGTCACCCGAGGCGCCGTAGGAGGCTTGGACCTGCACGCCCTTGCCCGCGTCGGTCTTGTTGAACTCGGGCACGACCTTGTCGAAGCCCGGCTTGGGCACGGCGTAGGCGTACAGGTTCAGGGTGCCCCCGCTGCCGTCGGCCACCGCGGCGCCGCCATCGGTGGAGTCACTGGCGCCACCACCGCACGCGGTCAGCGCGACAGCGGCGACGGCGGTCAGGGCGATGGCGGCGGCGCGGCGGCGCGAGCCGATCCAGGTGTTGCGAGACATCTCGGGGTGAACCTTTCGGGAAAGGACCTGCCGCGCAACGGTTTTCGTGGCGGCAGGAAACGCTTCTGTCGATCGGTAGACCTGCCGCGCGCGGAAGGCACGACAGTGGGCGCGACTCGGGCCGGTTGGCCCCCGGAGTGACGGACTCGACTGCGAAAGGAAAGCGCGCGCCAGTCTACTGGGCAGAAACGCGCAGGCGAGTCCGGTGGCCGATCATCGACAGAGGATGTCCGCGACCGCGAGGTTGCCGACAGCGATCAACGCCAACTCATGGCGGATCTGCGGAGCGACACTCGACGACACATCGCAGACTGTAGCAGATTCGGACATGGTGATCGCAATCGAAGAACGCCTGCTCGGCCGGTCAGCGCGTGAAGAACCAGGCGATGACGACGAGTACGAGCAGGGCGATGAGCGCGAGTTGAACGCGAGAACGTGGCATCAGCGCACACCGCTGCCAACAGTGGGACGTTCGACCATCACCGGCATCGGCTCGACTGCATCGTCTCGATCGTCGCGGCCGAGCAGTCGGAAGGTCGCGCGCAGGGCGCGGTCGAGCAGGTAGGCAAGGGCGAAGCTGATCGGGACCATGCCGACCAGCACCACGAGGAACTGCGGAATAAAGGGCAGCCCGGCTACCCAGAGCTCGAACCCGTCCCACCAACCTGCGATGCGCTGCACACCGCCTAGCCTAGTCGGTGCCAGAACCTGCCCTCGCCGCCCGCGTCCGCGCACGCGAATTCCCCGGCCGCGACCAGCGGATCCGTCGCGATCACCGCGTACAGCGGTGGACGTGCGCGCGGTCCGCCGTGATCATTGGGTATGGAGTCTTCCAGCGCTGACGCCCTGCCGATTCTGAGTCCGGTCTCCTCGAGCGGCCGTCGCGGCGCCTTTCCGCCGATCGACGACTACGCCTTCCTGTCCGACTGTGAAACCAGCTGTCTGATCGCCAGCAGCGGTTCGGTGGAGTGGATGTGTGTGCCACGCCCCGACTCCCCCAGCGTGTTCGGCGCGATCCTGGACCGCAGCGCCGGCCACTTCCGGATCGGGCCGTACGGCAAGAATGTGCCCGCGGCCCGGCGGTATCTGCCCGGCGGGATGATTCTGGAGACCACCTGGCAGACCGAAACCGGTTGGCTGGTGGTGCGTGACGCGCTGGTGCTGGGCCCATGGCACAACAACATCGCCCGGTCCAAGACGCACCGGCGCACTCCGATGGACTGGGACGCCGAACACATTCTGTTGCGCATGGTCAAGTGCGTGAGCGGCACGGTCGAGTTGGAGATGAGCTGCCAGCCCTCGTTCGACTATCACCAGGGCGGGGCGAAATGGGAGTACACCGGCAAGGTCTACGAGCAGGCGACCGCGCGCGCGTCCAGCGGTCCCGATGACGGGCCGTCGCTGGTGCTCACCACCGATCTGCGGCTAGGTCTGGAAGGCCGAGAGGCGCGGGCGCGCACCAGAATGGCCGAGGGCGATCAGCGTTTCGTCGCGCTGACCTGGTCGGAACTGCCCGCGCCTGCCACCTTCGAGGACGCGGCGCAGAAGATGTGGGCCACCACCGAATGCTGGCGGCGGTGGATCACCCAGGGCGATTTCCCCGACCATCCGTGGCGCAGCTATCTGCAGCGCAGCGCGCTCACGCTCAAGGGTCTGACCTACGCGCCCACGGGTGCACTGCTGGCCGCCTCGACCACCTCGCTGCCGGAAACCCCTGGCGGACACCGCAATTGGGACTACCGCTACACCTGGGTGCGCGACGCGAGCTTCGCGCTGTGGGGTCTGTACACCTTGGGGCTCGACCGTGAGGCCAATGACTTCTTCGCGTTCCTCGATGACGTCACCACCGGCGAGAACGGTGACGCGGTGCCGTTGCAGGTGCTCTACGGGATCGGCGGCGAACGCCACATCACCGAATACGAGCTGCCCAATCTGTCCGGGTACGACGGCGCGAAACCGGTCCGCATCGGCAATGCCGCCTACGACCAGGACCAGCACGACATCTGGGGCACCATGCTCGACGCGGTGTACCTGCACGTGAAATCGCGCGGCCAGGTCCCCGAATCGCTGTGGCCGCTGCTGGAACGCACCGTGCACGCGGCGATCGCCAACTGGCGCAAGCCCGATCGCGGGATCTGGGAGGTGCGCGGCGAACCCAAGGACTTCACCTCCTCGAAGGTGATGTGCTGGGTGGCACTGGACCGTGGCGCGCGGCTGGCGCAGTTGCACGGGCAGCATGAACGCGCGGCGGAGTGGTTCGAGATCGCGGAGGAGATCCGCGAGAATGTGCTCGAATTCGGAGTCAACGATCAGGGCGTGTTCACCCAGACCTACGGCGGGGACACCCTCGACGCCTCGCTGCTGCTGGTGGTGTTGACCCGGTTCCTACCGCCGGAGGACCCGCGCATCCGGGCCACCGTGCTGGCGATCGCCAACCATCTCACCGTCAACGGGCTGGTGCTGCGCTATCACGTGGACACCACCGACGACGGCCTCGAAGGCGAGGAGGGCACGTTCACGATCTGCTCGTTCTGGCTGGTCTCGGCGCTGGTGGAGATCGGCGAACTCGAACGGGCCACGAATCTGTGCGAACGGCTGCTGGGGTTGGCCAGTCCCCTGCGGCTGTATGCCGAGGAGATCGACTCGCGCACCGGCCGACATCTGGGCAATTTCCCGCAGGCGTTCACCCACCTGGCCTTGATCAACGCGGTGACCCACGTGATCCGCGCCGAGGATCAGCGCAACGCGGGCCAGTTCCAGCCCGCGCACTCCCCGGCCAACCGGGCCTGAGTCAGTAGGTGAGGCGTTCGGCGCGCTGACGCAGCCCGGCGATCGTGCGCAGACCCGCGTCGATCTCGGTGATGCGCAGTTCGCGGTGGTCGCCGTACCGCAGGCCGGTTTCCTCGGCGGCGCGCAGGGCCTCGTCAGCGGTGCGGCCCACTTCGGCGGCGATCTCGGTGTAGTGGTCGCGCAGGGCTCGTTGCAGCGCGCGCAGCCGGTTGCGGGATTCCTTGCCCACCTGGAAGATCACGTCGTCGGCCAGGCGGGCCACGGCCACCTTCGCCTCGGCTTGTCTGCGCTGTTTGCGGTTCTTGCGGTCGTCCCACAGCGCGTTCACGCCCAGCAGCACACCCGCGCCCGCGGAATACCAGTTGACCAGCGACATGCCCAGCAGACTGGTCGCGAGACCGACCATCAGGATGCCGCCGTAGGAGCCGCGCAGCGCGGTCAACAGTTGTTGTCCCACACCGGCTTTGGCGCTTTCGAGGGATTCCAGCGGTTGCACCGGTTCCAGCACGTCGCCGGGGTTGGTCAGGCGCAGTTCGGGCAGCGGCGGGGTGCGGTTGTCGGGCGGGAACTTCGCGGCCACCTGCTCGGTGAGCTCCACGGCGCGATAGTGCGCCATCACGAAGTTCTCCTCGACCGCCTCGCAGATCCGCGCGTCGAGTTCGGTGGCGAACTCGTTCCACTTGCGGGCGGGGTCGGTGCGGGTGATCTCGGCCTCGGCCTCGCGGACCAGGCTGCGTAAACGGTGCCGCAGATCGTGTTCGATATCGGCGCTGAGCTCGGAACCACCGTCCACGAGGGTGACCTGCCAGGTGGCGGTGCGCTGGCGCAACTGGTCGGCGGCGGTGCGCGCGGCGGCCAGGCGCTGGGTGATCTCCGCGCGTCTGCGGGGGTCGCGCAGGGTGTCGGACTCCGCGCGCAGGGTGACCGTGAGCTGGTCGGTGATCAGGGCGATATCGCGTGCCGCGGCCGCGACTGCCACCGAATCCGCTTGGGCGACAACGTATTCGCGCAAGTGGTCGATGAGCTGCGGTACGCCGGACTCGATATCGCGCTGCTGGTCACGCTTTTCGGTGGCCTGGTGGTGCAGCAGACCCGACACGGGCGCCACCGCGAAGTTCAGTCCGGCGCCGTCGAGCAGCGCGCGGTTGCGTCGCTGGGTCAGCGACCACTGCGGATTGCGGTCGATCTTGGTGAGCACGCAGACCACCGACGGGCACACCTGCTCGACCCGACGCAGGTAATCCAGTTGGGCCGCGGTGAGTTCGGCGGCGGCGTCGGCGGCGTACAGCACCACGTCGGCGGCGGCGATCATCGACCAGGCGCTGGCCTCGTGGGCAGTGGCGCCGGGGGCGTCCATCACCACCAGGCCGTCGGCCAGCAGCGGACTCGGCTCGGCGAATTCCGCGCGCAGAATCCCCAGCGAGGTCAATGCGGGCAAGGGGTTCAGCGGGTCCACCGGGACCCGTTCGACCCGGCCACCGGGCGCGGATTTCACCAGCGTCGCCTTGGGCGCCTGGCCGTATTCCACGATCACCGGCACGCTGGGCTTGCCGTCGGTGGCGCTGACCGGGGACCCGACCATGCTGTTGACCAGCGTGCTCATCCCCGCCTGCGGTTCGCCGACGACCACGATCCGCACGCGCGGATCGCTGAGCCTGGCCCTGACCATGCCCAGGCGCGCGTCGAGATCGTTGCGACCGCCCGAACGGACCAGTTCCCGCAGTTCGTCGACCAGCGCGATGACCGGAGCCATCACATCCGGATGCTTCACCGTCGCGGTCTGCAGTCCGGTTGCGGCAGACAAACGATCCTCACTCTCCTTGCGTCAACACGGCGCGGGCCACGCTGGCAACGTCATCGCGTCAGTCGTCGCGTCAGACGAAGTCATACCCGTGGTGTTCGACGGGAAACGCGCCGGCGAACACATCGCCACCGCCCAGACCCGAATCGAACAATCCGGCCGAAACGCCATGGTAGCCGCTGCTGTGCTGGTCGAATTCGGCGGCAATCGGCTTGGTCTCCACGACCGGGGGTTTCACCGGTGCCACGGTCGGCGCCACGGTGACCGGCGGCGGGGTGACCACCGGCGGGTCGATGTCGACGGTGGGGCGCGTGGTCGGCGGGTCGATGTCCACCGTGGGCGGCTTGGTCGGCGCGGTCGGCGTGGGGACGTCGACGGTCGGGGTGCCCTGACCGGTCGAGGGGGTGGTAGAGCCGCCGGTGCCGGGCTTGGTGGTGACGTCGTCGTCGGGCACGGTCGGCTTCACCGGGGTGGTCGGCGGCACGGTGATCGGGACCTTGGTGACATCGGGCACAGTGGGAACCGTGACCGTCGGCACGATCGGCTTCACCGTCGTCGGCGTCTCGAGATCGATCGTGGGCACCTTGGACGGCACGGTCACCGGCGGCATCGTCGGGGTGGAGCCGCCACCGGAGACATCGGGCAGCACAACGGGTTTCGTCGGGGTGACCGGCGTGAACAGCGCGGGCACCGAGGCCGCGGGGGCGGTCAGCGGCGACGTGGTGGCCGGGCCGAACACGTTCGCGATCGGGGTGGACGCGGCGTCGGGCTGGATGGTGGTCTGCAGCGGCGTGCTGACCACGGGGTTCGTGGCGACCGGCGCGACGGCCACGGGTGCGATCGGGGCGGGTGCCGGTGCGATCGGTGCCGGTGTCGGGACGAACGGGGTCGCCGCGACGGGCGCCGGGGCGGGTGCGGTGGAGCCGGGCAGGCCCACACCCGACGACGAGCCGGGCAGGGTGGGACCGTTCGGGCTGCTCAGGCCGCCGGTGGGCGAGGGGGTCCCGGTGCCGCCGGGGGTGGTCATCTCGCCGCGCAGCCAGTCGCTGTAGTCGTCGAGCTGGTCGCCGACGTCGCCGACCTGCAGGTCGGCCTTCAACTGCGAGGTGAACCACACCCCGTCGAGTCCGGCGTGCACGTCGACCTGCCATTGGCTGGTCATCATCGCGCCGATGCCGTCGAACATGCCGCCCAGGTCACCGATGCCGTCGAACATGCCGTCGGACACCGAACCGACCGGGTCGGTGCCGGGCAGTCCGATACCGCTGTAGCCGGGGATGCCGAAGTCGTTGCCGGGCAGGCTGTCGTAGCCCGGGATGCCGATGCCGGGGGTCGGACCGTCGAAGCCGGGAAGGCCGATGCCGGGCTGGTCGAAACCGGGCTGGTCGAAACCTGGTCGGCCGAAATCGGGCAGGTCGAAGCCGGGGCGGGTGCCGTGTTCGGGCCTGTCGTCGAAGCCGGGGAGGTCGAAGCCCGGTTCGGCGTTGCCGGGGTTGTGGCCGTAACCGGGGTTGGGGCTGTAGCCGGGAATGCCGATGCCGCTCGAGGAGTCGTTGTCGCCCGAGATCCGGGAGTCACGCTCGTCGTAGCCGGAAGTCTCTGGGCGCCGGTCGAATTCACCGGTCCGGGCGACCATCGAGACGTCGGGGGGTGCGAAGAACGGGGTGGGCGGCACCACCGGGTCGAACTCGGGTGCGGCGGCCAGATCGGGGAAGGTCACGATCGGGCTGGGTGCGTCCGGGCTCGGGTCGGTGGGCACGGTCTGCTGCGACCAGCCCGCGTACCGGCTGTCGGCGTTGCTGTCGCGCGCGGCGCCGTTGGACGCCACCAGCGCGCCGCCGGTGACATAGGCCCCGGCCCTGGCGACGCGGGCGACGCCGTTGGCCACCCGGTAGGCCGTGTCCGGCCCTTCCGTGCGCGCGGCACCGTCATCGAAAGGCAGTTCACGCGTCATCAAGGCTCCAACACATCGCATCGCTGTAGTTCCTCACCACTACCGAGGCGAAGTGAGGACAATCCAACACTATTTCCAGATCACCGAACTGTCATTTCGTGCATAACGTTCGGTGCCCACCCTATGGGCCACAACGTCGTTGGCGCGAGCCCGTGGAACCAGGGGCGGTCGATCCGCAGAGAACTCTAACGATTGGTCAACAGAACGTGAAGTCGCGCGCCCTACCGTCGTACTCACCGGCGCATCAGGTCGGTGGGGTCGCGCCTTCCGCGCACCCTTTCCGACCAGCGATAACACTAGGGTGAGTGCATGACCGGACAGCAGATCTTGGTCGTCGACGACGAGGTTCGCGTGCTCGCGTCGTTGCGGCGCGGCTTGGAACTGTCGGGCTTCGACGTGATCACCGCCGGCGACGGCGCGCAGGCGCTGACCCTGGTCGGTTCGGCCGCGCCCGACGCCATGGTGCTGGATGTGAACATGCCCGAACTCGACGGTGTGGGCGTGGTCACGGCCTTGCGCGCGATGGGCAACGACATCCCCATCTGTGTGCTCAGTGCGCGCAGTGCGGTCACCGACCGGATCGCGGCGCTCGAGCGCGGCGCCGACGACTACCTGACCAAACCGTTCGATCTGGGCGAATTGGTCGCGCGTTTGCACGCGTTGTTGCGGCGCAGGCCGGTGACGGTCGCCTCGTCGTCGGAGACGATTCAGGTGGGCGAGGTGGTGATCGATCTGACCGGGCATCGGGTGCACGCGGGTTCGTCGCCGGTCGAGCTGACCAAACGGGAGTTCGAGCTGTTGGCGATGTTGGCGCGCAATGCCGGGATCGTGCTGGGGCGTGAGCAGATCCTGTCGGCGGTGTGGGGGTACGACTTCAGCACCGATACCAATGTGGTCGATGTGTTCGTGTCGTATCTGCGGCGCAAGCTGGAAGCCGAAGGTGTTGCGCGCGTGGTGCATACGGTGCGCGGGGTGGGGTTCGTGTTGCGGGATCAGCCGTGAAGGCGTCGCGGTCGTTGCGGTTTCGGGTGGCGTTGGTGTCGGCGGTGGTGGCAGCGCTCGTCGCGGTGACACTCGGGCTCACTTACGGTGCGTTGCTGAAGGTGGCGGGCACGAGTCAGCTGAATCAGACCGTGTCGAGTATGCGAGTGGCGGTGGCGCAGCCGTTCGACGCCGAGCCCGGGGGTGCGCCGCCTGTCCCGGCCTTCGAGTTGCCGGACGCGTCCGCGTCGCCGCGACAGGAGACGATCGTGGTCCCGGTCGACGGGGATCACCGGTCGCTCGCGGCGGTACAGGGCGCGCCGGGGATGGTGGTCGAGCTCGACGCCGATCGCGAACTCGTCGACGCCGCCATCACCCGCAGCCAGCTGATCGGCCTCGGCATCGGTGTGGCCGCGGTGGTCCTGGCCGCCGTCTTGGGTTGGGTGCTGGCCGGTTTCGCCGCGCGACCGCTGCGCAGGCTCGCCAACGCGACGCACGAAATCGACACCCTCGACGAACTTCCACCGCTGTCGGGACGCGGCAATCGCGAAGCCGAGGAACTGTCCGACGCGATCAACCGGATGCTGGCCCGCCTCGAGGCCGCGCACGGCGAAACCCGGCAGGCCCTGGACAGTGCCCGCGATTTCGCCGCGGTGTGCGCGCACGAACTGCGCACGCCTTTGACATCCATGCGCACCGATCTGCAGGTACTCGCCGGCCCGGATCTGCCCGCCGACCAGCGCGGGCCGGTGCTGGCCGATGTGCTCGCCGCCGAGGGGCAGATCGAGCGCACGCTGTCCGATCTGGAACGTCTGGCCGTCGGTGAGCTCACCGATCAGGGCGCGTTCGAGCCGTTCGAACTGTGCGAAACCCTCGACCGTGCGGTGCAGAACGCGCGCCGTGCGAATCCGGGTGTCGACATCACGCTGTCCGAGTGCGATCCGGTTCCGGTGCACGGGTTGCCCGGCGGGATCATGCTGATCGTGACCAACGCCGTCACCAACGCGGTGGTGCACGGTCAGGCCACGCGGGTGACCGTCGCCGCGCGGGCCACCGACAACGGCGTCGAGATCACCGTCGACGACAACGGCACCGGCATCCCGGATACCTTGTCCCCCACCGCTTTCGACCGTTTCGCCAAACGTCCCGGCTCCCCCGGCTCTGGCCTGGGTCTGGCGCTGGTGCAGCAGCAGGCGCAATTGCATTCCGGTACAGCCGAACTCGACCGCAGCCGGATGGGCGGCGTGCGCCTTCGCGTGGAAATAGCTCAGGCGCCGGTGGGTACCGGCGCCTGAGTGTCGTGCTGGGGGTCTTGCCTACTTCTTGGGCTTGTCCGAATCCGAGGACAGTGCCGCCACGAAGGCTTCCTGGGGGACTTCCACGCGACCGATGGTCTTCATGCGCTTCTTGCCCTCCTTCTGCTTTTCCAGCAGCTTGCGCTTACGGCTGATGTCGCCGCCGTAGCACTTGGCGAGAACGTCCTTGCGGATCGCCCGAATGTTCTCGCGGGCGATGATCTTCGCGCCGATCGCGGCCTGGATGGGCACCTCGAACTGCTGACGCGGGATCAGTTCGCGCAGCTTGGTGGTCATCTTGTGGCCGTAGGCCTGCGCGGCATCCTTGTGCACGATGGCGCTGAACGCGTCGACCGCTTCACCCTGCAGCAGGATGTCGACCTTCACCAGGTCGGCTTCCTGCTCGCCGGCCTCTTCGTAGTCGAGGCTGGCGTAGCCGCGCGTGCGCGACTTGAGCAGGTCGAAGAAGTCGAAGATGATCTCCGCCATCGGCATGGTGTAGCGCAGCTCGACGCGGGTTTCGGACAGGTAGTCCATGCCGCCGAGCTCGCCGCGACGCTGCTGGCACAGCTCCATGATCGACCCGATGAACTCGCTGGGCGAGATCACGGTGCACTTCACGATGGGCTCGTAGATGTGGCGCACCTTGCCCTCGGGCCAGTACGACGGGTTGGTGACGACGTGTTCGGTGCCGTCCTCCATCTCGACCCGGTACACCACGTTGGGCGCGGTGGAGATGAGGTCGAGGTCGAACTCGCGCTGCAGACGTTCGCGGGTGATCTCCATGTGCAGCAGACCGAGGAAGCCGCAGCGGAAACCGAAGCCGAGCGCCACCGAGGTTTCCGGTTCGTAGGTCAGCGCGGCGTCGTTGAGCTGCAGTTTGTCCAGCGCGTCACGCAGGTCCGGGTAGTCCGAACCGTCGACCGGGTACAGGCCCGAGTAGACCATCGGGCGCGGTTCGCGGTAGCCGGTGAGCGCTTCGGCGGCGCCGTTGCGGGCACTGGTGACGGTATCGCCGACCTTCGACTGGCGAACGTCTTTCACACCGGTGATCAGGTACCCGACCTCGCCGACGCCCAGACCCTGGGTGGGTTTGGGTTCGGGCGAGACGATGCCGACCTCGAGCAACTCGTGGGTCGCGCCGGTGGACATCATCTTGATCTTCTCGCGGGGCGAGATCTTGCCGTCGACCACGCGGATGTAGGTGACCACGCCACGGTAGGTGTCGTAGACCGAGTCGAAGATCATCGCGCGAGCGGGTGCGTCGGCGTCGCCGACCGGCGGCGGAACGGCCTCGATCACCTTGTCGAGCAGTTCCTTCACGCCCACACCGGTCTTGCCCGAGACCCGCAGCACGTCGTCGGGCTCGCAGCCCACGATGTGCGCGATCTCGGCCGCGTAGCGATCGGGATCGGCGGCGGGCAGGTCGATCTTGTTCAGCACGGGAATGATCGTGAGATCCTTCTCCAGCGCCAGGTACAGGTTGGCCAGGGTCTGCGCCTCGATGCCCTGTGCGGCGTCGACCAGCAGGATCGCGCCCTCGCAGGCTTCCAGCGCGCGGGAGACCTCGTAGGTGAAGTCGACGTGGCCGGGGGTATCGATCATGTGCAGCACGTACTCGGTGTCGTCGACCTGCCACGGCAACCGCACGTTCTGCGCCTTGATCGTGATACCGCGCTCACGCTCGATATCCATCCGGTCCAGGTACTGCGCGCGCATCGCCCGCGCTTCGACCACACCGGTCAGCTGCAACATCCGATCGGCAAGCGTGGACTTGCCGTGATCGATGTGGGCGATAATGCAGAAGTTCCGGATCCGGGACGGATCGGTGAACGTCGTATCGACAAAACTGGAAGCCACTCCACTCCTCGCGGGGTATAGGCGAACTGCGCCTATCGTCCCATGAACGGGCGCGGTGCTTTGTCACCGGTGCGCTCCAAGCGCGTGACGGCGTTATATTTCAGTGCATGGCCAGCAGTTGGAACAGTCTCGGCAAGCAGCTCGGCGTCATCGCCAAGGAGCAGGGGCCCAAAATCGTGCGCAAGCAGGGGCCGCGACTGCTCGAGAAGCTGGTGGACGCGCTAGCGAACAAGCCGGGACCGCCCGTGGCGGTGCGCCCGACCGCCTCCACCCCCGTGCCCACCGCCCATCGCGCCAGGCAGATCGTGTACTGCCCGCAGTTGGACGGGCGTGCCGATCCCGGCGAGATCGTGTGGACGTGGGTGCCGTTCGAGGAAGACCCCACCAATGGCAAGGACCGGCCGGTGCTGGTGGTCGGACGTGATCGCAAGACACTGCTCGGGTTGATGTTGTCGTCCAAGGCGGACCGCGCCAACGACCCCAACTGGGTCGGCATCGGGACCGGACCGTGGGATCACGACGGTCGGCCCAGCTGGGTGCGACTGGACCGGGTTCTCGACGTGCCCGAGGACGGGATCCGGCGCGAAGGCGCGATCGTGGAGCGCAAGACGTTCGACCTGGTCGCGCACCGGCTGGTCATCGAATACAGCTGGAGCTGAACGCGAACAGACCCCGGTCCTTGGATCGGACCGGGGTCTGTCGGCGGAGCTTTCTACAGGTGGGCAGGCTTGGACCGCCCGAAGATCAGGCCGTAGATCAGTGAGCCGAGCACGCCACCGATCAGCGGGAAGAGGATGAACGCCCACAGCTGACCCATCGCGCCGTCCTGATACGGCGCGACCGCGATGCTGCGCGCCGGGTTCATCGAGCCGTTGTCGATCTGGATCGCCACGATCAGCGCGATCGCCAACGCGAACCCGATCGACACACCCGACTGCGGTGCGTCGGACAGCTCGTCGGTGGAGGCGAGCACGACGAACACCAGCACCGCGGTCATCAAGACCTCGATGATGATCGTGGCCGCCAGGCCGTACCCGTTCTGCAGGACCACCTCACCCAGCGGCCCGGTCTGCGCCGACGGACTGTGCGCGCCCCAACCATTGGCCCCCAGACCGTCGACCGGGCGATCGTACGACGGCAGGTTGTTCGCCAGCGCGAACAGCAGAATGCCCGCCGCCAGGCCGCCGATCACCTGCGACACCACATAGGCGATGGCGTTCTTCGGCGAGATCCGCCCGAGCAACAAGACCCCCAGGGTCACAGCCGGGTTGACGTGGCAGCCCGACAGCCCGCCGATCGAGTAGACCAGGAACGTCAGCGTCAACCCGAACGCCAGCGCGACACCCAGGGTGCCCACCTGCTGACCGGCCAGCACCGCCGTGCCCACACCACCGATCACCAGAACGAAGGTCCCGAGGCCTTCGGCCAACCATTTCTTTTGATCCGCGCCGAGGGGATTCGGTGATGAAGACGGCATCCGCAACTACCTCTCTACAGGTCAGACCAACGAGACGAGTGCACAGCGGATCCGACACTACGCGAGGCGAGTGACCTCTACAACGACCTCCAGATCCGTCGAGCCGCCACCGGAGAACACACCTTTCAGCGGCGGCACGTCCGCGTAATCGCGGCCCACGCCCACCGAGACATGCTGCTCGTTGACCGCGAGATTGTTGGTGGGGTCGTACCCCCACCACTGCCCGGTCCACGCCTCGATCCACGCGTGCGACTGCCCCGCCACGGTCTCACCGATCTGCGCGCCGGCCTTGGGATGCAGGTACCCCGACACGTACCGGCTGGGAATTCCCATGCTGCGCAACAACACCAGCGTCAGGTGCGCGTAGTCCTGGCACACCCCGCGACGCTCGGCGAAGGCCTCGAGCGCGGAGGTGTGCACCGAGGTCGTGCCCGCGATGTAGTCCATTTCCTTGTGCACCCACTCGGCCGCGCGCACCACCGCCTTGGCCGGTTCCTCCCCGCGCGACAGCTGCTTGGCCACCGTGGCCAGTTTGCGGTCGCGCGGCACATACACAGTGGGACTGAGCATTTCGTCGAAGCGGTCGATCACGCGGCCGCCCTGCAGTTCGTCCCAGCTCAGTTCCTCGGTGGGCTCGGCGAACGGTTCGGTCTCCACCACCGACGACCCGGTCACCTCGAGTTCGGTGTGCGGGGCGTGCAGATCGAACGCGGTGACCGCGGTGCCCCAGTAGTCGGTGTACCGGTAAGACCTGGTGGCGGGCACGGTTTCGACGCGATTGAGGATCACGTTCTGCCTGCTGTCCGCGCGCGGGGTGAGCCGGGCCTCGTTGAACGAGCGCGTCACCGGCGCGTCGTAGACATAGCCGGTGGTGTGCACCACCCTGATCCGCCAACTCATAGCTCTCCCTCTACCTGCACGCGGCCGTCCTGATTGCTGCGCACGTCGGTCCACGCCACCCACGGGGCGGCATGGAAGTACTGGCGTGACACGGCTTCCCCGAGATCACGGCACGATTTCTGCAGCGCGAGCAGCCGCGCCTGCAGGTCTTCCAACAACACGCCCGGCGGCAGGAATTCGAGTTCACTTCGGGCGCGTCCCAGCACCCGCTGCGCCTCGTGCCGCGCGCCCACCCGACTGCCGGGGCGCTGATCGAGTTCGGTCAGGCACGCCTCGGCCACGCGCAGGGTGTGGAACACCGAACGCGGGAAAAGGCGGTCGATCAGGATGAACTCGGCGACGCGGGCCGCGTCCAGGGCGCCGCGGTGGGTGCGCAGGTAGGTGTCGTGCGCGCCCGCCGAGCGCAACACCGTCACCCAGGCCGGCGAGGAGGTCTTGTCCCCCGCCCGCGACAGCAGCAGGCGCACCATCATGTCCACGCGTTCGATCGACCGGCCCAACAGCAGGAACCGGTAGCCGTCGTCGCGACTCAACGTGGAGTCGGTCAGTCCGGTGAACATCGCCGCGCGGCCCTTGATGTAGGAGAAGAACTCGTGCGGGCCGAGACCCCGCGCCGCCTTCTCCGCGGTGGCCATGCCGTTGTAGGTGGCATTGAGACATTCCCACATCTCGCTGGACGTGACTTCGCGTGCGCCGCGGGCGTTCTCGCGGGCCTTGGTGATGGAGTCACTGATCGAGACGCCGTGATCGTGGCTGAACGCGACGAGATCGGTGACCGACCACACGTTCAAGCGCAGGCCCTCGGGCGGTTCGATGCCAAGCACCTTGAGCAACACGCGAGACGTGCGGTCCGCGTCGACGGTGGCATCTTCGAGCAGTTGATGCACCGCCACGTCCAGGATGCGCGCTGTGTCGTCGGCGCGCTCGACGTATCGGCCTATCCAGTACAGAGATTCGGCGTTTCGAGCAAGCATGTCTGTCAGTCCCCGATCAGCCGCTGTGTCTGCTGTTGTTGCTGCTGTTGCTGGTTGGCCTGCGGTGTGCTGAGTTCGCGACCCAGTTCGAACGCGTCGGCCTGCGGCGGTTCGCTGACCAGTTCGGGTCCGGCCAGTTCCCGGTCCACCGCGCCCGAGCGCCCGGCCAACACCCAGGTGTCCTTGCTGCCGCCGCCCTGGCTGGAGTTCACCACCAGCGAGCCTTCCGGCAGGGCCACGCGCGTGAGGCCGCCGGGCAGCACCCAGATGTCGTCGCCGTCGTTGACTGCGAACGGGCGCAGGTCCACGTGGCGGGGGGCCAGATCGTTGCCGATCTTGGTCGGCACCGTGGACAACTGCACTACCGGCTGCGCGATCCAGCCGCGCGGGTCGGCTTTCACCTTGCGCTTGATCGCGTCCAGTTCGCGCGGGCTGGCGTCGGGTCCGATCACGATGCCGTAGCCGCCCGACCCCTCGACCGGCTTGATCACCAGTTCCGCGACCCGGTCCAGGACTTCCTCGCGTTCGTCGTCGAGCCAGCAGCGGAAGGTGTCCACATTGGCCAGGATCGGTTTCTCACCCAGGTAGTACTCGATGATCTTGGGCACATAGGTGTAGATGAGCTTGTCGTCGCCCACGCCGTTGCCGACCGCGCTCGAGATCACCACATTGCCCGCGCGCGCGGCATTGAGCACCCCGGCCACGCCGAGCACGGAGTCGGGACGGAAGTGCATCGGGTCCAGGAAGGTGTCGTCGATGCGCCGGTAGATCACGTCGACCTGCCGTTCGCCCGCGGTCGTGCGCATATAGACGACATTGTCGCGGCAGAACAGGTCGCGACCCTCGACCAGCTCCACGCCCATCTGCCTGGCCAGCAGCGAATGTTCGAAGTAGGCGGCGTTGTGCACGCCGGGGGTGAGCACCACCACGGTCGGATCGACCTCGTTGGGCGCGGCCGAGGCCCGCAGCGCGCGCAACAGATGGCCGGGGTAGTCGCCCACCGAGCGCACCCGATGCGAGGAGAACAGATCAGGGAAGACCCTGGCCATCGTGCGCCGGTTCTCCATCACATAGGAGACCCCCGACGGCGAGCGCAGGTTGTCCTCCAGCACCCGGAAGTCGCCCTTTTCGTCGCGGACCAGGTCGATGCCCGACACGTGGATGCGCACACCGTTGGGCGGCACCAGACCCGCGGCCTCGCGGTGGAAGTGTTCACACGAGGTAACAAGGCGTTTGGGGATCACCTGATCGCGCAGGATGTTCTGCTCGCCGTACACATCGGCCAGGAACAGCTCCATCGCGGTGACCCGCTGCTTGATCCCGCGCTCGAGCTTGGCCCACTCCGCGGCCGCGATCACTCGGGGCACCAGATCCAACGGGAACGGGCGCTCCTGACCCGACAGGGAGAAGGTGATGCCCTGATCGATGAACGCACGATCCAGCGCGTCGGAGCGTTTGGCCAGGTCATCGACGTCATTGGCGACCATCGCGGCGTGGATGCCCTTATAGGGGGCCCGCACTTTTCCCGATCCGTCGAACATCTCGTCGAAGGCGTCCGCGAAGCGGCCGGGGCCGTATCCCTCGAACAGACCGGTGTGGGTAGGTTCGCGATGCCCGTTCGTTCTCACCATCGCCGGTGATGCAGTTCGAGCCGTACTCGGCGCACTGGTGGGGGTCATGACAAAAACTGTGCATCACCCGGTAGTGACGTCGTGTGAGACACAGGTAAATTCTTTGCATCACCTGAAACGGATGAAATCGACATCGTCGTCGAGGTCGGACGGAACAGGGCCGATTTCGCCAGGGGGTACCCAGCTGGTAACCTCGATCTTCGGCGCGGTGTTACCCGTAGTTCAGCACCATCTGCTGCATCGTGGGCGCGCGCCCGACGAGCTTTCACAGAACACCACCCAGCGACAGGAAACCAGAGGATACAGGCGTGGCCAACATCAAGTCCCAGATGAAGCGGATCCGTACCAACGAGGAAGCGCGCAAGCGCAACCAGTCGGTCAAGTCCGCGCTGCGCACCGCGATCCGTAGCTTCCGCGAAGCCGTCTCCACCGGCGACAAGGAAAAGGCTGCTGCGCAGCTGCAGACCGCGAGCCGCAAGCTCGACAAGGCCGCGTCCAAGGGCGTCATCCACGCCAACCAGGCGGCCAACAAGAAGTCCGCGCTCGCGCTGGCTCTGAACAAGATCTGATCGTCGGCGAGCCTGGTGCTCGCTGACCGATACATCGCAAGACGCAGCCGCCGTGGCCTCGATGACCACGGCGGCTTTTGTCGTTCCCCGATGCCTACTTGTCAGCTGGGTCGGTTACCATTCGCGCCATGTTGACGGTGTACGCGAATCAGACAGTGGTACGAGGCGATGACCTGGCCGAGGTGATCCGCGCGGCGGAGATCCTGGGGATCGGGCTCAAGGTCGAAAACGTGATGGTGCCCGACGAGGACGGTGGTTACGGCGCTGCCTGGATCGTCACTCGGGAGGACGAGGTTCCGCTGTACGACGAGTGGGAGGGGCGCTACGACGCCGACGATCTCGAGGACGAAGACGACGACGAGTTGTCGCTCGTGGTCGCGGGCGAGTAGCTAGTTCACGCAGGGCACCTGTCCCGAAGTGATGTCGCTGCGGACCGGCTTGCCCGCGTCGGGGGTTTCGATCACCGGTGCGGTCGTGCTGGTCTGCCAGGCACCCGCGTTGGTCTCCGACGACCAGGCGGCCGGGGGTTCGGTGCGCTGATCGGCGCGCTTGGTAGTGGTCGGCACCGGCATACCGAACGCGGCCGCGATCTCGCGGCGGATCGCCTGCCGGTCGACGATGTTGACGTCTTGGCCGTTGATCACGTCGTAGCGCAGGACGGGCAGGGTGCGGAATTCGACCACCGGGTCATCGGCGGCGCCCAGGGTTCGAACGAATTCGGTCATGTTCCAGTCGTCGGACAGCACGATATTGCGGTGTGCGACGGCCATCAGGGCATTGAGTTTGCCCGGGTCGGTGAGGGTGCCCGCGCTGCGTAGCTGACGCGCGACCGAGGTCAGGAACGCCTGCTGGCGGTGGGTGCGGTCCAGGTCACCGTTTTCCAGACCGTGCCGTTGCCGCACGAACGCCAGGGCCTGCGCGGGGTTCAGATGTTGGCGGCCTGCGGGGAAATCGGCGCCGGAGAACTCCGAGTCGTTGACCCGCTTGTTCAGGCACACCTCCACCCCGCCCAGCGCGGCGGCCAGATCGTAGAACCCGGCCAGGGTGACCTCGGCGAACCGGTCGATCGGCACACCGGTGAGATCGCGCACCGCGGACACGATCGACGCCCGGCCCGCTTCCCGGCCCGCCTGCTCGAGCTGTTTCTTGTCGGTGACGCCCTTCGCGATCATCTGGTCCTGCACTGCGGCCTTCTTCAGCCCGTACGCCTCCTTGATCTTGGCGTGGGTGTAGCCGGGGATGCCGCTGACGGGGACGTAGTCGTCGCGCGGGATCGACACCGCGACGAACTTGCTCAGATCGGCCGGAATATGCACCAGGATCAGGGTATTGGCGTTGTAACCGCCTTCGTCACCGTCGCCCGCGTGCAGCTGTTCCAACACCTCGGGTGGTAGTTCGTCGCCGTTCTGATCGCGACGGGTGTCCAGGCCGATCAGCAGGATATTGAGGTCGCCGTCCAGCGAATGGGGTGCGTCGTCGCCGAGTGCCTGCGACCTCAGAAACCCCGCGTCGAAACTTCCCGCCGTGGACCACCCGTATGCCGTCACGATGACCACCGCGGCCGACATCAGCGCCGCGACAACCTGCACCACCCGCCGAGCAATACGCCCCGCCGACCCCCGACCGCGTCGACCGCGCCCGCCATGTCCGTTCCGGCTACCGATCGACTCGACCATCTCATGATCAACTGTGCCAGTTGTGAGAGCGGACAGACATCGCGATTGGGTCCCGGTTTGATGATGTTCGGCGGGGGGCGACGCCGTTGCGCGGGCAGCGCCTCTGTCCGAGTCGAGGCATCGCTGTTGCTGGTGAGCCGGGCGCGTTCAGCCCGTCTGAGACGTCGCATAGCGGTTGCTGGGGGCCGGGGGCTAGCCCGTTCAGCCCGTCTGGAACGGGGACACAGCGGTTGCTTGCGGCCGGGTCCAGGGCGACCGTTCAGCCGGTTGCGCGTAGGTCGAGGATGCGGGCGAGGGCGTGTTCTACGGCGTAGGTGGCGTCGGCGGCGCCGCCCTTGACGTCGGCGTTGAGGGTGGCCACTACCTGCAGGGCGGTGGCGATGGTGGTGGGGTTCCAGCCGCGGGCTTGGGCCTGGGCGCGCTTGACCTTCCAGGGGGGCATGCCCAGTTTTTGCGCGAGGGCGAAGGGGTCGCCGCGGCCCACGGAGCCGACCTTGGCGATGGTGTGGACGGAGTCGGCGAGTGCGTCGGCCAGCAGGACGTGCGGGACGCCGCGGTCGGTGGCCCAGCGCAGGGCCTCCATCGCGCCGGGGCGATCGCCTGCCACGGCGAGGTCGGCGACGTCGAAGCCGGTCACCTCGGCGCGGCCGGAGTAGTAGCGGCGCACGGCGTCGGCGGTGACCTTGCCGCCGGTGTCGGACACCAATTGTGAACAGGCCGCGGCCAATTCACGCAGTTCGGAACCGACGGATTCCAGCAGCACCTGCACCACTTCGGTCGGCACCTTCACCCCCGCGGCCCTGAACTCGCCGCGCACGAACTCCACCCGCTCGGCACCCTTGCTCAGTTTCGTGCACGCGTGGACGGTGGCGCCCTTCTTCTGCAGCGCGGGCGCCAGTGCCTTCGCGCGCCCACCACCGGAATGCAGCACCATCAGCACCACGCCCTCGGGCGGATCGGCCGCCGCCTCGGTGATCACCGCGACCGCGTCCTTGCCGGCCTCGGCCGCCGACTCGAGCACGATCACCCGGTCCTCGGCGAACAGCGACGGACTGAGCAATTCCGCCAGCTCCGCGGTGCTCGCGTCACCGGCGCGCATCCGATCCACCGGCACCGAATCCGGGTCGGGCGCACACGCGCGTACCTGCGCGGTCACCATCGCAACCGCACGTTCGACCAGCAGTTCCTCGTCGCCGAGGACCAGATGCACCGAGGCAGGGCGTTCGCTCACCAGGCGATCCTACGGACGCCCACCGACACGTCGGCATCCACGGCTGGTTGCACCGCGGCGACGGGAGGTGACGGTTCGCAGATCGGCCGCGGTTCCCACGACCAGGACGTCACCATCGAGGTCGGTCCGTGCCACCGTGGTGCCGAGTGTGGCCAACGCCTGCGTCACCGTCGGATGCGGGTGACCGAAGGTATTACCCTTTCCGGCACTGACCAGCGCCAGGCGTGGGCCGACCGCGCGAAGGAATTCCGGTGTGGTGGTGCGAGATCCGTGATGTGGCACCTTCAGGATATCCGCCCGAATATCACCCCCACGCGCGACCCGCCCCTGCGCCTCGGCCTCGATATCCCCGGTGAACAGGATCGTCCCCGCCGATGTCCGTGCCCGCACCACCAGCGACCGATCGTTGGCTTCATCGGCGGCCAATGATGTCGGCACCTCCCGACTCGGCGCCAACACCCGCAATTCGACTGTCCCGAACACCATTTCGTGTCCTGCGAACAGTTCCATCAACGGAATCCCAGCTGCCCCCGCAAGCTCCGCCACCCGCTCGGCCCCATTCGCATCTTCACCGTGCCCATGCGAATCTCCCTGCGTAACAGCTTGTCCCACCGGTCGACCTTCACCTCGCGCCATCATCTCCCCCGGAGTCCCACTCGGGCACTTGTCGCCGACCGAAGGCGCCGACGATGCCGACCACCCCGCTGTTGTGGCCGGCTGCACGGGCCCTGCGATACCGCCGATGTCAGTCGGCCTCGGATCCGGGTCAGCCTGCCTCGGATCAGAAGGGGTCACCCCCACCGGATGTATCTGCGGCGCAGTCGGTTGCCGCCTCGATCCGCTCACTTCCGGTTGGTGTGGCAGTCGGGTCGGCGGTTCGCCGACGTTTCGGGTTGCGGCAGCGCAGGTTCGGGCGATGGCGGTGCGGAGTTCGCCGGGGGCGGTGGCTATCGCGTCTACTGTGCGGCCGCGCAGGGCGCCGGCGAGGCCGTTGATGTGGTCGGCGTGGGGGTGGGTGAGCACGAGCAGGGGGATGTGGGTGATGTCGAGGCGGTCCAGGCAGGCGCGGATCGGGCGGGGGTCGGGTCCGACGTCGATGACGATCGCCGCGCCGGGAGCAACCGAGAGCGCGAGGCCGTCTCCTTGGCCGATGTCGCACATCGCGAGCACCCAGCCCGACGGTGGCCAGCCCGGCTGCAGGAAACGCACCGGGAGCAGCACTATCGACACTCCCAGCGCTACCACCGCCAGGAGTCGACGGGTGTGCGACCAACGCAACCCCGCCACCACCACGATGACGATCGCCGTTGCCACCAGACCGGCGACAGCACCGCCGGGCACCGTCACGGTCGCACCCGGCACAGCGGCTGCGCGATCGGCGACACCGAGCAGCCACCACATCGGCGGCCGCGCGCACCACAGCACCCACACCGCGGCATCACCCCACACGCAGGCCACGACCGCGCCCACCGCCCCGATCACCGTGATCAACCCGACGACCGGCGCGACCAGCGCATTGGCCACGATCGCCACCAGGCTCACCCGCCCCGACAACGCCACCATCAACGGCACCGTGACGACGAACGCGGCCGCCGCCACCGCCACGATCTCCGCAGGCGCCCGCCACCATCCACGCGCCCGCAACCAGTCCGCCCAACTCGGGGCGAGCAGAATCAGCCCCGCTGTGGCCAGTACCGACAGTGCGAATCCCGCGCTGACCGCCAATTGTGGTGCGACAGCGAGCAATCCGATCACTGCCGCGCACAGTGCGGGGAGTGCCTGTTTTCGCCGACCGGTCAACAGCGCAAGCACTGTCACCGAACCCATCACCGCGGCCCGCAGCACACTCGGGTCGGGACGCGCGATCACCACGAACAGCACGACCACTCCCGCGGCCGCCGCCGCACTCGTTCGCGGACCCGCGGTGAGCAGTCGGGTCAGTGCCAGCAGAGCCGTCAAGAGAATCGTGAAATTTGCTCCACTGACCACACAAAGGTGTTGCAGCCCAGCGATTTCGAACGCCTCGCGAACGTCACCCGACAACGATGCCGTATCGCCGACGACCAGTGCGGGCAGCAACCCAGCCGCAGCAGGCGGCAGCGCTTCGGCCGACGCCTCGACCAGATTCCCCCGCACACTCGCGGCGAGTCGCTGCCACCACGGCGGCACTCCGATCAGCTCCGGGGTGTCAGCGGCCTGCAGGGTGGCGATGGTCAGGTCCGCCCGGTTCGGTTCACTCGCCTGCGCTCGAAACCGCACCACCTGCCCCGGCGACAGCCCCGCCCATCCCGCACCCTCGGCGAGCACCACCACCGACCCACCCGCCTGGGTCCAGGCGGGCCCCCTCCCGAACTCCCGCAGCTCGGCCCGCACGATCCACCGCCGCTGACCACCGAAAGTGCCCGCCCGCATCGGCTTCGCGTCATCGGTGACCACCGCGACTACATTCACCGACCGCCCGAACGACTCCCGCAGCGGATGCGCCTGCACATGATGCTCCCGCCAAGCCCCCGCCGCCCCGAAACCCGCGCCGAGCAGCATCGTCGCCAACCCGGCCACCGCGACAACCCGCCACCGCTCCCGCCGATGCGCCATCGCCCACAGCAACACCACCCACAAGCCGATCGCCACCACGACCGCGACCACCGCCAACACCAACCCCGCGATCCACCCCACCGTCACCGCGACGATCGTGGCCACCCAACACCCGAGCGCCGCGGGAACGAGGCGCATATCGAGCACCTGCGGCTCGGACTCCTCCGCCCCAGCCTGGGTTGTCTCTCCGCGGTCCAGCATCGCTGTTCCCTGTCGCAGTGGGGGTCTCACCCCCGCCGCCTCGCCCAGCGCGACTCTCATCTGCCTGCCGCGTCGTCGCGGCTGGACATTCCACTGTCCCGGGTTCCCGCGACTCTGTTTGCGGGGCAATGGGTTTTGCCGAATCCGACCGGACATGTCGGAAGGTTGGGATCGCCTGAATCCTGCGCGCGGTCCTGTGTTCCCGCGGACTGATCTGTGGCGCGCCTGGTTTCGAGCCTCGCGCACGGCCACACCGGGCAGGTCATGCGATCACCTCCACGCGCGAACTAGTGCGGTGGTGACCGCTTGCAGTGCACCAGCTTTCGCACCGAACGTCATGAGGTTCCGAAGGGGTCATGTGGTCACCAGATCGCGCAGTCGTGCCAGGCGGGCGGGGCCGATGCCGTCGACCTCGCCGAGTTGGGCGACGTCGGTGAAGCGGCCGTTGGTCGAGCGCCAGGCGAGGATCGCTTTGGCGGTGACCGGGCCGACGCCGGGGAGTGCGTCCAGTTCGGCTTCGGTTGCCTTGTTCAGATCGACGCGCGAAGTGCCGGCAGTTGGGGCACCGGGGCTCGAGGTACCCGGCCCCGCAGAGCTGGTGCCCGCCGTGCTCGGACCCGCGGCGTTCGGCGTTGCCACAGGTGCGTGACCCGCGCCGATCATGATGCTGCCCACGCGTGGCTGACCGAGCTGGGGGTCGGCGGTACCGATGACGACCTGGTCGCCATCGGACAGCCGTTGCGCCAAGTTCAGGCCGGCCAGGTCGGCGCCTTCGCGGATACCGCCGGCCTTTTCGATCGCGTCGGCAATCCGCGAACCACTGGGCAATCGGTGCAACCCCGCCCGGTCGACCAAACCGACAACACTGACGACGACTTCCTCGCTCGCACTGGATGCCTGACCCGCCATGGCGGCAACCGTGGTCGGATGTGATGGCACGGCAATGGTCTCCGCACGCAGCACCGGCACCGGCGGCACCGCCCGCGCCACGGGCTGGTCGCGCAGCACCATCACTCCGGTCAACACCACCGCGATGACCCCGACCAGGCCGAGTACCAGCGCGCCGCGACGCCCAGGGTCCAGCCTCGCATCACGAAAGCGCTCGGGCACCAGCCGTTTTCGCCCACGCGACGCACCGTCGTCGAGCCACCCGGGCGTCCCCACCGCACCCGCTGCCCCGGACAACGGGACGAGTTCCTCATCGTCCCAATGCCCTTCGTCGTCCTCATGGCGCGAATCAGAAGTCCCGGACGCGCGCAACGGCAGACTGCTCGGCCGTTCTCGCTCGCGGACCGCCAAACCACCCAGCCGCTGCCGTACCCGCTCGTGCTCTTCGTGTCGTGACATGGCAGCGACGCTATGCCTGCGCCGACGAGCCGAGCTCCCGCCGACCTGGGCTTCAAAGAAACCTGTGGATAACTCTGAGCCTGTGGATAACTCGCCTCTCAGCGCCCTCGCACCCCGATTCCGGGCAACGCGAATGGTTACCGTGCGCTCATGGCCGATACCGAGTACGCAGGTTCTCATGGACCTCGCACAGCGCTTCCGCGACTTCGCACTCCTCGAGGCACGCGACAACTCCCCGCTCTACCACCACCGAGCCCTGGACATCAGCAAGGACCCCCAGGTCCTGTCCCTGATCGCCCAATTACCCACCGCAAAACAACAACCCAACCTGATCCTGGCTGCCGCGCGAGTGAACGGCGCGACCGCGGTTCCTTACACCGAGTTCCGCGACCAGTTCCACGAGAACTGGCGCGCGATCGCCGCGACCGCCGCGACCCGGCGGACGCAGACGAACGAGGCGGGCCGGGCGGCCACCCTGCTGCCGGTTCTGGCCCGCCTACCTGGACCGCTGTCGCTCATCGAGGTCGGCGCGTCCGCCGGGCTGTGCCTGTACCCGGACCGTTTCAGCTACCGCTACGGCGAAACCGCACTGGATCCGTCCGACGGACCATCACCGGTTGTGTTGACCTGCAAGATAACCGGACCGGTGCCGATCCCGACCCAGCTCCCCCGGGTCGTCCATCGGGCAGGGGTGGATCTGAACCCACTCGACGCCGGCGACAGCGACGACCAGCAGTGGTTGTCCGCCCTCGTCTGGCCGGGTCAACACGAGCGGCTGGCGAGGCTACAGGCAGCCTGTGCGATCGCCGCGACGGATCCACCGACCCTCGTGACCGGCGATCTGCTCGAGCAGGTCACCGACTTGGTCCACACGGCACCACGCGACAGCACGGTGGTGGTGTTCCACAGCGCGGTGCTCACCTACCTCTCGCCGCAGGCACGAGCGGATTTCCGGGAGACGGTGCTGGGCCTGCCCTGCCACTGGGTTTCGCAGGAGGGCACCGGGGTTCTCGCGTCGCTGGCCGACCGGCTGCCGCCGCGACAGTCGGAGTCGGCGCGGATGGTGCTGGCTCTCGACGACGAGCCGTTGGCTTTCGCCGGACCGCACGGGCAGTCGTTGGACTGGTTCGGTCCGGCGTAGCGGGGTCAGAGGCGGCGCATGACCGAGACGACGCGGCCGAGGATGACTGCTTCGTCGCCGTCGATGACGGAGTAGGCGGGGTTGCGGGGTTCGAGGTGGATGTGGCCGTTGCGGCGGCGGTAGACCTTGACGGTGGCTTCCTCGCCGATCATGGCGGCGACGATGTCGCCGGTGTTGGCTTCGCGCTGGCTGCGCACGACCACGAGGTCGCCGTCGCAGATCGCGGCGTCGATCATCGAGTCACCGCGCACGCGCAGGCCGAAAACCTCACCGCGGCCGACCAGTTCGCGCGGCAGGGTGAGCACGTCGTCGGGGTTGTGCTCGGCCAGGATCGGGGTGCCCGCGGCGATGTCGCCGACCACGGGTACCGACACCGAGGCATCGGAGCGGGCGGTGGAGGTGCCCTGCAGGAACAGGCGCACGTCGATGGGGCGGCCCATGGAGGCCGAGCGGCGCAGGAAACCGTCCTCCTCCAACGCCTTCAGATGTTGGGAGACCGTGGAGGTGGAGCGCAGGCCGACCGCGTCGGCGATCTCGCGCGTGCTGGGCGCGTAGCCGTGGGCCAGGACCGAATCCCTGATCACGGCGAGGATGTGTTGCCTGCGCGGCGGCAGGTGGTTCGCGGCGTCGAGGTGGTCGAAGTCGTCGTATCCGGTCATCGGGAAATCGTAGAGCCCCACTCCATCACTGCTTCAGCGCAGGTTCCTCGCGAAACAGTTCGATTGCGGCAGGACGTGATACGGCGCGAACAACGGGATCCGGTGGTAGCCGCTTCGCTCGTAGAAACGCACGGCGTCGGGTTGCAAATGGCCGGTCTGCAGGATCATTCTGGCCTGACCGGCGGCGCGAACAGCCTCTTCGGCGGCTTGCAACAGCGCGGTCGCGGTGCCGGTGCCGCGGTAGGCGGGGCGGACGAACATCCGTTTGAGTTCGAGGTCGCCGGCGTTCCAGCGCACTGCGGCGTGGCCGACAGGTTCTTCGTCGGCGTACGCGACGAAGGTCTGGTGGACGCTGTCTCGGTCGACCGTGTGCGGTGTGAGCCCACGCTCACCGAGGGCGACCTCGAGGTATTCGTAGCGGGGGCGCACCTCCTCCGACATCTCCGCTCGCAGCATTTCGGCATCGGCGTGGTCCCAGTCGACCGTGCGCACACCGATGGTGCGGGGAGAAACGTTGGCAGCCATGACAACCACGGTAGGCAACGCATCGCCTCCACCGAAGGGTTTGTCCGCAGCGCGATTCTGAACCGGCACGGTTCAGCCGGACTCGCCGGGCAGAACCGCGACGGCGAGCGCACCGACACCGAGGTGCACACCCAGCGCAGGACCGAACTCCGCGACGTACAGCTCCCCCACCTGGGGCAACTGCTCGCGCAGTTGCGCGACGATGATCTCGGCGGCCTCGGGGGCACCCAGATGCTGAATGCCAAGGGCCGCACCGTCGGACGCGGCCGCGTCGACCGCGGCTGCCACCAGTTTGGCGTAGGCACGCGAGCGCGTTCGCACCTTCTCGCGCAGTTCGAGCTTGCCCTCCACCAATTGCAGCAGTGGCTTGGTCACCAGTTCGCTGCCGAAAAACGCGGCGGCACTGCTCAAACGGCCACCCTTGCGCAGTTGTTCGGTGCGGTTGACCAGGATAAAAGTGCGCACGCGGGTCGCCGCCGATACCGCGCACTCGTATACCGCATCCAGCGCATCACCCACCCGCGCCCGGCGCGCGGCGGCCAGCACCGGCAGGCCGGTCGCCAGGCCGGCACCGAGCGAATCGACCAGGCGCACACGATCTTCGGCGCCCATATCGCGCACGGCCTGGCGGCCCGATTCCCAGGTCGCGGACAGCCGACGCGACAGGTGCACGGCCACGACGCCGTCGCCGTTGCTGCGAGTCAGCGCGCGTTCGTAGGCTTCGCGCAGTTCACCCGGCGAGGCGGCCGAGGTGGAGACCGAGTCGGCGGTGTAGTCGATCTCGATGGGGTCCAAGCCCTCGCGGATCGTCCGGTCGCCCACGAGCACATGCAGGGGCACCACTTCGATACCGAGTTCGGCGACGAGCTCCGCGGACAATCCCGCCGCCGAATCGGTGACCACCACAACGGCCACGGACTACCGGACCTCCTGCAGCGCCTTGGTCATCGCGGTCGCCACCGCCGCGTGCCCGGCCCAACCCCAGTGGATGCCATCGGGATTGGCCGAACCCGACTCGATGTCGTCGCGCACGGCCTCGCCCAGATCCACCAGCGGCACCGAAGTGCGACCCGACCACGCCTGCAAAGCCTTGACCGCGCGCGCCCTGCCCCGGTGCACCCGCCCGTAGGCATCGCAAGCGTGGACCGACGGCAGTACCGCCACGACGGGCAGCTCCGGACGCAGATGGTTCAGCGCGTTTCGCGACTGCTCCAGGTAGTCCACGCTCACCTTCGGCGGAAGGGCAACGCGGCGACCGATTTTCGACAACTTCGGCTGCAACCAGTTGTACGACGAACGCACGCCACGACGCAGACGCGGCGGACGGATGTAGCGGATCATCTCCCGCAGCGCGGTAGGCAGCGGAGAGGGCAGCGTGTCCATGCCACCGACGGCGAACACGACCGCGCCGGCTCGGGGCACCGAGGCCCAGACCCGAGGATCGCCGATCAGCGCCCAGTAGGCGTCACGGCTGGTCCAGCCGATGCGAGCGATCAGCTCGACGTCCCAGTCCAGTTCGGCGGCAACCATATTCGGCCAGATCCGCGGGTCGTCCGCGGGCAGGCCACCCTTGGGTCCGTAGTAGGCCAGGGAATCCGCGATCACCAGCAGCACGGGGCGCGGTGCTGCGGACTCCACCGGCCTCGGGGCTGCTGACTCTTGGACGAGCACCGGCTCCGCGATCGGCGCGGTGATGGATTCATCGTGCCGCACAGCGGATTCCAGCGTCTGGGGAGCGGCCACCGGCTGCTCGAGCAGGGCGTCCGCGCCCGCCGCGGCCAGCGACTCATGCTGTGGTGCGGCCAGGTTCGCGGCAGCACCTTCGACGATGTCGGTGTCGGCATCCGCGACCACCGCGGATTCGACAGACTCGCCGACGGCAACGGCGTGTACGTCAGGGTCGGCTTCACCAGCGACCGCAACCGTGACGGCTGCGTGGATTGTTTCGTCAGGGCTGCCTGCCACGTCCGCAGTGACACCTTCGGCAGCTACCTCGGAATCCACCTGCGCAACAACCGAATCCAGGTCGACGCGCGAATCTTCCGAACCGACGCCGTCAGAGATCACGCCGACATCGGCAGCGTCCACCGCACCGGAGACAGCGCTATCCGACTCCGACACAGCGGAACTCGACGCGACGTCACCGGTTTCGAGCTCAGCCTCGGCGCCGTCACCGATCGAAGACACGGCGTCGCCGACAACGTCTTCCGACGAGGACGAAGCAGTGACGTCGGACACCGAAACGTCTGTGCCCGAACCGGACTCGACGGCATCCGCCGCCGAGTCGACCGGCTCGGGTTCGACCACGGCCGGTGGGGGCACCGGACCGAACAGGGCATCGGGCAGCGATCGGGTGCTGCGCGCGGTGACCCGTTGGAAGAGTTCGTCCGGTACCGAACGGATCGGCTCGTCACGCTCGGCGCGTGCGGGCCGAACAGGGGGCGGGCCGAAAAGCGCGTCCGGCAATTGCCGTCCGGCTTTGGCCGTCACCTGCTGGAACAGCTCATCAGGTACTGATCGGACAGGCTCTTCATTGGACATCGGGAGCTACCTTCGCCGCTGCGTTCCACACATCGAGGCGCCAGCCGGGTCGGTCGACATCCGGGCCGTGACTGGAAAGCTGCACCCAGCTGGTATTGGCCAGCCCACCGAGGATCGGCCAATTCTGTGGTGGCAGTTCCAGTAACGCGGCCGTCAGAGCAGCGATCAGCCCGCCGTGCGCAACCAGGATGATAGTCCGACCGGGCCAATCCTGTCGCTGGTTGTACAGTTCGCGCACCACGGGCAGTGCTCGCGCGCCGACCTCGAGCTTGCTCTCGCCGCCCGGCGGTGTGTACGTGGCGTCCAACCGCCACTGCACCCGCGCGCCGGGATAATCAGCGTCGACTTCGAGGTGGGTCAGGCCTTCCCAGTCGCCCAGGTTGGTCTCACGCAGTCGCGGATCGGTGATCACCGGCAGATCGCTGATGTCACCCAGCGCCTGCGCGGTCTCTTTGGCGCGACGCAGATCGGAGGCATGGATCGCGATGGCGTTGCGTGAACCGAGTTCGCGCGCAGCCTCTTTGGCCTGCTGCCGACCGAGTTCGGTGAGATCGGTGTCGATCTGCCCCTGCATCCGGTCGGCCGCGTTCCATTCGGTCTGCCCGTGCCGCAACAGGATCAGGTTGCGCACATGGGCGTATTTGCTCACTCGCTGTCTGCCTCTACCTGCACGTCGTCGTCGGCATCCGGAGTCGGCACAGCGGCGATGCCCTCGACGGGAACCGCCGGGCAGTCACGCCACAGCCGCTCGAGCGCGTAGAAATTGCGCTCGTCGTTGTGCTGCACGTGCACCACGATGTCGACGTAGTCCAGCAGCGCCCAGCGACCCTCGCGGGTGCCCTCGCGGCGCACCGGCTTGTGGCCTGCCTCGCGCAGCTTGTCTTCGATGTTGTCCACGATCGCGGTGACCTGGCGCTCGTTGGGCGCGGACGCGATCACGAAGCAGTCGGTGATCACCAGCTGCTCGGAGACGTCGAGAACCACGACGTCGGTGGCGAGCTTGTCGTCGGCCGCGAGCGCGGCGACCGTGGCCATCTCGATGGCTTCAGTAGAGGCACTCATGCGGTCTCCTCCTGCGTGGTCACAACCGTGTGGTCGATCATCGGCTACCTTCCGTTCCTGCGGGCACATAGAGATGCCGCTTCGATATGTACTGCACCACGCCATCGGGGACGAGGTACCAGACCGGCCGACCCTCCGCGGCGCGGCGGCGGCATTCGCTCGACGAGATGGCCAGCGCGGGGATCTCGACCATCGTCACGGCGTCGGCGGGAAGGTCCCGCAGATGCTCTTCGAGATGATCGGTGTTGAGTTCGTAACCCGGTCGGCTCACCCCGACGAACTTCGCCAGTTCGAACAGTTCGGTCCAATCCTGCCATGTCAGGATGTTGGCCAGCGCGTCCGCACCGGTGATGAAGTACAGCTCCGCGTCGGGGTGCGCGTTTTGCATCTCGCGCAGGGTGTCCACGGTGTAGGTGACCTTGTTGCGTTCCACGTCGGCCCGGCTGACCGAGAACCTCGGGTTGGACGCGGTGGCGATCACGGTCATCAGGTACCGGTCCTCGGCGGGGCTGACCTGCTTGTTGACCTTCTGCCACGGTTGGCCGGTGGGCACGAAGATCACTTCGTCGAGCTCGAACCGGTTCGCGACCTCGCTGGCCGCGACCAGGTGGCCGTGGTGGATCGGGTCGAAGGTGCCACCCATGACGCCTAGTTTGCGACGCGGCCGAGCTGTCTCGTGCATGAGGTCTGAGCTTAATCCGGTCGGGCGGATCGGCCTACTCCCAGACTCCGAGGTGCGCGGGGGCCGACGTCTGCGCGCACATCTGGGCGAACTGGGCGCGCGTGCGTTTCAGTTCTTCGACCAGATGCGCGGCGGGCTCGGCATCCACGCGACGGTTCAGTTCGGCCAGCAGCACATCGATCGTGACCCACCACGGCCCGCGCACCTGCCCCCGCGGTCCGCGCAGTTGCAGCCAGGCCGCCGCGCGCAGGCAGCGAGCTCGCGGCACGATCTTGTCCTGCTCGCCCCACAGACCCGCGGCGCGCAGGTACCCGCCCAGCGCCTCGGATTCCTGCCCGCAGCACTCGCGGGCCACCGCGGCCGACCAGACCAGGTCGGCGTGCCTGCGACGCTTCGCGGGCGTGGCGGCGATCAGCCGGGCGGCCTCGGTGAACTGCCACGCGGCCTGCCGGTAGCGGCCGAGGTGGTTCAGCGATTCGGCGAACTGGGCGCGCACCAGCGACAGCTCGGCGGGTGGGTAGCCGGCCGCTCCGCTCAGCAGTGGCCGATCGAAGGCAGCCACGGCCTCGGCGTGCTTGCCTGCCCGATGCCAGGCGCGTCCCGCGACCAACCACAGGTGTACCGAATCCGCTGGCGAGATCGGATGCCAGCAGCCCGCGGCCATCGCGGCGGCACGGGCCACGTCGCGGTCGCGCCCCGGCTGGGCCGCGACCGCGGTGACCAGTTGCGTGCGCATGGCAGCCAGTTCACGCCCGCCCAATTCACCGGCGCCGACAATCAATGCCCGGCGCAACTGCTCCTCGGCGGCTGCGGGGGCGTCGACCAGCCTTGCCGCCGCGATCATTGCCAGCCGCCGTGCGGCGCGGGCACCGGAACCGGGAGCCAGTCGCGCGGGCCCTACATCGGACGAGCCCTGCGCCACGTCGATGGTGCACGCACTTGCGGGCGCGGACGACATCGGTCGATCGGATCGCTCATCGTCGTGCGACGCCCCTGCCAGCATGGGGGTGATCTTGGTCGGCGGACCCTGTGAGGCGCTTAACGTCTGCTGAAGTGCTCCGATGGCTCGGCTCCGCACGCCCACTCGGCGGCGAACCTTGATCAGACGGGCAGCAGCCGGGAGACCACTTCGGTCAGCTGCCTGGCGTTGCGGCATTCGTGCATCTCGATCACCGAACCGTATTCGCGCGCCGCGGAATCGCCTGTCCCCCACAGCTTTGCGGGCTCAGGATTCAGCCAGTGCGCGTGCTTGGCGGTGTCGACCAGGTCGCGCAGGGTGTCCAGGCGCGGGTTGCGGTAGTTGGTGCGGCCGTCGCCCAGGATCAGCAGCGAGCTGCGACTGGTGACGGCGTCGCCGAAGTTCTCGGCGAAGGTGGACAGTGCGTAGCCGTAGTCGGAGTGGCCGTCGGCGTCGATGATGTCCGATTCGGTGAAGATCCTGGTCATCACGTCGTCCAGGCCCGCGTACGGTGCGAAGAAGCCGGTGACCTCGTCGGTGCGGTCGACGAACGCGAAGATCCGCACCCGCGAGAACTGTTCACGCAGGGCGCTCACCAGTAACAAGGTGAAGTTGCTGAACCCGGCCACCGAGCCCGAGATATCGCACAGCAGCACCAGTTCCGGGCGGCCGGGGCGGGGTTTGCGGTTCACCAGGTCGATCGGCACGCCGCCGGTGGACATCGAGGCGCGCAGGGTTTTGCGAAGGTCGATCTCGCCGCGCCTGGCGCGTTTGCGGCGTACTGCCAAGCGGGAGGCCAGGATTCGCGCCAGCCGCTGGGTGCCGCGCCGTAGTTCGGTGAGTTCGCGTTCGGAGGCGCGCAGGAAGTCGGCGTCCTCGGCCTGGCGGGCCACACCGTAGGTCGCCACGCGGTCGCGGCCGATCTGCTCGGCCACGCGCCGGTTGGTCTCGGCTTCCACGCTCGCCCGGAACCCGGCGATGCGTTCCCTGACCACACGGCGGGCGACCTCGATATCACGCTCGCTCGCATCCGGTGGCAACGCTAGGCCCGCCAGCACCTTGGCCAGCAGAGATTGCGGCGCAAGGTCTTTCAGCGCCTGGTAAGCGGAAAATGATGGGCCTCGGGCGGATTGGTACTGCCCCAGTTGCTCCACGATCTGCCCGGCCAACAACTGCTGTTGCGGGCCACTGTCTTCGGCGGCGAGCAGTTCGGCCAGTTGTTCACGCAGCGCGGCCAGATCGACCTGTCCCTCGGGCGTTCGCGGGAGATCCACTGCCTCCTCCGTGCGACCGCCGACCGCGACCGGGAACCACAGATCGAACAGCCCGTCGAACGTGGCGCGGTGCGTGGGTCTGCGCAGCAGCGCACAGGCCAGCCCCTCGCGCACCGCCTCGCGATCGAGCAGGTCGAGCACGGTCAGCACCCGGCCTGCGTCGACGGTTTCCGACGGGCCGACCGGCACGCCACGCGCCCGCAGCGCACCGACGAAACCGGCGACGTGGCCGCCGATTCCGTGCGGCTCGGGCGCGGTCACGATCAGACCAGTTTCAGCTCGGCCAGCGCGCGCTGGTGATCGCTGCGATGTTTGAGCACCACCCCGAGCGTGGCGCGCACGGTGGCGTCATCGAGGTCCGCGGCGCCCAACGCGAGCAAGGTGTTGCCCCAGTCGATGGTTTCCGCGACAGAGGGCAGTTTCTTCAGCTGCATACCGCGCAACACGTGCACGACCCGCACCAATTGCTCGGCGACGGCGCCGGGAAGTTCCGGCACGCGGCTGGCCAGAATCCGGCGCTCGAGATCCTCGTCGGGGAAGTCCAGATGCAGGTACAGGCAGCGGCGTTTGAGCGCCTCCGACAGTTCGCGGGTGGCGTTGGAGGTGAGCACCACGAACGGTTTGCGCGTGGCGGTGATGGTGCCCAGTTCCGGCACGGTCACGGCGAAATCGCTGAGCACCTCGAGCAGCAGGCCCTCGATCTCGACGTCGGCCTTGTCGGTCTCGTCGATCAGCAACACCGTGGGCTCGGTGCGGCGGATGGCGGTGAGCAGCGGACGCGAGAGCAGGAACTCCTCGGTGAACACGTCGGCTTTGGTTTCGGCCCAATCGTTTTCGCTGGACGCCTGAATCCGCAGAATCTGCTTGGCGTGGTTCCACTCGTAGAGCGCACGCGCCTCGTCGACGCCTTCGTAGCACTGCAGGCGGACCAGTTCGGCACCGGCGACCTGGGCCACCGCGCGCGACAGTTCGGTCTTGCCCACACCGGCGGGGCCTTCGATCAGCAGCGGTTTGCCCAACCTGTCGGCGAGGAAAACCGAAGTGGCCGTGGCCTTGTCGGCCAGGTAGCCGGTGGTGGCCAGGCGGTCGATGACATCGTCGACCGAGGTGAAGATCGGTTCCTGTACGGCAGTCACGATCACACCGGCCGAGTCTGGCCGTCGCCCCACACGATCCACTTCGTGGAGGTGAGTTCGGGCAGTGCCATCGGGCCGCGGGCGTGCAGCTTCTGGGTGGAGATGCCGATCTCGGCGCCGAAACCGAACTGCTCGCCGTCGGTGAACGCGGTGGACGCGTTCACCATCACCGCGGCGGCGTCGACCCGGTTGGTGAACTCGCGGGCGGCGGCCAGGTCGGCGGTGACGATGGCTTCGGTGTGGCCGGTGCCCCAGGTGTTGATGTGCTCCACGGCTGCATCGAGGTCGTCGACGACCTTCAGCGCGATGTCCAGGGTGAGGTACTCCTCGCCCCAGTCGGCGTCGGTGGCCGGGACCTGGCCGGGCAGGTCGCCGTGGATGGTTACGCCGGCGTCTTCGAGCGCCTTGGTCAGGCGCGGCAGCGCGGTCTGCGCGACGGCGGCGTCGATGAGCACGGTCTCGGCGGCGTTGCAGACGCTGGGGCGGCGGGTTTTGGCGTTGAGCACGATCGCCTCGGCCATGTCCAGGTCGGCGGCCGAATGCACGTAGACGTGGCAGTTGCCGGTGCCGGTCTCGATGGTGGGCACCTGCGCGTCGCGGACCACCGCGTTGATCAGGCCGGCACCGCCGCGCGGGATCACCACGTCGACCAGGCCACGCGCCTGGATCAGGTGGGTGACGCTGGAACGGTCGTGGCTGGGCAGCAGTTGCACCGCGTCGGCCGGAATGTCCTGGGCGACAAGGGTTTCGCGCAACACCTCGACCAGCGCGGCGTTGGAGTTCGCGGCCGAGGACGAGCCGCGCAGCAGCGCCGCGTTGCCCGATTTCAGCGCCAGGCCGAACGCGTCGACGGTGACGTTGGGGCGGGCCTCGTAGACCATGCCGACCACGCCCAGCGGGACTCGGGTCTGACGGATCTCGAGGCCGCTGGGCAGCGTGGATCCGCGCACGATCACGCCGACCGGGTCGGGCAGCGTGGCGACCTGACGCAGGCCCGAGGCGATGCCGTCGATGCGCGCTGAGGTCAGGCGCAGGCGATCCAGGAGGTTCTCTTCGGTGCCGGCGGCCTGCGCGGTCGCGATGTCCTGCGCATTGGCCGCGAGGACGCGATCGGCGGCGGCGAGCAGGGCATCGGCGGCCGCGTGCAGGGCATCGTTCTTCTGCGCCGTGGTCAGCTGGGCCAGCACACGGGACGCGACACGAGCCCTGCGGGCGGCGTCGTGCACCGCTGCGCGGATGTCGAGCTCGGGGGTCACATCAACTGTCATGGGTATCAGCGTACGCAGTGCGCCGCGCGCGTTCGACGCCGACCGGGGCCCGGAATACGGCTCCGACCGGCGGCGGGACCGAGTTATCCACAGGGTTTTCGGCCTCGGTGCGGTTATCCACAGGCCGGACACCGACGGCGGCGATCGCGGCTAGATTGGCGCTATGAATCGCTGTGTGGCGCCCACTGTCGTCGTATTGGGCAGCGTCAACATGGATCTGGTCACCAGCACAGATCGCAGGCCCGCACCTGGTGAGACGGTGCTGGGGTCCGGGTTCGCCACTGTTCCCGGCGGGAAAGGGGCGAATCAGGCGATCGCGGCGGCACGGTCGGGGGCACGGGTGCGGTTTCTCGGCGCGATCGGCGATGACGCGTTCGGGACGGAACTGGCGTCGACACTGTCGGCGGCCGGGGTCGACATCTCACTGCTGCGCAGGGTCGAGGGTCCCAGCGGGATCGCCTCGATCGTCGTGGACGGCGCCGGTGAGAACAGCATCATCGTGGTGGCGGGCGCCAACGGTCGCGTGACCGAGCTGACTCCCGCCGAACTCGCCGCCATCGCGGACGCCGATATCCTGCTGTGCCAGTTGGAGATTCCCCTCGACACGGTCACCGCCGCCGCACGCCACGCTCGCGCGTCGAACACCGTCGTCGCGCTGAACCCCTCGCCCGTCCGCCCGCTACCCGCCGACCTCTGGGCCCACGTCGACCTCGCCGTGGTGAATTCACTGGAATACGAACACTATTCAGCCGAGATCACCGAAGTAGCGCACGTAGTACGCACGCTCGGCGGGGCAGGCGCGGTGTACCGAGGCCCTGACGGCACCGAGCTGTCCGCCGCCGGCCTGCCCGTCGACGTAGTCGACACAACCGGCGCAGGCGACGCGTTCACCGGCGGCCTGATCGCCACCTGGACCCAAGGCGCCCCCACCGCATTGACCTGGGCCAACACCGCCGGCGCCCTGGCAACCACCACCCTCGGCGCCAGCTCGTCCCTCCCCGATCACGCCCGAATCGCAGCGATGATCGCGACCCGCTGATCGCCCACAACGACCTAGCGCGATCGCCTGTCACCCCACCAGCGCCGGGGTCGTTCGGGCCGAAATTCAAGTGCGCCAGGACAGTCGCGACCCCTGCGCGCCCAGACCTTCAGCGCGCTGCACGGATCACCACACCGATCGTGGCGGCGGCGGACTCACACAGGTCGACAGGCAGATCAGCGGCCGTGGCGACAGGTGAGTCGCGAGGTGCCGCGGAGACGTCGACATTGATCAGGTGCGCGTTGTTCGCTCGTGCAGGGTCGGCGGGCCGGTAGGCCACGACCTCGGCACAGCGTGCGTCCGAGTCGCCGCCGAACTCGACGCCGTTGAGCCCTTCGCGCGAAATCACCCGCGCCGCCGGGCCGATCGCGGCCTGCTCGTTGTCGCGTCGGTAGCCGACCGCGACGGTGATTCGGTATCGGTTGCCTGTCTTCGACAGCGTGAGGCTGCACGAGTACACGCCCGCCCACGCTGTCGACTCGACGGTCCATCCGGGGAACTGAGCCTCGATCTGTGCCGTGGCGGCGCACGGGCTCTTGTGCGTCAAGGTCTTTCGGTCCGGGCTCGACGGGTTCGTGATCGGTGGCAGCGCCAGCAAGGAGTCGGCGACGGCGGCCAGGTAGTCGCGCGTTGCCTCGCACCGCTGCGGCCAGTGCGCGGACTGACCTGCCGAGCGGGTTCGCTTGCCTCGCACCATGTGGGCGAGCCCGGTCAACCCGACAGGGAGGTAGTACGCACAGGTGTAGCCGTCGCCGAGGTCGCGATAGGTCGACGACTGAAAGACCTGCTTTCCGGCCACTTCCTCGGCGGTGTCGTCAGCTCGGTCTTCGACTAGGTAACGATGTGCCAGTTCGAAGTCGAAGACGTAGGCAATGCCGGGCTCGTCAACCGACTCCGCCACGATGGCACACCCCGCCAGTCCGGTGAACAGGTTGCCGTCGACAACGCGACCGAAGCGTTGTGCGAACACACGGTCATGGCTCGCGCAGGGGTCCGCCGCGCGGATTCGCGCCATCAGTTCTGCCGTCGCCGGTGCTGCGGCCAGTTCCCGCTCACTCGACGGGAGGCCACGTGTAGGCGGTGCCGACATCGGCTCTCCTGGAACCGGAGACCCTGGCACCAACTGCCCGCAGCCGGCGAGAACGGAAACCGCCAGTAGCAGCGAACCCAGCTTTGCCCTGTCGATCATGCTCCCACCGTCCCCATCGTCGCAGCCCACCCGAGCGCGCCGCAGCCTATCGGCCACCCAGACGCCCGTGTCCGCACGGTGCTCGTTGTGACGTCGGCGTTGTTGTCGGTGGGGTGGGGCAGGATGGTGCCATGACCTCCGCGACCGGCAATGACTTGCTCGATCTGACGGCTCCTGACCTGCGCGAACGTGCTGAGGAGTTGCTTCGGGAGCTCGCGGGGGCGGGTGCGCGGTTGCGGGAGGATCAGTGGGTGGCCATCGAGGCGTTGGTGGTGCAGCGGCGGCGGGCGTTGGTGGTGCAGCGGACGGGGTGGGGTAAGTCGGCGGTGTATTTCATCGCGGCGAAGTTGTTGCGGCGGGCGGGGCGCGGGCCCACGGTGATCGTGTCGCCGTTGTTGGCGTTGATGCGTAACCAGGTGGCGGCCGCGGATCGGGCGGGGGTGGTGGCGGCCACGATCAATTCGGGGAATGTGACCGAGTGGGACGAGATCCATCAGCGGGTGGCCGACGGGGAGGTCGACGTGCTGCTGGTGAGTCCGGAACGGTTGAACAATCCGGACTTTCGCGATCAGGTTCTGCCCCGCTTGGCGGCCGACGCGGGGCTGGTGGTGATCGATGAGGCGCATTGTGTGTCGGACTGGGGGCATGATTTTCGGCCCGATTACCGCCGGATTCGAACGCTGATCGCCGATCTAGGGTCCGAGGTGCCGGTGCTGGCGACCACCGCTACCGCCAACGACCGGGTGGTCACCGATGTGGCGGGGCAGATCGGCACCGACACGCTGGTGTTGCGTGGCACGTTGGATCGCGAGTCGCTGCATCTGTCGGTGGTGCGGTTCGACGACGCGGTGCAGCGCACGGCGTGGCTGGGCGAACAGCTGAACCGGATGCCGGGTTCGGGCATCATCTACTGCCTCACCGTGGCCGCGGCCAACGACCTGGCCGACGTGTTGAACGCGCAAGGCCACACCGTCGCCGCCTACACCGGCCAAACCGACCCGGCCGAACGGGAAATGCTTGAAGGCGCGCTACTGAACAACGAGGTCAAGGCCTTGATCGCGACCTCGGCGCTGGGAATGGGCTTCGACAAGCCCGATCTGGGTTTCGTCGTGCACGTGGGGGCGCCGTCCTCGCCCATCGCCTACTACCAGCAGGTCGGTCGCGCGGGCCGCGGCACCGAACGCGCCGAGGTGGTGCTGCTGCCGGGGCCGGAGGACGCGCGGATCTGGAGTTACTTCGCGTCGGTGGCCTTCCCGCGTGAGCACATCGTGCGCTCGGTGCTCGCCGCGCTGGATACGGACCGACCGATGTCGACGGTGGCATTGGAACCACTGGTCGAACTGAACCGGTCGCGTCTGGAAATGGTGCTGAAGGTGCTCGATGTCGACGGTGCCGTGCGTCGGGTGCGCGGTGGCTGGTTGTCGACCGGCCAGGACTGGGCCTATGACACCGAACGCTACGAGGGCCTGGCCGCCGCGCGCGACGCCGAACAGCAGGCGATGATCGACTACCAGTCCACGGCCACCTGCCGGATGACCTTCCTGCGCCGCCAACTCGACGACCCCGGCCTGAACGAGGCCGGCGACTGCGGCCGCTGCGACAACTGCACCGGCACCAGCCCCGACACCACCGTCGACGAGGCCGCGATCGCCGCCACCCGAGCCCGTCTGGATCGTCCGGGCCTGGACCTCGCGCCACGCAAACAGTGGCCCAGCGGCATGGCGAAATTGGGAATCCCGTTGTCGGGCAAGATCACCGGCGGCGCCGAAACCGGCCGGGTTGTCGGAAGACTCACCGATCTGGGCTGGGGCCATCGCCTGCGGGCCTTGCTCGACGCACCCGATGCCCCCGTGCCCGACGCGGTTTTCGACGCCTGCATCGCGGTGCTGCGCGACTGGACCTGGGCCACCCGCCCCACCTCGGTACTGGCCCTGGACAACCCCCGCTACCCCCAGCTCACCACCAGCCTGGCCGCCCGCCTGGCCCAGATCGGCAAACTGGACAACCTCGGCACCCTGCACACCCGACCCGACCGCCCGCCGGTCTCCGCCGCGAACTCCGCCCACCGGGTAGCCGGGCTGTTCGACTCCTGGGAGGTCCCCGACCTGTCCGATGTACACGGCCCGATCCTGCTCGTGGACACCCTCACCGACACCGGCTGGACCATGACCGTGGCCGCGCAGGCCCTGCGTGCCAGCGGCGCCGACGCGGTGCTGCCGTTCGCCCTGGCCACCCCCACCTGACCCGCCCACGCCGGGAAAACAGCCAACACGCCGCCCAGATTGTGTCCACCTCCGGTGTCCAATGCTTGAATGCGCCTATGACCAGGACCACATTTGCTCGAAACCTGATGGCCGTTGCCGCGGGCTGTGCGGCCGGATTCACCCTGTTGACCGTTCCCGCGCAGGCGTCGAACGAGAACCCCCTCGACTGCTCGGGCGTGCCCGGCGCACAGGCCGCCGCCGACCGGGAAAGCGCCCAGCGCGGCATCGCGATCACGCCGCTGTGTTTCAGCGGCGGCCTCTACAGCGGCATCCACGCCGGTATCCCGCTGGCGGTCCTCAACCCGCTGACCATGCCCGGCACCGCGACCGTCTGTGTCGCCGAACAAGAAACCATCGAAGCCGCAGACAAATTCGCGTGGAGTGAGCGGGTTCATGTGATGCCGATGTGCATCCAGCACCGGGCATTCGGGGTGTACGAGCTGTAGTCGCCGGTGACGCGGGCTCGCTCTCCCCTCGGGAGCGGGCCTGCTCGTCTATCGTGGGGCGGGTGGCCAAGTCTGCGGCGCCTGCGGTCGAACTGCCGGTGGGTGAGCACACGGTGCGGGTCAGCAATCCCGACCGGGTGTACTTTCCCGAGCTCGGCGTGACCAAGCTGGATCTGGTGCGGTACTACCTCAGTGTCGGGGACGGGATCGTCAACGCGCTGCGGGATCGGCCCTGCATGTTGCACCGGTTTCCGAAGGGTTTGCCCGGCGGGAAGGTGCATCAGAAGCGGGTACCGGCGGGGGCGCCGGACTGGATTCCCACGGTGCGCGTGTTCTTTCCGCGCTACGGCAGGCACGCCGACGAACTGTGTGTGCACGAACTCGCGGATGTGGTGTGGGCGGTGCAGATGTCCACGGTCGAATTCCACCCCTGGAACTCGCGGGCCTCCGATACCGAATCGCCCGACGAATGGCGCATCGACCTCGATCCGATGCCGGACTGCTCGTGGTCACGGGTGCAGCGGGTCGCGGGGGTCGTGCACGAGGTGCTCGACGAACTCGGGGCGGTCGGGTGGCCGAAGACGTCCGGTGGGTCCGGGATGCACGTGTACGTCCGCATCGCGCCCGAACACGGATTCCAGCAGGTGCGGCGGGCCGCGTTGGCCTTCGCGCACGAAGTGGAACGGCGCGCGCCCGCAGACGTCACCACGGCCTGGTGGCGCAAGGATCGCGATCCGGCGCAGCTGTTCATCGACTACAACCAGAACGCGCGCGACCACACCATCGCCGCCGCCTACTCGGTGCGCGGGGTGCCAGAGGCCACGGTGTCCACACCGGTGCGATGGACCGAGATCGACGACATCGTGCCGCGCGATTTCACCATCGCGACCGTGCCCGCCCGCTACGCGGAACTGGGCGACCTGCAGGCCGACATGGACCGGGCCGTTTTCGACATCACGCCCCTGCTGGAACTGGCCGATCGGCACGGCATCGACGAACCCGTCGACCTCGACGACGCGTGAGGTCGAGGGCGCGCCCACGCGGTCGACCGCGACGAGGAACAATCGAAGATCGCCGACCGCGCAGGCGGTGCCGATCACAGCGTTCGGGCAGCGCAGGCTGCCGATCAACCCAGGAGGTCTTTCGTGCAGGAATCCACGATCGCGATCGGCCCCGATCAGCCCGCACCGCGCCTGCTCGAGAAAGCGGTCGTCGGCGCGGGGGCTCGGGTCGGCGAACTCGCGGAGGCCGACGCGCTGATCTGGATCGGCACACCCGCCGACTTCCCGGCGACCCTGCCGCCGTCGGTGCGGTGGGTGCAGTTGCCGGCCGCGGGGATCGAGGACTTCTTCGCCGCGGGCGTGTTCACCGCGCACCCCGAGGTGCAGTTCACCTCGGCGGCGGGCGCGTTCTCGCACAGTGTCGCCGAGCACGCGCTGATGCTGTTGCTGGCCGGGGTGCGGTACCTGCCCGAGCAGTTACGCGCGACGTCATGGCAGCAGCGGGAGTTCTTCCCGCACATCGGGTCGTTGCGCGGGAAGACCGTGACGATCGTGGGCGCCGGCGGGATCGGACGCGCGCTGATCCCGATGCTGGCGCCGCTGGGCGCGCACGTGATCGCGGTGAACCGGTCGGGGCGCCGGGTGACCGGTGCGGGAATTCCGGCCGATGTGGAGACGGTGCCGACCGAACAGCTCGCGCGCGTGTGGTCGCATACCGATCACGTGGTGGTCGCGGCGCCGGCCACCGCGGACACCCGGCATCTGATCGGCGCCGACGAGCTGGCTCGGCTCAAGCCGTCGTCGTGGGTGATCAATGTGGCGCGCGGCAGCCTGATCGACACCGACGCGCTGGTCGACGCGCTGACCAGCGGAATGATCGGTGGCGCGGGCTTGGACGTCACCGATCCGGAACCGCTGCCCGACGGGCATCCGCTGTGGACACTGCCCAACGCCATCATCACCCCGCACGATTCGAACCCGCCGCAGCTGCGGTTGGCGGCGTTCGCCGATCATGTGGGCGCGAATGTGGGGCGGTTCGTGGCCGGCGAGACGTTGCACGCGATCGTCGAGCCCGCACGGGGTTACTGAGCGCTCACCCACGCGGCGATCTGGCTGCGTTTGGCGAAGCCGAGTTTGGTGAGAATGTGTTGGACGTGATTTTGCGCGGTGCGGTCGGAAAGCACTAGCGCGGCGGCGATCTCGTGGTTGGTGAGGCCTCGGGCGACCAGGTCGGCTACCTCGCGTTCGCGCGGTGTCAGTGCGGTGCAACGGAGTTCGCGCGCGGCTACTGCGCGCAGACGGTTCGCCCAGGGTTTCATGCCGAGCGAAATCGCTACCGGCAACGCCTTTTTCGCGATCGAGACGGCCTCTGCCGGGTCGTCGTGCACCAGCGATTCGGCGAGCTCGCAGTCGGCTTCGACAGCGAAACCGGGGGTGCCGATCGTGCGAGCGGTCTGGGCCGCGCAGCGCAGTTCACGGTGTGCGGTTTCCCGATCACCCAGCGCCGCAGCGAATTTGCCCAGCCACAGGGTGACCGGGCCGAGGTAGTGGGCGTTGCCGCCCCCGCCGGTGATGTGCAGGCCGCGGTATCGGCTCAGCTCCTCACGGAAGTAGGTGATGTCGTCGTCGATGCGTAGCGCGGCGGCTATCGCGCCGCCGACTGCGAGCACGTTGAGTAGGAAATACGGTGGGACAGACCACTTCTGGGGTGGTCCCAGACTGCGGTACAAGGGTTCCGCTTCGTCGGTCAGGCCGCTGTCCACCATGGGGAATGCGGTGCCGAGGGCGGAGAACAGCAGGTTGCGGACCTCGCCTCGTTCCGGTGCGGCCGGTGGGATCAGCGCCTCGGGTCGATGGCCGAGATGGTGGCCGACGATCGCCAGCAGTGCGCGGTAGGCGCCCTCCCCCGCCGGATGTCCCAGGGTCGCGGCGAGCTCGTGCGCGCATCCCGCCAGATCAAGTGCCTCGTCGAACTCCGCGCGCGCCTGAGCCAGTGCTGCCTGTGCGATGAGCAGGTGCCAGCGCGACATCGGACCGCCGGTGCGTTCGGAACACCAACGCAGACAAGATAATTCGCCGGTGATCTCGCCGAGTTCGCCCTGTTCCCACAGTGCGTCGATACGCCACAACCGGCCCCACATCTCCACCGCGGGATCGCGCGCACGCTCGCCCGCGTCGATCATCCGGGTGGCGAGATCGCCGTGTTCGTCGCGGTGGTCGGGTCCACTGCAGGCCAGTTGACGGGCGCGCAGTGCGGCGGCCAGTACACCGGGGTCGTCGCTGCGCTGCGCGGATTCCAGTGCGGCCCTGCTGGATTCGTCCACGCCGTCGAGGTGACCGAGATAGATCGCGGCCTCGGTCGCGCGGGCGAGCAACCGGGCCCGCAGCGACTCGGGCACAACCCCCGCGGTCGGCGCACTGTCCGAGGCGTCGACCCCTCGCCCGGCACGCCGCGCGTCGGCGACCAGTCCGCCACGCAGTGCGTCGACCACCGGCCCGCCATGCAGTGCGTCGGCAACCTGTCCGCCATGCAGTGCGTCGGCAACCAGTCCGCCATGCAGTGCGTCGACCACCGGCCCGCCGGGCCGTGCGTCGGCAACCAGTCCGCCATGTAGTGCGTCCACCACCGGCCCGCCGGCCCGTGCGTCGGCAACCGGTCCGCCATGCAGTGCGTCCACCACCGGCCCGCCCGGCCGTGAGTCGGCACGCCGCCCATCGGCCATCGGTCTATCCGCTGACCCGTTCGACGCCTCCGCATCGAGCCGATGACACGAAGCGTCCAATGCCAGCGCTTCGGCACAGGCGTCGGCAATATCGCGGTCCCAGCTTCGATCACCGATCGGTTCCAGCACCAGCGCTGCTTCGGCGAGCAACACCGCCGGGTCGGGTCGGCGCTGCGGTGAATTGACCGCGCCTGCGCAAACATCCGAGGTTTCCGACATTCCCCACATCTCGCCGACCGTCGAGCCCTTGGCGGCTGTGCGCGCAATCGACTGCGCGGCAACGCAATCCGCTTTCGCGAGAGCGCGGTCCCCGGCGCGTCCAGCGGCCGCCGCTCGTTGCAGCAGTAGGCTGCCGCGCGCTATCGGGTCCAGGTCGGCGGCGTGCGTCAGCGCCAAACCGTACAGTCGCACGGCTTCCTCGAAAGCCAGCGCTCGCAAGGCGACGTCTGCGGCGCGGCGGGCCCAGCGCACGGCGGGCCCGTGCTCGCCGCCGATGGCCGCGTTGGCCCAATGCCAGGCCAGCGCGGCCGAATTCGCTTCCACGGCATCGGGATACAGCGCTTCGATCGCCAGTGCCGCGCGTTCGTGCAACACCACTCGTTGCCGCAACGACAACCCGTCGACCAGGGCGGCGCGCACGAGCGCGTGCGTGAAGCGGACCGTGCCCGGTTCATCGGCGGTGGCCAACAACCCGGCCTCGATCGCCTCGTCGACCGCGGCGAGACAGTCCGACGCGCAACGTTGCACAAGTCGGGCGGCCACCGCGATGGTGAACCGTTCGCCCAGAATCGACGCCGCGCGCAGCAACTCCTGCGCCGAAGTCGAACGCGGCGTCATCCGGCCACGGACCACCTCGCGCAGGCTGGTGGGCAGGCGCAGTGCGTCGTCGGTGGTTCCGCGCAGGGATCTGCCCAGTTCACGCAGGTAGAAGGGGTTTCCGGCAGTCATGTCGTAGGCTTCGCCGGTGAGCTGGGCGGGCAGTTCACGGCCCGCTTCGACGCGAAGGCAGTGGGCGGAGTCGGTGGGCGACAGGCCGCGCAGGGCCAGTGACCCGGCGACCGGTTCGCGCAGCAGGTCCGGTTTGATGCTGGTCCAGCCCGAGCCCGCCGCGCCGGAACACTCGGTGGCGCACACCATGATTCGTCGCTCACGCAACGCGCGGACCACGTAGAGCAGGGCTTGCAGCGACGGTTCGTCGGCCCAGTGAATGTCGTCGATCACCAGCAGCGTGCCGCCAGCCGCCCCGGCGCGACCTCCAGCACCGTCAAGGCCCGCAGCGCCGTCGAGGCCCGCAGCGCCGTCGAGGCCCGCAGCACCGCCGAGACCTCCGGCACCGTTCAGACCCGCTGCACCGTCGAACCTCGCAGCCCCGTTGACACCCGCAGTGCCGCCGAGACCTCCAGCACCGTTGAGACCCACTGCACCGTTGAGACCCACTGCACCGTTGAGACCCACTGCACCGTCGACACCCGCAGCACCGTCGAGACCGGCGGCGAAACCGTCGAACAGCGACACCCGGTCGGCACCCGGCGCGGGCGCACTGGTGCCCAGCGCCTGATGCCACAGCCAGAACGGCGGGGTGTCGGGCAGTTCGAGCGCGCGAGCCCACAGCGTGCGCACGCCGCGCCGCGCCGCGTGCCCGGCCAGTTCCGCGACCAACCGGGTTTTGCCCACGCCCGCCTCGCCGGAGCAGATCACCAGTTGGGGCGCGCCACGCAGCGCGTCGTCGAGCCGACCCCGCAGCTCGGCCAGTTCGTCCTCGCGTCCGATCAGCTCGGTGGGCACACCTCACCTCCGAGTACCAGAGCATACTCGCAGGTGAGGGGCTATTACAGGGTTATGACCGAGGCTGTGACCTCAGGACGCCGTGCGGGGCGTGAGACCGCCGAGCGAGACTACATACTCCTTCTCCTTGTCGTCGAAACTGATCGAATAGGTCGTCGGGTACCGGGTCGAGTGCTGGTAGGCCTGCGGTTGGGTGATGTCGCCGGTGAACGACGGCTTGGTCAGCAGCCAGTCCCTGGTGAACATCGGTTCGGTGAAGATGTACTGGCCGTCCCACGCACCGTTGATCAGCGTCTGGGTGAACTGGCCGGGGACCACCGGTGTGGTGCCGTCGACCCAGTGCACGCCCATCCCGGGCACCGCCTGCATCTCGATCGGCTCGGGCAGGGTGGTGTAGCCGGTGGGCATGTACTTCAGGTCCGGCTTCACACCCGCTTTGGCCAGAAACTGCGGGTCCTGCGGGTTGATCGCCTGCACCGCGGCATCGTCGATGAAGTAGAAGTGCGTGTCGAAATGCGGCTTGTCGAAGATGCCGACCGGCGGGTGACCGTGCGGGACCCAGTCGAAGGTGAGGTGGTCGACCACGGTGTCCTTGGCTTGTTCCGGGAGCGCCAGGCCGGGGCTGGCCGGTGGCGGGCCCTCGGGCATGGTGGTCGGGACCGGCAGCCCTTCGACCGCCGCCTCCTGGATGCGCAGGCCCAGTTCGGTGGGGTGGCCGTCTTTATCCGTGGTCACATAGGTACGGATCTGACCGTTGCCCATGGACCGTTGGTCGCCGTAATGGGTTGTGGGGCCGGAATCGTCGCTGCACGCGGCGGCGCCTGCCAGGACGAGTGCGGCCGCCAGCGCCGTGGTGAGTAGGCGCGTGCGCGACCTGTATTCGGACATGACCGCTCCCTTCGAGAGTCTGTCCTGAAGGTAGAAGCCTTCCGTGCTCTCAGCGTCCGCCGAAATACTCATCCGAGGTACTCATAGATGTTTCCATTCGAAACAGATGGCGGCTGATCGGTGCGCCGAAATCGGACACGACGGTTACGCTGTCCTCGTCCTGGTTCGGTAAGGATGGGATCGGCAATGGCATGGACCTTCACCGCTGACGAATTCGCGCACGTCTGGCGGGAATCGGGTCAGGACCGTCTGCCGTTTCCGCTGCGGATGCTCGAGACACCGCGCACCGAGCTCGACGCGGCCCGATTACGCGCGGGACTGCAGCACCGACTACCCAAGGGCGATCCCGACCTCGCCGCCTGCCTGCGGATCATCGCGCACCCGCACGCCAGGATCACCTTGGTCGGGGGCGCCCATACTCCCGGAAGCGAAATCCGACTGCTGGGCTGTGCGGTGTACGACCGTGCGGTGCTGGTGGTGCAGGAACCGAGCACCCGGCCCGATTACGGTGGCGCCGTATGTGTTTCGATCGGGCACTCCGCCGGAATCGGTGCTCGCGTCACCGCCTGCCTGCCCGACACCCCGCCCGGACGCGAACCCGCCCGCGAGGCAGCCGCCGAGGCGGTGCGCGACGAGGAGACCGTGCTCGCGGCCCATCCCGCGGTGCCGCGGATCCAGCGATTGTTGCGCCGACCGCACACCGCCGAAGGTCACATCCGCATCGAAACCGGTCTGGACCATGCCGTGCCGAATCCGCCGGTGCACTACAGCTGGATCGACGTGGCCAACGACGGCCGCTACCTGTTGCGCGCCGGTGAAACCGTGCACGTGGTGCCCGCGTCGATTGGGCAACTCACCGCCCAGTTACAGCGAAGGTTAGTGCCGGCGCACAGTTCACACAGCAGAAGGTCCGGCTAGCCTGGACTCCACCGCATCATCATCTGGAGGGGAGACGCGATGACGATCGAGAGCAGCAGAGCCGAGATCTCCCGGTTCCGCAGCGCCGCCACGGCGGGGACACTGAAGTTCGACCCCGACGCCGCGCGCCGCTGCGCGGACATCTACGACCAGCAGGCAGAACGCCTCGCGCAGCTGCGCCATGGGCTCGAAAACGCCGCTGAGACAGAGGGATTCGGGGGCTTCGTGTCCGCCCAGCAGTTGCAGGCAGGCTTCGCGCACAAAGCCCGCGACGCCGCCGAACTACTCGACGCCTACATCGAGGCGGCCTACCGCATGAAAGAGGCGTTCCTGCTCAGCGCGGGCCTGTTCGAAGAAGCCGACGCCGCCGCGGCCGCCGCCCTGCGCGCGATCGACACGAGGGTGCGCGGATGAGCACCGACCCCACCTACATCAGCGCGATGGAACATTTCGAATCCATGCCGCACGAACAGATCTACGCCCGCACCCAACAGATCGACGCCGCCGCCATCCTCAGCGCATCGATCACCTGGCTCGACACCGCCGCCACCCTGACCACCTCGATGCCGCTGACCAAATCCAGCGCCGACCGGGCGATCAACGAAGCCGAATGGTCCGGCGCCACCGCCGACGCCGCTACCGCCAGCACCCGCAGCTTCGCCGCCTCCATCGACGAATTGGCCGTGGTGATGGCCGAGGTCGGTGCCCGGCTGGGCGGGGTCGCCGCCGCCGCGGAGGCCGTGAAACTGGCCGTTGTCGCGCCCGGCGGATCCGGCCCGATCGGCACCATCGCCCGCCTGCTGGAGAGCGCGCAGGTGATCGATGCGCAGATGGCGGCCGAGGCTTTGCGCCAGGAGGCTGTGCTGGCGATGAACATGATCTACAAGCCGGCGTACTCACTGGCCGGCACCGGTGTGCCCGCACTACCCACCGCACCTGGGGAATCGCCTGGTGCCGAGGGTGATTCGACGCCGAAGGGCAAAGAGCCACCCGCGAAATCGCCGACCCCAGCTGAACCGTCTGCGCCACAGGGCAATTCACCCGAAGCCCCGCAGAACCCGACATCCGCGCCGAACCCCGGCGACACTCCCGCCCCCGGCGCCACTGTGACACCAGGCGAGAACCCGACGCCCCCACCTCCGGCGACATCGGAAACCCCTGCACCCCATGGTGATACGCCCACCCCCGGGCCGCCGACCGAGACCCCCACGCCCTCGAGCCAGGCCCCCGCTCCACCCTCGAGCACCCCCGGATCCCAGCCGCCCGCGCTTCCGACCGAAGCGCCCGCGCCACAGAGCCCGGCACCGACCTCCCCGCCCAGCGAGCCGACCACGCCGCCCGCGCCCCAAAGCCAGGTGCCGAGCGAGACGCCAGCTCCCCCGCCCGCGCCACAGAGCCAGGCACCGACTACTCCGCCGAGCGAGACGCCCATGCCTCCGCCCGCACCACCGAGTCAGTCACCCACACAACAAGATTCGAACCCCCTCCCCCCGAAGCCGCCGACCACCGAGTCGCCACAGCCCGCCCCACCACAACCGCAAACCCCCGCACCGACATCAGAACAGCCGGCTTCACCAGCACCACCCGGACGCCAAGCCCCCCAACCACTTCCCCTCCCCGGCATGCCCGACATGTCCGACCCAGGCGGCCAACCCGGCGTAACCGGCCCCGTCCCCGGCACCGAAGTACCCCCCTCCCAACCCGCAACCCCCAAGCCCCCTCCAGCCGACACCGACCAACCCGGTGTGGTCCCGCAACAACGGTAACAACGGGTCACGATCACAACCCGTACACCAAATTCCGCCATCACCGCACCCCGGCGGTACCGCACACCCCAAAAACCACCATGACCGCACTCCCCGCACTCCCAGCCCCCACCTGCGACCCATAGGGAGCAGCGGCCACGCAGTGGCCGTAGCGGCCCGGCCGCGAGTTAGCCGCCGTTGCGTCCGAG
>NZ_JBHXRY010000013.1:0-167336 GCF_042714895.1 Nocardia sp. NPDC058666
CTGACCGGAGGGTGCGACGAAGGAGTACCCGCAGGGAGGGAAGATCAGGGCCCCCCGGGGCCCGCTCGAGCGCGCCAGCGCTCCAAAAACACAGCTCAAATACGCCGAATGCCGTTCAAAAACGGACACCCCGCCAGCACACGAACCGCACGACTCAGCGACTCGACGTCATGGACCGGCGCCGGAAAAGGTAGGCGCACATCATGATCGCCGTCGACACTCTCGACACGAAGCGTGAGACCGTACCGGTCGATAGCCAACGGATGCACGATCCCGCCACGCAGCCGAGTCGGCAGATGCCGAGCCAGCAACGCCACGACATCCGCGTGGTCCTCCGACATGTGTTGCAGCCAAGCACTTTCCATCTCACAGAACGGATCAGCCGTGGCAGCCCGCAAGTCGGCATGATCCACCGATTCGGCCCCCGTCGTATCAGCGAGCACCGCCGAATTCACCACGATCCGCAACAAAGTCACCCCGTGCCCGACATCGAGCAGCCCGGGATGCGGGTACTCCTTGGCGATCTCGACCGCGAGCGCCCGCTGAGCCTGCGCGGGCACCTGCCGCACCCACCCCCGCAACCACACCAGCGCCCGAACCGGCTCACGCAAGGGCAGCGGCGCGTGATCGGTGAGCTCGAGCACCGCCGAGGTCTCATTGGCCGTAGCCGCCAGCGCCGCCGCGAGACAGGACTCGGGCACCGCGATCACCGCGTCCCCACACCGACGCAAATGATGCAGCGAGGTAGGAACCGGATCGATCCCCGGCAGCGCGAGCACCGCAGTCTCGGCATGAGCGCACGCACTGCGCACTCGCTCGGCGATGGTCGGCGCGAGGAGTGTGGTGGGGCTCGACATGACAACCTCCGGCAACGTTGAATTAGGTAAACCTAAGCTAAGTTACAAACGCCCGCCACGCAAGAGGACACCCCGACACCCCAGCCGATACGGTGAACAAATGACGCACGACGACCACGGCGAAGCCCACCCCACCCCCGCCGAACCCGTCCTGCTCAACCTCTCACCCCCCGCCCGCCGCAGCCTGGTAGCGGATTTGATTCGCCCCCCAGGCACTTCCCCCCACCCGGTCGACGCCGACATCCCCGACCCAGACCTGGCCGCCTACCTAGCAGGCGCCGCCCACGCCCCCCAAGGCTTCACCGCCCACACCACCAGCGGCCCCCGAGCACTGGCCGTAGTAGCAGGCACCGTAGCCGCCCTCTGCGGCGAAGACATCCCCACCGCCCTGAAAACCCCAGACCTAGCCTTCCTGCGTTCCCTGAAACCCGCCGCCATAGAAGCAACCCGCACAGTCCTACTGGCAATAGAAACCCCCCACGAACAGGCAATAACCGAAGCCCTGAGCGTCCTGGACAACTAACCCACTACGAGAGCCCCCGCCCGAGCGCGCCAGCACTCCAAAACACACCCCCACCTTTTCGGTCCGGGTCACCACCGACAAGGCCCAACCCAAAGAGACAGCGCCTTTTCGGTCCGGGAAGTCACCAGGAAGTCCCTACCCAAAGGGCCCCGCCCTGATCTGGACTGACCGGAGGGTGCGACGAAGGAGTACCCGCAGGGAGGGAAGATCAGGGCCCCCCGGGGCCCGCTCGAGCGCGCCAGCGCTCCAAAAACACAGCAAGGCGCACAGCCCAGGACCAGTCCTACCCAGGACAAGTCGCTAAAGTTGCACTGTGCCGCGTATAGCGTATTTCGGACCATCCGGAACCTTCACCGAAATGGCCCTCGCGAAGTTCGAGACCTCCGGAGCCTTCGACGCCCCCGTCGAACGAGTCCCCGCGCCCACCCAAGGCGCCGCCCTCGACCTGATCCGCACCGGCAGCGTCGAAGCCGCAGTAGTCCCGATCGAATCCTCAGTAGAAGGCTCGATCCCCGCCACCCTCGACTCCCTAGCCATCGGCCCCCGCCTACAAATCATCGCCGAGACCGAACTAGAGGTCACCTTCACCATCCTGGCCCGCCCCGGCACCACCCTCGCCGACGTCCGCACCCTCGCCGCCTACCCGGTCGCCGCAGCCCAGGTCCGCGAGTGGGTAGCCCGCAACATGCCAGAAGCCCGCCCCTTCACCTCGGCCTCGAACGCCGCGGCCGCCGAAGACGTCGCCGCGGGCACCGCCGACGCCGCCATCTCGACCGCGCTGGCAGGCGAACGCCTCGGCCTGGTCACCCTGGCAGACGGCGTAGCCGACCACGACCAAGCCATCACCCGCTTCGTCCTGGTCACCCAACCGGGCGTAGCCCCGCAACCCACCGGCGCAGACCGCACCTCCGTGGTCCTGGAACTCCCCAACGAGCCCGGCTCCCTCATGCGCGCGTTCGCCGAATTCGCCACGCGTGGAGTCGATCTCACCCGCATCGAATCCCGCCCCACCCGCACAGGCATGGGCACCTACCGCTTCTATCTCGACTGTGTCGGCCACCTCGACGATCCGGCCGTGGCCGAAACTCTGAAGGCACTGCATCGCACGACACAGGTCCGATACCTGGGCTCCTGGCCCGCGACAGCGGCGGTCGGCACCCCGCCGCCGTCGGACGAGCCGGCCGCTGAATGGTTGACGCAATTGCGAAAGGGGGTCGCGGACCTATGACTTCCCGCGCGAAACTGATTCTGGTGCGCCACGGCGAGACCGAGGGCAATGTGGCGAAGATCCTGGACACGAAGGTGCCCGGCCTGCCGCTCACCGAACGTGGTGTGGCACAGGCGAAAGCGTTCGGCGCGAGCCTCGAACGCGCACCACAGGTGCTGGTCTCTTCGGACGCCTTACGTGCCCGCCAAACCGCAAGTCACATCGAAGAGGCAACGGGCACACCGGCTTTGGTGCTGGACGGCCTGTTCGAAGTGCAGGTCGGCGACCTCGACGGCCGCTCCGACCGGGAGGCGCACGAGCTGTTCCAGGAGATCTACCGCGGCTGGCACCACGGCTTCCTCGACGTCAGCGCCCCCGGCGGCGAAACGGGCCACGACGTGCTGGCCCGCTTCCTACCCGTACTCGACGGCCTACGCGAGGAATTCCTCACCGACGACGCCGACGGTGACGTGGTGATCGTCAACCACGGCGCCAGCATGCGTCTACTGGGCAAGTGGTTGGCCGGGGTGGCCCCGCCGTTCACCACGAACAACCACCTCGACAACACCGAAACCATCGAACTGCTGCCCACCGATGACGGCGGCTGGGAATGCCTACGGTGGGGCAAGTTCACCCCACCGTTCACCATCCAGGCAGAACCCTCAGCCGACGACCCGATGGGTTAAGACCGGGAATCAGCTGTCGCCGAAGGGAATTCGGTGCGCACCGGCAGCGATTCGATCAGATCCGCCACCGCCGTGCGCAGGCGAGCGTTGGTCCCGCTGGCGATGGACGACCACTTCACCCCGTCGTCGGCGACGCTGGCAGTGATGATGAATCTGCCTGCGCGCGTGTTGAATACGGCGATGTGGTTGTCCTGGATATCGCGGGTGCCGTCACCGTAGGCCACCCCGACGATCTCGGCGTAGGAGTTGATCTCCACCAGCGCCGAGGCCAACGTCTGCGCGTCGGTGGCCGGATTGCCCACCTTGCCTAGGCGCTGCGCGGTAGCGGCCGCGTCACCGGTGTCGCCGAAGATCGGCGCCAAATCCTCGGTGGGAGCGTTCATTCCGTACAGCTCGAGCGCTTCCACCGGGCCCAGTGCCTGCAGTACCGCGCCGGGCAGATCCAGCCCCGCGTCGTCGATGACATACGACTGCGGCCCGCGCAGGGCAACGACCGCGCGGTCGTCGCCCTGCGCCAGACAGAATCGGTTCACCTGACCGGCCACCACCCACCGCATCGCGATGATCCACTGCGGCCGGTAGAGCACCCGCAGCCGTTCGGCCAGCTCCGGTGCCACCACCTGACCGAACAGCAGCTCGCGTTCGGTCAGGGCGTCTTGTGCCGCGTTCATGGCGGCGTCGTGCGCGGTGACGTTGTCATAGCGGCCCATGGCGTCGAGCACCACGGGCATCTCGTCGAACTGCAGTGTTTCCAGCAGGTACTGCATGTCGTCGAGCGAGAGCACGACGGCGCCGAGCAGCGAACCTCCGCTGCCCGAGCCCAGAACGGTCACTTGGCCGTTCCGGCGAGGTCGGCGCCGATCACGCCTTCGGCCGCGTAGCGACCGTCGGTGAATTCGTCGGAGCGCACGTAGTCGATGCCGTCGTGCTCCTCGTCTTCCTCGCCCTTCTGGCCGCGACCCATCAGCGGGTTGCCCGCGCCGGTGCCGGTGTTGCGCACGGGTGCGGAATCGGCACGGTTGACCACAGCTTCGGACACCGGAGCACTGGCCGTGGCATTGGCGGCGGGTGCGCCCCAGCCTTCGGGCAGCTTCAGCGAACCGGCGTTGACGCTACCGAGACCGGCCGACGCGGTAGCCGCGCCACCGATCGCGGCACCGGCGCCACCGAGCCCACCCATCATGGCGGGGGCCGCGGTACCGGCGGGCACGGTGGCCGTGGCCGCCGAGATCGCCGAGGCGCCGATGTTGCCCACGGTGCTGACACCGCTGGTGAGCACGCCACCGGCGGTGTTGGCGGCCTGGGTGGCCGCGCTGACCACGCCCGGGTTGGATACCAGGGCCTGCGCTGCGGCCATCGCGGTCTGCACCGGGTCGCCGCCACCGAAGTCGCCACCCTGCGCGGAGCCCGCACCGCTGGCGATCGCGGGCGGCATCGAGAACTCACCGGGCGTGACGACCGTGGCGGTGGTGGCGGCCTCGTAGGTCTCCATCACCAGCGCGGCGCGGATGTCCATCGCATGGCGCACGACCTCGGCGGCCTCGAAGGCACCGGACACGACACCGGGCGGGTTGGCCGAGGCGGCCACCGCGGTGTTGGTCGCGAGGATCTCGGGCAGGCTCGGCATCGCGATCGAGGCGACGGTGTAGGCGGTGGCGTTGGCCGCGCACTTGGTGCCCATGGTCGCGGCCATGATGCCCTGCTGGCTGGCCCAGCCCGCGAACGGCGCGAGGCGGGCCAACACGGCCATGCCGTTGACGCCCTGCAGGCCGACACCGACCTCGGCGATCACGCGGGTGATGGTGAAGGCGGCGTCGCCCCACACGGCGGCCAGCGTGCCCCACGAGGTGGCGGCGGCGCTGATCGGGACCGCGTGCGCGCCCGCGTTGAGAGTGGTGGAGTTGACTTCTGCCATGCGAGGCAGCCAGAACACCCCGGTGATACCTGCGGTCATGCTTTTTTCTCCCCTGAGTAAATGATCATCGACGGGTTCGCGGCGTCAGATCTGGACGGCGTTGATCGTCGCCGCGCGAACCGCGTCTTCCCCGATATGCGTGGCCAGCTGCGAGCGCAGCGTCGCGGCCGCGTGGTGCAGCTCGAGGATGGCCTGGGCCACCGAGCTGTCGTGCGTGGCCGCGGCCTTGTTGAAGTGCGATGCCGCCAGCAGCGACACCTCTTCGGCGCCCGAGGGCAGCACATGCGTCGTCGGCCCGGCCAGGCCGGCCGCGATCGCGATGCGTTCGGCGAGCAGATCGAGCTCGGCGGATGCTGCGAGGACGATTTCAGGTGCTACGAGAACGTGTCCAACCATGACCCGACTCCTTCTGGTGGCGGCTATCGGGAACCACGAGAATTCCCCCTACGAGTACTTGGACGCGAGAGCGGGTCGATCGGTTCCATGAATTCCCCACCCAATTTCGCTAACCCCATCCCAGCTCATGCAACCGGTCGTCGTCAATCCCGAAATGGTGTGCTATTTCATGGATCACGGTGATCGCGACCTCTTCGACCACTTCGTCGTCCGAGCTACAGACGTCGAGAATAGCCTCCCGGTAGATCGTGATGGTATCGGGCAACGATCCGGCGTAGTAGCTGTCGCGCTCGGTCAGCGCGATGCCGTGGTACAGCCCCAGCAGCGACGGTTCCTCGTCGTTTCGGGGCTCGACCAGCACCACAACATTGTCAATGGCACTGGACAACTGCGCCGGGATCTGGTCGAGCGCATCGCTGACCAGTTCCTCGAAACGCGCCGCCGGCATCCGTTCGGACAACGTCACCTCGGCTGTGGTTGCGGCGGCAGCGGCGCGGCACCCGGCAGCGGCGCCGGAGTGGACCGTCCGGAGTTCGGCGGGGGCACCGGAGCCTGTCCGTCGATCAAGATCTCCCCGCGCGCGGACCCGACGATGGGCGCGAAACCCTCACGGTCGGCACCTTTTCCGAGCCAGCAGTCCAGTTGATCGCTGCCCGCGAGCCAACTCGTGGGTTCGAGCACGTCGAAGAACATGGTCAGTGTCTTGTTGCGAATCGCATCGGGACTGCCCAGGTATTCGCTGGACAACCGGTTGCATTCGGCCTCGACGTACTTGTCCTGATCGGCCTCCGACGGCGGCCCGCCGGTGAAGTGATTGCCCAGGTCGACGGTGCCGACGATCTCCACCGAGTGCGGCTGCGCGCAGTCGATCGGATCGGTGGGCAGGTTCTGGTTGATGCCCAAGCAGGTGCCCACCGCGTGGACCTTGGACTGGCCGGTGGCGGGGTCGGCGATGCTGCCGGTGGTGGCCGGGCTGCTGGCGGTTCCGCCCACCTGCACCCCGCACCGCAACGTCCGGTCGCCGTTGCCCCAGCCCGCCGGACTGGGCGACATCACGTTCACCATGTACTTGCCGCGCGGGTCGAACCGCCCGCCCAGGTACTTCTGGACCGCGGTCACGCAGTGTTCGTCGCGCAGCTCGGTCATCCGCAGCGAGTCCGGGTGGCGGGTGCCGGTGGCGAACTCGCGCCCTGGATAGGCGCTCAGATCGATGACACCGGCCACTTCGAACAGATGCTTGTCACCGCAGTTCACCTTCACCAGGTCGCTGCGATCGGGCTTGGACCAGGTCAGACAGTCGCCCTGCGCGGCCTTGCTGAACTCCTTGTCCCGCACGACCGGTTCGGCGCCGGGTTGGTGCGCTTCCACCTTGTCGGTGTCGAAGCCCGTCACGGCCATGGTGACCGTGGCGGCCAGAATCGCGCCGAGGGCGGCGATCAGCAGCCCCCAGCGCAGTTTCGACGCGGACACGTGCAGGGCACCGCCGCGGCCGGGCGCGGCGGGTCCCTGTGCTGGATTGCTCTGCTTCTTCGACATCGTCGACGAGTGTATTTGTCCGCGCGAACTACCGGGTCAGCCGCGCAGTGCGGAGAAGAAGATGCCGGGCAGGCGGCGCAGTTTGCCGTCGCCGTAGAAGTCGGTGAGCTTGCGGCCGGTGGAGCTGCCGGTCTTGTTGGACACGAACCACGGCGGCTTCGGGCTCAGGGTGAATTCTCCGCCGAGAATCGCGCGGGGTGCCGGCCGGAAGGGGCCGCGGACCACGGTCCGTTCGACGTCGTCGAGCAGGAACGCGTTGTGGACCACGCCGATGCCACTCTGGATGTCGTCGATGGTGTGACCGGGGTACGCGCCCCAACTCGCGCGCGGGGTCAGGAACGCCAGGCCCGTCCAGGCGTTCAGCGCGACGGTGCCGTAGCGCAGTTTCTCGATCGCGGTGTCGAGTGTCGCGCCGAGTTCGGTGATGGTCGCGGGGTCGGCGATGATGTTGGCGCCCAGCGTTCCCATCAGTTCGTCATTGGCGAAATCGACGGCGTTGCTGAGGAATTCACCACCGAGGCCCGGCAGTTCGACCACGCCGAGCACGGGGGAGAAGTACTCGGTGCGCAGCAGGGGAGTGTCACCGGCGGGCAGATTCTCGACCAGCAGTCGCCCGTTGGCGCGAGCGGCATCGGGGTACGACGCGAGCGCGCCCGACACGCGACCGTCGCTGCCCGGGTAGTAGGCCGTGCGCGCCGGCGCGTTGTCGATCGCGGCCCGCAGTTCGACCAGGAACTGCTCCTTGAGCGCCCAATCCGCACTGAGCACCACGGTCTGCGCCGCCACGCAGTTGTAGCCGCCGTTGTGCAGCCGCTGCGTGGCCACATGCTCGGCCTGGAACTTCAGATCCGCCGCCGACCAGTCACCGGGCACCACGATGCACGGCGCGACCCCACCGAGTTCGCTGGTGATCGGCTTGTCCAGCACCGGCGCGCCGGTCTTGTCGGACCCCGGCCCCCACACGATCGCGTCGTGCGTGGGCGCGCCGCCGGTCATGTGCACGTGCGCGACCTGCGGGTGATTCACCAGGTACCCGCCCTCGGGCGCGCCGCCGGTGAGGATGCGCACCACGCCGAGCTCGATGAACGGCGCGAAGATCGCCTGGAACACCGGCAGGAGCGGGTCGGTGATCGGGTTGAGTTTCAGTGCAACGACCCGGTTGTTGGCGTACAGCTCGTACAGCGTGTCCAGCGGCGCGATCGACATGATGTTGCCCGCGCCGAGCACCGCCCCCACCCCGCCGGTCTTCGTCGGCTCGAGCTGCGCCAACCCGGCCTTGCGACGCGCGGTCCCGGCATCGACACCCGGCTTCAACCACACATCCGCGCTGAAACCGCTCAGCAGCAGCTTGTCGAAGATGCCGTGCGGCAGCGCGGGCACGGCCACCCGACCGCCCGGCGCGCTGGTGAGCGCGACACCGTCGAGCGGGCTGACGCCCTGCTCCAGCGCGGCCATCGACTCGCTCAACGCCTGCGCGCCCGCCAGCATCGTCATCGGACCCGACATCCACTCCTCGCCCAGCAGCGGGCTGTCGATGTCGAGCTTCTTGATCGTGCGCGCCGCGGCCACCCAGGCCTCGGCGTCGCGGGCGGTGAGCGCGTGCAGCTCGTCGAGGAGTTCGCGGCGGCGTCGCAGACCCGTCGCGGCCCAGGTCCGCTCCCCCTCCGTGAGGTCGGCGAGCGCGGTGTCGATGACGGCGGTGTCGAAAGAGGTACTCACACCGCAACTATGCCCGTGCGCGGGCCGATTGGGATAGGCCGCGGCGATTAAGAGTTGCGTAAACAACTAGGCTGTTTTTCATGATCGACCTCCGATTCCTGCGCGAGAACCCGGAAGCCGTCCGTGCCTCGCAGCGGGCCCGCGGTGAGGACCCCGCGCTCGTCGACGCCCTGCTCGAAGCCGATGCCGCGCGCCGGGCCGCGGTGGCCACCGCCGACAACCTGCGCGCCGAACACAAGGCGATGGGCAAGGTGATCGGCAAGGCGAGCAAGGAAGAGCGCCCCGCGCTGCTGGCCGCCGCCACCGACATGTCCGCGAAGGTCAAAGAGGCCGAGGCCGCCCAGAACGCCGCCGACGCCGACCTGGACGCCGCCCAGCGCGCGATCTCCAACGTCGTGCAGGAAGGCGCGCCCGCCGGTGGCGAGGACGATTACGTCGTGCTCGAAACCGTCGGCACCCCACCGGTTTTCGACTTCGAACCCAAAGATCATCTCGAACTGGGCGAATCGCTGCACCTGATCGACATGGAGCGCGGCGCGAAGGTGTCGGGCTCGCGGTTCTACTTCCTCACCGGTTACGGCGCGTTGCTGCAGATGGCGCTGCTGCAGCTGGCCGCGCAGAAGGCCGTGGCCAACGGCTTCACCATGATGATCCCGCCGGTGCTCGTCCGCCCGGAGATCATGGCGGGCACCGGATTCCTCGGCCAGCACGCGGCCGAGGTCTACCACCTGCCCGCCGAGGATCTGTATCTCGTGGGCACCTCGGAGGTGCCGCTGGCCGGTTACCACTCCGAGGAGATCCTCGACCTGAGCCAGGGCCCGAAGCGGTACGCGGGGTGGTCGTCGTGCTTCCGCAGCGAGGCCGGTAGCTACGGCAAGGACACCCGCGGCATCATCCGCGTGCACCAGTTCGACAAGGTCGAGATGTTCGTCTACACCACGCCTGAGCAGGCCGATGCCGAGCATCTGCGGCTGTTGGCGTGGGAGCGCGAGATGCTGGCCGCCATCGACGTGCCCTACCGGGTGATCGACGTGGCCGCCGGTGATCTGGGCAGCTCGGCCGCGCGCAAGTTCGACTGCGAGGCATGGGTGCCCACCCAGCAGACCTACCGCGAGCTCACCTCCACCTCGAACTGCACCACGTTCCAGGCGCGCAGGCTGTCGACCCGGTACCGCGACGAGAACGGGAAAACGCAGATCGCGGCCACGTTGAACGGCACCCTGGCCACCACTCGCTGGATCGTGGCGATCCTGGAGAACCACCAGCAGGCCGACGGTTCGGTGCGCGTGCCGCAGGCGCTGGTCCCGTTCGTGGGCACCGACGTGTTGAAGCCGTAAGATGCGCTCATAGTTTGCTGGCAACCCATTTGTGGGATGTGGCAAACACCGTGACCCATCAACATCTAGGCTGGTGCTCGTGCGAGGAATCGGGGCGCGCGGCGATACCCGAACCCGGGTGCGGGCGGCATCGGCGTTGGCGACGGCGAAGGTTATGGCCAGGACAACGGGGGCGTTCTACGTTCTCGGCGGTGTCCTCGGCCTGATGATCACTGCGGTGGCACCGGGTGACGACGGCAATCGCACCGTCGTCGGTGTCGCGGCGGCCATCTCCGTGCTGTTGGGTCTCACGCTGCTGCTGTGGGGTCCGCGGATGCCGCACGCCCTCCACCACGCCTACCTGGCCACCGCGACCATTCTCGTCGCGATCGCGGTCTTCGACTTCCCGAACCTGGTCGGCGGCATCACCCTTGCCTCGTTCTTCGTGTTCGTCGCCTGCGACGCCGCGCTGTTCTTCGCCTGGTCGCAGGCCGCCGCGCACATCGGTTTCGCGATGGTGCTGTGCCTGCTGGTGTTGCCCGCGCGCGGGTTGCCGTGGTGGTCCGGGCTGATCCCCGCCGGTGTCACCTTCGGCGCGGGCGTGTGCGTCGGCGTGCTCACCAGAATGGCCGCCGAAGCCGATATCGACGTGCTCACCGGGCTGCTCAACCGTCGCGGTTTCGAGAAACAGCTCAACCCGGCCATCGACGCGGCCAGTCGCGGCGGGCAGGGCATGGCCCTTGTCCTGGTCGACCTCGACCGGTTCCAGAAGATCAACGACCACCTCGGCCACCGCGCAGGCGACGCCGTGCTGCAACGCGTCGCCGACACCTGGCTGGACCTGCTGGCCCCCGGCCAAGTCCTGGCCCGCTTCGGCGGCGACGTGTTCGCGCTGCTGTTGCCCGGCACCACCGAACAGGCCGCGATCCTGCTCACCGAGCAATTACGCGCCGCGGTGACCATGGGATGTTCGGCCGGTGTCACCTCCTGGCAGCCCGGCGAATCCGGTTCGCTGCTGATCAGCCGCGCCGACGTCGGCCTGTACCGGGCCAAGCAGGCCGGCCGCAACCGCACCGTCCTGGAATCGTCGCGTCAGCTGCCGCTGGCGGTGGAACTGCGCGAGGCCATCGACACCGGGGCGCTGGACGTGCACTACCAGCCGATCGTGAGCCTCACCGAGGACGGCGGCCAGGCGGTCGGTGTCGAAGCGCTGCTGCGCTGGTCGTCCAGCGCGCAGCCCGAGGTCACCACCGAGGGCCTGATCCGCGTCGCCGAGGAATACGACCTCATCTCCGACCTGGACGAACTGGTCCTGCGCCGCGCCTGCGCCGACGCCGCCCGCCTGCAGGAAAGCTTCGCCTCCCTGAACCTCACGCTCAACGTCAACGTGTCCGGCCTGGAACTGGCCGAAACCGAATACGCCGAACGCGTCGCGACCATCCTGTCCGACACCGGCTGGCCCGCCGACCAGCTCGTCCTCGAGGTCACCGAGTCCGAACTGGCCGCCGAATCCCAGACCGCGATCACCAACCTGCACACCCTGCGCGAGCGTGGCGTGCGCATCGCCATCGACGACTTCGGCACCGGCTACTCCTCCCTGAGCCGCCTGGCCACCATCCCCAGCGACATCCTCAAGGTCGACCAGTCCTTCGTCGCCGCCATCCGCTCCGATTCCCCCGCCCCACCCCTGCTCGGCGTCATCGCCGCCCTCAGCAAATCCCTGGACCTGCAGGTCATCGCCGAAGGCGTAGAAACCGAATACCAAGCCGCAGTCCTCACCGAACTGGGCTTCGCCCTCGCCCAGGGCTACCACTACAGCGACTCCCACCCCGTAGCCGACCTCATCAACGACCTCAACGAAGGCCGAGCCCTCCCCCCCACCGACGAGGACGATTCCCTGGCCGCCAACGGCTGGATCCCCCTCGTTTGATCACGCGATCGACGTACAGGAATCCTGTACAGTTGAAGTATGAGGCAGATCAGCTACACCGAAGCGCGCGCAACTCTGGCCAGCGTGCTCGACGCTGCCACCGATGACCTCGAGGAAGTCGTTGTCACTCGCGCAGGCCACGAGGCCGCCGTAGTGGTGTCGCTACGCGAATACGAGGCGTTGAAGGAGACCGCGCACCTGCTCGGCACGCCCGCGAACGCGCGACACCTCCAGCGTGGCCTGGATGAATTCGCAGCGGGCGGTTTCACTCCCCAGGAACAAATCGAGATTCCCGATGATGATGCGACCGGCGACGCGGCCGGTGTGGCGTGAAACTGGACTTCTCGAGCGAAGCCTGGGCCGACTACGTGTGGACGGTAACCAACGACCGTGCCGCGGCCCGCAAGATCAACCGCCTGTTCGACGACATCGCCGTCAACGGGCAAGCTGGTGGCATCGGCAAGCCGGAGCCGCTGCTGCACAATCTTTCCGGCTGGTGGTCGCGCCGGATCACGCAGGAGCACCGCCTGGTCTACCGCGTCGACGATGGGGTCATCCGCGTGCTGTCGTGCCGATTCCACTACGAGTGATCGCGTGCGGATAATCGCTTGACCTGCCAGGTTTCGGCGCGAACGATAGAGCCCATGCGAATGCTCATCTACGGCTGTTGATCTTCTCGGTTTCGGGGGGCGGTGGACTGGTTGAGGCGTGAGCCGGTTCGCGATCTCGCTGTGCGTGCGGTGCTGTTCAAGGGCACGCGTGACCTGTTGCCGATTTACGCGCTGTACGGCGTGCTGTTCGCCGACCATGGGCTGAGTACGGCGCAGATTTCGTTGTTGCTGGCGATCTGGTCGGTGACCGCGTTCGTGCTCGAGGTGCCTTCGGGGGCGTGGGCCGACACGGTGTCGCGTCGTAGGCTGCTCATCCTCAGTTGTGTGTTGCAGGCTTCGTGTTTCGCGATCTGGATGGTGGCGCCGTCGTTTCTCGGCTTCGCGGTGGGGTTCATGATCTGGGGCGTCGCCGGGTCGCTGGAATCGGGCACCTTCGAAGCGCTGATCTACGACGATCTTGTCGCCCGCGACAAACCGTCGGCCTACGCGTCGATCATGGGGTGGGCGCGTGGTGCGCAGGAATTCACCGTACTGATCGCAATCCTCTCTGCCGCACCACTTTTCGCCCTCGGTGGATACGCGCTGGTCGGCTGGGTCAGCGTGGGCATCGGCGTCCTACACACCCTCACCGCCCTGGCCCTACCGAGCGCGCCGGTCGCCATTTCCGCCACCGCCGTCGACGACCTGGACGACGACCCCGCACCCGAACCGGTCGGCCCCCACGTCAAACCCATCTCACCCCAGCCCCGCTACCTCTCCATGCTCAAAACCGGTGTCGCCGAAGCACTCCACGTCCGCCGAGTCCGCAGAGGCGTCCTACTCGGCGCCCTCCTCTACGGCGTCACCGCCTTCGACGAATACTTCGGCCTACTAGCAGTCTCCGGCGGCGCCTCCACCAGCACCTCGGCCCTACTCGTCGGCGTCACCGTCGCAGGCTCCCTGATCGGTTCACTACTGGCGGGCCACACAGAATCCCTCTCCTCCCGCACAATCGCCGCAGCCCTGTTCCTGGCCGGAATCCTGTTCATCGCAGGATCATTGGCCGTAGGCGCAACCGCAGGTCCGGCGTGGATCTGGATCGGATTCATCGGCATAGGCGTCGCCTACGGCATAGATTTCAACGCCGAAGTAGTAGCAGGCGCCCGCCTCCAAGCCGCCATCGAAGGCCCGGCCCGAGCCACCGTCACCTCGATCTCCGGCCTACTCTCCGAAATCGTCGCCCTGGCAGTATTCGCCTTCGTAGCCATTGCCACCCAACACTTTTCGATGTCCACCACCATCGCCCTACTCGGCACAGTCCTCCTAGCCTCCGCCCTCCTGACCCCCACCTGGATGCCGCCGCGACACTCGGACTAGCGGGTCTGGTGTTAGGTTCTGGACGAACGACAGGTGAGCTGTACTCCTGCCGTGGCGAGCATGTATCGGGGGAGTGGGAAGTTGATCAAGGCGCTGTCGGTAGACGACCCGAATATGGTGTCGCACTACCGAATTCTCGGTGTACTGGGTGCGGGCGGAATGGGCCGAGTACTGCTCGGCCACGGCCCCGACGGTCGTTTCGTAGCGATCAAACAGATCCACGCGCGCCTGCTCGACGACGGCGACTACCGTGCCCGCTTCCATCGCGAGGTAGCCATCTCGACCCGTGTCTCGGGAGCGTTCACCGCCGCCGTGGTCGATTTCGACACGTCCGGCGAAATCCCCTGGCTGGCTTCGGTATTCATCGCCGGTATGCCGCTGGACAGCGCGGTGCAGAAGTACGGCGTGCTCCCGGTCGCGAGCCTGCGAATCCTGGCCTCCGGACTGGCCTCGGCGCTGCACTCGATTCACACGACGGGCCTGATTCACCGAGACCTCAAGCCCGCCAACATCATTCTGGCCCCCGATGGCCCGCGAGTCATCGACTTCGGCATCGCCCAAGCCGTCGAATCGAACGAGATTCTCACCGAAGCGGGCAGCGTCCTGGGCTCCCCGGCCTACATGTCCCCCGAACAAGCCGCCGCCGAACCTGTCACCGCGGCCAGCGACATCTTCTCCCTCGGCTCGCTGCTCTACATGGCGGCGACCGGCAAGAGCCCGTTCGCGGCGAGCTCGGCCCCTGTCGCCCTGTTCAATATCGTCCACACCGAACCGGACCTCACCCCGGTCCCCGAACAGCTGCGCGAACTCCTGGCAGGCTGCCTACGCAAAGACCCCCGCCACCGCCCGACCGCGACCCAAATCCTGGACTACATAGGGGTTCTCGCCATGCAGCGCCCCTGGCCGGAGCCGATCCACCACGACATCAAAGAGCAAGCCGCAGCGCTACAGGCGTTGACGAACGACCCCGAGCGCACCCAGATCATCCTCGACCCCACCCCACGGAATTCACCCCCGCCACCGAACCCACCCCCGAAACGTCGCCGGGGGCTACTCATCGGATCGGCACTGGCCGCGATCACCGTGATCATCGCCGCGACCGCGACGGCAATGTTGTTGCGCGGCAACGAGCCTGCCATCGCAACCACCACCGACCCAGCGGCAACCATGCCGACCCTGGCCCAACTGCGCGGAGTCGATACATGCGCATGGGCACGCCAGGCCGTCGGCCCGACACTGCCGGGGGCCATCGAGATGGGAGCGCGCCGCGAAACCGCATCGTGGGACTGGACGCCGACGACGTCATGGGGCTGCGATGTCGACTCGGGTGCCGACCGCATCAGCATCGAAATGGGCGTCACCCTGGCAGGATTCGCCTCGACCGGGCGCACTGTCGGTCAGCTCGACCTGCTCAGACGTGGCCGCGAGTGCGCCTTCGCCGTCGCCGGGGGCGGGCAGGCGTCATGGGGGATCAGCGTCGACGCGGGAACAGCCGTCGAATGCGCCCTCGCCGAGCACGTCGTCGAACGTCTCATCGCGTCCGTGTCATCGCTGGTCACGCAACCGGACGCGGCCCGTTCGTTGTCCTCGGTCGATCCCTGCGCGCTCGTCACAGAGGGCGAGATCGCGGCGGCAGGTTCGCAAGCACCGGGGGTGTCGTCAGCGCACGCCTGCCAGTGGGCTGGATCCCAGCGAATTCAGCTCGTCCTTGCCCAACCCACGGACGCGGATGCCTCGATCGCCTCATACCGCCACGTCGATGTCGGTGGTGGCGCAACGGTTTACAGCAATGATAGCCCAGTTATCGGCTCCCCTACCGAATCCGGCTGCCTCAGTAGGTACCGCTTCCGTCCTGTGGGGTCGAATTCGCATGAGACGGTCAGTGTCGAGGTGCGAGACAGCGAGATGAGGCCTGACCGATGCGCGGTCAGCGAGACAATCCTCGGGGCGTTGATCACCAGACTTCCGCAGCGGTAGCGGGCCCGAGCCCGAGATGCTAACTTTCCCAACGGGTTTGAAGTGACCAGCAAAATGTTTGAAGACTGGTCTTAGGGGGAGAGATCGTGTGGTTCAGGCTGTCTCGTGCTGCGGGGCCGGCACTACTTCTGGTGGGGTTGCTCGTCGGGTGCGATAGCGCGCAGATCCAGCCGGATCACGGCAGCTACGCGACCGTCCGGCCGTCGGCGGACTATGACATCGGGCCGAGCCACGCACGCGGCATCCTGGTGGAGTCACTGCGATTGGGCGAGCGGATCAGCTTCGCCAGCAGCATCGACCCCGACCTCAACAGGTCGCGTGGCGGTGGTGTCCTGGGCGATCACCGCGGGCTGGTGCCCAGTATGAACATTCTCGCCGCTGCCCAGAGTGCTGCGGCGGGCAAGTACGACATCCTCGGGGCGTTCGGTGTGAATGCCTACAACGGGCAGTCGGCAGAAAAGGACGAGAAGTCACTCGCGATCTCGATACTGGCCTTTCCGAGCGAGGACATCGCGCGAGCGGCGGCGGCGGAGATGGCCCGCGCGGACTTCGAACAGGGTGCGGACAACGCCCCGATCATCGTGCCGGAATATCCAGGCGCACTGGCACATTGGCGACCTTCGGTGCCGACGGTGGGTAGCTGGTTGACGTGGAAGAACCTGGTGATCCGTGTCTTCGCCAAGGTTCTCGAACCGCGGGCCGAGCTTTTGGCCGAAGTGCTGACCAAGACCTACCGTGCTCAGCTCGCCGACCTCGAGGGATTCACCCCGACTTCCGAGTCCGACTTGCCGAATCTGCGTGCTGACCCGGACCGATTGCTCACTCGAGTCGTCCAGACCGCCGGAGCCGAACTGAACGGCGATACGGGCGGCAGTACCTTCGCCGTGTATGGCCCGCGTGCCTTCTCGCTGTTGGCGGGGCGCCCGTCCGAATTTCTTGCGGACCTGCGCGCAGCCTCGGTGTCGCAGATGGCGGTGGCGAACAACCAGTTCCTGCGCCGGCACGCCAGCGCGGAGGCCGCAAAATCGGAGGCAGCGCGACTGCCGGGAACGTTCGACGACGATTACGTCGCGATGGCAGGCGTCGCCTCCCTTCCCGACGTCGCGTGCTGGGAGCGCAAGCAACCCGACAAGACCATCGTCGTCCCTAGCCGTTTCAGATGCCTTGTTCACCGTGGCATGGATTTGGTGATTCTGAACGGCTACCTCGAACTCGACATTCGGCAACGCGCGGCCGCGCAGTACGCGCTGCTCGCAGAGGACAGGTGATACGGCGATGCAACCACGTGATCGACGAGATCCCGACATGCTCGGCCGGTACCGAATTCTCGCGGTAATCGGCAGCGGCGGCATGGGCAGGGTGCTGCTCGGTCGGGCACCCGACGGCAGGCTCGTCGCGGTGAAGCAGATTCACGAGAATCTGACCACCAGTGCCGAGTTCCGGGCCAGGTTCGAACGGGAAGTCGTCGCTTCGGGTCGGGTCACCGGTGCCTATACCGCCGGTGTCGTCGGGCACGACGTCAGCGCCGAAAAGCCTTGGCTGGCTTCGGAGTACATCGCCGGTCCATCGCTGCACGAGGTGGTCGCCGACTTCGGACGGCTCAGTCCCAGCGGCCTGAAACTGTTGACTATCGGGCTGGCGATGGCACTGCTCGAGATCCACCGCACCGGTCTGGTGCACCGCGACCTCAAACCGAGCAATGTGTTGCTCGCCAACGAGGGACCGCGACTCATCGACTTCGGCATCGCGCGTGCCGTCGAAGGCGACGTCAGTTTGACCGCCACCGGCGCGGTGATCGGGTCCCCGGCATATATGTCGCCCGAGCAAGCCGAATGCCGTCCGCTGACCGCTGCCAGCGATGTGTTCTCGGCAGGGGCCGTTCTGGCGATGGCCGCCACCGGCGTGAGTCCGTTCGCCGCCGGTTCCACGCCGCAGACGCTCTACAACGTGCTCTACGTCGAACCGGATACCAGCGCGGTGCCGCAACCGTTCCGCGACATCGTCGACGCTTGTCTGGACAAGGACCCAGCACGGCGACCCACGCCGACGGAGCTGCTCGCCGCGGCGCAGCGGCTGGAAATGGAGCCGGTGTGGCCGGTGCGGATTCGTCGACGGGTCGCCGAGTACGAGCGCGACGCGGCCGCGTGGGCAGCGGGCACCGCCGTCGTAGCGCCGCCGCCGTCGCCGCCGCAGCCCGGTCGGCGTAGATACGGCATCCGGTCGTTGGTCGCCGTGGCGTTGGTTTCCGTCGCTGTGCTCGTCGGATCGGCGCTGGTCGGGGTCGGTATGCCGGGTAACGCGGTCGCGATGGTGGATCCGCCATTGGCGCTGAGCGACCGGGAGTCCATGCTCATCGACGTCTGCGCGCTGTTGGGTCCCGACGTCCTCGGTGAGCTCGGTACGTATCGGTCGGCACAGAAGGGAACTGGGACGACTGACTGCTCAGTGGGGATGATCGATCCCAACGGAAAGAAGTTGGCGCTGGATCTGTCGATCGGCAAGACCTTCGCGTCGGACAACGCACGGCCGAGAGGCAACACCATCGCGTGGCTGCCGGTGCAGGGTGAACGCGCCGAGGGTCCGCTGTGCGATCGTTTCGTGGAGACGCAGTCAGGCCTGCAAATGCCTGTGAATATGCAAGCGCAGGGCCTTACCGACAGCTGTCCGCTGGCTGAGCGCGCGCTGGCGTTGGTGATCCGCCGCTTGGCGGTCAACCCTCCGCTGCGGAAGGTCGCTGCGGGCTCGATTCACCTGGTGAACGCCTGCGAGGTGATGGATCGCTCGGTGAACCTCCGTACCGTCGGCGACCCGGCGAAAAAGTACCCGGCCGGTAGCAAGAGTTGCTGGGTCACCGGCAACCACGGCAGATTCACGCTGACGTTCAAAGAGCGCGAACGCGTCGACAACAAGCCGCCTTCCCCGTCGAGCAACTACAAGCCGGTCGATCTCGACGGCTGGCTCGGCATGGTCGACGACCGCGGCGCCAAGTGTGCGTACGAACTCACGATCAAACCCACCCGCGACGATGAGGCCGAAATGATCTTCGCCGAATTCGACCCCTACCAAATCAACGTCGACCGCAAAGTCGTCACCGACGGTTGCGAGCGGGTCCGAGCAGCGCTGGAACCCATTCTGGCGAAATTCGCGAAACCATGACGATTACCCCGCCCTCACCTGCCGATCCGACTCAGCTCGGCCGATTCCGAGTGCTCGGCCTACTCGATCCGCAGCCGAACTTCCGCGTCCTGCTGGCCGCCGCACCCGATGGCTCGTTGCGGGTGGTCGAGCAGGTGTTGCCTGGATTGCTCGAGCAAGACGACCTGCGGATCCGGTTTCGGCACGGCGCGGTGTCGGCGATGCGAGTCGGTGGTCCGGGTAACGCCGCAGTGCTCGACGTCGACGCAGACGATGAAATGCCTTGGTTGGCGCGCACATTCACAATCGGCATGCGTTTGGATCGAGCCGTCGCAGAGTTCGGTCCGCTTCCGGTCGAGGCTGTGCGAGCTCTGGCCTTCTTCGTTGCCCAGGCTCTGCAAGGGGTGCACGCGGCCGGGCTCGTTCATCAACGGGTGCGTCCCGACACCGTGTCGTTGACGCGCGACGGCATCGAACTGGTCGGCGTCGATGTCCTGGGTGACAGCGGCTCCGCACCGCCCGACTATCTGTCACCGGAACAGTCCGTTCGTTCCGAACTGACTTCTGCCGCAGATGTATTCGCACTCGGTTCGGTACTCGCCTTTGCCGCGGGCGCGGTCGCACCGTTCACCGCCCCATCGGTGCCCTACACGCTGTTCAACATCGCGCAACGGGAGCCAGACCTCGCCGCGGTCCCCGAACAGTTGCGCGAACTGATCGCCGCCTGCCTGCGCAAGGATCCTCGATCACGACCCTCACCCGCGCAGATCATCGCGTACGTCGGTGCGCAACGGCCGGAGTGGCCGAGTGCGGTCATCGAGGAGATCGACAGCACGGCCGGCACAGTCGCCGGGCTGCTCGATGCCGCCCAGGCACAAATCCACACCGAGGACACCGAGCCCGACGGCTCTCGGTTCGACTCGATGGTGCGAGCGTCGGCGGACTTCGCGCGTGACCGGTATGCGTGGACGAAGTCTCGGATCGATGCATCGTCGTCGCGAGCTCGTCGAGCGCTCGTGGTCTCGGCCGCGGTGTTGATGCTGGTCGTCACTTCGGGTTTGTACTGGCTGGTGCAAGAGGGCGACGGCTCGAAAGTTGCGCCACCCGTGGGAATTTCGCTGGCCGAGTTGCGACAGATCGATTCCTGCGCCTGGCTCAGGTCTGCGCTGGGTGACAGCGTCGCACTGAAGACCGGGCCGACGCCGATCGCATCGTGGCGTTTCGACGTCGAAAAACAGTGGGGTTGCTACGCCGATCAGGAGCAGTTGGTCAACGGGGACGGGATGCGGTTGGAGCTCGGGGTCGATCTTCGCGATGTCCCACCCAACCGCAAGGTCGTCGACGGTGTCACTGTGCTCGAAGGCGCGCAATACTGTGGCCGTGCGATCGCGAGCACCGATGACGACGGGCGATCCGGAATCCTCTTCGAGCTCGACAAGACCTTTGCCGAGCAGCACGGATGCGCGATCGCCGACCGGATTATCGCCGATCTCGCTCGGACATTGCGTACCGCTCCCCGCTCGGCCGACGCCGCCATCTCGCTGGCAGCGGTCGACCCGTGCGGGCTCGTCGACCGCGCTGCCCTGTCCGCGGCGTTCAGCCGCCTCACCCCGCGGCCGACCACTCACGAATCCGTGCATCAGTGCCGTTGGTACGGCAGTAGGGTGTTGATAGTCGACTTCTCGCGAGAATTCGTCTTCTCGCGAGAAGCTGCCGAACCGGAAGGTTCGGTGGTCGTCGACGGCATAACACTGCGCGGCGCGAATCCGATGGTGGGGGCGACAGATGGGTGCTCGCGGACGTACCGGCACCGGGCGATGGACGAAAAGCGATACGAAACGGTGAAACTGTCGGTCTCCGGACCCGACGTAGACAGGGCGGCGAATTGTCAGATCGCCGAATCGCTGCTGGTTCAGGTGGTCCGCCAACTACCCAAGATCTGATGATCCGCTGCGCAGGGTAGGAATGAGAACCAACCAGCTGATCACAGCGAGAACATGGGTAACTCCCCAACCACCTCAGACTGCCGAGACGGATAGCGTGAGCCCGACTGCCAACGATCGAGGTTCCGGACGACCCGCTGAATACGCGGGGAGGCGGAAAAAGCTCGGGTTGGTGTTCGGGTTCTGTATCGGGGCTGGTGTCGCGGTGCAGGGGCGGATCAATGGGGCGTTGGGGGCGCGGTTGGGTGATGGGGTTGCGGCGGCGACTGTCAGTTTCGGTGCGGGGCTCATCGCGCTGCTGATCGCCTTCGCTTGCAGCTCAGCGTTGCGAGCCAGGATTACCGAGGTGCGGGTTGCGGTGTCACAGGGCTCCTTGCCTGCGTGGCAACTACTCGGCGGACTGTGCGGCGCGTTCTTCGTCGCAGCTCAAGGCCTCACCATCGCCGCGATCGGCGTCACCGCCTTCACCGTTGCGGTGGTCGCGGGCCAACTTCTCAGCAGCCTCGTTGTCGACCGCCTCGGCCTCGCCCCGAACGGCCGAACCCCGATCACCCCGTGGCGTCTCGGTGCCGCCGCCCTCGGCATCACCGGCGTCCTGCTTTCCGCCGCCGGCAGTTCCACCCCGACCACGGTCACCACCGGCGTCCCCGACATCCCCGCCCTGCTGATCGTCCTCCCGGCCCTCGCCGGCATCTTCCTGGCCTGGCAGCAAGCGGTCAACGGTCGAGTCGCCACCGTCGGCGGCCCCTTCACCGCCACCCTGATCAACTTCGTAGTCGGCCTGACCGCCCTGCTCCTGCTCGACCTCTACACCCTCTCCACCACCGGCTTCCCCGCGGAATTCCCCACCAACCCCTGGCTCTACACCGGCGGCCTGATCGGCGTAGCTTTCATCGCTCTGGCCGCCGTCACAGTCGGCATGATCGGCGTGCTGCTGCTCGGGCTCACCTCGGTGGCCGGCCAACTGGTCGCTGCCGCGCTGCTCGACGCTGCGGAAGGAAAGCTCTCGGCTACAGCCATATTGAGCTGTTTGATCGTGTTGTGCGCGGTGGTGGTGGCCAGTACTGCCCGTCGATAGATTGCGCGGAGTTCGTCGCATAGGACTGCGCCATCGGCGGCCGACCATACTGTCGAACCGCAGAGCGACTGCGCGCTACGGTGGATTGACCCCCCACGAAGGAGCAGCGATGGACCAGCTCGGAGTTGCGGTAATCGGATACGGGCTGGCCGGGTCGGTGTTCCACGCACCGTTGATCGCGGCGGATCCGCGGATGCGGGTGGCCGCGGTGGTCACCTCGTCCGAGGAACGGGCCGCGCAGGCCAGGGCCGAACATCCCGGCGTGCGGGTCGTGTCCAGCGCCGATGAGCTCTTCGCTGATCCAGCAGGCATCGACCTCGCCGTGATCGCCACCCCCAACCGCTCGCACGCCCCACTGGCATTGCAGGCGTTAGCCGCCGGGTTACCGGTAGTGGTCGACAAGCCGTTCGCGGTAACCGCAGCCGTCGCCGAGGAAGTGGTAGCCGCGGCCGAACAAGCAAACCTGCCCCTGAGCGTTTTCCAAAATCGCCGCTGGGACAACGACTTTCTCACCCTGCGTGACTTGATGGACCGCAGCGAACTAGGCGAGATCCGCCGTTTCGAATCCCGCTTCGAACGCTGGCGCCCGACCCCCAAAGGCGGTTGGCGCGAAGTAGGCGAAGCCGAAGACGGCGCAGGAATCCTCTTCGACCTGGGCAGCCACCTAGTAGACCAAGCCCTGACCCTGTTCGGCCCCGTCACCGAGATCTACGCCGAACTCGACCGCCGCCGCCCCGACGTCAAAGCCGACGACGACGCCTTCCTAGCCCTCACCCACGCCAACGGCACCCGATCCCACCTATGGATGAGTGCCGTTGCGCCCCAACTAGGTCCACGCCTACGAGTACTCGGCTCCACCAACGCCTACACCGTCTCCGGCCTCGACCCCCAGGAAGACGACCTACGAGCAGGCCGCTGCCCGGATGACGGAAAACCCTGGGGCACAGTCACACCCGACAAGTGGGGCACCTTCGGCGCAGGCGAAAACCTCCGCCCCATCCCCACCCTCCCCGGCAACTACCCAGCCTTCTACGCGGGCATGGCAGCCACCCTCCTCGACGGCACACCCGTCCCCGTTGACCCCCGCGACGCCGTAGAAACCTTGCGAATCCTCGAGGAGGCTCGTCGCGTGTCGGGCTCCGCTTCCCGGTAAGGCACCCGCGACGATTGTGTAGTCATCGAGCGGCCTGCATCCGAACCATAATTAATGGGTCAATCAATTATGGTCGATGGGCCGGAGGTATGAACCACCATAATTTTCCGAATCGACGGCCACCGGGCGTGGCGTGTCATGGTCGCGGCGAGGTCAGGCGATCGGCAGCGCGGACAGATCCAGGTGCGCCCCGACCGCCCCGTCGAGTGCTTCCATGCACAACTGCAACACGTCATCACCAGTAATCCGCTGGTGCAACAACCATTCGATGGAAACCTCCCGCACGAACGCGATCCATCCCGCCAGCGCGGCACCAGCCAGATCCCGGGTTCGCCCGGTTGCCCCGCAGGCGGCGAGAATCCGCTCGCAGATGGCGGCGAGATCCGCCGAAACAGGCCCGCGCACAGCGGGATCGGTGGAGATCGCGCTGCGGTTGGCGATGTACACCAGCGCCGCGTGTCGAGCGTAGAAGTCCAGGTGGGCTCGCAGCGAGTGCTCGACCAGTTCGCGCACCGGCCGCTCGCCGTCCATTCGCGCGGTTTCGAGCAGTTCATCGTGCGCGCGCTTCCAGATGGCGCCGAAGAAATCGCCCTTGGTCGGGAAGTAGTGATACATCAGCGCCCGCGACACACCGGCGCTCACCGCGACATCGTCGAGCGTCACCGTGTCGAACGCGGTCTCCTGGAACAACCGCACCCCGACATCCATCAGTTCGTTCCGGCGTTCTTCCGGAGACAGTCGACGACGTGGCGGCACGGTGCCGATCGTAAGCCTCTTGACCGGCGGGATCAGTCAGGCCTACCCTGAGAGGAGCTATTAGACTGCAGTTTAATAAAGGGTGGCATGATGCGGAAAGCATTGCAGATCTGGCTGGTCATTTTCGGTGCGGGCAGCACCTTGATCGCACTATCGCACCAGTTCTGGGGTACCGCGACCATCATCGGCGGCGGCGAAGTGAACGCCACGATCGATTCCGATCTGCGCTTCTACTCGGTGCTCTTCGCAGCGTACGGCCTGGCCTACATCTGGTGCGCGAAAGATGTTGAAACCAAGGCTGTTCCGATCAACCTGCTCGGCGCGATCTTCTTCGTCGGCGGCCTGGCCCGCTTCCTGTCCATCGCCGCCGTGGGCTTACCGCACGTGTTCTACATCGTAATGATCCCGGTCGAACTGATCGTCCCGGCGCTCAACTACTACTGGGCCGAGGCGGTGCAGAACGAGAAAGAGGCGACCGGCAGCTGAAATGCCGACCGCCCCTTGTGATCTCAGAGTTTGCGTGAGCGGAGCTCGTGGCCCTTCGATGTCTTGCAACGTCCCGATTCCAGATCCCACTGCCACCCGTGCAGGTTGCACGTGAGGTTATTACCTTCCACCACACCGAATTTGGAGAGATCGGCTTTGAGGTGGGGGCAGCGGCGTTGGACTTCCCAGCCGTCGAGTTCGGTGACGGCGGAGTCGTCGTGGGCCTCGGAGAACCAGCCGTCGGCGTAGGCGATGCGTTCGTCGGTGAGGCATTTGAAGAAGGTGTAGAGGAATTCGTTGTAGCCGCCGATGCGCCACGCCTGGAAGCGGGTGGACAGGAAGATCGTGTTGACCCAGTCGGGTTCGTTGTCGCGCAGGACGGTGCGCACCAGTTCGGGGGCGATGCGGAAGCCGTAGCGGTAGCGGCCTTCGCTTTCCAGCGGTGCGCGCACAGTGCGGTGCGGGAAGTCCAGGACGATGGTTTCGTCGCCGATGACCAGCCCGACGGGGTAGCCGATGCCGTCGCTGATCAGCGCGCTCTGCTTCATGATCGGTTCGAACAGCTCGCGCAGCGGCTCGAGCAGTGAACCCTCGCCGGTCTCCCACGACGCCTTCTCCGCGGCCAGCACGGGCGCGAAACGCTGCGCCATTTCCTCGATGTAGGCGGCCTTGTCGCCGTAGATCTGCGCAGGGTCGAACGGGTGCGCGAGGTCGAGTTCCTTGCCGCGCACATCGGCGACCGAGCCGGGGATCATCAGAATCCCGCCGGGGTTGCCGTGAATGTTCATCTGATCGAGGAACACCATCTGATCAGGGAAGATGTTGCCTTCGTCGCCGCGATCGTCGTTGAGATAGCGCAGCTCGGCATCGAGGAACACCGGCGGACCGGCCGACGGAACCACCCAGGTCGCCCCGACCTGCTCGATGTAGGACCGCGCGCGATCCATACCGCGCTGACGCTTCTGCTTGCCGAAATTGGCCTTGGTCCGCGCGGGAATGTCGTACACCGCCGGGTACCAGATCGCGCCCGAGTACTGCAGCAGGTGGATGTCGATGTCGCCGAACGCGTCGTGGATGACGTCCATGTCGACCGGGCGCGCGTCGTTCATGTTGAAACAGGTGGTCTCACCGTCGGAGATGAGAATCCCGGAGTCGCCGATCGGACCGTCGGCGGGCGCGCGCAACGCCACGATCATGAAGTCGAACGAACCCTGGGAATTGGTGATCGTGTGCTTGACCGAGTCCTCGGACTCGAAGAACTTGGTGAAGCCCAGCGCCTCGAGCTCACGGCGCAGATCCAGCACCGGGTAGTCGGGCAGCAGGACCGTGGCGTCCTTGTTCACGTACTTCGCCAGGTGCGCGGCGTCGAAGTGATCGCGGTGCAGGTGCGAGACGTAGAGGTAGTCGACGTCGCCGAGGGTCTCCCAGTCCAGCTGGGAGTTGTCCGGGAACGGGAACCACGACGCGAAGTACGCGGGGTTGACCCACGGATCGCACAGGATCGTCCCGGCCTCGGTTCGGATATGGAAGCCGGCATGTCCGACGCTGGTGATCTGCACGAGCTGTTTCCTCCTACCAGGATCTGATTCGCCGGATCAGTGGCGAGTGACCGCCTCAGTGCCCCCTGATCTGCTTGCGGCGTACCAGCCAACCAGGGTAACGGCTAAATCGTTACGTCACCGATGCAATAGCCCTCAGCTGTCGTTGTCACCGTGAAAGTGCGGGCCCGCGTGCCGCCCGGCGAGGTGGTCACGGGGACGTGAACTGCCAGGTAGTCGCCACGAATCTGCTCGGATCGTAACTCGTCGCCGGCGAAGGAGGTGACATTGCCTACTTTGCCCGAGTTGCCTGTCAAGGGGGGTGCTACGGGGTTGCCGGTGCCGTCGGGATCCCAACTGGCGGGAGAGGCCTTGCAGGTCAGTGGATGGTCTGCTTCGATGTCGGCCGCGTCGAGGGGTTTGCCGGTGGCGCGGGCGAGGTAGCGGCGCACGGTGTGGCGGGCGTCGGCGTCGTCGTAAGCGGGCTCGACACCGGCTGCGAACACCCTGCCGCAGGCATAGCCCGACGCGATGGATTCGCGGTCGACGGTGACGGTGGTGGTGCTGTTTCGCCAGGTCACGGCGTCGGCGGTGGCCGTGCCGGGTCCTGTGAGTGCCTTCAGCACCGTCTGTGGGGCGGCGTACATTTCCGCGACGGTGGCGGGCGGGATCGTCCAGCATTTTTCCTGGAGTTCTTCGACCGTGCCGGTCTGTAGATCGGCGGCCCAGCGGCGCACGGCGGTCACCGCGTCGGGATTGCCCGCGACGGCGCCGACCTGCGGTGCGTCGGCGGGTAACGACGGGGTTGCGGGGGGCGGTGCGACAGCCTGAGTCGCGGTCGTCGCGGTCGTGGTGGTCGTCGCGGCGGTAGTGGTGGTCACCTCGACCGGATCGCCCGGAATGCCCGAAACCGAATCGCACCCGGTGACCAGGGCCGCGGCGACAGTCAGTCCCGCGACCAGCGCGTACGGGCGGGTCAGGGCGAGCTGGGCGCGTTCCACTGTTCCTCATTCCTAGGCCGTTGCACCCGTGTGCGAAACCGCGGGCGATGACTGTCGGGCGAGCGGACTCGCCGGGGGTACCGGTGTGCGCGAAGCGGATTCGGTCCGCGAGGCGACCGCCGCGATTCTACGGTGACACCGCCCATTTACGGCACCCTGCCGGAACCGAAGCTGTGCGGCTAGGCTGTGGCAATTGTGGAACCCGTCTACCGGTCGATCATCGGCCTGGCCCGAACCGTCTTCTTCCTCGAAGGTCTGAAGTTCACCGTCAAGGGGGCGGAGAACATCCCCGCCACCGGCGGTGCCGTGGTGGCGATCAATCACACCGGCTACATGGACTTCACCTACGCGGGCCTGCCCGCGCGTACCCCTGGCCGCTACATCAGGTTCATGGCGAAGCAGGAGGTGTTCGACAACAACATCTCCGGCCCGATCATGCGCACCCTCAAGCACATCCCCGTCGACCGCACCGCGGGCGCCGATTCGTACAAGTCCGCGGTGAAGTACCTGCGCGACGGCGAACTCGTCGGCGTGTACCCCGAGGCCACGATCAGCCGCAGCTTCGAGATCAAGGAATTCAAGTCCGGCGCGGCCCGCATGGCCATCGAAGCCGACGTCCCGATCATCCCGATCACCATCTGGGGCGCCCAACGAGTCTGGACCAAAGGCTTCCCGAAACGCCTCGGCCGCACCAACACCCCCATCTCCATCGCCGTCGGCGCCCCCATCCACCCCTACGAACCCGCCGCCGACCTCACCACCCAACTGCGCACGACCATGCAGGAAATGCTCGCCGACCTGCAAAAGGACTACACCCACGAACCCGGCGCCTACTGGGTCCCGAAGCGACTCGGCGGCAGCGCACCTTCCCTGGAAGAGGCCACGGCTCTCGACGACGCCGAATCGGCGGAGCGCCATGCACGCAAGGCTGAGAAGGCGCAGGACCCTGACGCCTGACATGGCTCGTCGCGCTGGGGTTGCTCAGCGCGACCCCCAGGCTGTCAGCGTGGTAGCTGGCAGCGGGTCGGGGCCGGGAGTTTGCCGCGGAGGTAGGCGGCGGGTGGGACGCCCATGAGAGTGCGGAAGTCGGCTGTCAGGTGGGATTGGTCGTAGTAGCCGGTGTGGGCGGCCAGGTGGGACCAGGGGGTGTTGCCTGCGTAGGCCAGGACTTGGCGCAGGCGGGTGATGCGGGCGAAGTGCTTGGGGGACATGCCTGTTCCGGTCTGGAAGATGTTGCGGAGCTGGCGTTCGCTGACGGCCAAGCGGGTGGCCAGGTCGGGGATGGAGGGTGCGGTGTCGGTGGTGAGGGACGAGATCGCCTCGCGCAGCACGATTCGGTGGGCGCGTTCGGTGTCGGTCTCGGAAACATGGTGGGGGAGTGTGTGTTCCAAGTAGGAGATGGCCTCGTCGGCGGGAATACTGGTGAGGTCGGTGGCGAAAGTGCCGAGCGGGCCGGGCAATTCGGCCAGTGACACCGCGCGATCGGTGAGTTCGCTCGCGCTCACGCCGAGAAGTTGGCGTGTCACACCGGGTTCCAGCCGCAGTCGCACACACCCGGCAGGCCCCTGTGCCTGTGAGTACGCCGCTTTAGTTTGCGCCCCGATGACGTAAGCCGCACGCCTGCCGGACTTTTCGGTGCGAAGAACCACCGTCGTGGTCGCCTCGGGCGTATGCGCGAAGGGCTGATCACCCACGTCGAGCACCGGCGTACTGGTGAGCTCGGTGAGCCACGGACGCAACGACTCCGGTGTGGGAACGGGGGTCTCGAGCTCCGTCGAAGTCAGGTATCGCACCCCTGCGATAGTAGGCGTCGCGGGCCCGGATGTCCGTGCCGATTTCTCCTATATTCGCAGGCGGTAGGGCGGCCATGCTGGTGTCATGATCCTGATCACCGGTGCGACAGGCACCATCGGAAGCGGCATCGTCGCACAGCTGGCGGCCGACGGAATCGCCGTCCGAGCGGCAACCCGAGACCCACAGCAGACCGAGTTCCCCGCCGGCGTAGAGGTGGTCCGCGTGGACTACCGCGACCCGACCACCTTCGCACCCGCCATGGCCGGCATCGAGGCCGCGTTCCTGGTCGGCATCCCCGGCCCCGACGGCACCGACACCGATGCCCAATTGATCGCTGCCGCGAAGGAAGCCGGAGTTCGACGGATCGTGAAACTGTCCGCCGTCGGCACGGGCGACCCACGCCTGGGCGCCCCGGGTTCCTGGCACGCTCCGGGGGAGCAGGCCGTGCGCGACTCCGGCCTGGAGTGGACGATCCTGCGCCCCAACACCTTTGCCACCAACACCTTCAGCTGGATCGAACCGCTGCACGCAGGCCACCCCGTCCCGAACCTCACCGGCGACGGCAGACAAGCAGTAGTAGACCCGCGCGATGTCTCCGCAGTCGCCATCGCGGCCCTGCGCACCCCAGACCACCACGCCCAGACCTACACCCTGACCGGACCCACCCTGCAAACCACCCGCGACCAGGCTGCCGACCTCGCCGCGATCCTCGACCGCCCGATCACGGTCACCGACATCACCGAAGCCGACGCCCGCACCTTCATGGTCGCCGCGGGCCTGCCGCCCGCCTTCGTGGAGGGCTCCCTGATCGGTCAGTCCTTCATCCGAGGCGGCCACAACGAACTGCTCACCGACGATATCGCCACGGTCCTGGGCCGCCCACCGCGCACCTACGCGCAGTGGGCGGCGGACCATCGGTCAGCGTTCGAGTCGGTCGTGGCCGTGAGCTAGCGATCCCGCAGCGCTGGGGACCCGCGGCGAGGACCCGGAGTGTGCGGCTCCGGGCCCTCGCGCGGTCAGTTCATCGTCAGAACCCACGACCCGTTGCATCCCCGACGGCTGTTCAGCTTGCCGTCGTAGACCCACTTGTAGACGATCGGCGGGTTCGTTCGCACGCTCCAATTCCCGGAAGGCGAGGTCACCAGCCTGCCGTTGCGCATCAGCACGCCGACCTGATCGTGTTTGAACGTCCACTTCCCACTGCTGGTCGGGTAGTTCAACCGCAGCGTCACCCGCCCGCCGGTGTGGTTCTGCACCACCAGACACGACCCCGGTTCGGTGCGGTTGACCGCGTACTCCCCGAAGGCCTCGTCCTCGACGTTCTCCCCGCTGTCGGTGAACTCCACCGGGTCGGTGAAGTCAGCCTGTGCGGGCGCTGCCCCCACCACAACCGCGGCCATAGCCACCCCCGCCGCAATGAATCCTGCAATCTTCATCCTGTTCCTCCCATAGATTCACCCTGTGAAAAACCTGCCCCCGCAAGGACTTCCGTGAGCGAGTGGCCCGATCGCCGATGCCCGCCGCAGAACGGGCACCGCTCAGTTCGCGGTGTAGATCCACGACCCGTTGCAGCTACCACCGCGGGTGCGGTACGGGTCGAAGACCCAGGAGTGGAGCACGGGCGGGTACACGTGAAGCTGCCAGTTCCCGCTCGGTGAGGTCACCGGGCCGTCGTACCCGTCCAGCCACACCACTGCCTCCGGTTCGATCGTCCAATGGCTGTACCCGGTCGGATAGTCCAGCCGGACCGTGAGCTGGCTGCCGATGTGGTTCTGCACGATCAGGCACGAATTCGGGTAGTCGGTGGCGGTGTACTCGGCGCTGAAGTTGTCGGTGCCGATGAAGCCGTCGGCCTGAGCCGGGGCGGCGCCGGCGAATGCCAGTGTGATGGCCGCCACGGGCGCGATGAGCAGTGCGTGAACCTTCATGTGTTCCTCCTGTCGGTGGGAACAGCCTCCCGCGCAACGCCTTTCGACCTCTTGTCGCGTGCTTAACAGGGTCCGTCGCCGCTGCCGCCGGCCGGGTCCCGCCGCTGTCGAGTGAGCCCGGATTTCGTAGTTCGGGCGACACCCGCTAGAGTTCCTACTCGCACCACGAAGTCCCCCGGTAACCCGGACAGGCTTCGGAAATGCACGCGGATGTGGCGCAGTGGTAGCGCATCACCTTGCCAAGGTGAGGGTCGCGAGTTCGAATCTCGTCATCCGCTCAACACATGGGTGAGGTCCTCAGGGACCTCGCCCATTTTTTTGTTTCTTATCGTTGTAAACGAATCTGTGTCACCGCGCGATTGCTTGTCGAGTGTCGGAAGTACAGAGACGGAGCAATCGTGAAATCAGTAGTCGTAGCAGCCGCGTTCGTGGTGCTGACCGGGGTGCTCACCGCCTGCAACGGGGCCATCGACCAGGGGGCGGGCACAGTCACCACCGTTGCTCAGCCGGGCGAGTCCACCGAGGCGCCGGTCGAGTCCTCGGACGCACCCGAGGACGGCGCGCCCGCGAGCGGGGCTCCGGCCAATGGCGGCTTCACGCCCGTCGATGCGAGCAAATTTCAGATCGACGGCAGCTATTACTTCCAGTCGCCCACCGGGAACATCAAATGTGGCGTGTTGACCATGGCGCCCCACGGTGTGGGCTGCCAGCTGAGCAAAACCAAGTTCATCACGCCGAAACTGCCGAACTGCACCGACGCCCCCGACCGCAAGGTCGCCGCGCACCTCTACCAGGGCAAGTCGGAGTTCCTGTGCACCAGCCAGGGCATCTTCATCGGCTTCCCGCCGGGCGGCAAATCCGGCGGCACGGTGCTGAACTACGGCGAATCCCTGACCGTGCACGGCTACACCTGCAGCTCGTCCACGCAGGGCGTGCGCTGTGTGGCGGGCGGGCACGGTTTCGCCATCTCCGCGGATGACCAGCACATCTTCTGAGCGCGAAAAGGGCGGGGCGGCAAATCGTTTGCCGTCCCGCCCTTCGCGTGTGAGTTACTGCGCGGTGGATTTGAACCCGCGCAGGCGCAGGCTGTTGGTCACCACGAAGACCGAACTGAACGCCATCGCTGCGCCGGCCAGCATCGGGTTGAGCAGGCCCGCCATGGCCAACGGGATGGCGGCCACGTTGTAGGCGAAGGCCCAGAACAGGTTGCCCTTGATGGTGGCCAGGGTGCGGCGGGACAGGCGGATCGCGTCGGCGGCGGCGCGCAGATCGCCGCGGACGAGGGTGAGGTCGCTGGCTTCGATGGCGACGTCGGTGCCGGTGCCCATGGACAGGCCGAGGTCGGCTTGGGCCAGGGCGGCCGCGTCGTTGACACCGTCACCGACCATGGCCACGACCTTGCCTGCGGCCTGCAGTCTTTTCACCGTGTCGACCTTGTCCTGCGGGAGCACCTCGGCGATGACCTCGTCGATGCCGACTTCGTCGCCGATGGTGCGGGCCGCGCGGGCGTTGTCGCCGGTGAGAAGGATCGGCGTGAGGCCGAGCTCGCGGAACTGCGAGATCGCCTGCGCCGAAGTAGGTTTCACCGCGTCGGCGACGACGAGCACGCCACGTGCCTTGCCGTCCCAGCCGATGGCCACTGCTGTCCTACCGGCTGATTCCGCTTCGGCCATAACGGTTTCCAGCTTGTCGTCCAGCGGCTGCGACCAGTCGGCCAGCAGTCGTGCCCGGCCCACGATCACCGCGTGCCCGTCGACCACACCCTGCACGCCGAGACCTTCGATATTGGCGAAGCCCTCCACGGGCAGTAGCGTGCCGAACTCGTCGCGTGCGCCCTTGGCGATGGCCTGCGCGATCGGGTGTTCCGACGAATCCTCCAGCGCACCAGCCAGTTCCAGCACCTTATCGCGCTGTTCACCGGCGGCTGGGACCACCTCGAGCAGTGTCATTTTGCCGGTGGTGACGGTGCCGGTCTTGTCCAGCACGATGGTGTCGACCTTGCGGGTGGACTCCAGCACCTCGGGGCCCTTGATCAGAATGCCGAGCTGCGCGCCGCGTCCGGTGCCGACCATCAGCGCGGTCGGGGTGGCCAGGCCGAGGGCGCAGGGGCAAGCGATGATCAGCACCGCCACGCCCGCCGTGAACGCCGCTGCGACGGAACCGCCTGTGCCGAGCCAGAATCCGAGCGTGGCCACGGCCAGGGCGATCACGATCGGGACGAAGATGCCGGAGATCTTGTCGGCCAGGCGTTGGGCCTGCGCCTTGCCGGTTTGTGCGTCTTCGACCAGCTGTGCCATCTGGGCGAGTTGGGTGTCGGAACCGATTCTGGTGGCGCGCACGATGATTCGCCCACCGACGTTCACCGTGGCACCGGTGACCGAGTCAGCGACACCGACCTCCACCGGCACGGACTCACCGGTCAACATGGACGCGTCGACCGCCGAAGTCCCCTCGGAGACCACACCGTCGGTGGCGATCTTCTCGCCCGGCCGCACGACGAACTCGTCACCAACAGCCAACTGCTCCACCGGAATCCGCGTTTCGACACCGTCGCGAACCACCGCGACATCCTTCGCGCCGAGCTCGAGCAACGCCCGCAAGGCCGCGCCCGCCTGCCGCTTGGACCGCGCCTCGAAATACCGCCCGGCCAGGATGAACGTGGTCACCCCCGCCGCCGCTTCGAGGTAGATGCTGCCCGTGCCGTCCATCCGCGCGATGGTGAATTCGAACGGGTGTTTCATCCCCGGCGTGCCCGCCGTGCCCCAGAACAGCGCGTAAAGCGACCAGCCGAACGCGGCCAGCGTGCCCATCGACACCAGCGTGTCCATGGTGGCGGTGCCGTGCTTCAGGTTGGTCCACGCGGCCTTGTGGAAGGGCAGCGCGCCCCAGATCACGACCGGTGCGGCCAGGGTCAGCGACAGCCACTGCCAGTTGGTGAACTGGAGTGCGGGGATCATCGCCATCGCGATCACCGGGATGGTGAGTACGAGCGAGACCAGCAGGCGGGTGCGCAAGGACGCGGTCGGGTCCACTTCGGCGACGGGCTCGGTCTTCTTCGGGGCCGGGAGTGCTGCGGTGTAACCGGCCTGCTCGACAGTGGCGATCAGGTCCTCGGGGGAGATCCCGCCGGTGAAGTCGACGCGCGCCTTCTCGGTGGCGTAGTTGACGGTGGCGGTGACGCCGTCGAGCTTGTTGAGCTTCTTCTCGATCCTGTTCGCGCAGGAAGCGCAGGTCATGCCACCGATCACCAGTTCTACCTGGCCGGTGCCCGGTGGGTGTGTCACGGTGGTCATGGGTGCTCCTTCGTTCCTGGTGTTGATTCTTGCTGAGGGGTTGCGGGCGGTCCAGGGCGCGTCAGTGGCCGTGGTCGGGGGTGCCGTGGTCTGCGGGTGCGCTGGTCGGGGCGGGGTCGCTCGCACCGGTCGCGTTCGGGGTGGCGACCTTCACCGTGAACTCGGCGGTGCGGACCACGCCCTGGTGTTGGAAGTCGAGGAACAGGCGGTAGTCGCCCGCGCTCGGGGCGTTCACCACGAAGTCGATGCCGGGCCCTGCGGGGGTGATTCCGGGTGTGCCTTCGGGGTGAACGTGCAGGTAGGCGAGGTCGGCGGCGCGCAGGGCTACCAGGTGACCGTAGGCGCCGAGGTAGGGCTGCAGGTCGGTGACGGGGGTGCCGTTGCGGCTGACCGAGAGTGTCACCTTCGACGCGGTGCCCGGTGCGACCGTGCCGTTCAGCGTGACCGTGTATTCGCCGACCTGCGCGGTGGCAGCGGGGGCGGGGAGTGGCTGCACGTCGTAGTTGCCTGCCACCCGCAGGTCCGCGCCGAGTGTCAGGTTCGAGCCGCCCTCGGGGGTGAAGTCGGCGTAGACCCGGTAGTCGCCGGCCCGGCTGAGGTTCAGCGGAACGGCCCAGGTCCCGGCCGGATCGAGGACGGGGTGCACATGCTGGAAGCCGACCATGTCACGCCGGACCACGATCAGGTGCAGGTCCTTGTCGTGGCTGTTCACGTACTTCATGACCGGTGCGCCGTTCGCGTCGAGGATGCGAAAACTTGTCGGCGACTGCGGTGCGGTGGTGGTGTTCGGCTTGTCCAAGGCGAGGGTGTAGCCCTGATCGCTGGCCAGCAGACCACCGGGAAGCTCGGGCGTGGCCGAGTGCTCGTCGTGCTCGGCCGGCTCGGAAGGTTCCGGCCCGACCAGGGCCCCGACACCTGCGGCGATCCCGAACACCGCCACGAGGCCGAGGGTGAATCCGGCGAACTTACCTGTTGCGTTCATCGGGCTGCTCCGTTTCAGTCTGCGAGGTGGAAGCCGGCCGCGGGCGGGCTATGCGGTTACCATACCCCCCTAGGGTAGCAAGCTGCAAGCGCCTGTTGAGGTGCGCCTTCCATACGTGGACAAGCGAAAGCCCGGCTCGCAACAGATGCGAACCGGGCTTGTGGGCCTGATGCCAGACCTGGACGGTCGATCACCAGGCTTTCACGCAAACATCGGCCGAGGTGGATTCAGTCGGTGGATGCAACAGCCATGTCCTGGGCGAGTATCTCATCCAGGACATAGGCCGGGGTTCGGAAGCCATGGCGTTTGCGGGGGCGGGTGTTGAGCTCGGCAGCGACGTAGTCAAGGTAATGGTCGGGAAATACCGACAGATCGGTGCCTTTCGGGAAGTACTGGCGCAGAAGACCATTGGTGTTTTCGTTGGTCCCGCGCTGCCAGGGTGAGTGTGGGTCGCAGAAGTAGACGTCGATGTCGGTGGCCGTGGTGATCTTCGCGTGTCCGGCCATTTCCGAGCCCTGGTCCCAGGTCAACGTCCGACGTAGCATCGCCGGGAACCTGTTCATCTTCATAATCGTCTGCGCGGCAACTGATTCCGCAGTGTGATCATCGGGTAGGTGGAGCAGGATCACGTACCCGGATCGGCGTTCGACGATCGTGCCGATCGCTGAGGCGTGGTCAGCGCCGATGATCAGATCGCCTTCCCAGTGCCCGGGCACGGCCCGGTCATCGGCCTCGGCGGGACGTTCGCTGATATTGACCATGCCGGTGATCCGGTGCCCACCACGACCGGTTTCGGGGTTGCGTCGGGGTTTGCGTAGCGCTCGTCCGGTGCGTAGGCAGGTCACGAGTTCACGTTTCAGTCCGCCGCGTCCTTGCAGGTAGAGGGCTTTGTAGATCGTTTCGTGGGACACGCGCATCTCCGGGTCGTGGGCGAACTCCACTGCCAATGCTCCAGCGATCTGGACTGGGCTGTGCAGTTGAGTCAACCGGGCTGCGACCTGGTCGTGCAACCGTGTGTTGAGGGCGAGTTTGCCGGGCTTGGGGCGGCGGGCACGCAGGTCGTTGCGCTTTTGTGCGCGTAACGCCCGGTAGGCGGTGCCTCCGGCGATCCCGCCGGGCGGTGCACCGAAGCGGTGATGGCGTCGATACCGGGCCGGGCCCGTCGCGGTGGTCGTGGTTTTGGGTCCGTTGCGGCGGATCTCGCGGTAGATCGTCGACGGCGCTCGACCCAACCCGCGGGCGATGGCGTTGATCGATGCACCGGCAGCGACACCGATCGCGATCTCTTCTCGTTCGTGCAGGCTCAACCTCGGTCGCGGACCGGGTGGCAGGTCAGGGTCGGGCAAGCGTGGTTTCACTCCGCCAGTGTTTGCTATCCACCGAAGTCCGGTCGAGTTCGCTACCCCCGCCGCTGCCGCGGCGGCAGGGGTCGACATGCCGGCACTGATTCCTTGCCAGAACTGGGCAACGATTGTCCGGGTGGCTGGTACTGCTGCCATGCAACATTTCCTGTCTCGATAGAGACTGTTGCATTGACCCCTTGAGCCCAAGCGAGAAGAAAAATCCCTCAGAGCCTGGTGATCAACTGTCCGAACGGGTCTCAGCTGGGGTCGGAGCCGCGGATGGCGGACAGCCAGGTGAACGCGGCGGCGGCGACCGTGGTGGACGCGACGAACGCGCCGAGACCGCCGTGCATGACGTAGACCCAGAGCAGGCCGACCAGGGGTGCGCCGATCGCCGGCTGGACGTCGAGGATCAGGCGGCGGGCGATGCCATACCCGGGTGGGGTGGTGGGTCGGGAGGGGTTGTCGATGAGTTTGCCCGCGGGTTCGGTGGTGCGGACACGCCCCGACGGATAGAAGCGGGTGCTGCCGTCGAGGATGGAACGGCCGGTCAGTTCCAGATTCGTGGGGACGAATGTGGATAACTCCGGATCATAGAAAACCGGCTGCCACACCACCCGATCACCGCTGCTGATCTCCAGCCACGAACGACTGACCAGCCGATACTGCTGCCGAACTCGTTTCCCGCGAACGGTGCCGGTCGCGACCAATCCGGTCGGGAACAGACCGAACGCCAGACCCAACTGATAAGCGGTGTAGGCGAGTACGGCGAGAGCGACCACGACGAGCGCACTCAACTGATCGATGTCGGCGAACGGCACCCACGCGGCAATGACCGCGAGGGTGCCGCTGGTGACGAGCAGCGGGTAGGTGAGTGCGCGCGCCGGGGTGATGGTCACTTCAGGAAGGCTTCCCGGCTCACTTCACGAAGCCGATCTTGGTGTAGTCGTAGGAGGCCAGGCCGGTCGCGCCGAAGTTGGCGAGATTGTCACGCACGGCGACGTTGCCCGGAGACTGGAACAGCGGCAGCGAATGGCCCTCTTCGAAGATCTTCCGGTCGATCTGGTTGGCCAGCTCCTTGGCCTTCGCCGGATCCAGTTCGGAGACGGCCTGCTCGATGAGATCGTTGATCTCGGGTGACCCGATGCGACCGTAGTTGCCCTGGATATCGTCCGGGTTGTAGCCGTAGATCTGGGTGAGACTGCTGAGCGGGAACGGGTCGCCGCCCCAGAACCACTGGCCTACATCGAAATTGCCCGGCTGGAGGACATCGGAGAACAGTCCGGCGCCCGGCTTGGTCTCGATGTTCAGCTTGACGCCGATCTGCGCGAGATTCTGCTGGATGATCTGGGCGATCTGGATGTTGCTCGGGTCGTTGTACATGACGTCGCGGATCTCCAGCTTGCGCCCGTCCTTTTCGCGAACGTCGCCGTTGAGCTTCCAGCCGAGGGCATCGAGCTCGTTCGCCGCGGCCGTCGGATCGAAACCGAGGCTGTTGTCCTGGTAGCCGTCCTGGCCGCGCAGATAGACGTGATTGTTCAGCGGCTGGGGGTCCTGGACCAGCCCCGTCTGCATCGCGTTGACGATGCCCTGTCGATCGATCGCCTTCGAAATCGCTACGCGCACACCCTGATCGGCGAGTAGTGAGCCGGGCGCGCCGTTGAAGGTGAAGTGACCCCAGCTGTTACCGGGTGCCCGGCGAATTGCGACGCCAGGCGTGCTCTGAGCCGATTTCAGCTCGTCTCGGCTGGCCACACCGACCGCGTCGATCTCGTTGTTCAGCAACGCCGGAACGAACGCCGAGCTGTCGAGCACGCTGAACGTCATAGTGTCCAGCTTCGGCGTAGCACCCCACCACTTCGGATTGCGGCCGAGCACGACCCGGCCCTGCCCGCGGTCGACAGACTGGACGATGAAAGGCCCGGAGGACGCGCCGAGAGCATCGACCTGACCGTTGTTGAATGCCTCCGGCGTCGCCGTGGCGGATTTGGGGAAAAGAACCGAGTTGCCCGCGAACTGGCCGCGCCAATCGGCGTAGTGCGCCTTGAAGGTGATGATCGCTTGCTTGTCATCGACACCGCGTTCGACCTTTTCGACCCGGTCGAAGCCGCTGTTGCCGGCGATCAGGAAGGCCTTGTCCCTGCCACTGAGCGCGTTGGCCTGGGACTGAATATCCTCCCATGTCAGCGGCGTTCCATCCGACCAGACCGCCTTGGGATTGATCGTGTACGTCACCTGCTGCGGTTCGGTACTGGTCAGGGCGACATCGGTGAAGTAGTCGTTGTTGACCGTCAGTTCCGCTGCGGCATTGGTTTTGAATGCGCGCGGCATCACCGGTCGCAGCAGTGAACCGGTATCGCCGTCGTTACCGTCGGAGTGCAGGCCATTCCAGTTTTCCGGCAGCGAAGTGAGAGCCAACCGCAGATTGCCCCCGTCGCGCAGTTCGCTGACATCCTTCGGGTTGATGTCGTTGGTGGTGCCGAGTGCGGCATGGCCTTCTCCAGGGCTGCTGTCGTCGGCACTGCACCCGGCCGCGACCAAGCTGACAAGAGCCAGCGGAATTGCCAAACGGGTGGTCAATGAACGTATCCGCATGGACCGCTCCTTTCTTCAGTTCGCTGCGTGGGTTACTTCACGAAGCCGATCTTGGTGTAGTCATACGTTGCCAAACCGGGCGAGCCGATGTTGGCCAGTGTCGTGCGCGCACCGAAATTGCCCGCGTCCTGCGTCAAAGGCAGCGAATGTCCTTCCTCGAATACCTTCCGATCCACCTGGTTGGCCAGGTCGATGGACTTCTCGGGGTTCAGTTCGGAGAGGGTGCGTTCGATGAGGGCGTTGAGTTCGGGGGAGCCGATGCGGCCGTAGTTGGATTGGAGGTCGGTGGGGTCGTAGTAGTAGATCTGGCGGATGCTGCTGAGGGGGAAGGGGTCGCCCTGGTAGACGTATTGGGCGGCGTCGAAGTCGCCGGGTTGGATGACATCGGTGAACAGGCCTGCGGCGGGCTTGGTGTCGATGGTCAGGCTCACGCCGATCGCTGCCAGGTTCTGTTGGATGATCTGGGCGACCTGGACCCAGATGGGGTCGTTGTACATCACGTCGCGGATGACGAGTTTGCGGCCGTCCTTTTCGCGGACGTCGCCGGTGAGCTTCCAGCCGAGTGCATCGAGTTCCTTCGCGGCGGCGGTGGGGTCGAAGCCGAGACTGTTGTCCTGGTAACCCTTTTGGCCCTGCACGAAGACGTGGTTGTTCAAGGGTTGCGGGTTCTCGACCAGGCCGTTCTGGATGGCGTTCGCGATACCCTGACGATCGATCGCCTTCGAAACAGCCACGCGCACAGCAGGATCCTCGAGAATGGAACCGGGTGCGCCGTTGAAAGTGATGTGGCGCCAGCGATTACCCGGCGCCCGGCGCACGACCAGTCCTTCGGTACCGCGCACGGTCTTGACGTCGTCGATGGTCGACAGACGGACCAGATCGATCTCGTTGTTCTGCAGCGCCGCCACCCACGACGTGCGGTCGAGCACGCTGTAGGTGATGGTGTCCAGAACCGGCTTCGCGCCCCACCATTTCGGGTTGCGCCCCAACGTGATTCGACCCTGACCGCGATCGGTCGCGCTGACGATGAACGGCCCGGCGGTGAGGCTGATCGCGTCGGCGAGGCTGGTGTTGAACGCCTCGGGCGTGCCGGTCACCGACTTCGGGTAGAGGGTGGAGTTGCCGGAGAACTGACCGCGCCAGTCGGCGTAGGGCTTGCTGAACGACAGCACCGCCTGCCGGTCGTCGGTGCCGCGTTCGACCTTGTCGACGAATTCGAAGCCGTTGGTGATGGCGATCAGGTAGCTCTTGTCGCGCCCGCTCAGTGCGTGCGCTTGCGCGGCGAGGTCTTCCCAGGTGATGGGCGAACCGTCCGACCAGACCGCCTTCGGGTTGATCGTGTAGGTCACCCGCATGGGATCGGTGCTGGTCAGGCTGATATCGGTGAAGTAGTCGGTGTCGACGCTGAGCTCTCCCGCCGCGTCGATCTTGTAGGAACGCGGCAGCATCGTGCGCACGATTTCGCCGATCTCCCCGTTGTTGCCGTCGTTGGACAGCACGTTCCAGTTGGCGGGGTAGTCGGTGGTCGCCAGGCGCAGGTTGCCGCCTTCGCGCAGCGCGTCGGTCGGGGTGGGGTTGATGTCGCTGGTGGCACCGATCGCATCGCTGAGTCCGGTCGCCTGCTCGTCACCGCCGCCACACCCCGCCACGAGCAACCCGGCGGTCAACATCACTGCGGCACAACGCAATCGCGTACCTGCTCGTACTCGACGGGTTCTCATGGTGCCTCCTGTTTTCGGCCGGACCGACGTTCAGCCGCTGACCACCGGTTCCGGGACGGCGGCGATCAGCGAGCGGGTGTATTCGTGCTGAGGATCGGCGAAAATCTGTTCCGCCGGGCCGGATTCGACGATCTTGCCCTGCAACATCACCGCGATGTCGTGGGCGAGGTTGCGCACCACCGACAGGTCGTGGGAGACGAACAGGTAGGAAAGGCCGTGTGAAGCCTGTAGGTCGCGGAGCAGGTTGAGTACGCCGGCCTGGATCGAAACGTCCAGCGACGACACGGGTTCGTCGAGGACCAGCAGTTGCGGATCCAGTGCGAGTGCGCGGGCGATGCTGATGCGTTGTTTCTGTCCGCCGGAGAAGTCCGAGGGGTAGCGGTCGGCGTGTTCGGGCTGTAATCCGACCTGCCGCAACAACTCTGGTACTCGTCGGTTGACTTCTTCGCGGGACCGTCCGTCGATGCGCAGCGGTTCGGCGAGCACGTCGAAGATCGGTAGGCGTGGGTCCAGTGATGCGCTGGGGTCCTGGAAGACGATCTGCATCTTGCGGCGGATCTCGCGGATGCGCGGTTTGGTGAGGGTGGCCACGTCGTTGCCGAGCACTTCGATGCTGCCGGACTGCGGCGCGACCAGGTCCATGATCTGCGACAGGGTGGTCGACTTGCCCGACCCGGATTCGCCGACCAATGCCAGCGTGCGGCCGGCGCGTACGGAGAAGCTGATGCCGTCGACCGCGCGGACCTCGCCGGTGCGGCGACGCAACAGCACACCCGAGGTCAGTGGGAAGGTTTTGACCAGGTCGGTGACGCGAAGGACTACGTTCTCGTCGGTCCGGTCGGGGTGCGCTGGTGTCGGGATCTCCTTGCGGTAGGCCGCGAACAGCTGCTCGGTGCCGACCTCGGCGGTGCGGATGCAGGCCACGGAATGGCCGGGGCTCACCTTTTCCAAAGGCGGTTCGGCGGCGGTGCAGTCGTCGATGGCGACCGGGCAGCGCGGCGCGAACGAGCAGCCGGGCGGCAGCGCGTGCATGGCCGGTGGGGCGCCGAGGATGGGGATCAGCGGGGTGCGTGGCGGGCCGTCCATGCGGGGGATGGAGCCGAGCAGGCCGACCGTGTACGGCATCCGTGGAGCGGCGAAAAGTTCTGCGACAGGAGCGGTTTCGACGATCTTGCCCGCGTACATCACCGCGACCCGATCGGCGACAGTGGCCGCGATGCCCATGTCGTGGGTGATCATGACCACGCCCGCACCGGTGATGTCACGGGCCTTGCGCAGCAGCGCCAGGATTTGGGCCTGCACGGTCACGTCGAGGGCGGTGGTGGGCTCGTCGCAGATGATCAGGGCGGGATCGTTGGCGATGGCCATGGCGATCACCACCCGCTGGCGCATCCCGCCGGAGAACTCGTGCGGGAACGCCCGCGATCGGGCCCGCGCATCGGCGATGCCGACGAGTTCCAGCAGCTCGATCGCCCGTTCGCCCGCTTCCTTGCGACTCATCTTCCCGTGTGCCAGAAGAGCTTCCGCGACTTGGTCGCCGACACGATAGACCGGGGTCAGTGCGGACAGCGGGTCCTGGAAGACCATGCTGATCGACGAACCGCGCAGCTTCGACATCTGCTTGTCGCCCAGACCCAGCAGTTCACGCCCGCGCAGGCGCACCGACCCCTGCACCCGCGCCTGGTCGGGCAGCAGGCCGATCACCGCCAGCGAGGACACCGACTTGCCCGAACCGGACTCGCCGACAATGGCCAGCACCTCGCCGTCGGCGACGGTGTAGTTCACCCCGCGCACGGCCTCCACCCGGCCTTCTTCGCCGGGGAACGACACCCGCAGGTCGGTGACCTCGAGCAGGGGCGCGGTCGACACGGTCATCGCTTCTCGGCTTTCTTCAACTCCACCTGCGCCTGGTCCTTGCGCTCGACGACCTTCTTGCGATCCTTGCGCGCACCACGGGCACCGGGATCGAAGGCATCACGCAGACCGTCGCCAACGAGGTTGGCGCACAACACAATCGTGATCAGCAGGCCACCGGCGAACAGGAACAACCACGGGTAGGTGAGTGCGGATTTGGTGCCCGCCGCGATCAGCGAACCCAGCGAAACGTCCGGCGGCTGCACACCGAAACCCAGGAAGCTCAAACCGGTTTCGGCGCTGATGGCCGCGCCGACGGCCAGGGTGGTGTCGATGATCAGGATCGAGGCGATGTTGGGCACGATGTGACTGATGATCACCGTGCGGGTCGGTGCGCCCATATACCGTGCGGCACGGACGAATTCGCGATCGCGCAGGCTCAACGTGAGGCCGCGGATGATGCGCGCGGCGATCATCCAACCGAACACGCTCAGCAACACGATCAGGATCACGATCGACCCCGAACCCTTGGTGCGCGGCGCGAACAGCGCGATGATCATGAACGCGGGCACCACCAGCAACAGGTCGACCAGCCACATGATCGCGCGGTCGGTCCACCCGCCCAGCAGCCCGGCCACCGCGCCCGCTGTCGCGGCGATGATGCTGGAGAAGAACGCCACGCAGAAACCGATGATCAGCGACTTCTGCAGCCCGCGCATCGTCTGCGCGAGCACGTCCTGGCCGATCTGGGTGGTGCCGAACGGGTGCTCGAGACTCGGCGGTTTCAGCAGCGCCTTGTAGTCCATCTGCTGGTAGTCCCACGGCAGCAGCGGCGGCAGCGCGAAACTGGCCACCAGCAGCAGCACCAGGATCACCGCGCCGACCACGGCGGGCTTGTTACGCAGAAAACGACGCCACACCAGTCTGCGGCGGCCGGCAGCTGCCACCTCGGGAGCGCCGACGACGAGGAGTTCGGTCTCGGTCACGACACACGCACCCTCGGGTCGAGCAGGGCCAGCACGACATCGGACAGCAGGCCCGACACCAACACGACCAGGCCGGCGAACGCGGTCACCGTGACCACCACGTAGAGGTCCTGGGCGTTGATCGCATCGATCAGCCACTCGCCCACACCGTGCCAGCCGAAGATCTTCTCCACGAAGGTGGCGCCGGTGATCAGGCCGCCCAGGCTGTAGGCGAACAGGGTGGCCATCGGGATCAGCGCGGTGCGCAAGCCGTGTTTGTACAGCGCCCGATTGCGGGACAGGCCTTTGGCTCTCGCGGTTCGGATGAAGTCGCTCTGCAGCACGTCGAGCATGGCGTTGCGTTGGTAGCGGCTGTAACCGGCCATGCCGCCCAGCGCCAGCGCCAGGGTCGGCAACACCAAATGTTGTGCGCGGTCGACCATTTGGTTCCAGAAGCCGGTGATCTGGGTGGCCGAGGTCTCGCCGGTGTAGAGGAAGATCTGCGAACCGGTCATCGTATTGATCTGCAGTGCACCGTATTTCAACAATGTCGCGAGCAGGAAGATCGGCGTCGAGATGATCAGCAGTGACAGCACCGTCGAGAAATAGTCACTGAACTTGTACTGCCGGATCGCGCCCGCCGCACCGATCAGCACGCCGAGCACGGTGCCGATGATCGACCCGAGAATCAGCAGCCGCAGACTCACCGCCACCCGTCGGCCCAGCTCCTCGCTCACCGGCTGCCCAGCAAGGGTGGTCCCGAAGTCGCCGTGCGCGACGCTGCCCAGCCAGGTGAGATAGCGCTGCGGGATCGGCTCGTTCAGATGCAACTGCTCGGCCTTGGCGTCGATCACCGACTGCGGCGGTCGCGGATTGCGCTGCTCGAGGCTCTCGAGCGGGTTGAACGTGAGCGAGGCGAGGCTGAACGTCAAAAAAGATGCCAGCAGCAGCAGCACAACGTAATTGACTGTGCGTCGCAACAGGAAGCCGGTCATCAGTCCCCTCTGGATCGGGTAATCAGGCCCTGATCATAGGGACAGTCAGGCGTCGGTGTGTGGTGACGTGCGGCAGGATAGTTGGATGACGCACCTGCACCCGAAACCACGGCTGGTGGCCAGCGACGTCGACGGCACGCTGATCGACGACTCCGACAAGGTGTCTCCGCGCACCAAGGCCGCCGTCGAAGCTCTGGTGGCCGACGGCGCCACCTTCGTGCTCGCCACCGGCCGACCACCACGCTGGATCGAACCGGTGGTCAGCGAACTCGGGTACGCGCCGCTGGCGGTCTGCGGCAACGGCGCGGTGATCTACGACAGCGCCACCGACCGGGTCCTGGCCAGCCACACCCTCGACGTGGACACCCTGAGCTGGCTCGCTGACCTGGCCGAACACGCCCTACCCGGCTGCGGTCTGGCCACCGAGCGGGTCGGCGCCAGCGCGCACGACGCCGTGACCCAGCAGTTCGTCAGCTCGCCCACGTACGAACACGCCTGGCTCAACCCCGACGACACCGTGGTGTCGCACGCCGAAGTCATCGACTCACCGGCGATCAAAATGCTGATCCGCCTCAGCTCGGCGCGCAGTTCCGACATGCGCGCGGTGCTGGCGCCGCTGATCGGCGACCGGGCCGAGATCACCTACTCCACCGAGAGCGGTCTGATCGAACTGGCTGTTCCGAAGGTGACCAAGGCGTCCGGTTTGGCCGAGGTCGCCGCTCGGATCGGCGTGGAGAATTCGTCGATCGTGGCGTTCGGGGACATGCCCAACGACGTGCCGATGCTGACCATGGCCGGACTGGGAGTGGCGATGGGCAACGCGCATCCCGAGGCTCGCGCCGCGGCCGACGAAGTGACGGGGAGCAACGTGGACGACGGTGTCGCGATGGTTCTCGAACGTTGGTGGAGCTGACATAAAACGGCCGGTGCCCCTCTGAAGAGGGTGCACCGGCCGTTCTTCGCCGTGGCCGGGGTCAACCGGCCGGGGCGGGTTCAGGGGCGGGCTGCTGCGCTGGAATCGGTTCCACGGCAGGCACTTCCGACGTAGGCGCGGTGAGCTTCGGATCGTTCATTTCCTGCTTGTAGGTCTCGTCGTACGTCTTCCAGAACGTCGTGACGATCCCCGTCAGCTCGTTGAGCACCAACGACCCGTGCTGGAAATCCGTGCGAAGCCCGTTGGGCACCGAATACGAACCGGCAGTGGGCACTCCGAGCACGCCCGCATCCGCACCCAAGCTCAGGTACCGATCCAGAATCGCACCCACCACCTCGAAGACCTCGCCGTTCTCGCCCGCATACACGAACCCGTTGGCGAACTTCGCGTACTGCCGGCCCTGCGCCGCCGACATCAGATCCGACTGCGGCGCGCCCAACGGTCCGTCGACCCCGCCCTTCGCCACCCAGTGCTTGGCGATGGCGTTATCGCCGGACAGTCCGAGGAACTTGTCGACCATGGCGCCCAGCTCGGCCATATTGCCCTGGGGCGCGCGGGCCTGCTGACTCTGCGGACGGTAGGCCGTCGCGGGCGAGGTGTAGGTGCTGGAATTGCCCGCCGCGATCGCCCGGATTCGATCCATCATCGCGTAACCGGCGTCGCCGGGGCAGTCGGTATTGCCGACATCGCGGTGCGCGAACACCACCGGCAGCTCGACCGCCTCGTCCTGCTCGTAGAACGTGAACTCGGTGCCCTCGGAATACATCGTGGTCTCGCCCTGCGGGTCGATCCCGGCCAGCTTCGACCGCCAGCCGATGAACTTGCCTATCGCGGTGACCGACTCGTTGCTGGGCTGCTCGGTCTCGTAATTGCCCATCAGCGCCACGCCCACGGTGTTCTCGTTGAAACCACCGGCGTGCGCGCCCTGCACCGCCCGATCCAGGCCACCGTAGCGACCCTCGAAGATCTGGCCGTACTGGTCGACCATCGCGTTGTAGCCGATGTCGCACCAGCCCAACGTTTCCGCGTGATACGCGTAGATCGCTCGCACGATGCCCGCCGATTCGGCGCGGCTGTAGTCGTTGCGACCGGCCGTGTGATGCACGGTCACACCGCCGACACCGTCGTCATAGGTCGGTTCCTGGCAGCGGATCGACTCGTCGGCACCCCACTGCGCGCGGGTGATGACCTTCGGACCGCCACCGGGTAGCGCCGCGGCGACATCGTTGAGCGCGGCATCGATCGCGGCCCGACCCGGGTTGATCAGCACGGCCTTGAGCGCGGCGTCGGTGAGATGCGCCGGGTCGTGATCGGGGCCGGAAGCGGGCTTGCGGGTCACCAACATCTGCACCGCGGTGGTCTCGCCGACGTAGATCGGTTCGGTGCCCGTCGGTGCGTCGGCGGGGGTGTGATCGGTGGCCCTGGTGTCGACCGGATCGGCGTCGTACCAGGGGCCCCAGACGCCATCCTTCTGGCGCGCACGCAGTTTCGTGGTGGTGTTGGCGAGGTCGCGTGCGGTGACGGCGACCATGCTGAACGGGGTTTCCTGGGTGAGCTCTTTGACCTGTGCGCCGACCTGGTCGATGACGTCGGAGCCGACTGCGCCCGGGGAGAGGGCGGGGGTGTCGGGGGTGGTGCCGGGTTCCAGGTTTTCGGGGATGGAGATGAATTGTGCTCCCGCTGAGCGGGTTTGGGAGATCGGTGCGGCTGCGGGTGACGGGGCGGGGATCGGTGCGGCCTGAACGGGAGCCGCCGGTGCCGGTGGAGCTGCTTGGACACCCGGAGCTCCCGCGTCCTGTCCGGGGGCAGGAGCGCTCGGCGCCGGTGCTGCGGGGGCAGGCGCGGCGGGGGCGGGTGCTGCGGGGACAGGCGCGGCGGGGGCCGGAGCGGCCGGGGCCGGAGCTGCTGGCGCTGGGATGGGTGCGCCCGGAGCAGGGGCTTGAGCTTGGGGTGCTGCCGGTGCCGGTGCCGGCGCGGGAGCTGGGGCCGGAGCCGGAGCCGGGGCCGGGGCCGGGGCTGGGGCCGTCGGGACCGCAGTGCTCGGAACCGGCGGACGCGCGGGCGGAGCGGCAGCGTTGGGTGCCGCGGGTGCGCCGGGTGCCGCCGCGCCCGGTGCGGGCTGCGGGGTCGGCTGCGGCTTCGTCGGTAGTTGCGGCAGCGGGATCTCCGTGGGCAGCGCCACGCCCGGGGGCACCGGCAATCCCGGCGGGATCGGGATCGAGTTCGGCAGCTGCAACATGCGCAGGTCCGACAAGTGCAGGTCCGGTAGGTCAAGCCCTGTCAGGTCGCGCAGCGGGATGGTGATGTCGGGGACGGAGGTGAGCGCGACCTCGGCCAACTGCGTCGGCACGGCCGCGAGCTGGGAATCGTTCGCGCTGCGGTAGTCGGTGGAATCGCTGAGGGCGAACGCGCCGATCGGAGCGCCGACAGCGAGGATCGTGACCACCGGGAGCACTAGGGAACGTTTCGGCTTTCGGTATCGCACGTGCGACTCCTATCAGGGTCGAGCAGGCGTTTTCCGGCGGCTGGTGCCGCGTGTTCGCGGCTCCGTGGGCCTCGACCTTCCGCTTCCGCGAGTACTGCCTCGTCGCAGCCTCTGGCAGTCCAGGTCGAGGCGGGCCGCGAACGAATTCGAGTCAGGCATTCAGTGCATGTGATGCTTGCTTCCTCTAACCTCACACATCACACTAGTTAACATACGTCACACATCTCAACCTTTACTCGAGACTTATGTGATTGCTCGAATGTAGCCCTCGGATCCCGCCCGGCGACGACGACATGCCGACGCGAGTTCCGCCGGTAGAACCGCGAAACCCGTGGGAGCGCATGATGAGAGCCAAGACCGAGACCAACCGCAACACCCGCCGCCGGACCGTGCCGATCGTCAAGACCGTGCCACTTCCGGTGCTGGTCAGCGGCACTGTCCTGGCGCTGACCGGGGCGATCGGACTGTGGCAGATCCTGCCGGGTCAGATCACGCCCACCGTCGGCGCGGGACACGGCCGCGGCATGAGCCAGGTCGGCGCCTTCGAGAACGCGCAAGCGGGCTGGTCGGCGGAGGACATTCTCGGGCACTACTACCCCGGAGCGGATCTCGGGCAAATCGGGCCCACCACGATCGGCGTCCGACTCCAAGCGCAAGACGACGCCACCCTCGACACCTTCGCGGCCGCGGGCGCGCACGTCGCGGGCCGCACCATCGGCCCCGGCGAAGCGGCCCACCTCACCCCGCTCCCCGACGGCGGCGCGAACGTGGTCGTCACCCAGGGCTGCGACGGAGAAGTGTTGTGGCAGGACGCAACTGACGATCCGTTCGTCTACCCGCTCGGTGCCGGCGCGGGCCGACCGGCCGACGAACACCTGACCCTGTGCGGCGGCACCGGCTACCGAGGCGCGCTCGGGGTGGCGCTGGACGGCGAGTCCTACCGCACCGTCAACCGCGTCGACCTCGACGACTACCTCGCGGGCGTGCTCCCCGCGGAAATGCAAGCCAACTGGGCCGACCAGGGTGCCTTCGAAGCCCTACGCGCACAAGCGATCGCGGCCCGTTCCTACGCGCTGGCCGAGAGCCGCTACGCCTACGCGCAGACCTGCGACACCACCGACTGCCAGGCGTATCCCGGGACGGTGAAAGAGGATTCGCGCACCACCGACGCCGTCGCCGCCACCACCGGCACCGTCCTGCTGCGCGACGGGCAGATCCTGCGCTCGGAATACTCCGCGGCCCCCGACGGCGGCAGGCCCGCCGACATCGAAACCTTCGAAGTCGGCCCCGCTCCCGACGAACTCGTCGAAACTGCCCCTGCTCCAAGGCTTCCCGAGCCCCAGCCCGATCTGACCATCGAAGCGCTGGCAGGCGAGTCGGTGATCGATACCGAATACCGCCGCATCGGCGGCCCGAACAGTGTGGTGGGCGAGCCGATCGGCCCGGAAATGCTGCTCCCGCAACGGGCAGGCACCTACCGGATGTACACCAACGGCGTCATCGTCGCCACGCAGACGCTGGGCGCCCAAGTCGTCGACTTCTCCACCCTGCTCCAACTCGTCCCCGACGCCGGCGACCAGCTGCCGTCCACCGCTTCGGGCAGGCCGAGACTGAAAACGCCACCGGCCCCTGTGCCCCTGGTGGTTTCGCCCGGCGATCCGCAAGCCGTGCAGATCCCCTCGGAAGCCGACGTCCTCGGCGAGCCGATCCACGGCACCGTGCCCGGACCCCACGACGGGGAGTGACTGGCGTAATCACCCAAAACGCCGTCGAAAAATCAGAAAACTGACTAAAACGACGCGAATTGGGCGATTACGCCGGTCCTTCGGCTCAATCGAGCGTGGTGTCGTCCAGTGCGACGGCCAGCGTGCGCAGCAGCTCGGCGAGTTGTTCGCGATCCCGCGCGCCCAGTGTGGACAGCAGGCGCTGCTCGTTGGCCACGTGCAGGGGGAGCAGTCGGTCGACCAGTTCGCGGCCCTCGTCGGTGAGTTGGACGAAGATCGAGCGGCGGTCGTCGGGGGAGGGGACGCGGCGGACCAGGTCTTTCGCGGCCAGGCGGTCGATGCGGTTGGTGATGGCGCCGGAGGTGATCATGGCGGCGCGGTTGAGCGCGCCCGCGGTGAGGCCGGTGTCGCCGCCGGAGCGTCGCAGGGTGGCCAGCACGTCGAACTCCCAGCGTTCGAGGCCGTGACCTGCGAAGAAGGCTTTCAGTTCCTGTTCGAGGATGCGGGAGATCCGGTTGATCCGGCCGATGATCGCCATCGGCGACACGTCGACGTCGGGTCGCGCTTGGTGCCAGTGCTCGGTGATCAGGTCGACGGCGTCGCGCATCAGTTCCCTCTCGATTGAAACTCTTAACGTTCATCTACTTGACGCGGAGATACCTTCGCGAGTAGATATTTCAATGTTGAGATTATCAATGAGGAGTGATCATGACGACCGTAACCCGCACGACCGGCCTCGCGGGCACCCTCGTGCTCACCGCCGTCACCCCGATCGTGTGGGGCTCCACCTACGCCGTCACCACCGAATTTCTGCCCCCTGACCGGCCGCTGTTCACCGCCCTCATGCGCGCACTACCCGTCGGTCTCGTACTGCTCGCGGTGACCGGGGTGCTGCCGCACGGCAAGTGGCTGGGGCGGGCCGCGGTGCTCGGCGTGCTCAATATCGGCGCGTTCTTCCCGCTGCTGTTCCTGGCGGCGTACCGGCTGCCCGGTGGTGTCGCCGGGGTGCTCGGCGCGGTCGTGCCGATGTTCGCGCTCGGCTTCGCGGCGGTGCTGCTGGCCGAAGCGCCGACGCGGCGGAAGGTGGTCGCGGGGCTGATCGGCGTGGTCGGGGTGTCGCTGGTCGTGCTGCGCGGCAACGCCGAGTTGGACGCGGTCGGCGTGGTCGCCGGGCTGGTCGGTGCGGCGTCGATGGCGGCCGGGAACGTGCTCACCAAGAAGTGGGGGCGACCGGCGGGCGTGGGCCCGCTGGCCATGACCGGCTGGCAGCTCACTGCGGGCGGGCTGTTCATCGCCCCGCTGGCCCTGCTGCTCGAAGGCGCACCGCCCGCACTCGACGGGCGCGCGATCGGCGGCTACCTCTACCTGGGCATCATCGGTACCGCGCTGACCTACTGGCTGTGGTTCCGCGGAATCTCGCGCCTACCAGCGACTTCGGTGTCGTTCCTCGGGTTGCTCAGTCCGATCTCGGCGGCGGTGATCGGGTGGATCGCGTTGGGGCAGGCGTTGACGGTGCTGCAGATCGTCGGGCTGGCTGTCGCGCTGTCGGGCACGGTCCTGGCGCAGATCCCGGCGAAGTCGGTGCCGCGCGACCCCGGCACGCGCCCCGTCGTCCGGCCCGGTCGCGAACGGGTGGCCGCCGGCGCTTGACTTTGACGTAGCGTCAACCTGCACAGTGGAGGTATCGACGGGAAAGGAGCAGGTCATGGTCGGTGAATGGTCCATTCAGGACCTCGCGAAAGCCGCGGGAACCACCAGTCGCACGTTGCGCCACTACGGGCAACTCGGACTGCTGGAGCCGACCCGCATCGGCGCCAACGGCTACCGCTACTACGACCAGACCGCTCTGGTTCGACTGCAGCGCATCCTGCTGCTGCGCGAACTCGGCCTCGGACTCCCCGTGATCGCCGAGGTCCTCGCCGGGGAACAGGACACCGCCGGTGCGTTGCGCACCCACCTGGAACTGCTTCGGCAACAACAGGATCGGGTAGCGCGGCAGATCGAATCGGTGTCGACCACTTTGCACAAGACAGAAAGAGGTGAACCCCTCATGGCCGCAGAGGTTTTCGATGGTTTCGACCACACGCAGTACAAGGACGAAGTCACGCAGCGCTGGGGCAAGGACGCCTACGCGAGCGGCGACCGTTGGTGGCGGTCGCTGACCGAGGCGGAGAAACAGTCGTTCAAACAGACCCAACTCGACATCGCCGCCGACTTCGGAAGTGCCGCTGCCGCACAGCTTCCCGTCGACAGCGCAGAAGTTCAGGCAATCGTCGACCGCCATCGCGCCTGGCTCGGTGGCGGCACGCAGGGCAAGCCGGTCACCAACGAGTACCTGGTCGACCTCGGCGAAATGTACGTGGCGGACCCGCGCTTCCGAAAGAACTATGACGTGCACGGCGAGGGGACCGCCGAGTACATCTTGGAAGCCGTCCGCGCTTATGCCGCGGCCAATCCGACGTAGAGGTGACCACCGCGTCCGGACGATCACTGTCCGGACGCGGTTTCGTCGGTGACACCGCGTTGCCGAAACCCGCACGAATGTGCGACAGGGGCGGCCGATCGGCCTACCGCGTGCTCGAACGGGCATCGCGCCGTATAACTGACGGCGACGTCGACACATAGCGGGGACAGTGGTGGAACAGGTGCAGCGGCCTTCGCGGGGGGTGACAGCGCGGATCGCGGGGTGGCTCGGGGTGCTGGTCGGTGTCGCGGGGATCGCGGTCGGGGCGACGACCGCGGTGTTGCGGGTGGTCGGGCGGGAGATCGACCTCGACTACGTGGGGGCCGGGATCGTGGGTGGGCTGGGGGTGGTTTATCTGCTGGGGGCGGTGTTGCTGTTGCGGCGGCGGATGGTCGGTCGGCGGGTGTTGCTCACCATGGCGGGGGTGATGGCGGGGGCGACGCTGCTGGTGATCGGGCTCAACGCGGCCAGTCACGGGTGGCGGTTCGGGCCGCTGGATTTCTGGTTCGTGCTCAACGTGGTGATCGCGCTGCTCGGCCTGAGCGAGCCGACGCGACGGTGGATCATCACCCGGTAGCGCGGCCGCACCACGCCGGGCGGCGGCACGGGATACGGTCGGAGCATGGTCGTGCTGGAGACGAAATCCGACAGTGGTGAGGTGACGGCGATCGTCGCCGCGTGCCTGGCCGGGCTCGCCGCGGTGGCGAATCTGGTCGGCGCGGTGGTGCTGGTGCGGTCGTTCGTGAGCGACCCCGGCGAACTCGACGATTCGCTGACCCTGTTCGCCACCCTCGGCGCACTGGTCGCGACCTTCGTATTCGCTTACGGGGGCGTGCTTTTGGCCCGTCGCGACGACACCGGCCGCTGGATGATCATCGTCGCCGCTTCCGCTCAGATAGGTCTGGGCCTGCTCGGCCTGTTGGCGACACTGGTGAACTACAACTCCGGGTACGGAATCCACTGGTTCGCGCAGGAATCGGTGATCCGTTCGATTCCGATCGGCCTCGGTGGGGTACCCGGTGCGGTGACAGCGATCGTGAATCACAGTTGGGCAGCGGCACTTTCGGCCACCGTGCTCGGCGCGCTCGTACTGCTGCCCGCGGTCCTACCGTGGACCGCGGCCTACACCCGCGCTCGCCTGGAAAGTGTTGTCGGACCGAACGTATAGTTTCAGCAGGTCAGCATCGCCGCCGACGGTGCGGAACCGGGGCACGAGGCAGCGGCGACACGCAAGGAGGGGGACACCATGGGGTATCCGTACGGCCAACAGGGCCACGACCCGTACGCGGGACAGGGGTACGCGCAACCGGGGTACGGGCAGGACCCGTACGCCGGCCAACCGGGTTACGGGCAGCAGCCGTACGCCCAAAATGGTTACGGCGCACCGGCTTACGCCCCGTACCCATACGGCTACGGACAGCCTCGCCCCGGCGGTGGCACCGCGATCACCGCCGCGGTGATCGCACTGCTGCTGTCGCTGGTCTCGCTGGGTGGCCTCGGCCTCGGCTTGGCTTTCCTGCTGAGCACCGAAGCTACGAGCGCGACGGACGAAGCGGGTCGCGAGGAGGCGACGGTCGCTCTCATGGTCGGCGCGACGCCCGCCCTGCTGTTGCTGCTCGGCTCCATCCTGCTGTTCCGACGCAAGACCGCCGGTCGGGTACTACTCATACTTCTGTCGTCGATCGCCCTGCTCGCCATCGGGGGCTCAGCGGCGCTCACTCCGATGGATGTCGAAGGCCGGGAGGTGGGCTTCGCGTTACTCGGGGTGGCCGTGGTGGGCGCGACGCCCCTGCTGATCCTGCTCCTGGCAGCCGCCCCATCCACCGGCCGCTGGATACGGGCAGGCCGGGCCGGCCACCACCCCTACCCGCAGTACTGAGGTCCGGCGCCGTTCTGCACGTCGAAGGCAGCGGTGCGAGCCCGCCCGACAACCCCGCTTGCCGACCGACGGCATAACCCCAGGTCAAAGACTGGTCGCAGACTCCGCCGGGATAATTTGCGGTCTTCCGATACGCTGGGCACCCGTGACCGCCGCATCGTCTTCGGGTAAATCCGTCAACGCAGATTCCATTGCCCCGGCAAACCAGTACGACCTGATCGTGGTCGGCTCCGGTTTCTTCGGGCTGACCGTCGCCGAGCGTGCAGCGAATGTGCTGGGCAAGCGGGTGTTGGTGCTGGACCGCCGCTACCACCTGGGTGGCAACGCCTACTCCGAGCCCGAGCCGCAGACCGGGATCGAGATCCACAAGTACGGCGCGCACCTGTTCCACACGTCGAACAAGAAGGTCTGGGATTACGTCACCCAGTTCACCGAGTTCACCGGGTACCAGCACCGCGTGTTCGCGATGCACAAGGGGCAGGCGTACCAGTTCCCGATGGGGCTGGGTCTGATCTCGCAGTTCTTCGGCCGGTACTTCACTCCGGAGGAGGCCAAGGCGCTGATCGCCGAGCAGGCCGCCGAGGTCGAGACCGGTGACGCGCAGAACCTCGAGGAGAAGGCGATCTCGCTGATCGGCCGTCCCCTGTACGAGGCGTTCGTGCGCGACTACACCGCCAAGCAGTGGCAGACCGACCCGCGTGAGCTGCCCGCGGGCAACATCACCCGCCTGCCGGTGCGCTACAACTTCGACAACCGCTACTTCAACGACACCTTCGAGGGCCTGCCCAAGGAGGGCTACACGAAGTGGCTGGAGAACATGGCCGCCTCCGACCTCATCGACGTGCGGGTGAACACCGACTGGTTCGACGTGCGCGACGAGATCGTGGCCGCCAACCCGGATGCCCCGATCGTCTACACCGGCCCGCTCGACCACTACTTCGACTACGCCGAAGGCGAATTGGGCTGGCGCACCATCGATTTCGAGACCGAGGTGCTGGAACAGGGTGACTACCAGGGCACCAGCGTCATGAACTACAACGACGCCGACGTCCCCTTCACCCGCATCATCGAGCCGCGCCACTTCCACCCCGAGCGCGACTACCCGACCGACAAAACGGTCATCATGCGCGAGTTCTCCCGCTCGGCCCAGACCGGCGACGAGCCGTACTACCCGATCAACACCCCCGACGACCGTGCCAAGTTGCTGGCCTACCGCGAGCGCGCCAAGAAGGAAACCGCCGAGAAGAAGGTGCTGTTCGGCGGCCGACTGGGCACCTACCAGTACCTGGACATGCACATGGCGATCGGTTCGGCGCTGACCATGTTCGAAAATGTCCTGCGCCCGCACCTGGAATCCGGCGCGCCGCTGGTGGACGAGGCATGACCAAGGCGATGCTCGAAGACGTGCAGACCGAAACCCGCGCCATCTCGCTGCTGCAGCGCGTCATCCTGCCGCGCCCGGGCGAGCCACTGGACGTGCGGACCCTCTACCTGGAGGAATCCACCACCAACGCCCGCCGCGCACACGCCACCAGCCGCACCGCGCTGTCGATCGGCGCGGAGTCGGAGGTGTCGTTCTGCACCTACTTCAACGCGCTGCCCGCGAGCTACTGGCGTCGCTGGAGCGTGCTGAAGTCGGTCGTGCTTCGCCTGGAACTTGCCGGGCACGGCCGCGCCGACGTCTACCGCTCCAAGGCCGACGGTTCGCGAATTCACGTGCAGGGCAAGGAATTCGCTGTCGCACAGGGCGCGGACTCGGTCGTCGTGGAGTTCGAAACCGATCTGGGCCCGTTCGAAGACGGCGGCTGGATCTGGTTCGACATCACCACCGACACCGCCGTCACGCTGCTGTCCGGCGGGTACTACGCATCGCAGGAAGCGCCCGGCACCGGGACCATCGCGGTCGGCATGCCCACCTTCAACCGCCCCACCGACGCGGTGAAAACCCTTGGCGCCCTTGGCTCCGACCCCCTCGTCCTGGAGAAGATCGCCGCGGTGATCATCCCCGACCAGGGCACCCGCAAGGTCGTCGACGAGCCCGGATTCGCCGAAGCCGCAAGCGTTCTCGGTGATCGCCTGGCCATCCATGACCAGCCCAACCTCGGTGGATCCGGTGGTTACAGCCGGGTCATGTACGAGGCGTTGAAGTCCACCGATGCCGAGTTCATCGCCTACATGGACGACGACATCGAGATCGAGCCGGACTCGATCCTGCGCGCCCTGGCCTTCTCCCGCTTCGCGAAGTCGCCGGTGCTGACCGGCGGGCAGATGCTCAACCTGCAGGAACGTTCGCACCTGCACGTGATGGGCGAGGTCATCGACCGCGGCATCTTCATGTGGGGCGCCGCGCCCAACGTCGAATACGACCACGACTTCTCCAAGAACCCGCTCAAGGATCGCGACAACTCCAAGCTGCTGCACCGGCGCATCGACGTCGACTTCAACGGCTGGTGGACCTGCCTGATCCCGCGCCAGGTCGCCGAGGAGATCGGTCAGCCGCTGCCGCTGTTCCTCAAGTGGGACGACGCCGAATACGGCCTGCGCGCCCGCGAAGCCGGCTACCCGACGGTGACGCTGCCGGGTGCTGCCGTGTGGCATATGGCCTGGTCCGACAAGGACGACGCCATCGACTGGCAGGCCTACTTCCACCTGCGCAACCGCCTGGTCGTCGCCTCGATGTACCTGCCCGGCGACGGCAAGCCGATGATCGTGAACACGGTCAAGGCCACGCTGAAACACCTTCTCTGCCTGGAATATTCGACGGTCGCTATCCAGAACGAGGCGATCCGCGACTTCCTGGCCGGACCCGAAGGCCTGTTCGACCTGCTCCCCACCGCGCTGGGCAAGATCCACGCCATGCGCAAACAGTTCCCGGACGCGGTCGTCGTCCCCTCGTCCACCGAACTGCCCCTGGCCAACCGCCACGGCGTCGGCGCGGTCGGCGAACCGGGCAACCCCCTCGCGAAGGTCGCCCGCCTGGCCAAGGGTGTGGTGCACAACTTCCGCAAGGCCGACCCGGCCACCTACGAGACCCCGCAGCTCAACGTGCCGACCCTGGACGCGCGCTGGTACCTGCTCTCGCAGGTCGACGGTGTCACCGTGACCACCGCCGACGGCCGCGGCGTCGTCTACCGCAAGCGCGACCCGCGCCAGGCCCGCGACCTGCTCAAGGAAGCCCTGCGCCTGCGCAAGGAACTCACCGCCCGCTTCCCGGAAATGCAGCAGCGCTACCGGGCCGCGCACGCCGAGCTCACCAGCACGGCGGCGTGGGAGAAGACCTTCGGCCTGAACGGAACCGCCAAGTGACCCAGTCAGAAGTTCCCGAGATCGAGATGGCCGAAGACGGTTGCTGCGGTGAAGGCTGCTGCGGCGACTACGTCGAGGTCCCGGTCGAGGTCGCCATCCTCAACGCCGTGCAGGGCACCATCGGCACCAACCCGGCCGTGATCTCCGCCGCGCGCGGCATGTCGCACTTCGGCGAACACGCGCTGGGCTGGGTCGGCATCGCCGCCGCCGGCTGGCTGGTCGACAAGCCGCGCCGCCGCCAGTGGGCCGGGGTGGCCGTGGGCGCCGTCGGTGCGCACGCCGCGTCGATCGTGATCAAGCGCATCGTCCGACGCCCGCGCCCCAACGACCCGTCGGTGCAGGTCAACGTGTCCACGCCGAGCAAGCTGAGCTTCCCGTCCTCGCACGCCACCTCCACCACCGCGGCTGCCGTACTGCTGGGTCGCCTCACCGGGCTACCCTTGCCTGCGGTGATCGTCCCGCCGATGCTGCTGTCCCGGGTTGTGCTCGGGGTGCATTACCCTTCCGACGTGATCGCCGGTTCCGCACTGGGTGCCGCGTCGGCAGCTGCGGTGCTAGCCGCTGAAAAGAGACTCCGACAGTGACTGCAACTGAAAGAACCCTGGCTGAGATGAGCGAAGAACCGTCCGCCGCCGTCCTCGACGAGGGTGCCGTGAAGGGCCCGCCGAAGACGCTGCTCGGCGGTGTCATCAAGGCCATGCGCCCACGTCAGTGGGTGAAGAACGTCCTGGTGCTCGCCGCACCGCTGGCCGTCGGACCCGAAGCGGTCGGTGACGCGGGCATTCTGCTCAACGTCGCGATCGCGTTCATCGTGTTCTGCATGGCGGCCTCGGGCATCTACCTGGTCAACGACGCCCTCGACGTCGAAGCCGACCGGGCCCACCCCACCAAGCGCTTCCGGCCGATCGCGGCGGGCGTGCTTCCTGTCAACCTGGCTTACGCGCTGTCGGCCGTGCTGCTGATCGGTTCGATCGCCGGTTCGTTCCTGGCGTCCTGGCACCTGGCCGTGGTGATGGTGGTCTACATCGTCATCCAGCTCGCCTACTGCCTCGGCCTCAAGCACCAGGCCGTGCTCGACATCTGCATCGTGTCCTCGGGCTTCCTGCTGCGCGCGGTCGCCGGTGGCGCGGCCGCCGATATCGCGCTGTCGCAGTGGTTCCTGCTGATCATGGCGTTCGGTTCGCTGTTCATGGCGGCCGGCAAGCGCTACGCCGAACTGCAGTACGCACTCGACACCGGCGCCAAGATCCGCAAGTCGCTCGAGTACTACACCCCGACCTACCTGCGCTTCATCTGGACGCTGGCAGCCACCGCCGTCGTGGTCTTCTACGGCCTGTGGGCCTTCCAGCAGGACTCCGCTCGAGACACCCAGTGGTACTCGATCTCGATGATCCCGTTTACCATCGCAATCCTGCGTTACGCGGTCGACGTCGATGGTGGCGAGGCCGGTGAACCCGAAGAGATCGCGTTGGGGGACCGCATCCTGCAGTTCCTCGCTATTGCCTGGATCGGAGCGGTAGGTGTCGCTGTCTATCTCACCTGACGAGATGTTGGTAGCGGAGCAGGATTCCACCGAATACGAGCCTCTACGCGACGAAGAATCCGCGCGCAGGGACCTACGTACCTCGGTGCTGTCCCGCGCCACCTTCGTCGGTGGGGTCGTGCTCACCGTCGCGCTGTTCACCTTCGGTGCGTGGCAGCGTCGCTGGATCGCCGATGACGGCCTGATCGTGCTGCGCACGGTCCGCAACCTGCTCGCGGGCAACGGCCCCGTGTTCAACATGGACGAGCGGGTCGAAGCCAACACCAGCACCGCGTGGACCTACCTGATCTGGTTCTTCTCCTGGCTCACCCAGGCCCGCCTCGAGTACGTCGTGCTCGGGGTGTCGCTGGTGGTGTCGGTGCTCGCGGTGGTGTTCGCGATGCTGGGCACCGCCCGGCTGTGGGGCGGAACCGCCGGTCAGCTGCTGATTCCGGCGGGCGTGCTGGTGTACATCGCGCTGCCGCCCGCGCGCGACTACGCCACCTCCGGGCTGGAGAGCGGCCTGGTGATCTGCTGGGTCGGGCTGCTGTGGTGGATGATGATCCGCTGGAGTCAGGCCGCGGTGGTTCGCGTGCCGTCGCTGCTCGGCCTCGTTTTCCTGGCCGGCCTCGCGCCGCTGGTACGCCCCGAGGCCACGTTGATCGGCGTGCTCGCGCTGGGAATGATCTTCCTCGCGCCGATGCCCGCGTTCCGGTTCGGACCGATCGTGCTGCGCGCGCTGATCGTGTTCGTGGCCGGGGTCGTGCCGATCTGCTACCAGATCTGGCGGATGGGCTACTACGGCCTGCCCTACCCGAACACCGCGGTCGCCAAGGACGCGGGCGGGGCCAAGTGGAGTCAGGGTTTCACGTATCTGTGGGACCTGGTCGGCCCGTACTACCTGTGGATTCCGCTGGTCGTGCTGTTGATCGCCGGGGTGATCGCGGGGATCTCGCGTGGGTTCGCGTTGCCGACGTTGTCGGTGGCCGGAATCCGCGCGTGGCTGCGTTCGCCCAGTGCGGTTGTGGTGATGGTGCTGGGCGCGGGTCTGCTGCTCACTGTCTACGCGGTGCGCGTGGGCGGTGACTTCATGCACGGGCGCATGCTGCTCACCCAGCTGTTCCTGCTGCTGCTGCCGGTGGCCGTGGTCCCGATCCCGCTGCATCTCCGCAGGTCCGACTGTTCGGTGCTGGTGCTGCTGGTCGCGCTGCTGGGCACCGCGGGCTGGTCGCTGTACGCGGCGAGCACCACCGCGATCACCGCGGGAACCAAGATCCGCTCGTCGGGCATCGTCGACGAACGCATCTACTACGTGCTCAACACCGGCAAGGACCACCCGATCCTGGCCGAGGACTACCTCGACTACCCGCGCATGCGCGCCATGGTCAACGACATCGCCGCCAACCCCAAGGGCGGGCTGCTGCTGAACTCGCCCTCGTTCACGTTCTGGTACCTCGACCCGCCCCCGGAACCGATCCCCGAGGGCGGCTCCGGCCACACGGTCTACTTCCTGAATCTGGGCATGACCAGCATGAACGTGCCGCTGAGCGTGCGCGTGATCGACCCGATGGGCCTGGCCTACCCGCTGGCCGCGCACTCGGACCGCCTCGCCGACGGCCGCATCGGCCACGACAAGGCGCTGTACCCGGACTGGGTCGTGGCCGACTCGGGCATGGTCAGCATCCACCCGTGGCTGCCCTGGTACATGGACGAGGACTGGGTCACCCAGGCCCGCACCGCGATGTCGTGCCCGGCCACCCAGGCGCTGATGGTGTCCACCCGCGACCCGATGACGTTCGACCGGTTCAAACACAACCTCCGCAACGCCATGACCTTCGCGAAATATCGCATCGACCGGGTCCCCAAGTACGAAATCCAGCGCTGCGGCCTGGTCGACCCGTTCCCGCAACCGCCTCGCTGAAACCCTTCCGCCTGGGATTTTATAGTGGCGTACACCGCTAAATCACTTTTCGGTAACGCCAGGCTATCGATGTAGCGATATGGTCTCTGAGAGGAACGGCCCGTCGGCGCACTGGTGTGCCGGTAAACAGTCGGCGGTCATTGCAACAGCGGTTCCGCGCGAACCGCATGAGGAAAGGCCCATAACAGAATGCGTGGCGGACGTCTCAGAGCCCGGGGAGCCGGCTGGCTCAAACGATCGGTGCTTCTCTCCCTGGCAGTAGTGCTCCCGGTCGGTGCCATGGTGGCTGGTCCCACCGGTACCGCGACGGCGGCCTTCGATCCCAGTGCTTTCGACTTCTGGGTCGATTCGGAGATGGGCCCGATCAAGTCGCGGATCTTCCGCGCGGCGGATGGCAACACCAATCGCGTGGTCTACGCGCTGGACGGCCAGCGTGCGCAGGACGACCTCAACGGGTGGGAAAAAGACACCAACGTCGCCCGCGCGCTGACCGACGCCAACATCAACGTCGTGATGCCCGTCGGCGGCCAGTCCAGCTTCTACGCCGACTGGAACGCGCCGAGCAGCTTCTTCGGCATCGACGCCGGTTCGGGCGGTAGCTCGACCGGCTCTGCCGCGACCGGCTCCGCGATGACCGGTTCGTCGATCGCGCCCGCCCAGGTGGCAGGCAAGAAGAACACCTACAAGTGGGAAACCTTCCTCACCAGCCACCTGCGCAACGCGCTGTCGGCTCGACTGGGTTTCAACCCCAACAACAACGGCGTGTTCGGCCTGTCGATGGGTGGCTCCGCCGCCCTGACTCTGGCCGCGTACCACCCCGACCAGTTCAGCTTCGCGGGCTCGTTCTCCGGCTACCTGAACATCTCCGCACCCGGTATGCGTGAAGCCATGCGCGTGGCGATGCTGTCCGCGGGCGGCTTCAACATCGACGCGATGGCACCGCCGTGGGGCCAGCAGTGGTTCCACATGGATCCGTTCGTGTTCGCGCCGCGTCTGGTCGCCAACGGCACCCGCGTGTGGGTCTCCGCCGCGGCCGGTATCCCCGGCGCCGGCGATGTGTCCAACCCGATGGAAATCATCCAGGGCGTGCCGCTGGAACTGCTCGCGATGGCGAACAGCCGCGCGTTCCAGGTCCGCATGGCCACCCTCGGCGGCGGCAACGCCCACTTCGATTTCCCGATCACCGGCGTGCACAACTGGCGCAACTGGGAGGCCGAGGTCTACCGCATGATCCCGGACCTCTCGGCGAACATCGGTTAAGTAAACCCCGCTAGACCCCTGAAAACCGCTCGGTGCCTCGTCAGCACCGGGCGGTTTTCTGCTGTGTCTATTTGCGGCTGGCGCCGCGGTTCTCGGCGCTGAACTCCACCTCTTCCCTCCCTACGGGCACTCCTTCGTCGCACCCTTCGGTCAGTCCATCGGCGGAGGCGCGCCGAGAACAGGGCGGAAAGCACCGGGGCGGCGCTGTTTCGTCACGATCCAGGGGAGGGTCGGTGACGAATCATGGGCGGTAGATAACCGAGAGTTGTGCTTCGGGTCACTTTCCAGCAACATGTAGAGCATTCGTCACCGATTGATACACAGTGAGCATGCGTCGAGGTTGAATCGTCCGTTTTGCCCTGGATTGGTTCTGATCGACGTCCGTTGAGGGTTCCGATTGCGTAGCTCGGGGTTTGCGCGTTCGGTCCGCGAGAAAGGTCTAGTCGAATGCGAACACTGCGCCGCACGCGTGGGTCGAGCAAGACCGCAGCCTCTGGTTCCTGGGCTCGGCGCTTGGCCGCGGGCGTATCCATGGCCCTGCTGGTTCCGATCGCGACCGCCGTCACCGGGGGGATCGCCCCCGCCACTGCCGGATTCAACGGCAATGCCTACGACTTCTGGGTCGATTCGGGGATGGGCCCGATCAAGTCGCGCATCCTGCGCGCGGCCGACGGCAATCGCGAGCGAGTCGTCTACGTTCTCGACGGGATGCGCGCGCCCGAGCACCTCAACGGCTGGGAGATCGAAACCGATATCCCCAACGCGCTGGCCGCGGCCAATATCAACGTGGTGATGCCCGTGGGCGGCATGTCCAGCTTCTACGCCGACTGGAACGCGCCCAGCGAATTCTTCGGCATTCCCGGCCAGGGCGCCCCCAACTCGGGTTCGGGCGCGAGCAACGCCCTGTCGGGTGGACCCGGCAAGAGCTACCGCTACCAGTGGGAATCGTTCCTCACCAACGACCTACCCAACGCGCTGGCGGGCCGCGAGGGCTTCAGTCGCCACCGCAACGGCGTGTTCGGCCTGTCGATGGGTGGCTCGGCCGCGCTCACCCTGGCCGCCTACCACCCCGACCAATTCTCCTTCGCCGGTGCGTATTCGGGCTACCTGAACATCTCCGCCCCCGCTATGCGCGAGGCCATCCGCATCGCGATGCTCGACGCGGGCGGCTACAACGTGGACTCGATGGCACCGCCGTGGGGCCCACAGTGGCTGCGGATGGACCCGTTCGTGTTCGCCCCCAACCTAGTAGGCAACAACACCCGCCTGTGGATCGCGGCCGCCTCAGGCCTGCCGACCAACTCCGACGGCCCGCACATGGGCACCGTCAACGGCATGGCACTGGAAGCCCTCGCCCTGGCCAACACTCGCTCGTTCGAAGTCAGAATGGCCACGCTGGGCGCCCGCAACGTGCACTACTCCTACCCGGCCTTCGGCATCCACGCCTGGAACAACTGGACCGACGAGGCCCTGCGGATGATCCCGGATTTGTCCAACAACATCGGCTAGCCGTTTCGGGGCATATAACAAGCCCAGTTCTGTTGCCCTTGCAGTTAATTGGTGTGTCGAATATCCTCCAGCGAGCATAAGTGTGACCAGATCGTTGTTTCATCCGTCTGTTCGACCGGGCTGTCGGGGCCGCGTCGAACGACGGTTGACGGATCAGGCATGCCATAACAGCAGAAAGAGAGCGGAATTCACATGCGTTTCGGCAAGGCCGTCGCGCCGGCATCTCGTGGTTGGCGTAATCGAATTCTAGCTGTCGGCGCTGCAGCCCTCGTGCTGCCGATCGCCGCGGGAGCGGCCCCGACCGCGCTCGCCGCACCGTCGGTGTCGGCACCCGTGCTGCGCGCACCGGCCGGTGGCTACGAAGAACTGATGGTGCCCTCGAAGATGGGCCCCGTGAAGGTCCAGGTCCAGTGGGCACGCAACGGTGGCAACGCCGCGCTCTACCTGCTCGACGGCCTGCGCGCCAGGGACGACCGCAACGCCTGGTCCTTCGAGACCAACGCGATGCAGCAGTTCAGCAATGACAACGTCACCCTGGTGATGCCGGTCGGTGGCCAGTCCAGCTGGTACGCCGACTGGACCGCGGCCAGCAACACCAACGGCCAGAAGACCACCTACAAGTGGGAAACCTTCCTCACCGAAGAGCTTCCGGCCTTCCTCGAGGGCTACGGCGTGTCCCGCAAGAACAACGCGGTGCTGGGCCTGTCGATGTCGGGTCCGGCCGCGCTGCGTCTGGCCGCCCTGAACCGCGACCAGTTCAAGCACGCTTCCTCGCTGTCGGGCCCGCTGAACTGGAGCGCCCCGGGTATGCGTGAGGCCATCCGCGTGATGATGCTGGACGCGGGTCGTTTCAACGTCGACGCCATGGCCACTCCGTGGAGCTCGGCGTGGCTGCGGATGGACCCGATGGTGTTCGCGCCCGAGCTGCGCGGCCTGCCGCTGTTCATCTCCTCGGCCAACGGCCTGCCCGGCACGCACGATCGTCCGGCGGGTCTGGGTGGTGCGTTCAACACCAGCACCGCGATGGGCATCGAGGCCATCTCGTTCGTGAGCACGCTGGCGTTCCAGCGTCGTCTCAACAGCCTCGGCATCAACGCTGTGTACGACATCGGCGCCTCCGGTACCCACTCGTGGAAGTACTGGGAAGACGAGCTGTGGAAGGCGCGTCCGCACATCCTGAATGCACTGGGCGCCTAGTAGTTTCCGCTCAGCAACACGCTCGAGACCGGCTTACCCCCAGGGTGGGCCGGTCTTTTGCTGTGTCATAAGTAAGCGTGTCTTCCCCAGTTATCGCTATTTCCTGCGGTACAACCGACGGTGAGGCTGTGTCCGGTTTTCCGGGATGTTTCCGGGATAAGGAAGGCGCGTGTGATGAAACATCGTGTTCGGTTCCTCGGAATTGCGGCCATGGCGGCGGCGTTGCTCGGACCTGCCGTCACCGTTCCCACGCCCGCGCACGCGGCGGTGTCCGCGGTGCAACGGGTGGAGTGGCTGTCGGATCGGCGGGTGGCGCTGTGGGTGCATTCGGCCGCGATGAACACCCCGATCCAGGTGCAGATGCTGCTGGCGCGCGACTGGAATGCCCGGCCCGACGCGAAGTTTCCGATGATGCTGATGCTCGACGGTCTGCGCGCGCAGGACGACGAGAACGGCTGGACCAAAGACGCCGACGCCGAGGGTTTCTACGCCGACAAGAACATCAATGTGGTGCTGCCGGTGGGTGGTCAGTCGAGTTGGTATTCGGACTGGCTGTCGCCCGACAACGGCTTCACCTACAAGTGGGAAACCTTCCTCACCAAGGAACTCCCGCCGATCCTGGAACGTGATTGGCGAACCACGGATGTGCGTGGGGTGCAAGGACTTTCGATGGGTGGCACCGCGGCGATGAACCTCGCGGGCCGCAACCCCGGGCTGATGAAATATGTGGCCTCGTATTCGGGTCTGCTCACCACCACGACACTGGGCATGCCGCAGGCGATCACGTTCGCCAACAAGGACGCGGGCGGTTTCGACGCGGGCGCGATGTGGGGTCCCCCCGGCAGTCCCGAGTGGGAGGCGCACGACCCGTACCTGCTGGCCGACAAGCTCAAAGGCGTGAGCATGTACGTGTCCAGCGGCAGCGGGCTGGCGGGCAGCCACGATCAACTCGGCGAAGTGCCGCTGGTGAGCGAGAACTGGGCGGGTACGGGTCTGGAGATCCTGTCGCGGTTGTCGACTCAGAATTTCGTGGCCAAGCTGGAGAAACTCGAGATTCCGGTGCAGGCGAATTACCGTCCCGCGGGCACACATACGTGGCCGTACTGGGATTTCGAAATGCGTCAGTCCTGGAACCAGGCCGCCGCGGCACTGGGCACCGATCCCGGCGGCGCGACCTGCACGCTGGGCGGCGCGATCGCCGGACTCGCGCAGGCGGCCAACTGGCTGGGCAACTGCGTGACCGCCGAGTACCCCGCCGGCACCGGAATCGCGCAGGACTTCCCGAACGGCCGGGTCTTCCATTCCGCCGCGACGGGCACCCATGCCGTGGCCGGTCGGATCGGCGGCACCTACGCCGGAATCGGCGGCGCGACATCGCCATTGGGCCTGCCCAACGGCGAGGACCGCGCCCTGCCCGACGGCCGCGGCCGGATGCAGACGTTCGAAGGCGGTTCGATCTACTGGACCCCGCAGACCGGTGCCCAGGTGATGCGCGGCGCGTTCCTCGAAGCCTGGGGCAAGCAGGGTTTCGAAGGTGGTCCCGCCGGTTACCCGGTGGCCGCCGAAGCCCGCACACCCAGCCGTGACGGCTCGGTGCAGGCCTTCGAACACGGTCCGATGTTCTACAGCCCGGCCACCGGCGCCCATCGCGTGCAGGGTTTCGTGCTGGACAAGTACAGCCAGCTCGGGTTCGAGAACAGCCCGCTGGGTTTCCCGGTGGCCGAGGAAGCGCCGCTGAAGGATCTGGGCCGGTTCAGCAGGTTCGAGGGCGGCAACATCTATTGGAGTCCGCTGTCGGGCGCCTGGTCGGTGCGCAACGGCGCCATGGCCGACGCGTGGGGCGCGCAGGGTTTCGAGAACGGCAGGCTCGGCTATCCCGTCAGCGACGAGTTCGTGGTCCCCGGCGGAATCCAGCAGAACTTTCAGACCGGGTTCATCGTGGTGCGAGACGGCAAATCCGAAGTTCACGGCGTGTGAGCTCGGGCTGAGAACTGTCTGAGCATCATCGCGCGGTACCCGATGACGCGGTTTGTCGCGCTAGCCTGGTCTGCGACCGCTTCCCCGCAGCAACTTTCGAGGAAAGACATCTTCATGCATCGGATCACTGGCAAGGTAGCCGGATCGGTCGCGGCCCTGGCTGCCGTGGCCATGTTGTCCGCCTGTGGCGGCAACGACTCGACCGCGTCGCAGACGCCCACCCTCTCGAGCAGCGCCGCGCAGAAGTCGACCACGACGCCGCCGGTGGTCATCGAGCCGCCCGCCGAGGCACCGTCGAGCACTGCCGCGCCCACCAGCGCGCAGACCGAGGAGCCCACGCCCATCCCGCAGACCACCGCCGTCGCGCCCGCGGCAGGCAAGGACAAGGCGTTCCTCGACGAGCTGGCCAAGAACGGCATCACCCCCGGTGATCAGACGACCGCGCTCACCACCGCGTCGTACATCTGCTCGGTCAAGGGCACCGGGGCCAGTGATTCCGATGTGGCCACCTTCGTCGCCGCGATGGCGGGCACCGACCCGGCCTTCGATCCGGCGAAGATGGACGTCAACAAGGCAGCGCAGATCTACATCGCCGCCGCGAACTCGACCTACTGCTAGTGAACGCCCGACCGACACGTCGCAAGTTCTGGCCCGCGGGTTGCCTGACCGTGGTGGCCCTGCTGGTGCTCGCGATCATCGTCATCGTGCTGCTGTGGTACCTGCTGGCGGGTCGGTTGCGCGAGCCGGGGCCCACGCCGCCCGGTCCGCCGCCGCCCACCTCGCAGTCCGCGGACTGCCCCGATGTGATGTTGCTGTCGATTCCGGGCACCTGGGAGTCGTCGAGCACCGACGACCCGTACAACCCGCAGGCCAACCCGATCTCGTTGATGCTGGGCGTGACCGGGCCGCTGCGCGCGCAGTTCCCCGACAACCGGCTCGAGGTGTACACGGTGCCGTACGTGGCCCAGTTCTCGAACCCGATCGCGCTGCCGCCCGACGGTCAGGCCTCGTACAACAACAGCCGCACCGAGGGCACCGCGCGTGCCACCGACATCCTGGCCCAGCGGCACAAGGAATGCCCGCTGACCACCTACGTCATCGCGGGCTTCTCGCAGGGCGCGGTGATCGCCGGTGACGTGGCCGCCCAGATCGGCGCGGGCAACGGTCCGATCCCCGAGGCCAACGTGTTGGGTGTGACGGTGATCGCCGACGGCCGCCGCACCGCCACCGGTCCCGGCTTGCCCACCGAGATCGGCGACCCCCCGCCCGCGGGCGACGGCGCCGAGGTGGCGCTGCGCGGCGTGAACGTGCCCGGCATCAGCATGACCGGCCCGCGCCCCGGCGGCTTCGGCACGCTGGCACCGAAGGTGTTCTCGATCTGCGCGCCCGGCGACATGATCTGCGACGCGCCACGCGAGGCACTGAACCCGCTCAACGCACTGGGCAGTCTCGCCGCGCTGATCCGCTCGGCGGGCAATCCGGTGCACGCGCTGTACGCCTCCAACACCGTGGACGCCAACGGCACCACGGCCACCCAGTGGACCGTGAACTGGGCCGCGGGCCTGATCGAGAACGCACCACATCCGCCACATTCCTGACGGAGTTGTCACAGTCACAGTGGGGGCGTGGTTGCCACCGATCACGCCCCGCTGTGACATCCGCACGCCGGATCGCTCGCACGCTGTAAAGTGCGCTGGGAATTGCGCCCGAGTCCACACCAGCCAGGAGCGAAGAGTTCATGACCGAAGCTGCCGCACCCGTCGGTGAGTTGACCGCGCTGGGTACGCCGCTGCGTCCGTTCCGCTTCGCCGCAGCAGGCGAAGGCAACAAACAGGAGGGCGGCGCACGCAAGTTCGTGCAGACGGCGCAGGAAGCCGAGGAGATGGGTTACGACACGTTCGTCGTGCCCGACCACCTCGGCGATCAGATCGGCCCGATCGCCGCGCTGGGCGCACTCACCCAGGCCACCAGCAAGATCCGTCTGGGCACGTCGGTGCTGGCCAACGGCATGCGCCACCCCGTGGTGCTCGCCAAAGAGCTGGCCACCCTGGATGTGCTGTCCAAGGGTCGGCTCGAGGTCGGCGTCGGAGCGGGCTGGATCAAGGAAGAGTTCGACAACGCGGGCATCCCGTTCGAGCGTCCCGGCCTGCGGCTGGAGAAGCTGGACGAGTCGCTGACCATCCTGGACACGCTGCTGCGTGGCCAGGAGTGCACCTTCGAGGGCAAGCACTACCAGGTGCGTGGCGTCAAGGGCACTCCTCGTCCACGGCAGGGTCCGCGTCCGCCGCTGTGTACCGGTGGCGGCGGTCCCAAGATGCTGGCCCTTGCTGCCAAGCACGCCGATATCGTCTCGGTCGTGCCGCAGACCACCAAGAACGGCAAGGGTCTGCTGTCGGGCATCACGCTCGAGAAGACGATCGAGAAGGTCGAATGGGTGCGCGCCGCGGCGGGCGACCGGTTCGCCGATATCGAGCTGAACTGGGCCATCACCGCCATCGTCATCACCGACGACCGGGAGAAGACCGCGGAGATGGCGTTGCGCGCGATCGAACGCGGCCTGCATCCCGACCTCGAAGTCGACGTCGAACTGACCGTGGAACAGATCCTCGAGTCGCCGTACATCGCGATCGGCACGTTCGAGGAAATCGCCGAACAGGTCAAACGTGTGCGGCAACTCACTTCGATGTCGTATGTGGGCATCTTCCCCACCCAGATGGACGCATTCGCGCCTGTCATTCCGCTGCTGCGGGAGGACTGAGCGGGGGGTCCTCTGTAACATGACTCTGGTTTGAGAACATTTAGCCGATAGCGGTCACCGCGCAGACCGCTTGTGAAAATCCGCAGGTTGTCGACGCACGCTCAGGTGAGTCCGATGTCCGGTGGCGATATAGCGAGTCGAGGCCGCAGAGCTTGTCATCGCGTGTCCTCGCAAGGAGAAGAAGGAATGGAACAGACTTTCGACGACTACCTGGACGAGACCGGGAACATCATCATTCCCGAGGGTCGCACCCTGGTCGATCACGTCGAGAAGCACACCCGAAACGATGCCAATACGCTCGCGTACCGCTACATCGACTACTCGCGGGAACGCGACGGTGAGGTACACGAGCTGACCTGGCAGGAATTCGGTGTGCGGCTGCGCGCGGTGGCCGCTCGGCTGCAGCAGGTGACCAACCCGGGCGACCGGGTCGCGATCCTCGCGCCGCAGGGGCTCGACTACGTGATCTCCTTCTTCGCCGCGATCTACGCCGGCACCATCGCGGTGCCGCTGTTCGATCCCGACGAGCCGGGCCACACCGACCGCTTGCACGCCGTTCTCGGCGACTGCGAGCCGTCGGCGATCCTCACCGCGACCTCCTCGGCCGCCGGTGTCCGCCAGTTCTTCCGCTCGCTGCCCGCGGCCCAGCGCCCGCGCATCATCGCCGTGGACGCCATCCCCGACACCCTGGGTGACTCGTGGGTGCGTCCCGACACCGCGGTCGACGACATCGCCTACCTGCAGTACACCTCGGGTTCCACCCGGGTACCCGCCGGTGTGGAGATCACCCATCGCGCGGTGGGCACCAACCTGCTGCAGATGATCAACTCGCTGAACATGAACGAGAACTCGCGCGGCGTGACCTGGCTGCCGCTGTTCCACGACATGGGCCTGTTGACGGTGATCCTGCCCGCGGTGGGCGGCAAGTTCATCACCATCATGTCGCCCAGCGCGTTCGTGCGTCGGCCGTCGCGGTGGATCAACGAGCTGGCCGCCGTGTCCGACGGTGCCGGCACGTTCGCGGCGGCACCGAACTTCGCGTTCGAGCACGCTGCCGCGCGTGGTGTGCCCAAGGCGGGCGAATCGCTTGACCTGTCGAACGTGATCGGCCTGATCAACGGGTCCGAGCCGGTGACCGTGTCCTCGATGAAGAAGTTCAACGAGGCGTTCGCGCCGTTCGGGCTGCCCAAGACCGCGATCAAGCCCTGCTACGGCATGGCGGAGGCGACGCTGTTCGTCTCGGCGACCAAGGCCGAGGACGAGGCCAAGTACGTCTACGTGGATCGTCACGAGCTCAACGCGGGCCGCATGGTGCGCGTTGACCAGTCGCACGAGTCGGCCATCGCGCAGGTCTCGTGTGGTTACGTGGGGCTGTCGCAGTGGGCCGCGATCATCGACCCCGAGACCGCCGACACCGCGCAGGGTCGCGAACTGCCCGACGGGCACGTCGGCGAGATCTGGCTGCACGGCAAGAACATGGGCATCGGCTACTGGGGACGCCCCGACGAGTCGACCAAGGCGTTCCGCAACCGGGTCACCGAGCCGGTCGACGGCGGGCACACCGCGGGCACCGAGCCCGATGCCGACTGGATGCGCACCGGCGACTTCGGTGTGTACTTCGAAGGTGAGTTGTTCATCACCGGTCGCGTCAAGGACCTGGTGATCGTCGACGGCCGCAACCACTACCCGCAGGATCTGGAGTTCTCCGCACAGGAGGCGTCCAAGTCGCTGCGTCCCGGTTTCGTCGCGGCCTTCGCGGTGCCGGCCAACCAGCTGCCCGCCGAGGTCTTCGCCGCCGACAGCCACTCCGGCCTGAAGTTCGACGTCGACGACGCGTCCGAGCAGCTGGTGGTGGTGGCCGAACGTGGTCCCGGTGCCGGTAAGGCCGATCCTGGGCCCATCGCGGACGCGGTGCGCGCGGCGGTGTCGCAACGTCACGGCGTGACCGCTCGTGACATCCTGCTGGTGCCCGCGGGGTCCATCCCGCGTACGTCCAGCGGCAAGATCGCCCGGCGCGCCTGCAAGGCCGCCTACCTCGAGGGAACTCTGCGCGGTGGTTACACCCAGCAGGCTTTCCCCGATGCACCGGAAGAGTAATCGGCCCACCGGTTCGGTGATGGCACTCGGCGTGTGACGCATGCCGGGTGCCATTCCACGGCGCGCCCTGTAGGCAGACAGGTAGCTTGAGGAATTGATGGCTAACAACGAGGGCACCCCCGAATTCCCGTCCGAGTCGTCCGCTTCGGCGGAACTCTCGGTAGCTGAGCTGCGTGAATGGTTACGCCGCTGGGTTGCCGACGCGACCGGACAGTCTGTCGACGCGATCACCGTCGACCGACCGATGGAGGAGTTCGGGCTGGCCTCGCGCGACGCCCTCGCCCTCGGTGGTGACATCGAGGACCTCACCGGCGTGATTCTGACGCCGACGGTGGTGTACCAGCATCCGACGATCGCCTCGCTGGCCGAGGTGATCATCAACGGTGAGCCCGAGCCTGCCGCTGTGGACGACTCGGATTACACCGCCGCGTTCGCGCCTTCCGAGGCGCATGACATCGCGGTGGTCGGCCTGTCGACGCGTCTGCCGGGTGCGGGGACGACTCCTGAGTCGACCTGGGAGTTCATCATCGGGCGCGGTGATGCGATTCGTGAGCTGCCCGAGGGGCGGTGGGACGAGTTCATGACCGACCCGACCGTGGCCCAGACCATCGACAACGCCAACACTCTCGGCGGCTACCTGGACCAGGACGTCATCAAGGGTTTCGACGCCGAGTTCTTCGCGATGTCGCCGATCGAGGTCGAGCAGGTCGACCCGCAGCAGCGGCTGATGATGGAGCTCACCTGGGAGGCGCTCGAGCACGCGCGCATCCCGGCCAGCGATCTCAAGGGCGAACAGGTCGGCGTGTTCGTCGGCTCGTCCACCAACGATTTCCAGATGATCGCCTCGCTCGGTCTCGGCGACACCGATCCCGACGCGCCCGCTTCGTCTCGCGGCTACGCGCTGCTGGGCGGCTCGACCGGCATCATCGCCAACCGCGTGTCGTACTTCTACGACTTCCGCGGCCCGTCGATCACCGTCGACACCGCCTGCTCGTCGACCATCGTGGCCGTGCACCAGGCCGTGCGCGCGCTGCGCAGCGGCGAGGCCGAGGTGGCGCTGGCCGGTGGCGTGAACATGATCCTGGCCCCCGTCATCACCCTCGGTTTCGACCAGAACGGCGCGGTCGCCAAGGACGGGCACATCAAGCCGTTCTCCTCCGATGCCGACGGCATGGTTCGCTCCGAGGGCGCGGGCATGCTCGTGCTCAAGCGCCTGGCCGATGCCGAGCGCGACGGCGACACCATCATGGGCGTCATCAAGGGCTCCGCGGTGAATTCCGACGGCCGTTCCAACGGTCTGTTCGCCCCGAACCCCGACGCGCAGGCCGACGTCCTGCGTGCGGCCTACCGCGACGCGGGCATCGTTCCCTCCACGGTCGACTACATCGAGGCCCACGGCACCGGTACGCCCATCGGCGACCCGATCGAAGCCGAGGCGCTCGCCCGCGTCATCGGCCGTGGTCGCGATGCCGACAAGCCCGCACTGCTCGGTTCCGCGAAGTCCAACTTCGGTCACCTCGAATCGGGCGCGGGCGCGGCGAGCCTCGCGAAGGTGCTGATGTCGTTCCAGCACAACGTGATTCCGCCGAACATCAACTACGCGGGCCCCAGCCCGTACATCCCGTTCGAACAGGCCAATCTCAAGGTCGTCGACTCCGCCACCGAGTTCCCCCGCTACAGCGGCGTCGCGACCGTCGGCATCTCCGGCTTCGGTTTCGGTGGCACCAACGCGCACGTCGTGCTGCAGGAATACGTGCCGTCCGCGCCCGTGGTCCAGGACGTGACCCCCGAGCAGATCGCCGCCGTGGAGCTGGCCGTCGAGGAGATCGAGGGCACCGAGACCACCACCGATGTGGTCGCCGAGGCCACCGCGATCACCGAGGCCGCCGCCGAGATCGTGCAGCCCACTGTGGTCGTCGAGTGGGACGGCGAACGCGAGGAGCCGCTGCCGGTCATCCTGGCCGTGTCCGCCTACCTGCCCTCGCGTCGCAAGCGCGCCGCCGCGGACCTGGCCGACTGGCTGGAAGGCGCGGGCAAAGACGTCCCGCTCACCGATGTCGCCCGTTCGCTGGCCAAGCGCAGCCACCAGCGTTCGCGCGGTGTGGTGATCGCCAAGACTCGCGACGAGGCCGTGGCCGGTCTGCGCGCCATCGCCGAGGGCAAGCCCGGTGCGGGCGTGTTCACCGCCGATTCGCCCGCGTCCAACGGCGCGATCTGGGTGTTCTCCGGTTTCGGATCGCAGCATCGCAAGATGGCCAAGCAGCTGTACACCGAGAACTCGATCTTCCGCACCACCGTCGACGAGGTCGACGAGCTGGTGCAGGACGAGGCCGGTTACTCCATTCGCGAGATGATCCTCGACGACGCCCAGGATTACGACGTGGGCACCTGCCAGGTCGGCATCTTCACCATCCAGCTCGGTCTGGCCGCGGTGCTGCGCGCGCACGGCGCGGAACCCGCTGGGGTGGTTGGTCATTCGATGGGCGAGGTGGCCGGTTCGTACATCGCCGGTGGCCTGTCGATCGAAGACGCGGTGCGCGTGATCTGCGCCCGCTCGCGCCTGATGGGCGAGGGCGAGCAGATGCTGACCGACGACGAAGTGCGCAACATGGCACTGGTCGAACTCAGCGCGCACGACGTGGCGCAGCTGCTGCCGAAGTACCCCGACGTGGAGTGCGCGGTGTACGCCGCGCCGACCAACACCGTGATCGGCGGCCCGCGTGAGCAGGTCGAGCAGATCGTCGCCGAGGTCGAGGCGATGGGCAAGTTCGCCCGGATCCTGCAGACCCGCGGCGCGGGCCACACCTCGCAGATGGACCCGCTGCTGGGCGAACTGGCTGCGGAGCTGGCGGGCATCGAGCCGACCTCGCTGACTACCGGCCTGTACTCCACGGTCCACGAGGGCCTGTTCTTCAAGCCCGGCTCGGACCCGATCCACAACGAGCCCTACTGGGTGAAGAACATGCGCGGCAGCGTCTACTTCACCAACGCGGTCAAGGCCGCTGTCGACACCGGACACACCACGTTCCTGGAGCTGGCGCCCAATTCCGTTGCGCTGATGCAGGTTCTGGGCACCACCTTCGCGGCGGGCGTGCACGACGCACAGCTCATCCCGACGCTGAAGCGCAAGGAAGACGAGTCCGCCGGTGTGATCAGCGCGCTCGCGCAGCTGTACGTGCACGGCCACGCGGTGAACCTGAGTTCGCTGCTGCCCGAAGGTGATTACGCCGACGTGCCGCGAACTGCGTTCGTGCGCAAGGAGTACTGGCCCAAGGTGTCGATGTCGTCGGGTGGCGGCAGCGCCCGCGTGCCCGGCGCGCACGTCGCCATGCCGGATGGTCGGCACGCCTGGGAGGTTCAGGCCTCCTCGGTCAACGATCTGCCCGCTCTGGTGAAAGCCGCTGCGTCCCAGGTGCTTTCCGACGTCGCGGTCTCTGTTTCGCATCCCCACGCCGCACTGCCTGATTCCGGCACGCTGACCACCACGCTGACCCCGCACCTCGGTGGTGCGTCGGTGCAGGTGCACGCGAAGTCCGCGACCGGGTTCACCCTGCTGTTCGACGCGGTCGTCACCTCCGGTGCCGCACTGCACGAACCCGTTGTCGCGCTTGCCGTTCCGGCCGCCGAGCAGTCGGCCGCCGAGATCGCCATCGCCACCGGTGACCGGTGGGATGCCAACGGCAGCGAAACCATCGAACAGCGACTGTGCGTCATCGTCGCCGAATCCATGGGCTACGCCGTCGAGGACCTCCCGATGGAGATCCCGCTGATGGAACTCGGCCTGGATTCGCTGATGGCCATGCGCATCAAGAACCGCGTCGAGTACGAATTCGACATCCCGCAGCTGCAGATCTCCGCGGTGCGCGACGCCAGCCTCAACGAGGTGTCGAAGGTGCTGCGGTACGCGATCGAGCATCGCGACGAGGTCGCGGCGATGGCGGAGAAGCAGGCTGCTGCCAAGGCCGCGGGTGAAGATGTCGAGTTGGGTGTCGATGCCAACTTCGTCGAGGCTGCTCGGGCCGCGATTGCCGCGGGCGAGGATCCGTTGAACGTGGCGAAGCAGGCCGGGGCGCAGGTTGCGCCGGAAGCTGGTGCGGGCGAAACGGTTTCGACTGCTGCCGTAACCGAAAGCGCTGCCGCTGTCGCGGATCCTGTTGCTGCTGAGCCGGAATCGGCCGTCGCCGACATCGACTACTTCGCCGATGCCGCGGCCGGTGACGAGGACAACGTTCCCCCGCGTGACGCTGCCGAACGTCTGGCCTACGCCACTTGGGCTCTGGTCACCGGCGCATCGCCCGGCGGCGTCTACAACACCCTGCCCATCCTCGAGGAGGACGTCGCCGAGAAGATGGCGGCGCGCCTGACCGAGCGGGTCAAGGCCGAGGTCACCGTCGACGATGTGCTCGATTGCGAGACCATCGAGCAGCTCGCCGAGATCGTGCGCAACCTGCAGGACAGCGGCGCCGACGTGGACGGTTTCATCCGCCCGCTGCGTGCCCGCGTCGAAGGATCCTCGGCCACACCGGTTTTCGTGTTCCACCCCGCCGGCGGCAACACGCTGGTCTACGAGCCGCTGCTCAAGCGCCTGCCCGCCGACACCCCGATGTACGGGTTCGAACGGGTCGACGGCTCCATCGAGGAGCGGGCCCGCGAGTACCTGCCGGAGCTGCGCAAGATCCAGGGCGAGGGCCCGTACGTGCTGTACGGCTGGTCGCTGGGCGCGGTGCTGGCCTTGCAAGTGGGTCAGCTGCTGCGCGAGGAAGGCGCCGACGTGCGTTACGTCGGCCTGATCGACCTCGCGCGCACTGTCGAGGACGAGGACAACAGCCCCGAGGAGCGCGTGCGTCGCCTCGAGCGGTACCAGGCCTTCGCCAAGAAGACCTACAACGTGCCGGCCGAGCTCGACCGGGAGCAGATCGAGGAGCTGGCCGCCGCGTCGGACGACGAGCAGTTCTCCATGATCAGCGATCTGATCAAGCTGTCCGGTGCCAAGATCCCCGGCGGTGTGCTCGAACACCAGCGCACCTCATGGCTCGAGAACCGCGCGCTGACCGTCGCCGAGCCTCGCCAGTACGACGGTGACGTCGTGCTGTACCTGGCCGACCGCTACCACGACGGCGCGATCGAACTCGAGCCCCGCTTCGCCGACCGCAAGCCCAACGGCGGCTGGGACGAGTACATTCCGAACCTCGAAGTGGTCAATATTCCGGGCGACCACCTGCAGATTGTCGATGAACCGCGGATCGGCCAGATCGGTGCCGACCTCGCTGCCAAGCTGGCCGCGATTTCCGCCAAGGGAGAATGAGTAAGTGAGCACGACCGCCGAAAAGCTTGCCGATCTACACGAGCGGCTCGAGCTCGCCAAGGAACCCGCCGGTGCCAAGGGCATCGCCAAGCGGGCGCACAAGGGCATTCCCAGTGCCCGCGACCGGATCAACCAGCTGCTGGACCCCGGCACGTTCGTGGAGATCGGCGCGCTGGTGCGCAAGCCCGGCGACGCGAACGCGCTCTACGGTGACGGTGTCGTGGTCGGGCACGGCAAGGTCGAGGGTCGCCCGGTGGCGGTGTTCTCGCACGATCAGACCGTGTACGGCGGTTCGGTGGGCGAGGCGTTCGGGCGCAAGCTGTGCGGTTTGATGCAGTACGCGTCGAAGGTCGGCATTCCGCTGGTCGGCATCAACGATTCCGGTGGCGCGCGCGTGCAGGAGGCGATCAGTTCGCTGGCCTGGTACGCGTGGATGGCCACCAATCTCGAACCGCTGTCGGGCATGGTCCCGCTGGTGTCGGTGATCCTGGGCAACTGCGCCGGTGGCGCGGTGTACGAGCCGATCTGCACCGATGTCGTGGTGGCCACCGAGTCCGCGCACATGTTCGTGACCGGCCCGAAGATCATCAAAGAGGTCACCGGCGAGGACGTGAGCCTCGAGGAGCTCGGTGGTGCGCGCACGCAGGCCGAGTACGGCAACATCCACCACGTCGCCAAGGACGAGGAGGCGGCGTTCAAGTGGGTGCGCGAGTACCTGGGCTACATGCCCAGCAGCTGCCAGGAACTGCCGCCGGTGGTCAACCCCGGCCTGGAGCCGGAGATCACCGACTCCGACCGTGAACTGAACTCGTTCATGCCCGATTCCGACAATGCCGGCTACGACATGTACGACATCCTGCTGCGCATCTTCGACGACGGTGAGTTCAAGGAGATCAGCGCCGACACCGGCCCCAACATCATCACCGGTTTCGCCCGCATCGACGGCCGCACCGTCGGCGTGGTCGCCAACCAGCCGATGGCCGCGGCAGGCGCCCTGGACGCCCGCGCGTCCGACAAGGCCTCCCATTTCGTGCGCCTGTGCGACGCCTTCGAGATCCCGCTGATCTTCGTGGTCGACACCCCCGGCTTCCTGCCCGGCGTCGAACAGGAAAAGGTAGGCGTGATCAAGCGCGGCGGCCGCTTCCTGTTCTCCTACGTGGAAGCCTCGGTCCCCAAGATCACCCTGGTGGTCCGCAAGTCCTACGGCGGCGGCTACGCGGTCATGGGCTCCAAGCAACTGGGCGCCGACATCAACCTCGCCTGGCCCACCGCCCGCATCGCCGTCATGGGCGCAGAAGGCGCGGTAAGCCTCCTAGGCGCGGCCCAAATCGCGGCAGCCCCCGAAGACCAACGCGCCGCCATCCGCCAAAACCTGATCAACTTCTACAACGAGAACGTAGCCACCCCCTGGGTAGCAGCCGAACGCGGCTTCATCGACGCCATCATCGAACCAGCAACCACCCGCCTCGAACTCCGCCGAGCCCTGAAGTTGCTGCAAGACAAAAAGATCCAACGCAACCCCCGCAAGCACCACGTGCTGCCGCTATAGACCAACCCCCAAACGGGCCGCCTCGAACCCCTTCGAGGCGGCCCGTTCGCGCATTCTTCGCGGATCGTATCGCCGCTGGGTATCGTTGTGGCATGACCGCAGCGCCTGAGCCGCTCATGACGACCGGGGAGTTCGAAGAACTTGCTCGCGTTGCCGGTCGCGTCTCGGATGGTGTTCGACTGGAGTACGTCGAGGGGAAGCTGGGGGCCAAAGCCGTGCCGGACGGGGACCATGACTGCGTGCTCGAGTGGTTGATGCGGATCTTGCTCGTCCTTCGGCCCGAACTTTGGCTCTTTCCGGAACGCGGCCTGAAGATCGACTCCTACCGCACGGGCCGAGCACGCCCGGACGGCACTTTGGCGCCGACCGGAGTATTCGCGGGCCAGTCGGAGTGGGCCGACCCCACCCCCGTCTTGATGGTGGTCGAGGTGACCTCTCACGACCAAGACACCGACCGCCGGGATCGTTGCGAAAAGCCCCGCGCCTACGCCCGAACCGGCATCCCGATCTACCTCCTGATCGACCGCGAAAAGGGTTGCGTCGTAGTGCGTAGCAACCCGGTCGATGGCGAATACGAACGAATCCTGATCCAGCCCTTCGGCGCCGAAGTCCCGATCCCTGATCCGGTAGGAATCACCCTCGATACCGAACCGTTGAAAGCCTGGGTGTCCTGACGCGCTCCTCCCGGGAATCATCGGGGCGGGCCGGAATCCCGCTGGACCAAGTCTAATCGGTGGACGGGCTCGGGCCGTCACCTATGATTGTGGTGACGGCCCGAGTGATGTCGAAAATCAGGCGACAGAGGCGGATTCGATGATGACGTCGTCGACGGGAACATCCTGGTGCGGTCCCGCGCTGCCGGTGTTGACGGCGGCGATCTTGTCGACGACCTCGGTGCCGTCGACGACCTTGCCGAACACCGCGTAACCCCAACCCTGACCCTGGGGCGCGGAGTGGTTGAGGAAGGCGTTGTCGGAGATGTTGATGAAGAACTGGGCGGTGGCCGAGTGGGGGTCGTTGGTGCGGGCCATCGCGACGGTGTACTTGTCGTTCTTCAGGCCGTTGGTGGCCTCGTTCTGAATGGGCGCCTGAGTCGGCTTCTGCTTCAGGCCGGGTTCGAAGCCGCCGCCCTGCACCATGAAACCGGGGATGACGCGGTGGAACACGGTGCCGGCGTAGTGGCCCGAGTTCACGTAGTTCACGAAGTTGGCGACCGTGTTCGGCGCGGCCTGGTCGTCCAACTCGAGCACGATCGGTCCGTAATTGGTTTCGAGATTCACCTTGGTCATGGAGTCGAGTCTAGGGAAGTCTCCCCGTAAGGCGTGCGACCCCTCGTAAGTACCGGGAGACAGATACCATGTCGAACCGTGCCAGACGCCGCAACTGCTGTTCTTACCAAGCCGCCCGCTGGACCGGTGGCGTCCGCGAAGGACTTCCGGGTCGCGCGATGGATCGCGATCGTCGCCGGGATACTCGGGGCGCTGTTCGCGGTGGCTACGCCGTTTCTGCCGGTGAGTCAGACCACCGCGCAGTTGAACTGGCCGCAGAACGGGAACCTGGGCAATGTGCAGGCGCCGTTGATGTCGCAGGTGCCTATTGATGTGAACGTGTCGATTCCGTGTAGTGCGGTGGCGTCGTTGCCCGAGCAGGGCGGGATGTTGTTGGCCACCGCGCCTGCGCAGGGTGATCGGGCGGCGTTGGAGGCGCTGTTCGTGCGTGTCTCGGAGACGTCGGTGGATGTGGTGGACCGCAATGCGGTGGTCGCGTCGGCGCCGCGGTCGGAGATGGGCGGGTGTTCGGCGATTCGGATCAGTTCCGATCAGTCGCGCACGACCGCGGAGTTCGCTGGGCTGACGAAGATGATCGAGCGGCCGATCGTGGGTCAGCCGGGTGCGGTGGAGACCGTGCAGGTTCCGGTGCAGGGTCAGCTGCCCGGTGATCTGCGGCCGCAGATCGTGGGCGTGTTCACCGATCTCAAAGGTGATGTCCCGCAGGGTCTTTCGCTGACGTCGACGATCGATACCCGCTTCTCGTCGAGCCCGTCGCCGATCAAACTGGTCGCCATCATCGCGGCCGTGTTGTGCACGTTGCTGGCGCTGGCGGCGCTGGGCCGTCTCGACGGCAGTGACGGCCGCGGCCACCGCCGGTTCCTGCCGCGCAACTGGTTGAAGCCGACGTGGGCCGACGCCGCGGTGATCGGCACCCTGCTGATCTGGCATTTCGTCGGCGCCAACACCTCCGACGACGGCTACATCCTGTCGATGGTCCGCGTGGCCCCCGACGCGGGCTATACGGCCAACTACTTCCGCTGGTACGGCGTCCCGGAGGCCCCGTTCGGCTGGTACTACTACGTGATCCAGGTGTTCGCCGAGATCTCCACGGCCAGCCCGTGGGTGCGCGTTCCGGCGCTGATCTGCGCGATCCTGTGCTGGATGGTGATCAGCCGCGAGGTGGTGCCGCGCCTTGGCAACGCCGTGAAACGCAGCCAGGTGGCGCTGTGGACCGGTGGGTTGGTGTTCCTGGCGTTCTGGCTGCCGTTCGACAACGGCCTGCGTTCGGAGCCGATCGTGGCGCTGGGCGCGCTGCTGACGTGGGTGTCGATCGAACGCGCGATCGCGACCGGTCGCCTGCTGCCCGCGGGTATCGCGGTGCTGATCGCGGCGTTCACTCTCGCCGCCGCGCCCACCGGTTTGATGTGTGTGGCCGCGCTGTTGGCCGGTATCCGTCCGCTGGTGCGGATCATCGTGCGCCGTCATCGCGAATTCGGCACGGTCGCGCTGCTGGCCCCGATCGCTTCGGCCGGTCTGCTCGTGCTGGTCGTGGTCTACGGCGACCAGACCTTCGCCGGTATCCAGGAAGCCAACCGGGTGCGTCAGGCCACCGGCCCGAACCTGGCCTGGTACGAGGACTACCTGCGCTACTACTACATGTTCGTCGAGACCGTCGACGGTTCGCTGGCCAGGCGTTTCGCGTTCCTGGTGATGCTGCTGTGCCTGTTCACCACGCTGCTGGTGCTGCTGCGCCGCCGTCAGGTGCCCGGTATCGCGTCGGGTCCGACCTGGCGTTTGATGGGCATCGTCTTCGGCACGATCTTCTTCATGATGTTCAACCCCACCAAGTGGACCCACCACTTCGGTGCCTACGCGGGCATCGCGGGTGGCCTGGCGGCGGTGACGGCGGTGGCGGTGTCGCAGAGTGCGTTGCGCTCGCGCAAGAACCGGGCGATCTTCCTGGCCGGGTTGCTGTTCGTGCTGGCGCTGTCGTTCTCGGGCATCAACGGGTACTGGTACGTGTCCAGTTACGGCGTGCCGTGGTTCGACAAGACCATTTCGGTGAGCGGCATCAACTCCAACACGGTGATGCTGATCCTGTTCGGCGTCGCGTTGGCACTGGTGGGCTGGTACGCGCTGCGCGAAGACTATGTGAAACCGCAACCCTCGGCGAAGAGCAAGCGCGGCAAGCGAATTCGCAAGTTCGCGGCGATTCCGCTGACCGTGGTGGTCGGGTTGATGGTGCTGTTCGAAGTGGCGTCGCTGGTGAAGGGCGCCACCCAGCAGTACCCCGGTTACTCGCTGGGCCGCGGCAATATCGACGCGTTGAGCAACAACTCGTGCGGCCTGGCCAACGATGTGCTGGTCGAAGCCGACCCCAACGCGGGCAGGCTCGAGCCGATCGTCGACCCGGCCCGCCCGTTCACCGACCCCGACGACCCGCTCGCGGGCATCGGCGCGGTCGGTTTCACCCCCAACGGTGTGCCGGGCGACCTGTCCGCCGACGCGGTCGAGGTGAAGCCGGGCACCGGTAACACCAGCAACCAGTCGGTCGGCGCGGCCTTCGCGGAGGGCGAGAGCGCGGGCACCGGCGGCGGACAGGGCGCGCGCGGCATCAACGGTTCGACCGTGGCGCTGCCGTTCGGCCTCGACCCTGCCGTGACCCCGATTCTGGGCTCCTACCAGGAGGGCATGCAGCAGCCGGCCCACCTGGAGTCGGCCTGGTACGGGCTGCCGGAACGCTCGGCGGACTCGCCGCTGGTCGTGATCAGCGCGGCCGGCCGCATCGCGTCCAAGGACGACACCGGCGACGACAACTACGGTCAGGCGCTGTTCGTCGAATACGGCACCCGCAACCCCGATGGCAGCGTCGCCGTGCTCGGCGCCTACCAGCCGCGCGATATCGGCCCGGCGCCGTCGTGGCGCAACCTGCGCGTGCCGCTGGCGGAGCTCGCGCCCGAGGCGAACGCGGTGCGCGTGCTGGTCAACGACCCGATCCTGATCGGCGACCAGTGGTTGGCGTTCACCCCGCCGCGCGTGCCCAAGCTGCAGACCCTGGACACGTTCATCGGTCGTGACCAGCCGGTTCTGCTCGACTGGGCGGTCGGCCTGCAGTTCCCCTGCCAGCGTCCGTTCTCGCACAAGAACGGCGTGGCCGAGGTGCCGAACTACCGGATCCTGCCCGACCGTCCGCTGGCGATCTCGTCGACCGACACCTGGCAGGCGCAGGAATTCGGCGGACCGTTGGGCATGACGCAGATGCTGGCGGCCCGGGTGACGATCCCGACCTATCTGAACCACGACTGGGCCCGTGACTGGGGTTCGCTGGAACGCTACGACCAGTACGCGAAGGCGACGCCGGCGAAGCTCGAGACCGGGCGTGAGGCGCGGTCCGGGCTGTGGACGCCGGGGCCCCTGCGAGTCTTCTGAGCACGCTAAAAGGCGCGGACCACGTATGTGGTTCGCGCCTTTTAGGTTGTGTGGGGACCAGGAGTCAGACGTTGAGCATGCGACGGTTGAGATCGCGTCGTAATACCTCTTGTGAAGGCAGTCTTCCCAGTACCCGCATTATGGCCGGTCGTAGTTCTTGCTTCTCGTCCTCGCTGAGCAAGTCGACGAGATCTCGTAGATCCATGTCATCGAAGGCTCCTGTCATACCCACCAGCGTACGTGCTCAAACGTGCAGGTGCAGGTCCTTTACGCTGTCATTTACAGGTGTTTCACGTAAGCGAAACCCTAACGGGGACTGAGCGTTTGGTAAGCGTCACACACAAGTGCGTGCCACTGCCCTTGCGCTGCCACAGTCCTACTCGCCAGTAGCCGCCGGACCTACTGTGCCCGAATCGCCGGTTCCTTCGCGCGACCCGACTGGTTCACCACCTCGACGGAGATTTCGGCGGGCGGAGCGGGCTGAAAGGGCGTGAACCGCTCCAGCGAGCCCCAATCACGGCCGAGATCGTGATCGAGATATGTCGGGACAGTCTCAGCCTTCAACAGCAGATTTGTCCACCCCAGCGGTCCGCCGCCGATATCGTCCTGCCAGGCATTGGACGCGTCCGAACCGACCCGGTCGGGCAGGATCCGCCATTGCGGGGCCTCCGCGACGCCGTCGTGATGCTCGAACGGGCGCTGGCAGGGGAAGGCCAGGCCCACGTGCCAGTCCAGCAGCACGGGGTCGGTGCGACCGACCACCGAGTCGAGAGTGACCAGGCGCGGCAGGCGCGGGGGCGTGACGGCCAGCCACTGCTTGCCGGTGATGTCGTTGTCGGCGGCGACCAGGCGCACCGCGTTCACCCCGTCGGGCAGCTGATCCAGCGGCACGCGCAGGTTGCGCCACGACGGCGCGGGCCCGATATCCATCGGCGCGACCGAGCCGGTCACCTGCACGGAACCGTCGGCGGCGCGGGTGCCGTATTCCAGGCGCAGGTCCTGGCCGTAGTGCACGACGCCGTCGGTGTCCACGTACCGGATCCGTCCGGCCGCGGTGATCACCAGGGCCTGGTAGGCGGGATCGTGGCGCATGCTGTCGACGAGGTCGTAGCGGTACCACTGGGAAGTCAGCTTCGCCTGCTGCTGCACGCCGTCCTGGAACGAGCCCAGTACGGGCGTGCGGGCGGGGTCCAGGCCGAACGGGAGCGCGACGGTGCTGCCGTTGATGCCGGGTTCGACGGTGGTGCCGCCGCCCGTGCCCGCGCCGGTGGTTTTGGTGGTCTTGTTGGCGGAATCGTTGTCCACGGAGTTGGCGCCGCCGACCACGGTTTCGTCGGCGTCGGCGGTGAGGTCGGCGGCTACTCCGTTGGGGGAGAAGCCTGTCGACTCGGCGTTCAATCCGTCGGCGGGGGAGCCGTCATAGGGCGCGAGCAGTGAATCGGGTGTATTCGCCTCCACCAGAACGCTATTCGCCATCGCGCACGTATTGCCTTGCAGCGAACTGATATTCGACTTCGCGATGGAGTAGGCCGGGTACTGGGTGATCGCACCCTTGGCCATGGACGCCACTTCGAACAGCACGAGCAGCGCGGCCGCGATGGTCAGCGGCATCGTGGCGAAACGATCGAAACGACCTGTGTCCGAAGGGGTTCGGTATGGGGCGCGCAGGTGGAAATACAGCGCGACCAGCAGGGCCAGGATGCTGAGTCCGAGGAACAGCGTGGAGACACCCTTGCCCGCCAGCATCGGCGCCTTGTCCCAGAACGGGACGCCGAAACTGGACACGTACCACCAGCCGTTGGAGCCGGTGAACGTCATCGCGAGCAGGAACAGCACCGCCGCCGCGAACAACGCGCGATTGCGTGGGGCCTTGATTCCGTTGGTGCCCACCGCAACCGCGGCCAACGCTGCCAGCGAACCCGCCAGACCCGCGTAGACGCCGAAGTGGTGGGTCCACTTGGTCGGCGTCCACATCATCAGGAACAGTGCCGCGAACACGATGCCCAGGATGCGCACCGACGGGCCGCGCGCGGTGCCGGGGATGCGACCCTTGCGCAACACCTGCAGGATGCACACGAGTAGGCACAGCAGCATCACCAGCACGCCGAAACGGCGGGCCAGGGAGCCGTCGGGGGACAGCATGAACAGGGAGTCCCAGCGGGTGCGTTCGTCGAACCAGGCGACGTTCGGGCCGACCAGGGTGCGGACTCGGGTTGCCTCCATGACGGTGGACAGCGTCTGGTCGGCGAAGACGATGATGAGCACGAGGGTGCCTGATGCGAGGCCGGGGGCCAGTAGGGCGGCGTAGCGGAATATCTTGGTGCGCAACGACAATCGTGGTGCGCTCACCGCCGTGCTATCCGAGCTAGCTGCCCGCCCCGGCTTCGCGGCGTCGACTTCGGTTATCGGTCGGTCGTCCGCGGGGTCGACTTCACTGTCCGCCGCGATCCGGCGCGGACGCAGACCCTGTGCCCGTTTGATGATGATCTGCATGACCGGCCGCGTGCCCGCGATCATCGCCGCGATACAGATCAGACCGGTCGGCCCCGCTGCCAGCGAGAACGCGGCAACCAGGATCGCCAAGGCGGCAGGCAACAGCCGCGCCGTGGCGATGGCGCGTTCGATGAGGCACCACGTCAGCAGCGCCCCCGCCGCGATCAACGGTTCGGGACGAAGCCCGTTGTCATAGGGCAGCCAGAACGCGAGGAACACCAGCCCGGCCGTCCACAACGCCACCTTGTCGCGTCGCACACGAGCCCCCAGGCGCGGCAACACTTCTCGACTGATCACCGCCCAGCACACCAACCCCGCGGCCAGCGCGGGCAGTCGCATCCACGGGCTGGCGTCGGAGATCTTCGTCATCCAGGCCAGCACCTCGTACGACCAGCCGAACGGCGCCTCGGGCACCCCGAACCAGCGGTAGTAGTTGGCCATGTACCCCGACGGTCCCGACGCGCGCGCCATGTTCAGGATGTAGCCGTCGTCAGAAGTGTTGGCGCCGATCACATGCCAGACCAGCAGCGTCCCGACCACCACCACGTCGGTCGGGGTGATCCGCCACCAGTGCCGGGGCAGGAAGCGGCGGGCGCGACGACCGTCGGAGGTGTCGAGCAGGTGCAGCGCGATCAGCGCGAGCAGCGTGAAGACCCCGGCGCCGATCATCGCCGCCAGTTTCAGCGTGGTCGGGGTGGAGGTGAAGCGGGAGTCGATGTCGGCGTGCAGCCGGGCGCCGGTCAGTGCCGTCGCGGGCAGGTCGGTGTACACGCCCACGATCTGCGGCCGCTTGTCGACGGTGACGGTGTTGCGGAAGGGTGTGCCGTCCTTGCGCGCCGCCCCGACGAACTCGACGGTCGTGGCTTCGATGGTCGACACGATGCTGATCCGCTCGCACCCGCCGATCTCCGCGATCGGCGCCGACAGCATCGGCACATCGCGCGCCTGCACGCCCACCACGCCGTCGCGCACGGTGACGCTCAACCCGCGATCGACCTTGCCGGAAGCGACCGGGATGGTCGTGAGCAGGGTGGTGGTCTCCGCGCCGGGCAGGCCGCTCAACATCGTGCACGGCAGCTGCGCGTCCAGCCGCTGCGGCACATACGACACCAGCGGCGCTTCGACACTGGCGGCGCCGACTTGCGGCCAGTCCAGGCTCGCGCGGTCCTGGCGCACCGGCAACAGCGGTGTGAGCAGGGCGAGCACGAACCCGAGCAGCCCGCAGACGAGGGCGATCAGGCGGTATCGGGGCAACGCGCGTTCAGATCGGTCCGGCACGGGAGTTGATGCTATCCATCGAACCTGTGCGTGGGTGGGCGCCGCCCGCGACTAGCCGGTTTTGCGAGCCGCCCATTCCATCTGCGAGCGGGCCCAGTCGGGGATTTCGGCGTCGGGCCGCGGGTAGGCGGCGAACTCGGCGGTCAGGTCGTCGGCCGAGACTTCCGGCATCCAGTCCGCGACGGTGCCGGTGGAGTAGTTGGTCTTGTACCGGGTGGGTCCGGCGATGAAGATCTCCGCCGACAGCCACGCACCGGTGTCGGCGCTGTACGACATGCGCTTGTGATCGGTGAGGTACTCGAGCACCTCGGCGGGCGGCATCAGGTTGGTGACCGTTCCGTCCCGCTCTTTGATCTGCACTCCGGCGACCAGCTGTTCGCCGACCTGCATCGACCACAGCAGCGCGAACTTCTGTCCCGGCGACAGCATCGCGATGGTGGTGTCGATGACTACCCGCTCGATCGCGCCCAGCGATTCCAGCTGTTCGCGAGCTTGCGGTTCACGGCCGAGGCGTTGCTGGCGTGTGAGTAAAAGATCGATCCGCTCCGGTCTGCTGAGCGTCATAGCTATACCTCTGCATCCGTACCGATCAGCGCTACCAAAAACTGATTTCGGTCGGCCGAACTTTCCAACATTTCGCAGCGTACCCGCCACGCGACACCGACCGCGCGGTTTGTAGACCCTGACCGCACATATTGTGGTCTATCGGGCATCCGCACACCAGTGGCTATCGGGTGTCCATCGACACACGGTTAGCGAGGTCACCCAGTGGGTACCTGGTCAGGCCGCTGACGCACGCAAAGCGAACCAGCCCTCGCGCGGATCGGCGAACCCGTGATAAACCAGCGGAATGCGCTGATCGATCGCGAAATACCGGTACACCGCCTCCATCGCCTGCCGAATCGAATGCGCCTGGAAATCGTCGATCCGCCGCACCCCGATCCGCCGTTCGGGCAGCATCGCCAACCGCGTCATTTCCTCGGGATCATCTACGTCCAGACCCCACGGCTCGTCGATGAGATGGTCGTGCAGCACCTCCCGCGCCGCGGGCGGATCATGCACCGGCCCCGAAAACGCCACCCGCTGCGCGCGAGCCAACCCCCGCGTATCCAACGGCAACGTCGCGGCTTCGATCAGATCGATCAAGCCGATATCCGGCGCGGGAATCCGCCCCGCGACCGGCGCCTGCTCGAGCAAATGCATCATCTGCCCCCCGCTGACCAGCGGTTCGGGCACCACGAAGAAACTGATGCTCGGGCAAGAACAATCGAGACCGGTAAGACACACCCTCGTGTGCAACGGATCGGACATGAGTCCTCCTCCGGTAGCGGGTCGCCGGGACCCGTGACGTGCAGGATCAGGTTTCCTACGCCATCCGCCGAGGGCCAACGCGCCCCACCGGCGACGACCGTGCCGCACCCGTCAGTGTAGTGCCGTCCAGTGGGATGAACACCCGCTTCCGGCACGGATAGGAAACGATCCGACGGCCGGGTTGGTCGCGCTATCCTTACTTTTATACCTAGGTAAGGAGATTTGAGATGGATGCACTGGCTCGTCTGACGTCCAAGGGGCAGCTCACCGTCCCCAAGGCGGTACGCGAAGCGTTGGAGTTACATACCGGCGACAACGTGCACTTCCGGGTAGAGGGCAATGTCGTTGTGCTCGCCAAAACGCCCGACTTGCTCGACCTCGCCGGCAGTGTGCCGGTTCCGCCGCAGGTTCGCGGTCGGACCTGGGAGGAAATCCAAGAAACCGCCTGGACACAGCAGTGGCGGGAGGGTCAGGATTCGTGACCGTCTACCTGGATACCAACATCCTGGTCCGGCACTTCACGCAGGATCCGCCGGAGATGGGCAGGCGCGCGACCGCCATGCTCGCGCGGTCCGAAGAGTTCTACCTACCGGACTTGATCGTGGCAGAAACGGTGTACGTGCTGCAGAGCGTCTACCGGGTGCCCAGGCCCGAGGTGGCCGCACTGACACGGGCAATCATCGGCTCCCGCAACATCTCTACCGACGACCCAGCCGTACTGATCAGGGCTGTCGACGTCTACGAACACCATCGACTGTCGTTCGCCGATGCATATCTTGTCGCCCTCGCTGAGGCCGATCCCGGTTCGGCAATCGGGTCATTCGACAAGGGGATCAGCAAGGTGGGGACAGTACGACGCGTCGAGTCAGGGGAAGACGGGTCGTTTCCTGGAGCCACCGAGGGTGCTTCCTGATCCGTGGCCTTCGGACCTCGATCAGCGGCGGACTGTGATCAGGGTGAAGGGGCCTATTGGGGTGGGGGTGAAGGTGGGGTCGATGAACAGGGATTTGGGGAAGGTGACTGTGTAGCGCTTGACGTTGGGGTCGTTGGGGTAGACGTCTTCGGCTAGGCGCAGGGTGTAGTTGTCGCCGTCGGTGCGGAAGAGGAAGGCGTCGGGGGATCGCCAGGGGGACTTGGTGAGGGCTTCGACCAGGGCGGGGGAGTTGGGGAGTTTGCTCCAGGCGGCGATGGTTTCGGCTCGGGCTTTGAAGTCCGACAGGGGGTTGGCGTAGTGGGAGGTCAGGGCTTGGAAGCCCCAGTAGGGGTAGAAGGCGAGGAAGCTGGTGTCGGCGGTGAGGACTACGGATTCGTCTCGGGGACGGCCGGTTTGGGCTTGGAGGGCCGCGTCGATTTCTCGGTAGTGGGTTACCGCGGAGGGTTTGCGTTGGTCGGCTCGTTCGCCGTTGCCGTCGGTGTCGGTGTAGGCGGTGTCGATTTCGTGGGTGAGGACGGTGGGGATGGTTTGGGCGAAGGCCAGTGCGCCGAGGACTGCGATTGCTGCCGCCGCGGTGCGCATGGGGGCGGGTTCGTTCAAGGCTTGGTAGATCGCGGTCGCGCCTTCGACGAAGCCGAAAACGCCTGCGGCAGCCAGCAATGCGAGCAGGACTGGTTCGAGTCGGAAGGACAGCAGGGTGGTGCCTGCTGCGGTCGCTGCCATCGAGAGCAGGGTCCACAGGTAGATCGAGACGACGCCGATGCCCAATGCTTGTGCGCGCCTGGAAGATCCGGCTCGGACTACCAACCACAGCACGCCGATCATGCACAGGGCGCCGCGCAGGGAGAACTCCAGCATGGGGAATGCCAGCTGGGCCCCCGACTCGGGCAGGTAGTGGAATGCGTTGCCGGACGGCATCTTTGCGCCGGACAGCATCTTCAGCAGATACGGGGTCCACACGACGAGGGCGAGCACGATGGCGATGCCACCGATCGCCACCACCTTCACCAGCGGAGCAACGCCGGCCCGCCACACCCGTCGTCCGTCTCGCTGCGCCTGAACAGCAAGACCAGCCGCCACGACAGCCATGATCACCACGGTGAACGCCGCGATCGCCAGATACAGCGTGTAAAAACAAGCCGCGACCCCGAGGAACACCCCGGTCCCCAGCACCGCACCCCACCCCCCGGACCGCCGATGCAACGCCCCCCACGCCAACACCAACACCGGCGGAATGAACACGATCAACACCGCGCCATAAGCCTCCGGCGAGGCATAAGCCAAGGTCATCGCAGTAACCGCGGCAGCAGCCCCCACCGCCATGTCCGCGCGAACCAACTGCATCCACAACACCAATGCCACCGCGGCGGCAACAGCGAGCAGCCCGATCGCGTACGGCTTGAACACTTCCCAGCCGTCCATGCCGAGCACATTCCCCACCCGCCCGCCGATCCAGAACCACCCGGCCGGATAGAACGGCGGCAGATCCACATAGGTCATGTCGCGCAGGGCGGCGCTGTCGGTGAGCCGCGTCAGATATTCGGTCCGAAATTCCTGATCCACCGAAACACCGAACAGATACAACTTCGTCGCCGCTAGAGGCATCCCGAGCGTGACGGTGACAAAACTCGAAATCCCCACCCAGGAAAGCAGTTTCGCGACCCAAGGCCACTTCCGCGCCCGAATCAAAACGACCGAAACCACCAGCAGCGCAACCGAAACAACCTGCCCGACAGTGGTCAAAGCCCGAGTCACATTGGAGGAGTTGAACGCAGGCCACTGCACCGCCGAAAACGCGAACAGCCCCACCGAGGCAACCACCAACGCCACAAAGGCGGCAGCAACCCCTTCCCCGACCCCCACCAGAACCCGGCGCCCCGCCCGCACCCCATCATCGGTCGTCATCGGCGCGCAATCCTCCGGTTCCACTGTGCTCCACGGTCCGGGCCAGCCTAGTGGAGCCCACGCGAGGCGGTTGCGGTCGAACCGCAGACTGTCAGCGTTGGCGTGCCAGTTGGGACTCTGCCGGAACCAGTTCGAAGGCGCTGCAATGGTTGGGCACTACCTGACGGAAATGCCGATGGTCCAACGTGGCGATCTTGTTGACCATTAGCCGCTCGGCAACGGCGACGACGGATGCGTCAGCAGCACCGAGCGGAAAGCCACGATACTGGATCACAAGGTCGGCAATTCGCCGATAGTCATCGAGCGTGTGGGATTCCACTCGGAGTTCGCCGACCGCGATCGAGCGAAGGAAGTTTGCCTCTGATGCTGGATCGACCCTGCCGAGCATGTAGCACACCTCGGTCACGATCATCGCGGGAACGATCAGCGGCCCCGGCTCGGTGGTAAGCACCTCGAGGCAGACCTCGTAGTCGACGTCACGCTTGTTGGCGACTGCCAAGAGCGGCCCGGTATCGCAGACGATCACGATCCTCCGCCGAGCTCGCGGCGGAGGACTTCCTGCGACGTCGAGGCGAAGTCGGGTTCGGCCTCTATCGATCCGGCGAAGGACAAATGCCGGCGGGGAAGCGGCCGTTCGGCAGCCACATCTGAGGGCTCATGGCTGGTCACAAGTCGCAGCACTACCGGCCGAAGATCTCGCTGCTCCGCCTCGGTCAGATAGCGGACGAGATCCTGCAGGGGCATGTCATCGAACGCTGCGGTCATCCACTCAGGGTACCGTCAGCCGTCGGAGTCGACCGGGCTTATAGGGGTTGGCACGCAGTTCGAGAGCCGCGCGACCGTGCGTTTCGTTGTATTCGGTCAGGGCGGCGGCTACTGCGGCCGATTCGGTTGGGTGGCCCCCGAGCTGCATTGCTTCGGCAAGGACCGTTTCGTCGATCTCGATGTGCATCGCGGACATGCGGACCTCCCTCGACCTGGTCGGAAACGCGAACTGCCGCATCATCCTAGGACGATGCGGCAGTCGTGAGCGGCGAACGATCAGATCGGCAGCTTGCGGAAGATCGGGCGCGGCACGTGGCGCAGGGCCGACATCAGGAAGCGGGCCTCGCCCGGCGCCCAGACGATCTCGGTGCCCTTCTCGGACGCGGCGACGGCGAGCCGAGCCACGTCTTCCGGGTCGACGGTGAGAGGGGCTTCCTTGGAGCCGGTGGCTTCCCAGTGCGCCTTGGTCGCGGACGTGCGCACCTGCATCGGGCGGATGACGGTGACGCGGGCGCCGAAGGGGCGAAGGGCTTCGCCCAGGCCCAGGTAGAAGCCGTCCAGGCCCGCCTTGGTGGAGCCGTAGACGAAGTTGGAGCGGCGCACGCGCTCGCCGGCGACCGACGACATCACCAGGATGCGGCCGTGGCCCTGGGCCTTGAACTTGTCGCCGACCAGCACGCCCACGGACACGCCCGCGGTGTAGTTGATGCCGACGGTCATGACCGCCTTGCGCTGGTCCTGCCACAGTTCCTCGGCGTCGCCGAGCACACCGAACGCCACGATCGCGACGTCGACGTCACCGGCGGCGAACGCGGCGTCCACGACCTTGGGGTGCGATTCGGTATCCAGGGCGTCGAAGTCGATGACGTCGACCTCGCTCGCACCGGCGGCCTTCACGGTGCTCACGGCCTGCTCGAGCAGCGGATCGCCGGGCAGGTTCGCCAGGATCACTCGTGCGGGGCCCTTGGCCAGGTACTCGGCCACGATCGCGAGACCGATCTCGGAGGTGCCACCGAAGAGCAGGATGGTCTGCGGGTTGCCAACTGCGTTGATCACTGGAGTTCCAGCCTCCTGGCCATATCGGACATGAACACACCGGTCGGGTCGACGCTGCGGCGGACCTTGATCCACTCGTCGATCCGCGGGTACATCTTGTGGAAGGTCTCGGCGGAGGTGCGCGAGTCCTTGGCGGTGTACAGACGGCCGCCGAATTCGAGCACGCGTCGGTCCAGATCGGTGACGAACTCGTTGAGTCCGGGCGAGATCGGGAAGTCGACGCAGATGTTCCAGCCCGCCATCGGGAAGCTCAGCGGCGCCTGGTTGCCCTCGCCGAACAGCTTGAACACGTTGAGGAACGAGTAGAAACCCGAGCGCTGGATGTCGATGATGATGCGTTTGAACTCGTCGACCGACTCCGGCGGCACCACGAACTGGTACTGCAGGAAACCGTTGGAGCCGTAGCCACGGTTCCATTCGCCCATCATGTCCAGCGGGTGGTAGAACGCGGTCAGGCTCTGCGCCTTGCCGCGGTAGGTGCCGGACTTGCGGTACCAGATCTCACCGATCGGGCCGAACGTGTACTTGTTGGCCAGGCCGTTGGGGAACACGTCGGGCAGCGTGAAGAAGGTCTTGCCGTTGAACCGCAGCGGGTCCTTCTGCAGCTTCTTGGGCAGCTGGTCGACCTTGGCCAGGTTGCCGCGCGAGATCGCCGCGCGACCCAGGTTGGGCAGCGGGCTGATGGCGTCGAACCAGGCCGAGCTGTATTCGTACTTGTCCTCGGAACCGTCGCTGTGGAAGGCGATGGTCTCGTCGAGGGTGGAGGTGACGTCGCCGTCGGCGATGAAGTACGCCGTTTCGGTGGGGGTCATCTCCACGGTGGCGCGCAGGATGATGCCGGTCAGGCCGCAGCCGCCGATGGTCGCCCAGAACAGTTCGGGGTCGGACTCGGCGGTGATCGTGCGGACCACGCCGTCGGCGGTGAGCAGGTCCATCGAGCGCACGTGGTTGCCGAAGCTGCCCGCGCTGTGATGGTTCTTGCCGTGGATATCGGAGCCGATGGCCCCGCCGATGGTGACCTGGCGGGTGCCCGGCAGCACCGGAACCCACAGGCCGAACGGCAGCGCGGCTTTCATCAGCTGGTCGAGGTCGACGCCGCCGTCCACGTCGACGAGGCGGGTGGCCGCGTCGATGCTGTGGATCTTGTTCAGCGCGGGCATGTCGACGACGAGGCCACCCGCGTTTTGCGAGTTGTCCCCGTACGAGCGGCCCAGGCCACGCGCGATCACGCCGCGTCGCAGATGCGCCGGCTTGGAGTCGTTGTCCTGCGCGACCATGCGCACGGCCTTGACGATCAGTTCCGGATCGCTGGTCGAGAGCACTTCGGCGGACGTGGGTGCGGTGCGACCCCAACCGGTGAGCTTGCGCGTGCGCGTGGGTAGCGCGAACGCCTCGTCGTTGGTGGTCGAAATCTTCTCAGACATCGGCTAAGAGGCTACATGCATGGCACGACAGTGCGCCGGTCTCGTACTCTTCTCACGTGCAAGCCCAACCGCATCTGCCGCTGCCCGCCGAGATTCCCCTGGTCGACGAGCCCGGTGGAACCGATGTCGACCTCAAGACGCAGATCGTGCGGTTCACGCTGACCGGCGGCTTTTCCGCGATCGTGGATTTCGGCCTGCTGACGTTGCTGTCGAACGTGTTGGGCTTGCCGGAGATCTTGGCGAAGGTGATCAGTTTCATCGCGGGCACGACCACCGCGTACCTGATCAACCGCCGTTGGACGTTCAAAGCGGAGCCCAGCAGGTCGCGGTTCATCGCGGTCGTGGCCCTGTACGCGGTGACGTTCGCGGTGCAGGTGGGCATCTACGCGCTGCTGTTCTTCGCGTTGGATGACAAGTGGTGGCGTCAGCCGGTGGCCTTCGTGATCGCGCAGGGCACCGCGACGGTGATCAATTTCATCGTGCAGCGGGTCGTGATCTTCAAGATCAAGTAGGTCAGCTGGCCTCGGCCACAGCCGGTGCGCGTTTGCCCGCCTTGACGCCGAAGTAGTCCCCGCCCTTGGCGCGCACGTTGTCGGTGCCCCATTCCCGTTGATCCCGCGCGACCGGCACCATCTGCGGAATGTGCTTGCGGCAGTGGATATAAGCCTCTTCGACGTCGACGACCACCCACACCTGCGCGGTCCGACCGCGCGCGGGCGCGGGCAGATCGGTGACGGTGTCGCGCAGCTCGCTGTCGGCGACCATGCGCGCTTTCCCGTTGATGTGCAGCCCGATGAGGTCGCGCACGAAGTCGATCATCAGGATCCCCACGTGCGGGTTCTCGAGCACATTGCCCAGGCTCGCCATGACCCCGTTGCCCCGATATTCGGGGTACGCGACGGTGCGGTCGTCGATCACGTGCAGAAATCCCGGCGTGCCGGCCCGGAAGCTGGAGTCGCATTCGCCGTGCGAGTCGGAGGTGGCGATGAAGGCCATGTCCATGCGCGCGACGAAGTCGATCATCGTGGGGTTGAGGTAGTCGATCACCTGGTCGTCGTAGAACCGTTCGGCCCGGTCAGCAGTGCCTAACGTGTCCTGTAGCTCGTGCTCTCCATCGCTGCCGACGAGATTTTCGGGCATCAGGACCCCTTCGCTAGCCGTACCGGTGGATGCGGGCTTCGCAATGAAACCCCCGCTGTGACCGCAATCTCATTCAGTCTAGGGGACTCTCACCGATAGTGGGGCGTGTCCATTGTTGCGAATGGGGTGAAAGGTGCGTTTGCGCAACAGCTTCGGGTCAGGCGGGACCCACTGTCACCGGCACCCCGTTGAACACCGCCGTCCCCGACACCGCGTCGACCACCGAATCATCGGTCAGCACATTGGCATTCACTCCGGGATGTGCCGACGCGACCGACTGGGTGGTGCTGGCCGCGTGCCCCCAACCGTGCGGCAGGCTCACCACGCCGGGCATGATCGTCGGCGTCAGTTCGATCGGCACGGTCAATGAGCCGGCCGCCGAGGTGATCTGGGCCTGTTCGCCCAGGCCCAGGCGGGTCGCGTCGTCGGGATGAACCAGCAGCGTGCAGCGGTTGGAGCCGCCGACCAGTCCTTCCACGTTGTGCATCCAGCTGTTGTTCGAACGCAACTGCCTGCGCCCGATCAGCACCATCGCGGGCGCGGTACTGGCCAGCCCCTCTCGCAGGCGCGTGACGTCCGCGAGCAGCTGCGGCGGTGCCAGTTCGACCATTTTCGACGCGGTCCGAAGAACCCCCGGCAACCGCGGTTGCAAGGCTCCGAGGTCGACGCCGTGCGGGCTATCGAGAAGGGTTTTCAGGCTGAGTGAGCCGTCATTCCAAGCACCGTACGGCCCGAGCTTGAGCATCAGATCAAGACGCTGTTCAGTCGTATCGGCCCCGGTCAGCTCGTCGCGCCGCTCACTCATCCCGGCCTTGTGCAAGGTCCCCGCGATCACGAGCTCGTCGATCACATTGATCGGACTCGCCTCCCCCGTGCCCGCGTGCGGCTGCCCACTCACCGCCGCTGCCAGCCGGGCGATCACCGCCGCTTCCGACGGCCGGTCACCCAGCGCGACCAGCGGCGGCGAGTACCGCGCGTAGTTGCGCACCGCGAACTGCAGCAGCGCGAAGTCGAAGTGCGGCGATTGCACCGAGCGCGGCGGCGGCAGGATCACGTTCGCGTGCCGGGTGGTCTCGTTGACGTACCGATCGACACTGACCATGAACTCGAGCCCGGCCAACCCCTTGTCCAGCCGTGCCCCGCTGGGCGCGGACAGCACCGGGTTACCGGCCACCGTCACCAGCGCGCGGATCTGCCCTTCACCTGGTGTTTCGATCTCGTCGGCCAGTGTCGCGACGGGCAGCTCACCCATCGCCTCGGGCAGTTTGCGCACCCGGCTGACCCAGCGACCCAGCCGGAACGGCCTGCTGCGAGCCACCCCGCCGGCGGCCGCGTTGGCGAACATCGCGCCGCCGGGGGAGTCGAGGTTGCCGGTGAGCGTGTTGACGACGTCGACCAGCCACTGCGTGAGCGTGCCGAACTCGGCGGTGCAGGTGCCGATCCGCGCGTAGACGGCGGCGGAAGGCGCGGCAGACAGCTCGCGGGCGAGTATGCGAATGGTGTCGGCGGCGATACCGGTGCGCGCGGCCACCGCTTCCGGCGCGAAGTCCGCAGCCGCTGCCCGCAGCTCGTCCAGCCCGGCGACCTCGACCCGCACGTCGGTCAAACCCTCGTCGAACAGTGTGTGCACGATCCCGAACAGCAGGTACGCGTCCGAGCCCGGCTGGATGAACAGGTGCTGGTCGGCGATCGCGGCGGTCCTGGTCGCACGCGGATCTACCACCACCAGCTTGCCGCCGCGCGCCTTCAACGCCTTCAAGCGCCCCGGAAAATCGGGCGCGGTACACAGCGACCCGTTGGATTCGAGTGGATTGGCACCGAGCATGAGCAGGAAATCGGTGCGGTCGAGATCGGGCACCGGCACGGTGAGCGGATCGCCGAACATCAACCCGGCCGCGACCTGCTTGGGCATCTGATCGGCGGTGCTGGCGCTGTACAGGTGTCTGGTACTCATCGCGCGGATCAGCGCGGGCAGGTACAGCGTGCCCGCGACGGTGTGCACATTGGGATTGCCCAGGTACAGCGCGGTCGAACTGGACGGAATGTCGGCGAACGCGGCCGCGATCAGCTCGAAGGCCTCGTCCCAACTCGCCTCACGAAACCCGTCACCGTCGCGGATCAGCGGCGTGCTGACCAGGTCGGGATCGTCGTCGAGCTTGCCGAAGCTGGCACCCTTCGGGCAGAGGAAGCCCTTGCTGAACGGGTCGTCGCGGTCGCCACGCACCGACACCACCCGATCCGCGTCGTCGAGCGTGACGGTCAGACCACAAACAGCCTCACACAGCGGACAGGTTCGAAGCAGCGAGCGCATCCCTCATGCTTACGCCCACTGACGTCCGGAAACGCCGAAAACCCGCGAACTGCGACGTCGGGGAGGCGTCGCGTTTCGCGGGTTCGGGAAGTTCGGGCTCAGCTGGCCAGGGTCAGCTTGCGCTTGCCGCTGCTCTGGCCCTTGCGGGACAGCGCCGAGCGAACAGCCGCACCCAGCGCCACGACCGGCGGGATCCAGCGGGCTTCGGTGGGCGCGACGCCCCAGGAAGCCGAACCGGCGGCCAGCTGGGTGGGCGGCAGCGGGATGCTGGCACCGTCGGTGTGCACGAGCACGCCGGCCTCACGCATGGCGGCGATCGCCATGGCGGCCTTGCGCACGCCGGTGACCAGGTGGATCTCGCGACGCTCGGTACCCGGGATCTCGATCACGGGGCCGGACAGGTTGTTGGCGCGCAGGAAGCGACGGACCTCGCCGGCGATCTCACCGGTGATCTCGATGGCCGAGACCTCGTCGTCGGTGATCAGGCACAGGCCGTTGGTGGTTTCGGCGACCGTCCAGCCACGCGCGGCGTACTCCTGCGCGGCGGCACCCTTGTCGGCCGCCGTAGTGGTGGTCGGAAACGTCGTGCGCACTGTGTTCTCCATTCCCCGAGCTCTTGTTCTGCGTTCATGGGCCCGATGATCTGTCCTCGTGGGCCCTGAAGCTGTCGTTGCTGCGTTCATGGGCGTATCGGCGCGGGGTGGCCGACTTGTTACGCCGTTCTCGAAAAATATTCGTCAGTGTCTGCTTCGTCTCAGTTGTGCAACCTTCGCTATCGCAGGTACGGCGTCGCGCGGGTTGGCGTGTCGGTGGAAAGGGCGGCAGGATTCGGGCATGACCGAAGTGCCTGGAACGCCGGAATCGACCGAGGAGGTCGCCGAGGAGTTCGAAGCCGAATCACGTTGGCTGTCTTGGAAAGAGACCGATCGGAAGCGTTCGGCGTCACGATCGGACGCCGAGGAAGAAGATACGTACGCCGCGGCTCTGGCGCGCGACGCGGGGTTCGAAGAGCCGTTCCGCAGTACCGGTTCGGCCAAACAGTGGGCCGCCGAAGCGGGTCGTTCGCTGCTGGATGTGCAGTTCCGCAGGCCCGCTACCAGGACTTTGTTGCCGTTGGCCTACGTGTTGGGCGTGGTGTCGTTCGGGATCGGCGCACCGATCGCGTTCACGGTGTTGATGTGGAAAGCCTCTGCGCTGCTTGGTGTGCTCGCCGCGCTGGTGGCGGTGCCGTTGGGCCTGACGATCGCGGCCTCGGTGCGCCTGATGCTCGAATTCGCCGACAACGCAGCCAGGTTGGCCGGACGCGTGGAGCACATCAGCGAACTGGCCGACGGTCTGTTCCAGGCGCTGTCGGATGTGGCCGAACCGGTGAACCAGCTGTCGGAAGACGTTCGCGCCGTCCAGTTCTGGCGGTTCAGAAAGAAAAAGTAGGTCTCGCGCGGTGTCCGATTCATTGTGAAACAATCCGTACGCAGATCCGACGATATGTCGGCTGGTTAGGGCGGTCTCCGAAAGTTATGAGGGAGACCGATGTTTCGGATACAGGGGGGAAGTATGGCTTCACCACAGGGCGTCACCGGTTCGACCATGCCGCGCAGGCAGCTGGGCAGGCACTTACGTGACCTGCGCAATCGTGCGCGGATGACCACGAGAACCGCTGCATCGCAACTGGAATGGTCGGAAGCGAAGATCTGGCGGATCGAAACGGGGCAGACGTCGTTGCGCAGCCTCGACGTCGAAGCCATGTGCAAGGTGTACGGCGCGCCGACCGATCTGGTCGAACCGCTGGCCGCCTTGGCTCGGGAAACCAAGGCCAGGGGTTGGTGGACGAGCTACGGCGACGTGATCGCGGAGGGCTTCGAGGTCTATATCGGCCTCGAGGAAGCCGCTTCGGAGCTGTCCGTCTATGAGGACGGCCTGATCCCGGCGCTGCTGCAAACGCAGGAGTACGCGAAAGCCCTTCTCGAGCAGACCATTCCGGAGCTGACCGAGTCGGAGCTGGAACGCAGGCTGGCGGTACTGGCCGCCAGGCAGGCCCTGATCGCCAGGACCGATTCACCGTTGCACCTGCATGTCGTTCTCGCCGAGTCGGTGCTCACCCGCCGCATCGGTGACGACCGCGTGCGGGCAGGTCAGCTGGCTCGATTGAAAGAGCTGGCCGAGCGTGAAACGGTGAATATCGATGTGGTTCCGGCGGATTCGGGCTATCACGCCGGTCTCGAGTCGGGCCGGTTCGTGATCCTGGAGTTCGGGGTCGACGATTCGGTGGATCGACCGGAGCCGCCGGTGGTCTACGTCGAAACCTTCGCGGGCAGCACGTATTTGGACAAGCCCGCGGAGTTCGAGCGGTACCGCGACGCGTTCGTCGACATCACCGCGGCCGCTACGGGCAAGCTGTAGGGCTGTTCCACGAGCCGGCGAGCACCGAACGGTGGGTGGGCAGGGCTGCGTCGTAGACCTGCCTGCCCTTGTCGGTGAGCTGCACGAAGATGGCGCGGCGGTCGAGATCGCACATGCTGCGTTCCACCAGGCCGTCGCGTTCGAGCCTGGCCACGGCGCGGGACAGCGCGCTTTGGCTGAGGTAGATGTCGTGCGCCAGCTCCGTCATGCGGTACTTCTGACAGGCCGCGTCGACCAGGCGGTCCAGCGTTTCGAATTCGCTGAGGCCGATCTGATGGTCGTTCTGTAGCGCCTTCTCCAGCGCACAACTCACCGCGGCATGTCTGCCGAGGAGTTCACGCCACTGACCGACCAGCTCGGACGGCGCTTCTTCGCGCCGAGCTGTGGTTTCGGCCGGGTTCAACATGGCCCCATCTTAGAGGTCCTAGCAACCTTATGCAACGTCATTTTATGTGTTGGCAATTAATGCGTGCGCATGTAATGTCCTCCGCATGACTTCGCCAGCAACGCTCTCGGCCGCAGATCAGGCGACCGATCCCACCAGATGGCCCCTCCGCCTGTGGGGCATGCTGATCACCCTGTGCATCGTCCTGTTCCTCGACGGCCTCGACGTCTCGATGATCGGCGTGGCCCTGCCGTCCATCGGCGCCGAACTCGACCTCGACACCTCCACCCTGCAGTGGCTGGTCAGCGGCTACATCCTCGGCTACGGCGGCCTGCTGCTGCTGGGCGGACGCACCGCCGACCTGCTGGGCCGACGCAAGGTCTTCCTGATCGCGCTGGCGGTGTTCGCCGTCGCCTCGCTGGTCGGCGGCCTGGTCAGCGACCCCGCCCTGCTCATCGCGACCCGTTTCATCAAGGGCCTGGCCGCCGCGTTCACCGCGCCGACCGGCCTGTCGATCATCACCACCACGTTCGCCGAAGGAAAAGCGCGCAACAAGGCGCTGTCGATCTACACCGTGTTCGGTGCGGGCGGCTACTCCATGGGTCTGCTGTTCGGCGGCCTGATGACCGGCGTCGGCTGGCGCTGGACCTTCCTGCTGCCCGTCCCGATCGCCGTCGCCGCCCTGATCGCCGCGTTCGCGCTGGTGCCTCGCGACGGTAAGGCCGAAGAAGGCGGACACGATCTACTAGGTGCGCTGTTGTCCACTGCGGGCATGTTGCTGCTGGTCTACACCGTGGTCACCGCGCCCGAAGTGGGTTGGACCTCGGTGCGCACGCTGGGTTCGTTCCTCGCGGTGATCGCCCTGTTCGCCGCGTTCGTGATCACCGAGCAGCGCGTGCAGCACCCGCTGATCCGCCTGGGCATCCTGCGCAAGGCCTCGCTGCTGCGGGCCAGCCTGGCCATCATCGCGGTCGCCGGTTCGTACTTCTCCTGGCAGTTCATCGTGACCCTGTACATGCAGGACACCCTGGAATGGTCGGCGCTGAAGCTGGCGATGGCTCTGCTGCCGGTCGGCATCCTGGTGGTGGCGTCGGCGTTCTTCTCCGAGAAGCTGATCGACCGTTTCGGCACCGGGCCGGTCATCGCGGTCACCATGAGCGTGATGGCGATCGGCTACCTGCTGTTCCTGCGACTGGATACCGCCCCCGATTACTGGACCATGCTGCTGCCCGCGATCCTGTTGATCGGCATCGGCTGGGTCGGTTTCCCGGCGATCAACGTGCAGGCCACCAGCGGTATCGATGACGACGAGCAGGGTCTGGCGGCCGGTGTGCTGCAGACGTCGATGCAGGTCGGCGCGGCGATCGTGCTCGCGGTGACCACCGCCATCGTCACCTCCGGCGGGCACGGTCAGAGTGCCACTCCGCAGCAGATGCTGGATACCTACCGGCCGGGTCTGGAGTTCGCGGCGGGCGTCACCATTGTCGGTGCGCTGCTTGCCCTTACGGTGTTCCTGCCCCGGTTCCGCAAGCCGGTTGTGGATGGTCCTGTGGTCGAGGACAAGGTTCTCGAACCTGCCTGATAATGCTGAACGGCACCACCTTTCGCGGGTGGTGCCGTTTTGCTATGCCCGAAACTTCGGCGCGACTTCATCTTTCGCGGAGCGAACATAGGTGAGCGGGCGGCCGTCGCGGCCTTCGGTCGGCCAGTCGATCCCCAGCTGCGGATCGAAAGCGTCCATGTCCCTGTCGAATTCGGGGGAGTACTCGAGCGAACACAGGTACGTGACGGTCGAACGGTTCTCCAGCGACAGGATCGCGTGGCCGAGTCCCTCGGACAGGAACACCGAGCGGCGGTCCACGTCGTCGAGCAACACACTGTCCCAGCGCCCATAGGTCGGCGAGCCGGGCCGCAGGTCCACCACGACATCGAGGAACGCCCCGCGCACACAGGTCACATACTTGGCCTGACCGGGCGGATCGTCGGTGTAGTGGATCCCGCGCAGCACCCCTGCCGCCGAGACCGAGGTGTTCACCTGGTGCAGTGCGAAGGGGCGTCCGGTGGCCTTCTCGAACTCCGAGGCCTTGAACGATTCACAGAACATCCCGCGGTCGTCGCCGTGCAGGCGCGGGGTGACCACCCACGCACCGGGGATGGCCAGTTCACGAAACTCCATGCGCTACCAGTCTTTTCCGCGGTCGATCAGGTCGAGCAGGTAGCGGCCGTAGCCCGAACGCACCATCGGTTCGGCTAGCTTGCACAGCTGTTCGTCGGAGATCAGGCCGCGTCGCCAGGCCACTTCCTCTGGTACGCCGATCTTGAGGCCCTGACGTTCCTCGATGGTGCGCACGTAGTTGGCGGCGTCGAGCAGGGAGTCGAAGGTGCCGGTGTCCAGCCAGGCGGTGCCGCGGGCCAGGACGTCGACGCTGAGCCTGCCCTGTTCGAGGTAGACGCGGTTGATGTCGGTGATCTCGTACTCTCCGCGCGCCGACGGTTTCAGCTCGCGCGCGATCGCGACCACGTCGTTGTCGTAGAAGTACAGGCCGGGGATGGCGTGATTACTGCGCGGGACCTTCGGCTTCTCCTCGATGGAGATCGCGCGACCCTGTCTGTCGAACTCCACCACGCCGTAGGCGGTCGGGTCCTTCACCCAGTAGGCGAACACCGCCCCGCCGTCGATGTCGTGGAAGCGTTCCAGGCTGGTGCCCAGACCCGGGCCGTGGAAGATGTTGTCGCCCAGCACCAGCGCGGCCGGTTCGTTGCCGATGTGGTCGGCGCCGAGCACGAACGCGCAGGCCAGGCCGTCGGGCGTGTGCTGAACCACGTAGGTGATGTTCACGCCGAACTGACTGCCGTCGCCCAGCAGTCGGGCGAACGCGTCGGCGTCCTCCGGCGTGGTGATCACCAGAATGTCGTCGATACCTGCCAGCATGAGGGTGGACAGCGGGTAGTAGACCATGGGTTTGTCGTAGACCGGGACGAGCTGCTTGCTCACCCCGCGCGTGATCGGGTGCAGCCGTGAGCCGGTGCCGCCCGCCAAGATGATTCCGCGCATAGGTGGCAAGTCTGCCAGCTCGGTCCGCGACGGAGACGACGAGGTTCCGACACGTCGACGAATTGATCACGAAGGTTTCGCGACTGGGCGTGTCGGGCGATAACCAGTACAGACACGACGCTCATCTGATTAGGTGAGCGCCGATGTGTGAAACATCACTGTGTTAGATGTCAGCGTTGACATCCGCTCCGGGGGTTCGCCTGGTCAGGGGGTCGACGCGCCAGCTGCGAAGGTAGGTGCGCGATGGTCGCCACGAAGATCACCGGCGTGATGGGCGGGCTCGCGCCCGTGTCCTCGATCGGCAGCGCCCGCAGGCCCGAGCCCGGCATCGTCGTCAACGCGGGCGGCAACAGCACGTCCTCGCGGGTACTGATGGGCGCGTGCGTCGGCCTGATCGGGCCGCTGCTGCGCAACGTGCCCATCAACCGGGCCACGATCCCGGTAGGGGCTGTCGCGGTCGACCTGCTGTCGCGACTGCGCCCCGAACCGCACGGCATCGAACGCGAGCAGATCCAGCTCGGCGGATTCAAGATGGAAATGGTGCGACCCGCGGGCGGTTCCCGCGCGGTGCGGCACGGGGCGGTGCTGTACCTGCACGGCGGCGGATTCGCGGTGTGTGGGCTGCAGACGCACCGCGCGGTGGTGGCCGGGCTGGCCAGGCGCACCGGGCTGCCCGTGCTCAATGTGGAGTACCGGCAGCTGCCCGGTTCGATCGATGCCTCCATCGACGACTGTGTGCTCGCCTACCGCTGGCTGCTGCGGCACGGGGCCGATCCCGCGAAGATCGTGTTCGCCGGCGATTCCGCGGGCGGCTTCCTCACCTTCGCCACCGCAATCCGGGCTCGGGACATCGGGCTGCCGCTGCCTGCCGGGTTGGTGGGGTTGAGCCCGCTGCTCGACCTGGATTATCGGGCGAAGGAGGGGTACGTGAATGTTCGACGGGACGCGTACATCCCCTTGGCCGGTCTGGAAGCCGTTGTGCGGCTGGGTGCCGAGCACGAAGGCCCACTGGACCCGGCGCTGTCCCCGGTGAACGCCGACCTCGCCGGAATGCCCCCGGTCCTGCTCATCGCCGCCGAAGACGAACTACTGCGCTACGACTGCGAACTCATGGCCCACCGCCTCACCGCCGCGGGCGTACCCAACACCCTCGAGCTATGGCGGGGTCAGGTGCACGCGTTCATGAGCATCCTGCCGAGCATGCCGGAAAGCCGCTCGGCACTGGGACGGGTCGCGAAATTCGTTCGCACGGCGGTAGAACCGGCCCAACGGGCCCGCACGGCCTAGGCCACCGAACCGACTCGGACGGTCCTGATCGCGATCGGCCGAACGAGTCGACTCGGGTTTGGGGGCCTACGGAGACGTGGGCCCCTGGACCCTTGGCCCTTGAAACTTCTTGGAGTTCCTCGAAATACAGAAGCGGCCCCCGCTCGGATTTCTCCGGGCGGGGGCCGCTTTCCTTCTGTCCTACGGCGAAATTACTTGGCCGGGGGGGTGAAGGGCTGGTTGATGGTGGAGAAGTACTGCACGGCAGCGGCGATCGCGACCGGGCCGGTCACGAAGATCTGACCGATCAGCACACCGATGAAGCCGACAGCGCCCGCACCCGCGATGCAGCCGACGACCGGGCCCGCACCGAACAGGGTGGCCAGGGCGGCGGTCACGACGGTGCCCGCGAGCGCACCGGCGACGCAGCCGATGGCCGCACCGGTGAGGCCACCGACCAGGGTGCCAACGGTGGCGCCCATGGAGATGGTGGAGGTCAGACGGCTCCAGGCGGCCTGCTCACGCTCGTACTCGGTCTTCCACGGCGCCACGTTCTGGTACGGCAGGGCGACGGGCTTGTAGACGGCCTGGGCCGGGTCGACCACGGGGGTCAGCGTCGCGGACTTGCCCGAGATGTCGGCCAGGATCGGCAGCTGGAAGTCATCGATCTGGTAGGTCAGTGCGGTCGCGGCCACGGTCTTGCCGTCGGCGGCCTTGATCTTGAACTGGCCATCCTCAGCGACGAGCGAGCCCGAGTCGATGGTGATGATGGACTTGGAACCGTCGACAACCTCGGCGGTGTAGTTGATCGGGGCGGCCTCTTCAGCCGGCGCGGCGTTGACGGTGCCGGCGGTGACGCCCATGGCAGCGATCAGCAGCGCCGACGTGGCGGCGAATTTCCTCATCAGCATTGTGTTGAAACCTCAAAGTTGGAGCGTGCGGAGGGGACTCGTAGATCAAAAGCCTCCGCAGCTAACCAGAGGTGAACCTGCTGTGACTGTTAGTTCAAGTTTTGTTCACCATCGGTACCCCAATGCCGGTGCGCTGTGAGAAACCTGAGCGTTGACCGGGGTTTTTCTCAGGAAAACAGACCCAAAGTCTTCACTTACTCCCGGGTAACGTGATGGAGATCACAGTGTAAATAGCGGCTCGGATACGGACCGGAGACGTTTCGACATCGCATAACGACCGTACTTTCGTTTCGAAGGCCCGCCGAAGGCACGTATCGTTGACGCCGTGCGAGTGCTCGTTACCGGCGGGGCCGGGTTCATCGGTGCAAATTTCGTCCAACAAACCGTGGCCACGCGCCCGGATGTCCAAGTGACAGTGCTGGACGCGCTCACTTATGCGGGCAACCGGGCGTCGCTGGATCCGGTGGCGGACCGGATCGAATTCGTGCACGGCGATATCGCCGATCTCGATCTGGTCGACAATCTGGTCAGCGGGGTGGACGCGGTCGTGCATTTCGCCGCGGAATCCCACAACGACAACTCCCTGGCCGAGCCGTGGCCGTTCGTGCAGACCAATATCGTGGGCACCTACTCGCTGCTGCAGGCCGTGCGCCGCCACGATGTGCGCTACCACCACGTCTCCACCGATGAGGTGTACGGCGATCTCACCCCCGACGAACCGGGTTTCACCGAGTCCACCGCCTACAACCCGTCCAGCCCGTACTCGGCGACCAAGGCGGGCAGCGACATGCTGGTTCGCGCCTGGACCAGGTCTTTCGGCGTCCGCGCGACCCTGTCGAACTGCTCCAACAATTACGGCCCGTACCAGCACGTGGAGAAGTTCATCCCGCGCCAGATCACCAACCTGATCGACGGGGTGCGCCCGCGCCTGTACGGCGCCGGGCACCAGGTGCGCGACTGGATCCACGTCGAAGACCACAATCGCGCGGTCTGGGACATTCTCGAACGCGGCCGCACCGGCCAGACCTATCTGATCGGCGCGCAGGGCGAACTCGACAACCTCACTGTCGTGCAGCTCATCCTGCAAGCTTTCGATCGCGAGCCCACCGATTTCGACCACGTGACCGATCGTCCCGGCCACGATCAGCGCTACGCCATCGACGCGAGCCTGCTTCGTTCGGAACTGGGTTGGTCGCCGCGCTACGCGGATTTCCGTGCGGGACTTGCCGATACGGTCGCCTGGTACCGCGACAACGAGCAGTGGTGGCGGCCGAAAAAGGCCGATACCGAACGGGCCTACGCGGCCGCGGGCGAAAAGACGCTGTAATTCCCCCCGTCGTCTGGGGAATTATCCCCAGACGACGGTGTAATACGTTGCGGCGGTGGCGATCAGCGCGAAAGTCGACGCGCAGGCGATAGTGATCGCGGTGCCGCGGGTGGGAATCACCCCGTCGGAATTGGTCAGCCGCAGCGGCACGATCCGTGCCAGCACGGCCAATCCCATGATCGCCAGCGGCACGAAATACCGGCCCTGCACGCCGTCGATGAGGTAGAAATCCACCGGCGTGAACGACATGTACAGCGTCACGTAGATCATCGCCACGCTCGCGAGAACCACCAGCGCCACGATCAGCGTGCGACGGAAAGTCGCTGTGGCAGTGTTCATTCGGTCGACGATCCCGAAACTCACCGCGAACGCCAGCAGGCACGCCAGCATCGACAGCGCGGGCACATCCACATACGCGAAACCGAGTTCGCCGAAGAACTGGTTGAACCAGCGATGGTCGCGCAGCGCGATGCTCTCGCCGAACACGTGCACGAATTGCAGTGGGTCGGAAAGGATTCCCTTCAGCTGGTCGCCGGGACGCACCTGACCCCACTGATGCGGCGGGCGCATCAGGCCCATGCCCTCGCCGGTCTTCGCCGCGATCTTGGTCCAGGCCAGGAAGAGCACACCGCCGGTCACCGCGAAAAGCCACGGCACGATCTTGAGCTTTCCGGCGAAACCGAGCCGGTCGGCCGGGATGACCACAACGAGCATCGCCAGCAACACGTACGTCGGTTTACTCAGGGGCAGTGCGATAGTCGCGGCCAGCAGGGCGCCGGTTTCCACCGGGCGCAGACGATCACCGACGAACAGCGCCTTCAACAGCAGCGCCGACACCATGATCGCCAGCGCGTTGGTGAGCGTATCGGCGGTGACGGTGCCCGCCTGGAACAGCGCGATCGGCAGCACCGCGACGGTGAAAACCAGCCACTGCGAACGCCTTTCGCGCAACGCGTACAGCCCGAAGCCGACGACCGCCAGATAGGCAACCAGACCGGCGAAACGGGTCAGCAGGTACATGCCGCCCACGTTCAGCCCAAGGGCTTCACCGAGCCGAATGCCAACGGCCGCAGGCACATACGGCACCGGCGAGTAGGCGGCGGTATTGGTGAACCACATCTGCCGGGTCTTGTCCGAGACCGCCGCGTCGCCGAGCCGGTCGTAGGCGCCGGGGTCGGCCACCATCGCGTCGGGCTCTTCGGGGTTGTCGCCGTAGTCCTTGAAGGCGTAACCCATCAGCTCGTCGACGCTGACCGGGATCTGCCCGCCATAGGCCACGCCGCGATCGTCGACGATGCGCTGCGGGAACACGCCGCCGTGCGCGACCTGGTAGGCGCGACCGAACTGGGTGATCTCGTCATGGCCCCAGAACGCGGGCGTGAGCACGGCGAACAGGGCGCCGAACACCGTGGCGACGATCGCGAAGGCGACCGTGGCGGCACCGAACCGCCGGGTCACCGCGCGCACCGGCGCCAGTGCTCGATCCTTGCGTGCGGGGGTTCTACTGAGCTCGACAGCGGGCTCGGTCGTGGTGGTCACCGACGCTCTCCGGCTGCGATGTCCTCGCGCACCCCGACAGCCGAATAGCGCAGGTACACAAGCCGCGCGGTCTCATGCCGCGAGCGGCGGATCCCGTCCAGGATCAGCCCAGCGGTCCAGGCCAGGCTGCCGAGCAGCAGCAGCGTGAACGCCAGGAACAGCGTGGGGAACCGCGCCACCTCGTGGGTGTTGTAGAACTCGATCACGATCGGCACGGTCAGAATCACCGAGATCAACCAGGCCACCGTGCCGAACAGGCCGTAGAACGCGACGGGGCGTTCGTGCCGGGCCAAGCCGAGGATCAGCGCGAGGATCTTGGTGCCGTCGCGGTAGGTGCGCAGTTTGGACTCGCTGCCCGCGGGACGGTCGCGGAAACCGACGGCCACCGACGTCTGCGGAACCCGCAGGTGCAGCGAATGCACGGTCAGCTCGGTCTCGATCTCGAACTCGCGCGACACCGCCGGGAAGCTCTTCACGAACCGACGCGAGAACACCCGGAACCCGCTCAGCATGTCCTCGACGTTCTCGCCGAACACCTTGCCGACCACGCCGTTGAGCACCTTGTTGCCGGTCTCGTGACCGCTGCGGTAGGCGCTGGCGTCGGCGGCGTCCTGCTTGCGCACGCCGAGGATGTGGTCGTACGGGCCGTCGAGCAGCGTCTTGATCATCAACGGTGCGGCCGACGCCTCGTAGGTGTCGTCACCGTCGATCATCAGATACACGTCGGCGTCGATATCGGCGAAGGCGCGGCGAACCACATTGCCCTTGCCCTTGGTGTTCTCGTAGCGCACGATCGCCCCGGCCTCGCGGGCACACTCGGCGGTACGGTCGGTGCTCAGGTTGTCGTAGACGTAGACGACGATCCCCGGCACGGCGGCCTTGAGGTCGGCGACGACCTTGGCGACCGCGGCCTCTTCGTTGTGGCAGGGAACCACGGCGGCAATGCGAAGCTCGGTGGAGTCCACCCGGGTCAATCCTCGGTGTTAGGCAGCAGTGGGACACCGGGAGGCTACACAGCGCGCGGCCGATCCGCTCATTCCGGTTCCGCGAGCTTATCTCGGGGGTGTTCAGGTGCTCGGTGTACGGTCGGCCCGTGTCCCAGTCCGATCTGTCCGAGTCTCCCCCTGCGTCAATGGTGTCAAGGGTGGTGGCGGGGCTGCGGCAGGGTGCGGCGTTCCTCGTTGTCGGGGCGATCGGGTTTCTCGTCGATGCCGGGACCTACAACCTGCTGGTGTTCTGGGGTGGGGGATTCGGGTTCTCCGAAGGTGTGCTCTATCACTTTCCGCTGATCGCCAAGGTGATCGCGATCGTGGTGGCCACGGTGGTCACCTACTTCGGCAACAAGTGGTGGACCTACTCGCACCGCAAGACCGACAGCCCCGGCCGCGAATACCTTTTGTACGCGGTGGTCAATGTGGTGGCGATTCTCCTGCAACTGGGCTGCCTCGGCTTTTCCCGTTATGTCCTGGATTTGTCATCGCCGCTGGCCGACAACATCGCCGCCACCGTGATCGGCCAGACCATGGCCGTGATCTTCCGCTATTGGGCCTACGGCAAATTCGTTTTCACCGGCTCGTCGGCAACCGATGAGCAACACGCGCGGGGTGCGGCTACACCTCACTGACAGCACACCGGTGGCGCGCGATTGATATCCTCGCCCCGCCCGTCGCGCCCTTTTACGTGACTGCCTGCGTCGGCGCAGTCGATACCGAGAATTTCGAGGACTTCATGGAGCAGTCGGCTACACAAGCCGTGACCGAATCGAACGATCGGCGCGAGGCCGCGCCCGCATCGCTGCGAGGTGAACACAGCGCACCCGAGCGGCTCGTGCTGGCCAGAGGCATTTTCACCGGCCCGTCGGCACGGGTCAGCGACGAGCTCTACGCCGTCGTCAAGGGGGGTGCCGCTGTTCGCGAGCGGCACGCGCTGCACCTGCCCAAGGGCGCGACCGCGCACACCAACACCTACTTCGGTCGCCTGGCCGCCAGCTACTGGCAGCGCTGGACCACCGTCACCGAGGTCTCGGTCGGCGCGCACCTGACCGTCGGCGGCAAGGCCAATGTGCGCCTGGTCGCCTCCGATATCGCCGGGCACCGCCGCATCATCGCCTCGCTGGTGGCCACCAGCAGCGGATACGTCTGCCTGACCGCGCCGCTGGACCAGTACGTCGACGGTGGCGCGCTGTGGCTCGAGTTCGACGCCGTCGGGGGCGAACTCGACATCACCGAACTGGCCTGGACCGCCAAGGCACCCGAGACGGTGCGCCCGGTCGCGATCGCGATCTGCACCTTCAACCGGGCCGAGGACTGCGCGCACACCGTGGCCGCACTGGCCTCGGACGCCACCGTGCTCGCCGCGATCGACGCGGTGTACGTGGTGGATCAGGGCACCGACCTGGTCCAGGACCGGCCGCTGTTCCAGGAAGTGCTGCCCGCCTTCGGCGACAAGCTGCGCTACATCCGTCAGCCCAACCTCGGCGGCGCGGGCGGCTTCACCCGCGGCCTGTACGAGGTGTCGGCGGCCAACGAGCACGCCGACGTCATCCTCATGGACGACGACATCCTCTGCGAGCCCGAAACCGTCCTGCGCCTACAGGCTTTCGCCAACCTCACGGTCGAACCGACCCTTGTCGGCGCGCAGATGTTGTTCCTTTTGAACCCCGACTTCCTCAATGTCGGCGCGGAGGAGGTGCACCTGGGCGAACTCAAGCACGGCCAGAAGGTGCCCAAGGCGCTGCGCAACACGTCCATGCTCAAGAAGAACCAGGAACGGCGCGTCGACGCCGGCTACAACGCCTGGTGGACCTGCCTCATCCCTGCCGAGGTGGTCAAGAAGATCGGCCTGCCCGTGCCCATCTTCTTCCAGTGGGACGACGTCGAATACGGCATCCGCGCGCGGGAGAACGGTTTCGTCACCGTCACCCTGCCCAACGCCGCCGTGTGGCACGCCGACTTCTACTGGAAGGACTACGACGACTGGGCCCGCTACTTCTCCACCCGTAACTCCCTGATCGTCGGCGCCCTGCACACCGACCTCGACGGCAAGGCCATCACCCGCGAGTTCTTCCGCTACATCGCCGAACACCTGGTCGGCATGCAGTACGGCCTGGTGCACACCACGCTGCAGGGCATCGAAGACTTCATGAAGGGCCCGAAGACGTTGCGCGACGGCGGCATCGACGCCCTGGCCGCCGCCCGCTCCACCCGCAACGACTACCCCGAAACCATCAAGCACCCCGCCGCCACCCCGCCGGTGAACTCCGCCGACATCTCGGTCCGCCGAGCCAGCGGCGAACCCAGCCGCATCACCCTGGTCCTGATCAAGCGCGCGATCACCCAGTGGACCGGCCGCACCCAACCCGGCCTCATCGGCGTCACCCGCGAAGACGCGCACTGGTGGCACATCGGCCTGTTCGACCACGTGGTCGTCACCGACGCCTCCCAGTCCGGCGTCCGAGTCCGCCGCCGCGACAAGGCCCGCGCCCGCGCACTCCTGATCCGCACCTACCGCACCCTGCGCAAACTCCGCAAGGAACTCCCGGCCCTCCAAGCCGAATACCGCGCCGCGGTCCCCGAACTAACCAGCCGAGAAAACTGGGCCCGCCTCTACGGCATCGACCCCAGCTAACCCCTTCCTCACGCCAATCGCCGCGCCGGACCCCTCCGACGCGGCGATTGCCGTATCCCCGATCAAGATCACCACGCCGTGGTGGCGGCATCGGCCGAGAGGCTTCCGCCACCACAGCGTGGTGACCGCCTGTCCAGGTGGAGGGCGCGGCGATTGCCGCCTTCCCGATCAAGATCACCACGCCGTGGTGGCGGCATCGGCCGAGAGGCCCCCGCCACCACAGCGTTGTGATCGACTGTCCAGGTAGAGGACTCGCGTTAGCGGCGGCCCCGTTCGCGGTATTGCTTGCGTTGTTGTTTGGTGATGTCGCGCCAGGCTCGTTCGCGTTCGGCGGCTAGGCGTTTGTCGGTGCGGGCCGCCATCCAGTCGTTTTCCCTGGCCAGCTTGCGGTAGCTGGTCAGTCGGCGTTCGGTGATGGTGCCATCGGTGAGCGCGGACTGGACCGCGCAGCCGGGTTCGGACTCGTGGGCGCAGTCGGCGAAACGACAGTCAGCGGCTAGGGATTCGATGTCGCTGAAGGTTTTGCCGATGCCTTCGGCGGCGTCGTAGAGGCCGATGCCGCGCAGGCCTGGGGTGTCGATGAGGGTGCCGCCGCCGGGGAGTGGGCGTAGTTCGCGGTGGACGGTGGTGTGGCGGCCTTTGCCATCGACCGCGCGAACTGCGTTGGTAGCGAACACTTCCGCACCGAGTAGTGCATTGGCGAGGGTTGATTTGCCCGCACCGGACGGACCGATCAGGGCAACGGTGCCCGTCAGCACGGCGGTGAGCACGTCGAGCCCCACCTCCGCGGCAGCACTCACCGCGACCACCGTCGCACCGGGCGCGACCGCACGTACTTCGTCGAGCGGAAGATGATCCGCCGCATCGGCTTTGGTGAGCACAACCACCGGTTGCGCGTTGCTCTCCCACGCGAGGGCGAGCATCCGTTCGATCCGCCCCAGGTCGACATCACCGTCGGCGGCACTACAGATCAGCACGGTATCCACATTGGTGGCCAGCACCTGTGCCACCGAACGCCCGGACACCGACGATCGCATGATCGCCGAACGTCGCGGGAGCAGTTGTCGCACAGTGCTATCGGCGTCGATACCCACCCAGTCGCCGGTACACAGTCCGGTGATGTCGCGTGGGCAAGCGGATCTGGCGGGCCCCTTCGGTGTCACCACATCGCATTCACTGCGATCCATTCGCACGATGCGAGCGGGGGTGAGGTCGCCGAGCAAGGGCAGATATTCAGCAGCTACGGCTTCGGTCCAGCCGTAAGGGACGAGCAGGTCGTGGTCGACCATCGTGAGTAATCCTTCGTCGGGTGCCGAACCCGACGAACGGGTTCAGCGAGCTGAGGTGGTGTCCGGAGCGGCCTGGCCAGGCGCGCAATCGCGCCGGCCGGGCACGGCAATCCACACGGGGGTACTCACGGACATCCACCTCCTCTCCAACGTTCGAAACCCGATTCTGCCGGACCACGACAGGACCCGGCAACCCATTTTCCGTTACGGCACGAAGACCTCGGTCGACTGGGGGATGTTGGGCTTATCGGTGCGGACGGTGAGCTGGACTCGGCCGGGGCCCGTGCCGACGATCAGGTCCTGGACGGGGTAGGTGCTGGTCGCGCCCGCCGGGACGAAGCGGGTCACCGAGCCGGCGGCGCCGCTGTCCAGGTTCCGCCAGTCGACGACGACGTTCACATCGCACGCCAGCACGGTGGGCGCCCAGTTTCCGAGCGGGGAGAAGCCCTGAGAGATGCGCAAGGCGATGCTGTGGGTGGCGCCCGGTGCCACGCTCGGGGAGTTGAGGGGTCCGTCGAAGGCGGTGCCCGCCGCGTTCAGGATGCCGACGCAGATGCCGTTGCCCATGGTCGCGACAGGCGCGGTCCGTAGTTCGTTCATCACGCAGGAGCGTGGGCCGACGTTGGACCAGCCGAGTTGGCAGGAGTCATCGGCCTGGGCAGTGCCCGGCCCGGCCACACACAGGGCTGCGCCGACGAGGACAGCGGCGGCGGCCGCGAAACTCTTAGTCGAAGTCACATTTCGCATCGTAGGCCGCGCCGAGCCGTTGTTCCCATAGGGAATTACCCCCAAATTTCAGGGGGACTGGATATCAGGGAGCTAGTCGGGTTTGCCGAAGTGTTCGTTGCGTCCCAGCGACCGCAGTCGGAACCATTCCTTCAACCCGGCCGGGTCGCGACGGGTCACCAGGAAGAACCAGGAGAACCGAATCCACTCCTGCGGCAACAACTTTCGCATACCCGGCTGCGACATCAGGTACCCGCGATTGCGGTAGGTGAAGTAGCGCTTCACCGGGTCGTCCGGGTACTGGGTGTGCATGCGCCCGCCCAGGATCGGCTTGAATTCCTCGGCGCCGTTGGGGTGCAGGTAGGCGGTCTGCAGGCAGGTGCCGAACGGCAGCCCGGAGCGGACCAGGCGGCGATGCACCTCCACCTCGTCACCGCGCACGAACAGGCGAAGGTCCGGAACGCCGATCAGGTCAACGGCTTTCGCCGAGATCAGCGCACCGTTGAACAGCGACGCGATACCGGGCAGGAAGTCCTCGTCACCCAACTCCGACCGCAACCGCCGCCACACCACACCACGCCGCAGCGGGAACGCGAGACGATCGGGTTCTTCGATATCGCACACCACCGGCGACACCTCGACCAGATTGTGCCTGCGCGCGCAATCGATCAGCGTCGCAAGCACTTCCGGGCCGTCGGGGCGCCCGTCGTCATCGGCCAGCCACACCCAATCCGCACCCTGCGTGAGCGCGTGCAACATCCCGAGCGCGAAACCGCCTGCACCACCGAGGTTATGACGCGAGCCCAGATAGGTGGCCTCGATCGGCTGCTGCGCAACCAATTCCGCCACCGCGTCCTCGTTGGCATTGTCGACCACGATCAGGTGATCGACCGGACGCGACTGCGAGGCAAGCACTTTCAACGACTCGGCGAGCAGTTCACGCCGCTTGTGCGTGACGACCACCGCGATGATCCGCGCGTTCGGGCCGGTCTCGGTCGACAGGTCGGCCGGTTCGGCACCCACGGGAAGTTCCGCATCGTCAGCAAGGACAACGGGTTCCGCCGGTTCGACGTCAGCAGGCAGGGGCGAGCTATCCGACAGGGAAGCGCCTTCGAGCCCCGCGTCACTGGTCGCCAGGGCGGCATCAGCGGGCAGCACAGCCGCAGGCTCAACGCGCGCCGGAGTCGAGGCTTCGAGCCGATCCGTCATGCTGAACCCACCCGGCACCACAGCCGGGCCGGCCTCGTCACGTAGACCGCTCATGCTGTGACACCACGCATGCTCGGACGGCCTCCGTGGTTACGCTGCGCTGCCGCCTCCGGCCGTTGACCGCTCATGCGTTGTTCTGCTCCAACTTCTTCTCGCCCGCTGCGCCGGAAGCGCTCTCGGATTCCAGATCGCGCAGCACCTGTGCCACGTGATTACCCGCCTCGGGCCCTTCATACGCTCGCACAACGTCTTCGATTCCGCCCTGTTCGCGGATCTGACCGTGGTCGATCCACATCGCGGTGTCGCAGAGCTGGGCGAGGAACTCGTTGGAGTGGCTGGCGAACACCAGGATGCCCGAGCGCGCCACCAGCGACTGCAACCGTGTGCGAGCCTTCTTCATGAACTCCGCGTCGACCGCGCCGATGCCTTCGTCGAGCAGCAGGATCTCGGGGTCGATCGAGGTGACCACGCCCATCGCCAGCCGCACTCGCATGCCGGTGGAGTAGGTGCGCAGCGGCATGGACAGGTATTCGCCGAGTTCGGTGAAGTCGGCGATCTCGTCGATCTTGGCCAGCATCTGCTTGCGGGTCTGGCCGAGGAACAGGCCGCGGATGATGATGTTCTCGTAGCCGGAGATCTCCGGGTCCATGCCGACGCCGAGGTCGAAAACGGGGGCGACGCGGCCGCGGATGCGCGCACTGCCGCGCGAGGGTTCGTAGATGCCCGAGAGCAGGCGAAGCAGCGTCGACTTACCGGCGCCGTTGTGGCCGACCAGGCCGACCCGGTCGCCTTCCTTCAGCGACAGGTTGATGTCACGCAGCGCCTCGACGACCACCACATCGGAGCTGTTGCGCCCGATCGCCCCGCCGGCCTTGCCGAGGAAAGCCTTCTTCAGCGACCGCGATTTGGCGTCGAAGATGGGGAACTCGACCCACGCATCCTGGGTTTCGATACTCACACGGCTCATCGAGAACTGCTCCTAAACCCAGTACGGGACGCGGGCACGGTACTGCTTGAGCGCCAGGATCGCCACGGCCCAGCCGACCACGGTGATCGCGACCACGACCGCCCAGTGATGCCATTCCACGGGCTCGCCGAGCAACGGCGCGCGCACGATTTCCAGGTAGTGGTAGGTGGGGATGATCTCGAGCAGCTTGGCCCGGTCGCCCGCGCCGCCGACCGAGTCCTCGAGCGCCTTCGTCGACCACATCACCGGGGTCAGCACGAACAGCATCAGCGTCATCGAGCCCAGGATCGGGGCGATGTCGCGGTAGCGGGTGGAGAAGATGCCGAACACGATGGTGACCCACATGGCGTTGAGGAACAACAGCAGAATCGCGGGTATCACCAGCAGCACCGAGAAGTTCAGATTGCGCCAAATCGAGAACGCCACCACCAGCACCGCGTAGATCGCCGCGTTGTGGATGAAGAACAGGAACTGCCGCCAGACCAGGCGATACACGTGCACGCTCAACGCCGAAGGCAACTGTTTGATCAGTCCCTCATTGGCGATGAACACATCAGAACCCTCGAGAATCGAAGCGCTGATGACGTTCCACACGATCAAACCGACGGTCACATACGGCAGGTACTCGCTGATCGGCTGATCCAACAGCGTCGAGTACAGCAGGCCCATCGCCAGCGCCTGCAACCCGGTCGCGATGGTGATCCAGAACGGACCCAACACCGACCGGCGATACCGCTGCTTGATGTCCTGCCAACCCAGCGACAACCACAGTTCGCGCTGGTGCAGCCCGTCGCGCATGTCCTTGAACGCCCGACCGAAGGTCTGCGAATCCGACACCATCGGCGTCTTCACCAGCAGGGGTGCGTCGGTGGTGTGCTCGGCCTCGGCGACTTCGGCCAGTTCGGCGTCGGTGGGAATGTCTTCGGATTGCACGGGGCTCTCTTCAGTACGCGCGTCACTGCGTTCAGAGTCGGGACGGGCGGCAGCGCTGGGCACGGTCCCCGACCTTACAGGGTTGTCCTCGGGCAGGCGCCGGGGTGTTCGGGCCGCTGAACCCGGCGTAATCGTCCAATTCGTCGCCGAAAAGTCAGAAAACGGGCCGAAAGACCGCCGATTGGTCGATTACGCCGGTGTCATAGGTATTGCCCGCCACCAACATGGCTCCCGGACTTGGTGTCCGCGGCGTGCATCCCCGGCGGCAACGCACCTTGACGCATCTGCTCGAGCTGCGCCCGCGCGGCCATCTGCTGGGCGAACAGCGCGGTCTGGATCCCGTGGAAAAGACCCTCCAACCAGCCCACGAGCTGGGCCTGAGCGATCCGCAGTTCCGCGTCAGAGGGCACCGAGTCGTCGGTGAACGGCAGCGTGAGACGTTCGAGTTCCTCGCGCAACTCCGGTGCCAGTCCCTGCTCGAGCTCGCGCACCGAGGACTTGTGGATCTCCTTCAGCCGCGAACGGCTGGCGTCGTCCAGCGGAGCCGCGCGCACTTCTTCGAGCAGCTGCTTGATCATCGTGCCGATGCGCATCACCTTGGCGGGCTGCTCGACCATGTCCGACAGGGACTCGCCCGCGGACTTGTCGTCGTCGGGCACGACCTGTCCGGTCAGCGCCGCGTCGGAGTCGGCGGGCACGGTGACCGGACGGCCGTCGGGACCGATCACGACGATGGATTCGGGGACATCCTCCGAGTGCGTCATGTCCCCATCATTGCGTGTGTGCCGGGTTCGCGCTAAAACCCCCACGCGGTTACACCGGGACGCCCGCTGCCCTTAAAGTGGCCACCATGACTTATGACGTCGCGAGGGTTCGGGGCCTGATACCGTCCCTGGGCGACGGCTGGATCCATCTGGACCCGCAGGCGGGGATGCTGGTTCCCGATTCGGTATCTCGTGCCGTCTCAACAGGTTTCCGTACCTCCTCGTTCTCGCATACCGGCCGCCACGGTGCGGCATCGCGCAGCGGCGCGATCCTCGAAGCCGCCAGGGAAGCGGTCGCCGATCTGGTCGGCGGAGATCCGGCCGGTGTCGTACTCGGACCCGATCGTGCGGTCCTGCTGGCCTGGTTGGCCGAATCCTTGAGCTCGCGACTGGGCCTCGGCACGGGCATTGTGCTCTCGCGCCTGGACGACGAAGCCAACGTCGCCCCGTGGCTGCGCATCGCCAACCGCTACGGCGCGCACGTGCGCTGGGCCGAGGTGGAGATCGAGACCTGCGAGATGCCGTCGTGGCAGTTCGAGGAGCTGATCGGACCCACCGCGCGGCTGGTCGCGCTCACCGCCGCGTCACCGATCGTGGGCTCCGCGCCGGGCGTGCGGGTGGCGGCGGATCGGGTGCACGACGTGGGCGGATTGCTGGTGGCCGACGCGTTCGGCGCCGCACCGTACGCGCTGATCGACATCGACGAACTCAACGCCGACGTGGTCGCCTTGAGCGCACCCTCATGGGGTGGCCCGCAGGTGGGCGCGCTGGTGTTCCGCGACCCCGCGTTCCTGGACCGCATCCCGTCGATGTCGCTGAACCCCTATGCCAAGGGTGCTGAACGTCTCGAAGTCGGCGGGCACCAGTACGCGCTGTTGGCCGGGCTCACCGAGTCGATCGAGTTCCTCGCAGGCCTGGACGAACGCGCCACCGGCACCCGCCGCGAACGGCTCGAGATGTCGATCACCTCGCTGCAGGACTATCACGACCAGCTGTTCGACCACCTCATGCAGGTGCTCGAGAAGATCGAGAACCTGACCGTGATCGGCCGCGCCTCCACCCGCATCCCGACGGTCAGTTTCACCGTGGCCGGGATGCAGGCGGAGAAGGTGGCGGCCAAGCTCGCCGATGCCAGGATCGGCACGGTCAGCGGGGTGCACGGCGGGAGCCGACTGCTGGACGCGCTCGGGGTGAACGACGAGGGCGGTGCGGTGACCATCGGGTTGGCGCCGTATACGACTCGGTACGAGATCGACCAGCTCGGGCGGGCGCTCAGTTCGTTGGAGTAGCCACGCCCAGCGCCCACTCTTCGGCGAAACGGTCGAAATCTCTACCATCGCGGCGAAGAATGTCCGCTGAGCGTGGTTGTGGGTCAGTCGCGCACCTTCAAGATCACCTTCCCGAACGCCCCCGCCTCGTCGAGCAGCTCCTGCCCCCGAGCCGCCTCGGTGATCGGCAACTCCGCGGAGATCACCGGCACGATCTCGCCCGCGGCCACCTGCGGCCACACCTGCGAACGCACCGCCGCGATGATCTCGGCCTTACTGCCCGGCCCCTGCCGTGGACGACTGCGCACATTCGTCGCATGCACCGTGCCCCATTTACGAAGCAGCGCACCGATATTCAACGATCCGGTATTGCCGCCCTGCATCCCGATGATCACCAACTGCCCGTGCGGGGCCAACGCTTCGACGTTGCGTTCCAGATAGACCGCGCCCATATTGTCCAGGATCACGTCGGCCCCGCCCTGGTCCGCGAGCACCGTGACGAAGTCCTCGGTCCGATAGTTGATCAAGATCTGCGCCCCCAACTCCGCGCACTTGGCCAGCTTCTCGTCCGACCCCGCCGTCACCGCCACCCGCGCCCCCAGCCCGCGCGCCACCTGAATCGCCTGCGTGCCGATCCCGCCACCCCCACCGTGGATCAACACCAGCTGCCCCGCCCGCAACCCCGCCGTGAGCACCAGATTCGACCACACCGTCGCCGCCACCTCCGGCAACCCCGCCGCCGCCACCAGGTCCATCCCCGCCGGCACCGGCAACAACTGCGTCGCGGGCACCGCCGCGTACTGCGCGTACCCACCCCCCGCCAACAGCGCACACACCCGATCCCCGACCTGCCAATCGGTCACCCCCGCCCCCAGCGCCACGATCGTCCCCGAACACTCCAACCCGAGAATCGAACTGGCATCGGCAGGCGGCGGATAGAACCCCTTCCGCTGCATCACATCAGCCCGATTCACCCCCGCCGCAACAACTTCCACCAACACCTCACCGGGCCCCACCTCCGGATCGACCGCCACAGTCCACTCCATGACCTCGGGCCCACCGAACCCGTTCAGCTCAATCGCATACATGGAGGTAATCCTGCCCCCACGCCACCCCGCTCTCCAGAACCCACGCCGCTGCCACGGGGTGCATCGGCTACGATCCATGCCAGGGAGACGTGGCAGAGCGGCCGAATGCACTCGCCTTGAAAGCGAGCATGGGTAAAACCATCGGGGGTTCAAATCCCTCCGTCTCCGCGCTGTTCCGCCTCTCCGCGTATTCAAGCCAGACTTGGGTGCGTGGGGAGGCGTTGACGCGGCCGGGGGTGGGTTGGTGGGCGGGTTTGCTGTTGTTGGGGGAGTTACCCATGTTCTTGCGTGATCAGTTGGTGGGATTGGACCTCCGGCCGCCCACCTGGTGGTGGGCGGCTCGGTGACTGATCTGCTGTACTGGGTTACTCGGTCTTGCGGGGGTCGTTGATTCCTTCTGCCTCTACTCGTTCCTTGCGGACGGTGTCGGAGATGGTTTTCTCGTCGGCTACCTCGTCTACTGCCAGGCGGACGCGTTCTACCGGGACGGTTTCCTTTTGGACGTGGACCTGGTCGGCGTGCAGGGTTACCTCGCGGACGTCCTCGCCGATGGTGGTGCGGGTGGTGCGGTCGCCGGTGATGGGTTCGCGTTCGATGTGCACTTCTTCGTGGGTGACCGGGACCTTGATGGTCTGCTCCTCGGTGACCACGTACTTGCGCAGGCGGGCGGTGCCGACCTCGGTGTTCTCGGTGTCGACGCGCAGTTGCTCTTCGGAGCGCACCATCGAGTCGTCGGCGTGCTTGGGCTGGGCCGGGATGCCGTGCGTCATCGGGGCGTCGTCGCCGGGGCGAATCTGCTGACGGCCGTACGTATTCCAGCCTGCCGACCGCGGGTCGACGTGGTAGTGCTTGAACAGTTCCTGCTCCGATTGCGCGCTGATGCGGCCGCCGTTGTCCAGGTGCGGTGCGGACTTCACCTGTTCCTTGTCCACGTGCAGGCGCAGCGTGTCGTCGTCGGCCTGGTGTTGCGCGCCGGCCAGCGGTACCAGCGAGTCGCCGCTGAACAGGCCGGTCGAGACGGCGGCCCAGGTCGGCGAGCCGGTGTTGTTGTCGATGTAGATCTGCTTGACCTTGCCGATCTTGTCGCCCCGCTCGTCGAACGCGGTGCTGCCGATCAGCGATTCCAGTGTTGCCTTGCTCATGATGATTCCCTCCTACCTGGTGCGGAGGCCGCGCGGACATGGGTGTTCCACTCGTGCGCACCGCTGGGTTTTTGGGTGATCAGGTGGTCCATAGCGTCCGGCGCTACCGGACTCGGCTACATAACAGCAAATACCCGGCCACTGGAAGGTCAAACAACCTGTCGTGGATCAGTCTCGACGCACGAAATTAGGTCGAATGTCCAGGTCTGGGGCGTCGTAGTAGCGGTGGAAGGTGGGCGTCAGGCCCGACGAGATGGGCGGGTTGACCCAACTCCAGTCGGTCGGGCAGCCACGCCCCGCGGCCTCCTCGCGTTGGACGTGATCGCAGAATTGCTTGGCCACGGTGTGGTGGTCGACCATATGTACGCCGGATGCTCGGAAACTGTGCAGCACAGCATGATTGAGCTCGATCAGCGCCTTGTCCCGCCATAGCGTGCGCACCGATGACGTATCGAGACCCATCATGTCCGCGATCAGCGGCAGCATGTTGTACCGATCGGTGTCGCTGAGATTGCGCGCGCCGATCTCGGTGCCCACATACCACCCGTTGAACGGAGCGAAGGGGTAGCAAACCCCGCCGACCTCCAAATCCATATTCGAAACAGCGGGCACCGCATGCCATTTCAGTCCCAGCCTGCCGAACCACGGGTAGTCGGGATGGATCAGATCCACCTCACGGACCAGTTCGCGCGGCACGTCGAAATACCGCAGGCCCTCGGTGGGCGTGCTGATCACCACCGGCAGCACGTCGAACGGCGTGTGCGCCCCACGCCAGCCCAGCTCCGCGGCCTGTTCGGTGGCCGCGATGTTGGCCGGATCGCCGGTGACCGTGCCGTCGCCGTTGCGATAACCGGCATAGCGGATCAGCTGCGAACTCTCGATCCGATACTGCCCACCGCCGGGTTCTCGCGCCGGACCGACCGTGATCATCGACTGAATCGCGCCCCCGTTGGTGGCCAATCGCAGATGTTGCCAGCACACTTCGGAAAGGTCCCGCGCAGAAGTAACTCCGCGCGCATCGAGCAATTTCAAGGAACGCCAATGTTTGCGGCCCACGCAGCGCGCGTGATTGCGCCAGGCCAGTTTCGCGCCGATCAGAATTTCCTCGGCGGTCTGTCGATAGGTGCCGGTGTCACGTAATTGCGCCAGCGCGTTCAGGCGTCGCGACACGGGCAGATGCCCGAGTTCGGGGTAGCGGAAGAACTCGTCGCAGTCGCGTAACCGGCGGTCCAGCTCGACCGACGGCGGCACCGCGACATCGGAAACGACTGGCGCAGAAGGTTTTTCGCAGACAGTGGGGCGAGAGCCTTGGTTCACGATACATCTCCGGTCGGGCAGCAGGATGCGAGGCCGCGCGGAGGTGCCCGTGGTGCGGGAAGATCGCCCGCCGAGAACGCCCTGCTCGACCGGTGGCACGCGCCGACCGGGGTAATCGGTCGGCACCGAAATCAACTTCGGGCCAGCCTATTACCGGTGTGCTGGCAGTGTGCTCGAATTCGCGGTAATCCTTCCGCGACCGACGTCAAGGGTTGCTGACCGTATGCCGCTCTATCGAAACTGCGCCGCGTTTTCCGTGGCGAAGGCGAGGAACTGATCGTTCTCGTGCGGGTCGCCGATCGTCACTCGCACACCGTCACCGGCGAACGGCCGAACCAGCACGCCCGCGGCGGCACTGGCCTGCGCGAAATCGACACTGCGCGCACCCAGCGGCAACCACACGAAATTGGCTTCGCTGGCAGGCACCTCGTAGCCCGCGACCAGCAGCGCATCGCGCACCCGATGCCGTTGTGCCACCAGCACATCGGTGCGATCGAGCAGCTCACCGCGCGCCTGCAGCGACGCGATGGCCGCGGCCTGCGCGACCCGGTTCACGCTGAACGGGATGTGCACCTTCAGCAACGCCGAGATCACCTCGGGATCGCCCACCGCATAGCCCACGCGCAGACCGGCCAGACCGTACGCCTTCGAGAAGGTGCGCAGCACAACCACATTCGGCCTGCCACGGGCGATCTCGACACCATCGGGACGCGTCTGGGGGTCCAGTCGCAGGTATTCGAAGTAGGCCTCGTCGAGCACGACCAGCACGTGCGCGGGCACCCGATCCAGGAACCGTTCCAGCTGCGCGCGCCCGTGGGCGGTGCCGGTGGGGTTGTTCGGATTGCAGACGAAGATCAGCTTGGTGCGCGGCGTGACCGCGTCGGCCATCGCGTCCAGATCGTGCAGGTAGCCGTCGGTCAGCGGCACCGTCACCGCGGTCGCGTTGCCGACCTGCGTGACGATCGGGTACGCCTCGAACGAGCGCCACGCGAACATCACCTCGTCGGTGGGGGCGTCGCAGGTGATCTGCACCAGTTCCTGACACAGCGCCACACTGCCGCAGCCGACCGCCACATTGGCCACGGTCACGTCGAGGAACTCCGCGAGCGCGGTCCGCAGCTCGGTGACCTGATTGTCCGGGTAGCGGTTGGCCAGCTCGGCGGACTCCGCGATCGCCTTCGTCGCGCTGGGCAACGGACCGAACGTGGTCTCGTTGGACGCGAGCTTCACCGCATCGGGGTGGTTGCGGCCGGGAACGTAGGCCGGAATGGTGGCGAGATCGGGGCGGATATGCGCGGTCACGCCTCCACCCTACGACCATCGGCCGCCGCGACATGCGGTACGGGCGCCTATCCCTACCCAAGACCAGTTTCGCCGCCTACGCTGGGTTTATGCCGGGCACCTACAACGATGTCGCCCCTTTGCGGTCCGATGCCGGCGCCGCGCGTCGCGCCACCGTGCCGATCACCGTGGTGGAACCTGCCCGTGCGGCCCGCGGCGGGATCGTCGTGCTGCACGAATCCCGTGAGTTCTCCCCCCGAATGCTGAACCTGATGCAAGCGTTATCCGACGAAGGCTGGATGGTCGTGGCGCCGCACCTGTTCGACCGCATCGCCGACCCCCAAGCGCGCGAGGTCTTCGGCGATGAGCTGTTCGACGACTTCGACGCAGGCTTCGACTGGCTCACCGGCCGCGGCCTGTTCCCCGACACCATCGGCGTGCTCGGCTTCGACTCCGCGGGCACCGCCGCCTTCCTCGTCGCCGCCACCCGCCCGATCGGCGCCGCGGTGAGCGTGGCCGCCCCCGGCATCACCGACCCCCTGCCCGACCAGAACGCCGCCCTCATCGACGTCGCCGCCGACCTACAAGCCCCCTGGCTCGGCCTGTTCGGCGCCGACGACCCGGCCACCCCACCCGAAGCGGTCGAGCGCCTGCGCGAAGCCACCGCCAACGCCGATGTGGCCAGTCTCACCATCACCTACCCCGGCCTCACCCACCGCGCCGACCGCCCCGACCCCGACGACGACGAGGCCACCGCCATCCGCCTCGATTCCCAGACGCGCATCTACGACTGGTTCGACAGCAATTTACGCTGATTGACCAGGCGTTTTGGACTACTACCGCTGCTCGTGTAATCTTCATTCCCGGCGGTTCGACAAGGACCGGTGCCCTCGAAAGAGAAGGCTCCAGGAGGCGTGCCAGAGCGGCCGAATGGGACTCACTGCTAATGAGTTGTCCCTTCACGGGGACCGGAGGTTCAAATCCTCTCGCCTCCGCCATACCCAGCTTGCTGGGTAACAACTGAAGATGCACCACCATGCGCCCGTAGCTCAACGGATAGAGCACTTGACTACGGATCAAGAGGTTAGGGGTTCGAATCCCTTCGGGCGCACCGAAATCGACCCCGTATCAGCCGATACGGGGTCGATTTTTTCGTAGGCGGGCTCGGGTCACTCCGGGCTGATCGCTGCCAGGACTCTGGCGGTTTCGCGGGCGGTGGGCGGGATGCTCAGGCCTTTGAGGCCGGCGACCTTGGCGTTGATGTTGTCGGCGACGGTGATCGGGGGGTAGCCCTGTTCGCCGGGGGCGACCGTGCCGGGCAGGGGTTCGATGACCGCGTCGTGGTTGCCGTCGAAAAAGAAGGCGGCCGAGCGGCGACGGCGGATGTGGCCGTTCACGATCGGTGGGTCGACGCGGTGCAGGGTCGACATCCAGCGGTCGTTGGTCCAGCGGGCCATCGCGTCGCCGAGGTTGATGAGCAGGGCACCCTCGGCGGGCTGCACGTCGTGCCAGTGGCCGTGTTTGTCGAGCACCTGCAGGCCGGGGACGCGGTCGGCCCACAGGATGGTGAGGATGCCGAAGTCGGTGTGCGCGCCCATGCCGGTCATGTCGCCGTCCAGGCGCAGTTCGCCCTCGGGCAGGGCGTAGTTGTTCATCTTCAGCGCGTCGATGGAGTAGTCGGTGAGCGTGTCGAAGTAGTCGATCGGCAGGTTCAGAGCTGATGAGAAGGCGCGCAACAGGATTCGGGACAGCTGTTGCGCATGGGCGAAGTAGGTGTCGATCGCGGGGCGGAAACCGGGTGCGGCCTCGGGCCAATTGTTCGCGGCATACGACGAGGCGGGCAGTTCCAGGCCGGGGAAATCGGCGCTCTGGGTGCCGACGATGAACGCCTCGTAGAAATCGTTCATCTGGTTGGCGGAGGGCAGGCCGAGGCTGCCGCTCAACGATTCCGAACGCGGCGGGGAGTAGCCGCGATTCTCCGAGGTCGAGCGGCGGTAGCGCTTCTTGACCTCGAGCGGCAGCGCGAAGAACTCGTCGAGGGCGGCGGCGAACGCTGCGAGCACCTCGTCGGGAATGCCGTGGCCGACGATCTGCATGAAACCGACCTCGCGGCAGGCGGTGTCGATATCGGCGGCGACGGCGGTGCGACCGGCGTCGTCGGAGTCGGTCAGGAAGGGCGTGATGTCGATGGTGGGAACGGTGAACGTGGGCGTCATCCGTTCACGGTCCATTGCATGTATTGCACCCGCATTACCGAACCGGAGGAAGAACAGACATGTAGTGAGCATGTAACGGCCCCGAAACTGCCCGGACGTTGCATGTAGACGTCGCGCACAACGCCGCGACGGCGAGGAGAACGACATGCAGAACCACCGACACCGCAGACGCGCCGCCACCTCGGCAGCAGTGCTACTTGCGGCAGTGTTCGCCGTGGCCGGTTGCGGTACCGACAGCGCGCAGCAGGGCGGCACGGCCGTCGCGCTGGAACCCGCCGCGCCCGCCCAGACGCTGCGTGGGGTCTGCCCGGACACGGTCACCATCCAGCTGCAGTGGCAGCCGCAGTCCGATCAGGGCGGGCTGTTCCAGCTGCTGGGACCCGGCTATCAGGTGGACTCCGAGACCAAGTCGGTGGAAGGGCCACTTGTCGCGGGCGGTAAGGACACCGGTGTGCGGTTGCAGCTGCGCGCGGGCGGGCCCGCGATCGGGTTCCAGTCGGTGCCGTCGCGCCTGTATGTCGACGACAAGATCACGCTGGGAGTGGTGCACGGCGAGCAGGTGATCGCGGCCAGTGCGGCCAAGCAGGTCGTCGCGGTCACGCCGCTGCTGAAATACAGTCCCTCCATTCTGATGTGGGATCCGGCCAGTCACCCGGACTGGAAGTCGATCGCCGATATCGGCCGTTCCGATGCGCCCGTCGTGGTGTCGAAGGAGCAGATCTTCCCGCAGTGGCTGGTGGCCAAGGGGCTGCTGAAGAAGTCGCAGATCGACACCGGATACGACGGCGCCCCAGCGCGTTTCGTCGCAGACCCCACCATCGCCCAGCAGGGATTCGCCAGCGCGGAACCCTACGTCTACGAACACGAGGCCCGCGCCTGGAAGAAGCCCGTCGCCTACGACCTGATCAAGAACTCCGGCTTCGACACCTACGCCTCGAACCTCACCGTGCGTGCCGACAAGCTCGACGGACTGGCCTCATGCCTGGCCAAGTTGGTGCCGATCGTGCAGCAGTCCGGCGCCGACTTCGCGTCCGCACCGGCGGACACCAATGCCAAGGTGGTCGATATCGTCTCTCGCACACCGGCATTCAACCCCTACCCCGCGGGTGAGGCGGAGTTCGCCGCCAAGCAGCTGCTCGAACTCGGTCTGTTGGCCAACGAGTCCGATGGCTCCTTCGGTACGTACGAGCAGGCTCGAACTCAGCGCAACCTCGACGACCTGCGGCCGATTCTGGTTGCGGGCGGTGCGGCCATTCCGTCGGCCTTGACCGCCGGTGAGATCTTCACCAACCGCTTCACGGACCCGAAGATCGGTATTCGCTGACCGCAAGGAACCTCCGAACTGTGAGGGGCGGAGGTTCCTTCGGCCTACTTCCAAGCAGGCAGCGGCGGTAAGGGGCCGGTGAGGTCGCTGCCAGTGGTGCGGCCGAGCAACCAGCCCAGGATGGCGTTGGCGGGGCCTAAGACGGTGTGGTGGGGGCGGCCTGGGCCTACGGTGGCGATGAAATCTGTGTCGGTGGACTGGATGTCGAAGGTGGGGGTGGCTTCGGGGAGCAGCTTTGTCGACAGGTCGGTGATGGCTTCGGGGAGTAAGCGGGCCACGAACGGGGCTGGCCAGTCGGCGGGGGTGTAGCCGATGTCGAGGTCCACGTGGTGGATTTCGGTCTCGCGCAGGCGCATCCAGGGGACCTGGTCGGCGGTGAGGATGCCGCCCTGCCGGTTGCGGACCTCGGCCTGCCAGTCCGCGGGCGGCATGGTGACGGCCACGGCCTGCCAGCGGTGTGCGGTGGCGGTGAAGTCCGCGTGCTGCACGGTCAGTGGCCGGGGTGCGCCGGCCTCGATGTCGGCATCGCGCACCGCGACACTCGGGTACTGCGGCATCTCGATCCCGGTGCGAGCCCACAGCAGCAAATTCAGCAGACTGTCGGCATTGCGCGACACATGAGCCAGCACATGCCCCCGAGTCCACCCCGGTAACAGCGACGGTTCGGCCAGGGCCGCATCGGTGAGCGTGCCGATCGCGGCATCGAAGCGCGCGGTAGACGCGGCAACCTGATCGAGCAGGTCGGTGGGAGTTGCTGTTTCGCTGGTCACAAATCCGACAGTAGCGCCCCGACCCCCACCCGACCGCCGATAACGCCGCCATAGAAATTGCCCTGTGGATAACTTCTAGCCTGTGGATAACTCGCGTATTTGGACCGTTTACGCCACAGTCCAACGGCGTGCTCGTGTGACAATTCGGCACGTTGTCGATCGTCGTCAGGCAGTCCGTTCGCGTGCTTCGATGAGGACCGCGGCGGCGAGGGCCAGTAGCCAGATCGACATGGTGCCTACCTGGATGCGTTGGGCTATGCCTAGGGCGTAGGAGCCGGGGAGGTTGTCGGCGATCATCATCCAGAGGGTGGCGGTGGTACCGAGGATGAGTACGGCTACGCCGAATTCGCGCAGGATTCGCCAGCGGTGGTAGCGGTAGGCGGCGGCGCTGAAGGCGAAGGTGGCTACCGCTATCGAGGTGACGGCCAGGGTGCTGGTCAGGGCGTGGGGTTGGTGGAGTTGGGGGAACAGGCCGCTGTCGCCGCCGCAGGTGGGGTCGCCGGGGGCGCAGTCTTTGAGGGGGAGCAGGGTGTCGGCGATCGTGGACGCGCCGAAGCAGATCAGGGCGATCCAGCCGATCGTGGTCAGGCGGCGGCGTGGGAAGACGAACAGTGCGCCGAGGGCGGCGGGGATCAGGAGGAAGCCGACCACTTTGTCGGCGGTGGCGAACACCTCGCGGTAGGGCTTGCCTTCGGCGTCGAGTTCGCTGAGGAATTGGTTGACCGGGTCGGAGTCGATGGGGAGCACGAATTCCAGCAGCCAGGACGAATAGCACAGGCCCGCGAGTGCGATCGCGAGCGCGATCAGCATCGAGTAGCGGCGGGTGTGCCGGGCGGATTCGGTCACATCGACCATTGTGCGCGCCCGATCCCGACCCACCGGATCAGGCGCGTCGACAGCGCGGACGTGGTTTCATCAGGTTTCTGTCAGGTTCACCGGGCAGGGTGGGTGGTAACCAACGGAGAGGTCCTCGATGAGCTACGTGATCGCGCTGGCAAGCTTCGCAACGATCCTGGCGTTGACGGTGTCCGGCTTCGTCGCGGCGGAAGCGTCGCGGGTACGAGTGCGGGTCCGCGCCGAAAGCGCACCGCACAGTCGCTGAGTATCGCAAGGTCAACCAGGTAATCGCGCCCGCACGAGTGACCCGATCCGCTCGGCCGCCGCGTGCGGATCTTCGTGCTCCCATACCCGAACGACCAGCCAACCGGCCTCGGTCAACGCGGTATCAGTAGCCCGGTCTCGGGCCACGTTCCCGGCCAGTTTGTCGGCCCACCACTGCGCGTTGTTCTTGGGATCGGTCGCGTGTTCGGGACATCGATGCCAGAAACAGCCGTCGACATACACCGCGATCCGCAGGCGAGGAAACACCACGTCAGCCCGTCGACGCTGGCCCTTGATGGGCGCGCGATCGACGAAATAGCGCAGGCCCGCACGGTGTAGCTCCCGGCGTAAGGCCAGTTCGGGGGCGGTATTTGCCCGTCGCTGCCGGGACATGCGCGCGCTCGTCGCCGCGTCGGTCGGCGGCTTTGGCGCAGCCGATGACGTCGCAAGTGACGAGCTCTCGCCAGCCGGGGGCGAACCAGAGTCGGGCGGAGGCGAACCAGAGTCGGTCGGAGGCGGAGCAGAGTCGGCCGGGGTCGGAGCAGAGTGGGCCGGGGTCGGAGCAGACTGGGCCGGGGGCGAACCAGAGTCGGCCGGGGCCGGAGCAGAGGTCGAGCCCTGCGCGGGAGTTCGCCCGGGTGATTCCCGGTCGTCAGCCCGCCGGGCGCTCATGCCGCCCAGCCGCCCATGCGGTCGAGGTGATCGCGGACGTCGTCGAGGAAACCCGGTGGAAAGCGGAGATTTCCCATCGAGGTGCGGCGGAGGAAGCCGGCGGTGGCTCGGGGGGAGAGCAGGCGAGGGTCGGTGAGGAAGTTTTTGAGGTCTTCGTAGGGTTCGTAAACCGGCCAGGTCGACAGCGGCACTCGGTGGATGACGCCCGCGTGGCCCCATGCGGCGCTGGGCCAGGGTTGGCCCGGATCCATCGGCTCGCCGAGGGTGAGGGGGTCGGAAGGGGCGGCCAGGCGTTCGCCGACCCAGTTCGCCATGCGGACGCTCACCGCGTTGCCGACCAGTTTCCAGCGATGGCCGTGGCGCACGCCCGGTACGTCCAGGGCGGGGGCGGTCCAGTCGATGTCGAAGCCCTGTAATCGTTCGCCGTCGGTGATGCCGGGTGTCACGATCTCGCCCGCGGGCAGTCGGACAGCGGGCGGGCTGGCGATGCCGAGACCGGAACCTCCCTTGAGGGTTGGCACCGCGTTCACCGCCCAGCCCAGGCCGCGCACACCTTCGGTCCAGTAGAAGCCGCACGGGTCGCAGTCGGGGTCGCCGTAGTCGCGCGGCCCCGCGTCGTCGCCGAACAGGACCTGGCGCGGATCTTCGGTGCGCGAGGCCAACATCAGCACCCGCTGACGTCGCTGCGGCAAACCGAACGCGCGCCCGTCAACGACCCGGTACGCCCACATATACCCGAGGTCCTCGAGCGCTTCGGTGATGTGGCGCATGGCCGCACCGCGCCCCAGCTGCAGCATGAACGGCACGTTCTCGATCAACAACCACCGCGGTCCACGCTGCCTGCGCACGAGCCGAAAGACCTCGTCCACCAGCCCGGATCGCCGTCCGGTGATGCCTGCGGTGCGGCCTGCTTGCGAAAGGTCCTGGCAGGGAAAGCCCGCCGCGACGAGCTCGGTCCCGGCGGGCAGCGAACGCAGGCGGGTGATGTCGCCGTGCAGGTCGGTGTCGGGGAAGCGCGCCGCAAGTACCCCCTGCGCGCCGGGGTCGATCTCGCACAGCAACTCCGAGGACCAACCGTGCCTGCTCAGGCCGAGTTCGAGCCCGCCGATCCCGGCGAACAACCCGACCATCCTCGACAACGAGACTCCTGTGTTGGTTGGAGCGCCACTCGCGCCTGCGTCGCATTGTATCGGGGCGGCCGATCGCCCCGAACGGCCGCAAACGAGCTGGAAAATTCGGTGGCCGGGGGTGGGGGTGCTCTGGGACTGTAGAAGGACCGAACTTGTCGGACCCTGGTGCGAACATCATCTTGGGTCCGTTCCGGAAATCAACCAGCCAGCCGGGCATCAAGGGGGAGTTTTGTCTGTCACATCAGAGTTGGCGGCCGCCGAATCGGAGGCCGACAGAACTCAGCGGCGTGTGCCGCGGTCGGGTGGGGGAATGCGGCCGCTGTGGCGATTTCTGCCGTTCCTGCGGCCGTTTCGAGTGCCGTTGATCGCGGCGAACCTGTTGGCGATCGTCACCGCGAGCACGGCGATCGCGATTCCGTTGGTGATCGCGCGGGTGATCGACGGGCCGATCGCGCGACGCGATTTCGCGGGCCTGCTGCTGCCGGTGGGGTTGGTTTTCCTGCTCGGATCGCTGGAATCGTTCGGGATGTGGGGCAGGCGTTGGCTGGTGTCCAAGCCCGCGGTGACCTTCGAAACCACCATGCGCGCAAAGCTGTTCGCGAAACTGCAAGCCCTGTCGATCGGACGGCATGACGGCTGGCAGTCGGGTCAGCTGCTGTCGCGCGCCATCGACGATCTGGTGGTGATGGGTCAGTTCGTCGCGTTCGTCGGCCCGTTCCTGATCGTCAACAGCGTGATCATGCCGACCGGCCTCATCGTGTTGTTCTCGATGAATTGGCAAGTGGGACTGATCTTCACGGTCACCTCGCTGCCGCTCACCCTGTTCTGCGCGCGCTTCGTGCGCCGGTTCGAGACCGCGTCGCGGCGTTCCCAAGACCAGTCCGGCGACCTCGCCACCATCGCGCAGGAATCGGCGCAGGGCGTGCGTGTACTCAAGGCACTGGGTCGTGGACGGTTCTTCGGTGCGCGATTCACCGCACTGTCGCGCGAACTGCAACGCACCGAGATGGTGAAAGTCCGCTTGGACGCCACGCTGTGGGCGGCGTTGGTGACCTTGCCGACCATCTCGATCGCGTTGTCGCTGGGTGTGGGCGGTTACGCGGTGGTGCAGGGGTCGATGACGATGGGCACGCTGGTCGCCAGTATCGCGCTGGCGACGTTTCTGCAGTGGCCGATCATCTGGCTGGGTTTCCTGCTCGCGGAACTGTTCGAGGCGCGCACCGCCGCGGATCGGTTCTGGGAAATCATCGACACGCCACTGGATATCACCGACCCGCCGAAGCCGGCCGTTTTGCCGACCCAGTTGCGCGGTGAACTCGTCATCGATGGTGTCCGCTTCGCCTACCCGGTTACCGGCGATGGGCAGGAAAAGGCTGTGCTGGAAGGGGTTTCGCTGCGGATCAGGCCAGGCGAGACTGTCGCGCTAGTCGGTGCGACGGGGAGCGGCAAGACGGCGCTGCTCGAGCTGATCCCTCGGCTGCACGACGTGACCGACGGCAGCATCACCATCGACGGGATCGACATCGCCACCCTGCGATTAGCCGAGCTGCGCCGGGTGGTGACGGTGGCTTTCGAAGAGCCGGTGCTGTTTTCGGCCAGTGTGCGCGAGAACGTGGCGCTGGGCGACCCGCACGCCACCGATGACGACGTGCGGCAAGCACTCGACATCGCCCAGGCCAGCGAATTCGTCGACGCGTTGCCGTGGGGCCTGGACACTCGGATCGGCGAGCAGGGGATGAGTCTGTCCGGCGGGCAGCGCCAGCGGCTGGCACTGGCGCGGGCCGTGCTCACCGGCGACACCGAACCCACCGGCCGCATCATGGTCCTCGACGATCCGCTCTCGGCATTGGACGTGGAAACCGAAGAGCGAGTGCAGGAACGGCTGCGTTCGGTGCTGTCCGGCGCCACCACGCTGTTGGTCGCGCATCGCCCGTCCACCGCGGCACTGGCCGACCGCGTTGCCCTGCTGGTCGACGGGCGGATCGTCGCCGAAGGGCCACACGAGAAGTTGTTGCGCACCAGCAGTCACTACCGCGAATTGATGGGAGGGCAGGCATGAGCACCGTGACATCGGAAACCGCTGTGCCGCAACCGGATGCGGACCTGGAAGCCGACTGGCGTGGCATCGCGAAGGAAGACGATACCGTCACCGGCACCGGAAACCTGGTGTTGGCCGCGCGATCTCGCCGACTGCTGCTGGATCTGGTGCGGCCCTACCGCAAGCAGGCGATCTTCACATTCCTGCTGATCCTGCTCGACAACGCCGCGAAAGTATCGCTCCCGCTGTTCATCGCCTACGGGCTCGATCGCGGGATCAGCCAAGGCCGCCAAGGCAATTGGACCCCGATGATCACCACGGTCGGCGGTTTCGTCGCGGTGACACTGCTGTCGGGGGTTACGACGTTCGTGTTCCTGCGGGCTTCGGGATCGCTGAGTCAGCGGGTGCTGTTCGACCTGCGGGTGCGGGCGTTCCAGCACACCCAGCGGTTGAGTGTGTCGTTCCACGAGAACTACACCTCGGGCAAGGTCGTCACCCGACTCACCAGCGATATCGACTCCCTGCACAAGCTGCTCGAGGGTGCGCTGAATCAGGCGTTGAGCGCGGTGATCTCTGTGGTGACCATCGCGGCGCTGCTGATCTGGCTCGACCCGCTGCTCGCCGCGATCGTGCTGCTGGGGTTCGTGCCGCTGGTGTTGGTCACCCGGTGGGCGCAGCGGCGTCAACGGGCCGGCTACCGACGGTCGCGTGGCGCGATCGCGCGGGTGGTCGTGCAGTTCGTCGAATCGATGAGCGGTATGCGCGCGGTGCAGGCGTTTCGTCGCGAACAGCGCAACTCCGATGTGCTCGATGTCGAGGACGCCGAGTACCGGCGGGCGGTCATCACCGCGATCCGTGGGATGGGCGACTACGTCGGGCTGACGAACTTCGTCGGCAAGGCCACCACCGTCGTCGTGCTGCTGGTCGGCGCCTGGCAGGTGATGGAGGGCAACCTCGCGATCGGTGTGCTGGCCGCGTACCTGCTGTACCTCGACCAGTTCTACGGACCGCTGGACGAACTCGCGCAGGTGTTCAACTCCTACCAATCCGCCGCGGCGGCGCTGGAGAAGATCTCCGGTGTGCTCGAGGAAGAACCGGCTGTCGCCGAACCCGAGCACCCGGTCGAGCTGGAACGCGCGACCGGTGCGGTGCGCATGGACAAGGTCTGGTTCGGCTACAACGCCACCGAGGTGCTGCCCGAATTCGACCTGGAGATTCCGGCCGGGCAGGTGATCGCGCTGGTCGGTGCGACCGGTGCGGGCAAGTCGACGTTGGCGAAACTGCTCACCCGGTTCTACGACCCCAGCGGCGGCGTCATCACGCTCGACGGTGTGGATCTGCGCGAGCTGGCCGACGCCGAGTTACGCAGGCACGTGGTGATGGTCACGCAGGAGGCCTACCTGTTCTCGGGCACCATCGCCGACAACATCCGCCTCGGCAGGCCCGACGCGACCGACGCCGACGTCACCGCGGCCGCGCGGGCGGTGGGGTTGGACGCGTTCGTGCGCGGGCTGCCCGACGGGTACGACACCGACGTGCGAACCCGTGGCGGCAGACTCTCGGCGGGGCAGCGGCAGTTGGTGGCGTTCGCGCGGGTGTTCCTGGCCGATCCGGCGGTGATCGTGCTCGACGAGGCCACCTCCAGCCTGGATATCCCCGGTGAGCGGCTGGTTCAGCACGCGCTCGAGACCCTGTTACGCGACCGCACGGCCGTGATCATCGCGCACCGACTGTCGACGGTGGCCATTGCCGACCGGGTGCTGGTGCTGCACGGCGGCCGGATCGTCGAAGACGGTTCGCCCGCCGAGTTGATCGCCGGCCAGGGACGCTTCGCCGGATTGCACGCGGCGTGGCGGGATTCGCTGGTGTGAAGCGCCCGTGTTGTGTAGCGCCGGGGCCGGTGTCGCTTACCGTAGAGAGGTGACGACCCCAGCCCCGGGCCCGGCCGACGGCCCCACCGAGATCAAACCGCCGTCGCGGTGGCCTTCGGTGCTCACCTGGCGTGCCCACGACAACACCCGCATGGAATCGGTGCGCGTGACGCTGAACGGCAATCGGATCAGGGCAGCCGGGCGATTGATCGGCAGCGCCGGCGACGAACACCCGGCGTTCAGCGCGTCGTACGACCTGGTCACCGATGAAGCGGGCGCTACGCGTCGGCTGTCGCTGCGCACCACCACCGCGGCCGGTGAACGTCACGCCTCGATTTCGCGCGATGACGAGAACTACTGGCTCGTCGACGCCGGCGGCACGCACGTGCGCTCCACTTTCGGCGGCGCGCTCGATGTCGACGTGGTGCTGAGCCCGTTCTTCAACACGCTGCCGATTCGCCGGTTCAGCCTGCAGAACGCCGTCGGCGACGTGCAGGTCCCGGTGGTCTACGTGCGGCTGCCCGACCTGTTGGTGCAGGAAGCCGAGCTGACCTACTCGAGCGCGGCCGACGGGATCAACGTCCTGTCGCCGGTGTCGAGCGCGACGCTGAAGGTCGATCCGGAAGGTTTCGTCCTGGACTACCCGGGGTTGGCCGAGCGCGTCTGATCTCGAAGCGGTTCGCGCACAAGGCGATACAGCCACGCTGCACAATCGGCCGAATGCCGACATCCCGCGTCGCGGCCCGACCGCAGGCGAGTTCAGATCGCGCGTAGCACTCCACCGTCGCGACCTGCGCGTTGCAGTTCGCCCAGCCAATCGTCCGACCCTGGGACGACACCCGTGATATCCCAGCTCGCACGCTCGTCATAAGCGGTGCGCCCGCGATAACCCGTCTCGACAACCCCGCGCAGCGACCCCTGCGCACGCAGGGATTCCCGCGCAGTGACCAGTGTCTCGATCGCCTCGTCGAGCACCCGCCCCAACGCGGTCGCGTTCGGTTCGCAAATAGCCCGCACGAGGTCGGGCGCGGTACCCGCCACACGAGTCCCATCGCGGAAAGACCCAGCCGCCAGACCGAGCGCCAACTTCCCACCAGCGGCCCCCGACGCGGCCAACGTTTCCGCCAACACATGCGGCAGATGCGAGATCCGAGCGACCGCCTGATCATGCTCGGACGCAACCACCGGAACCACCACAGACCCACAATCCAAAGCCAGCCGCACCACCCGCGACCACGGTTCCACCCGTGTACCCTCGTCTACCCCGACAGCCCACACAGCACCGCGAAACAGCGTGGAATCTGTTGCAGCCCACCCTGATTCGGAAGTACCGGCCATCGGATGCCCACCCACATACAACCCCTCGAGCCCATGCTCACGCACCGCGTCCAACACCGGCCCCTTCACACTCACCACATCGGTCAGCGCACACCCGGACGCATGCGCGGCGATCTCGCCCAGCACGAAATCCACCGCAGGCATCGGCACCGCGATCACCACCAACGCGTCCACTTCCGCGGCCCGGCGCAGCACCTCGACCAGGTCCCCCGACACATCGAATCCGTCCGCGCGCGCCGCGACCACCCCCGATTCCGACCGGTTGTACCCGAACGCCGCATATCCTGCCCCCACGGCCCCGCGCAGCAGCGAACCACCGATCAGGCCGGTTCCCAGGACGCAGACAGCCCCACGCTGGTCGATTTTCATGCGAACAGATTGGCACACGAGTTCATCATTAGGGGTCGGACAGACTACCGTTTGGTTCATGGCAGCACAGCGCTCGGGCACGAACAGGGCGACGTCGGATGACGACTTCGACGTCGAAGGGTTCGCAGTGGCCGTGGTCCGCGAAGAAGGCACGTGGCGGGTCAGCCCGCTGAGCAACGAAGCCTTGCACGACCTTTCCGCCGCCGAGACCGAACTGAAGAGTTTGCGCAGCTCAGGCGCGGTATTCGGGATGATCGACGTCGACGATGAGTTCTTCGTGGTGTTGCGTCCCGCGCCCAGTGGCACCCGTCTGCTGGTTTCCGACGCCACCGCCGCGATCGACTACGACCTGGCCGCCGATGTTCTCGACGCGCTCAATGTCGAGATCCCCGATATCGACCCCGACGACCTCGACGATGTCGAACCGTGGGAAGAGGGCGACCTCGGTGTGCTGGCCGATCTGGGCCTGCCCGAGCCGGTGCTCAGTGTGATCATCGCCGAGACCGATCTCTACCCCGACGAGCAGCTCGGCATGATCGCCCAGCGCCTCGGTTTCGCCGACGAATTCGCCGCGGCCCTGGACAAATTGCCCAGGTGAAATCTGACGAAGACATGATGCGCGCCGCCCTGGCGGCCGCAGCCGACGCCGACCCGCGCGATGTGCCGGTCGGCGCCGTCGTCTTCGACGCCCACGGCCGCGAACTGGCCCGCGCCACCAACGCCAGAGAAGCAATGGGCGACCCCACCGCCCACGCCGAGGTCCTGGCCCTCCGCAAAGCCGCCGCGGTCCACGGCGACGGCTGGCGCCTGGAAGACGCGACCCTGGCCGTCACCCTCGAACCGTGCACCATGTGCGCGGGCGCGTTGGTCCTGGCCCGCGTCGGCAAGGTCGTGTTCGGTGCCTGGGAACCCAAAACCGGCGCCGTCGGCTCCCTGTGGGACGTGGTGCGCGACCGCCGCCTCAACCACCGCCCCCAGGTCCGCGGCGGCATCCTCGAACAAGACTGCGTGACCCTGCTCGACACCTTCTTCAAAAACCAACGCTGACCAGCCGATTTAACAATCCCCGACCCATTCCGGTACCGTAGTCGGCGGTGGCGTGTCCGAGCGGCCTAAGGAGCACGCCTCGAAAGCGTGTGAGGGGTAACCCCCCTCCGAGGGTTCAAATCCCTCCGCCACCGCCAAGAGCCCCTCACTTGTTCACGCAGGTGAGGGGCTTTTTCTTGTCTGAAAGGTGCGGCGGTAGGCCGACGGGGAGGTGCGGACCGCCTTCGCGAAATGGTGGCGGAAGGTGACCGGAGTGGCGAAGCCGGCGGCGGTGGCTATTTCCTCGATGGGGGCGTCGGTGGTTTCCAGCATTGCCAGGGCGGCTTGGATGCGTTGGGCGGTGAGCCATTTGCTGGGGGTGGAGCCGGTTTCGCGGGTGAAGTGGCGCAGGTAGGTGCGGGGGGACAGGCCTGCCACGCGAGCCAGGTCCGGTATGCCGAGGGGGTCGGCGAGGTGTTCCAGGGCCCAGGAGAGGCTGCGGGCGATGGGGGCGTCGAGGGGTTCGGGGGGTAGCGGGGACTCGATGTATTGGGCTTGGCCGCCGGTGCGGTGGGGTTGGATGACCAGGCGGCGGGCGACGGCGTTGGTCACGGCCGCGCCCAGGTCGGTGCGGACCAGGTGCAGGGCCAGGTCGAGGCCCGCGGCGCAGCCCGCGCTGGTGAGGATGTCGCCTTCGTCGGTGTAGAGGGGTTCCGGGTCGACCTCGACCAGGGGGTAGCGCTGACGCAGCAGGTCGGCGTAGCGCCAGTGGGTGGTGGCTCGGCGGCCGTCGAGCAGGCCTGCGGCGGCCAGCGCGAAGGCGCCCGAACAGATCGACACGATCCGGGATCCGTTGCTGTGCGCCAGCTTCAACGCATCGATCAATTCCGGTGAGGTCTGTGCGCGGGGGTCGGCGACGCTGGGGACCACGACCGTGTCGGCCGCGGCGAACTCCGCGAGGCCGTAGGGGCTGGTCAGGGTCGCGCCGCCGATCACGCGGATGGGGTCGGGGGTTTCCGTGCAGATCTTCAGGTCGTACCAGGGCTGGTCGATATCGGACCAGGTCAGGCCGAACACCTCGACGACGATGCCGGTTTCGAACGCCGTCATCCCGTCATAGGCCAGCACGGATACGGAACTCATGTCTAAATCTTAGCGGTAGTCGTCATATGCGCCACTTCTCCCGGTGGCGCGGAAGTCGGACCATAGAGCTATGTTGAAGCGACTGAAGGACTTTGCCATCGGGATCCACGCCGCGAACGCGATCAGGCACGGCATCCGCCCACCCACCGCCGCTCGCCGCGAGACACCGTGCGCGGGTGCGCGGAGAACTCGGTAGCGATCTGTCGTCGGGTATTCACCTCGTCCGACCTGCGGTGTCGGTCTCGCGTAATAGACTGGGTTACACCGAATCCGGGAAGGAACGATGTTTATGCGCGGGCGACAGCCGCCACCCGCGAAGTCCGGGATCGGGCTCGGGGGAAAGCTTGTGGTTCTTCTGGTGTTGGGCTGGGTTGCTGTGGGGCTGCTTGCTGCTGGCCAGCGGCATCATTTCGCTCAGTTGCCGCGGGAGTGTTCGGACTGGGCGACGATCGCGGTCACCGCTGCGGCGGGGCCTGCGAACTATGTCGGGTTGAATCCGCGCGTGACGGAATGCCAAGTGCCGCAACCGAGTCAATAGCCGGGGACCTGGGCTCCCCGGCCATCGGAACTCAGCCTTGCGGTGGGGCGATCGCTCGTCGTTCGGCCTGGATCTCCAACAACCGGGTGCCCTCGACGTCGATATCGGGCACGATGCGGTCCAGCCACTTCGGCATCCACCATGCCCATTTGCCCAGCAGCACAAGCAAAGCCGGGATGAGCACCATGCGGACCACGAACGCGTCCAGGGCCACGCCCGCTGCCAGCGCGAAGCCCATGGATTTGGCGGTGGGGTCGGATTCGAGCAGGAACGAACCGAACACCGAGATCATGATGATCGCCGCCGAGGTCACCACGCGCGCGCCGTGGTGGTAGCCCTTGATCACCGCCTGGGTGGGGTCGGCGCCGTGCACGTATTCCTCGCGCATGCGGGTCACCAGGAACACCTGGTAGTCCATCGCCAGACCGAAGACCAAGCCGATCAGCATGATCGGTAGGAAGCTGACCAGCGGGTGTGGGTCTTCGATCAGCCCGAGCTTGCCCTCCTGGAAGATCAGCACGGTCGCGCCGAACGTGGCCGCCATCGACAGCAGGAAGCCGAGTGCGGCGGTGAGCGGGACGAGGATCGACCGGAATACCAGGATGAGCAGGATGAATGCCGCGCCCGCCACGATCGCCATGTACGGCACGATCTTGCTCAGCAGCACGTGGTCGATATCGGCGTAGATCGCGGTGGTGCCGGTGATGCCGTACGTCATCTTGTACTGCTCGTTCAGCGAGGATTCCGCGTCGCGCGCGGACTGCACCAGATCCTTGGTCGACTGGGCATTGGGGCCGGTCTTGGGAATGCCGTTGATCAGCGCGCCCGCCCCGTCCTTGCTCATCTGAGGCTCGGTGACCAGGTCCATGTCGGGGTAGGACTGCAGCTTCTCGCGCAGGGCGGTCAGTGCCGCGGGGCGTTGATCGGCGGGCGTGTCGCTGAGGTCGACGGCCACCTGCAGCACACCGTTGCTGCCCTCGCCGAAACCCTGTGTGCGCAGGTCATAGGCCTTGCGGACAGTGGTGGTCTTGGGCAGGCTGTCCTCGCCGGGCAGGCCGAGGTTCAGGTTCAGGGCGGGCGCGGCGAGCAGGCCGAGCACCAGGATGGCCAGCAGCATCGTGATCGCCGGGAACTTGGCGATCACGCGAGCCACGCGGGTGCCGTTGGTGACGACGTTGTCGTCCTCGGGATCCTGCTGGGCGATCAGCGGCAGCTTCGGCTTGAACAGGTACTTGCCGAACGCGCCCAGCAGCGCGGGCATCAGGGTGATGGCGGTGAGCACGGCGAACGCGGCCGCGATCGCGCCACCCAAGCCCATGAAGGTCAGGAACCTGACCCCGACGATGCTGAGCCCGACCAGCGCGATGATCACGGTCAGGCCCGCGAACACCACCGCCGAACCCGCCGTGCCCAGCGCGGTTCCGGCTGCTTCCTCGGGTGAATCCTGTACGTGCAGTTCGTGTTTGTACCGCGACACGATGAACAGCGCGTAGTCGATCGACAGTGCGATGCCGATCATCGAGGCCAGGAACGTGGTGAAACTGGGCACCGACACGAACGAGGTGGACAGGAAGATCAGCGACGTCGCCGCACCAAGACCCACGATCGCGGTGATGATCGGCACGAACGCGGCCACGATCGCGCCGAACGCCACGATCATCACCACCAGCGCCACGCCCATGCCGATCAATTCGGCCTTGCCGCTGGGCATTTCCTGTTCCATGGCGATGGTGCCGCTGATCTCGACGGTCAGCCCGGCCGCGCGCGCGGAATCGCCTGCCTTGTAGGCGGCTTCGCGTTCGTCGGCGGTGATGTCGGCGAAATCCTTGATCGTGAACGGGACGCTGAAGAACGCGACGGTGTCGGGCGCGGTCTTGTTCAGCACGTTCAGGGGTGCGGCGCTGCAGGTGGAGGGGTCGGGTTGTGCTGTGAGACAGCCCATTTCCTCGGTGGCGGCGATCGGGTCCTCGATGGGTTTCGCGTGGTCGACGATGTCGAGTTGGCCGAGTCGGTCGATCAACCCTTTCAACGCCTCGCGGTTGGCCGGGTCGGTGAGCTTCTGCCCGGCGGGGGCGCCAACGACATACGTGCCGGTCACCGCGTCGAAGGCGAACGCCTCCGACATGCCGGGGAAGTGCTTGTCCAGAATGTCGGTGGCGCGTTCGGACGGCAGGTTCGGCATGCTGAAGTCGTCGGTCATCGGCTTCTGCAACGAGGAGCCCAACCCCGCCAGCACCATGAATAGCAGCAACCAGACAGGCAGCACGATCCATTTGCGGCGGAACGCGAGCTTACCCCACCGGTACAGGTAGATGGACACGGTTGTTCTCCTCGAGGATCGGTGCGCAGCGCGGATCTTCCGGTCGAACTAACCCTTGAGTCTGCTGCCCGGCAACCTCGATATCAAGCACCGGAACAGCACGAACACTGAAAACGAGACGACCCCGCAATCCGGTAGCGGACTGCGGGGTCGTCTCTGGAGGAATCAGCTGACCGGAACCGGCTGCTTCTCCATCGTCACGGTCTTCTCGGCGCGCAACTGCTCGAGCTTGGCGCCCTCGACGTCGATATCGGGCACGATGCGGTCCAGCCACTTCGGCATCCACCACGACCACTTGCCCATGATCACCAGCAGCGCGGGCACGATCACCATGCGCACGATGAACGCGTCGATCGCCACACCGGCGGCCAGCGCGAAACCGAACGACTTCGCGGTGACGTCGGTTTCCATGATGAAGGAACCGAACACCGAGATCATGATGATCGCCGCGGAGGTGACCACGCGGGCACCGTGGTGGTAGCCGGCGACCATCGCGTCCCTCGGCGACTTACCGTGCACGAATTCCTCGCGCATGCGGGTCACCAGGAACACCTGGTAGTCCATCGCCAGACCGAACACCAAGCCGATCAACATGATCGGCAGGAAGCTGACCAGCGGTTGCGGATCGGAGATCAGGCCGAACGCGCCCTCCTGGAAGATCAGCACGGTCGCACCGAAGGTGGCCGCCATCGAGAGCAGGAAGCCGAGGGCCGCGGTGAGCGGGACCAGGATCGAGCGGAACACCAGGATCAGCAGGATGAACGCGGCACCGGCCACGATCGCCAGGTACGGCACGATCTTGCTGAGCAGCACATGGTCGACATCGGCGTAGATGGCGGTGGTGCCGGTGATGCCGTACGCCATGCCGTACTTCGCGTTCAGATCGGCTTCCGCGCCACGTGCCTCGGCGACCAGATCCTTGGTGTCCTGGTTGTTGGGACCGGACTTGGGCACGCCGTTGAGCATGGCGCCCTGCTTGTTCTCGCTCCACTGCGGCTCGGTGACGTAATCCATGCCCTCGTAGGACTCGAGCTTGGCGCGCAGTGCGCCCACGGCGGCTTCGCGCTCAGCCTCGGGTGTCGCGCTCAGGTCCGCGGCGACCATGAGCACGCCGTTGCTGCCCTCGCCGAAGCCTTCGGTCCGCAGGTCGTAGGCCTTACGGATGGTGGAGGTCTTCGGCATGCTGTCGTCACCGGGCAGGCCCAGGTTCAGGCCGGCGGCGGGTGCGGCCAGCGCGCCGAGCACGACCACCGACAGGATCAGCGCGACCCACGGCGCCTTGGCGATCAGCTTGGCGAACCGCTGACCGTTGGTGACGGACGTGTCGTCGTCGGGATCGTGCTGCGCCACCAGCGGCAGCTTCGGCTTGAACAGGTACTTGCCGAACGCGCCCATCAGCGCGGGCATCAGCGTGACCGCGGTGAGCACCGCGAACGCCGCCGCGATGGCGCCACCCAGACCCATGAAGGTCAGGAACTCCACGCCGACGATGCCGAGAGCACCCAGCGCGATGATGACGGTGAGACCGGCGAACACCACGGCCGAACCGGCGGTGCCCAGCGCGGTTCCGGCGGCTTCTTCGGCCGAATCACGCACGGACAGTTCGTGTTTGTACCGGGACACGATGAACAGCGCGTAGTCGATCGACAGCGCGATACCGATCATCGAGGCCAGGAAGGTGGTGAAGCTGGGCACCTCCATCACCGACGTGCCGAGCATGATCACCGAGGTCGCGGCACCCAGGCCCACGATGGCGGTGATGATCGGGACGACTGCGGCGACCAGCGCGCCGAAGGCCACGACCATCACGATCAGCGCGACACCCATGCCGATCATCTCGGACTTGCCGCTGGGCTGTTCCTGCTTCATCGCGATCGAACCGCTGAGCTCGACGGTCAGGCCTGCGTCGCGGGCCTGCGCGCCGACGTCGAACGCGGCGTCACGCTGGGCATCGGTCACGTCGGTGATGGTGGGGATGGTGAACGGGACGCTGAGCACGCCGACGGTGTCGGGTGCGGTCTGGCTCAACACGTTCAGCGGCGCGGACGAGCACTTCGACGGGTCCGGGTTGCTCAGGCAGCCCATCTTGTCGGTGAGTTCGACCGGGCTGACCGGCTTTTCGGCGTGATCGACGATGTCGAGCTCGTTGAGCTTCGCGATGAACGCGTCGATCGCGGCGCGGTTGGCCGGGTCGGTGAGCTTCTGCCCCTCCGGCGCGCCCAGCACGTAGGTGCCGGTGACGGCGTCCATCGAGAACTGCTTGGACATGCCTTCGAAGTGCTTGTCGAGGATCTCGTTGGCGCGGGCCGACGGTAGCTCGGGCATGCTGAAGTCGTTGGACATCGGCTTGGCCAGGGTGAAGCCGAGTCCGCTCAGGATCACGAACAGCAACAGCCAGACCGGCAAGACGATCCATTTACGGCGGAAAGCGAACTTTCCCCATCTGTACAGGTATACGGACACGCGGGTGCTCCTAGCGCGAAGAACGGGTGGGATAGGGCTCGTAGACAGCACTTGCGGGCCGCCCCTGCCGAACCCGCCTCCACTACATCGTTTTCTGCCTACCGTGCGGTAGGTAGACTACCGAGGAAGGAAGTGGAGGAGCAACCTCAATTTTTGGGGCTGCTTATGTACAACGCACATTCATGGGAGGATTGCCGCCATGCCCGCCCGAGACATCGCCGATACCGTCACCGCAGGTGGCGGCACCAAACAGGCGATTCGTGACGCCGCCGTCGCGCTGTTCTCCGCCAAAGGTTTCGAGCAGACGAGCCTGCGCGAGGTCGCGGATGTGGTGGGAATCACGAAGGCGTCGCTGTACTACCACTACGCCTCGAAGCTGGATCTGCTGCTGGCGATCATCGATCCGATCATCGATCACATGCGCGAGATCGTCGAGGACATCGACGCCGTCCCGTACGACGACGAGGGGATCCGCGCGGTCCTTCGCACCTATCTGCGCGGCATGATCCGCCACCGCGACGCCGGCGCGCTGTGTGTGCGCGATACCGCCGCGGTGGTCAACGCCATCGCCGATCGCTATCCCGATCTGATGGAACCCACCCGTGAGCTGCGGTTATGGCTGGCCGGGCCCGAGCCGACCACCGCGTCGATGCTGCGCGCGGCCGCGGCCATCGAGGTGCTCGGCGTGGCACTGCTGTCCTCGGAGCTCACGCCCGACGCCACCGACGAGGTGGTCGAGAAGACCCTGCTCGACGCGGCTACCTGTGTCCTGACCGCGTGTGGGACCGCGTAAGTTCGACCTGTGCATATCACCGCCAGGGTCGATTACGCGGTGCGAACGCTGCTCGAACTCGCCGCGGCCGATGGAGTCGTCAAGTCCGAGGCCATCGCCGCCGCCGCACAGATCCCCCCGAAAGTGCTCGAGACCGTGCTGGCCGAACTGCGCCGCGCGGACCTCGTGCTGAGCAGGCGTGGGCCCGACGGCGGGTATCGGCTGGGTCGGCCCGCGGCGGAGATCTCGGTGGCCGATGTGATCCGCGCGGTGGAATCGCCGCTGGCGTCGGTGCGCGGGCAGCGGCCGGAGGATGTGCGATATCCCGGTGCGGCGGAACCGTTGCAGCAGGTGTGGATCGCGCTGCGAGTAAATATTCGCGCGGTGCTGGAGAACGTTTCGATTGCCGATATCGCTGCCGACGCACTGCCGGGTTTCATCGGAGAATTGGTCGCTGACCCCGGCGCATGGGTGCGTCGCGAACCCCGTACACCTGCGGGTGCCTGAGTTATCCACAGGCGCGAAGTTATCCACAGGGTGGGCAAAAGTGCGCGGCGTCGGTGACCTGCGCGCGGTAGCCTTCGACCCATCATGTTGATCACCCTGCTGAGGACCTACCTCACCCCCTACCGGCCCCAATTGGCGGCTGTGCTGGTCCTCCAGCTGATCTCGGTTATCGCGATGCTCTACCTCCCGAGCCTCAACGCCGACCTGATCGACGACGGTGTCACCAAGGGCGACATCGGCTTCATCTGGACCACCGGCCTGTGGATGTTGGCGGTGAGTTGCGTGCAGATCGTGGCCTCGTCGGCCTCGGTGTACTTCGGCGCGCAGGCCGCGATGGGCGCGGGCCGGGACATGCGCGGTGGCGTGCTGCACCGGGTGGAGACGTTCTCGGCCAGGGAGGTCGGGATGTTCGGCGCGCCCTCGCTGATCACCCGCTCGACCAATGACATTCAGCAGGTCCAGCTACTGATCGTGATGTCGGTGACCATCCTGGTGATGGCGCCGATCATGTGCGTGGGTGGCGTGATCATGGCGCTGCGCGAGGATCTGGGACTGTCGTGGTTGCTGCTGATCGCGGTGCCGGCGCTTGCGCTGTCGATGGGCACGATCGTGGCCAGGATGGTGCCGGGTTTCCGGCAGATGCAGGAACGCATCGACGGGGTGAACCGGGTGATGCGCGAGCAGATCACCGGTATCCGGGTGGTGCGCGCGTTCGTGCGCGAACGGCAGGAGATCTGGCGGTTCGGCATGGCCAACACCGCGCTGACCGACGCATCGCTGCGGGTGGGCAAGCTGATGGCGCTGATGTTCCCGACCGTGATGTTGATCAGCAATCTGACCGCGGTCGGGGTGATCTGGTTCGGCGGACACCATGTCGACAACGGCACGATGCAGATCGGCTCGCTCACCGCGATGCTGTCGTACGTCATGCAGATCCTGATGGCCGTGATGATGGCCTCGTTCCTGGCGATGATGGCGCCGCGCGCGGCGGTGTCCGCGGATCGGATCGGGGCGGTGCTCGAGACCGAGTCCTCGGTGCGTCCGCCGCGACTGCCGCAGCCGTTCAAGGGTGATCCGGCCACGGTCGACATGCAGTACGCGGAGTTCGCGTATCCGGGTGCGGAGAAGCCGGTGCTGCGCGGGATCCGTTTCCAGACCGCGCCCGGCACGACCACTGCCGTTGTCGGTTCGACCGGTTCGGGCAAGACCACGCTGATCAACCTGATCCCGCGCCTGATCGACGTCACCGACGGTGCGGTCTACGTGGGCGGCACCGACGTGCGACACCTGGACCTCGAATTGTTGCGCAGCGGAATCGGATTGGTGCCGCAGAAGGCGTACCTGTTCTCCGGGACGATCGCCACGAACCTGCGCTACGGCAAGCCCGACGCCACCGACGAAGAACTGTGGCACGCGCTCGAGGTGGCCCAGGCGGCCGATTTCGTGCGGGAGATGCCGCAGGGTCTGGACACTCCGGTTGCCCAGGGCGGCACCACGGTGTCGGGTGGTCAGCGGCAGCGGTTGTGTATCGCGCGGGCGCTGGTGCGCAAGCCACGGATCTTCCTGTTCGACGACTCGTTCTCCGCGCTGGACGTGGCCACCGACGCCCGCCTGCGCGCCGCGCTGAAGCCCGAAACCGCCGATGCCTCGGTGATCATCGTGGCCCAGCGCATTCAGACCATTCGCGATGCCGACCAGATCGTCGTCCTCGAAGACGGCGCGATGGTGGGCATCGGCACCCATGACCACTTGATGCAGCGCTGCTCGGAGTACCGCGAGATCGTCGAGTCCCAACTGAGCGCGGAGGAAGCCCGATGAGGCCAGGTGGACCCGTACCCGGAGCTCCCGGTACGAAGGCCAAGTCGTTCCGTCCGTCGCTGAAGCGACTGCTGAGCAGGCTGGCTCCGGAGAAGTTCACCGTCGGGGTGATCGTCGCGCTGGTGATCACGTCGGTGGTGCTGAATACGCTGGGCCCGTGGCTGCTCGGCAAGGCCACGAACCTGGTGTTCGACGGCTTCGTCGGCAAGCAGCTCGCGCCGGGGCTGACCAAGGACCAGACGGTCGAACTGCTGCGCCGCCAGGGCGAGACCACCCGCGCGGACATGCTGTCGGCGATGAACGTGATTCCGGGAACCGGGATCGACTTCGACGCCGTGGGCCGGGTGCTGATGATCGTGCTCGCGCTGTATGTGGCCGCGTCGGTGTTCGGGTGGTTGCAGGGATATCTGCTCAATATCGTCATCAACCGCACGGTGAAGCGGCTGCGCGACGAGGTGGAGCAGAAGCTGCACCGCCTGCCGCTGCGCTACTTCGACACCGCACCGCGCGGTGACGTGCTCAGTCGCGTCACCAACGATGTCGACAATGTCTCGCAGAGCCTGCAGCAGACCATGAGCCAGCTGCTCGTCTCGCTGTTCACCGTGATCGGCATCCTGATCATGATGTTCTGGATCTCGCCGCTGCTGGCACTGATCGCGCTGCTCACCGTGCCTGCCGCGATCGTGGTCACCGCGCAGATCGCCAAGCGCTCCAAGCCGCACTTCGTCAACCAGTGGAAGTTCACCGGCGAAGTGAACTCCTCGGTGGAAGAGGCCTACACCGGCCACGAGATCATCACCGCGTTCGGTCGCGGCCGCGAGGTCGGCGCCGAGTTCGACAAGCGCAACCAGGACCTCTACGACGCCAGCTTCAAGGCACAGTTCATCTCCGGGTTGATCATGCCCGCGATCATGTTCCTCGGGAACGTGAACTTCGTGTTCATCGCGCTGGTCGGCGGGCTGCGGGTGGCCACGGGCAACCTGTCGCTGGGCGAGGTGCAGGCGTTCATCCAGTACTCGCGCCAGTTCAGTCAGCCGCTGACCCAGATCGGCGCGATGGCGAACCTGCTGCAGTCGGGCGTGGCCTCGGCCGAGCGGATCTTCGAGATCCTCGACGCCGAGGAACAGAGCCCCGATCCGGTGGTGGAGAACCAGCGTCCGGTGGATCGTGGACGGGTGGAGTTCGAGGCGGTGTCGTTCGGCTACGACCCGGAATCGCCTGTCATCGAACGCCTTTCGCTGGTCGCGGATCCAGGCCATGTGGTCGCCATCGTCGGGCCGACCGGTGCGGGCAAGACCACGCTGGTGAACCTGCTGATGCGCTTCTACGAACTCGACGCGGGCACCATCGCCATCGACGACATCGACATCACCACCATCTCGCGCGACCACCTGCGCTCGCGCATCGGCATGGTGCTGCAGGACACCTGGCTGTTCAAGGGCACCATCCGCGAGAACATCGCCTACGGCAACCCCACCGCTTCGGAGGAGGAAATCCTCGCCGCGGCGCGGGCTGCGTATGTGGACCGGTTCGTGCACTCGCTGCCCAACGGGTACGACACGGTCATCGACGAGGAGGGCGGGGGTGTCAGCGCCGGCGAGAAGCAGCTGATCACCATCGCGCGCGCGTTCCTGGCCAAGCCGTCGATCCTGATCCTGGACGAGGCGACCAGCTCGGTCGATACCCGCACCGAGTGCCTGGTGCAGCACGCGACCGCGGCCTTGCGTCGCGATCGCACCAGTTTCGTGATCGCGCACCGGCTTTCGACGATCCGGGACGCCGATCTGATCGTGGTGATGGACAAGGGCCGCATCGTCGAACACGGGACGCACGAACGATTACTCGCCGAGCGCGGGGCCTACTACGACCTGTACAACGCCCAGTTCGCGGCGGCTCAGTAATACAACGCCCAGTTCAGGCCCATCGTCGCGGGCCTGGCAACATGGACGGGTGGCTGATCGCAGCGAGTTCTCCTTTGACGTAGGCACCCGACTGGACGGGGGTCGGCACGGTCGTACCGGCGTGATCTCCACCCCGCACGGCGAGATCGCCACGCCCGCTTTCATTCCGGTGGGCACCAAGGCGTCGGTGAAGGCCGTGCTGCCGGAGACGATGAAGGAGATCGGGGCGCAGGCGCTGCTGGCCAACGCCTACCACCTGTACCTGCAGCCCGGATCCGACGTGGTCGACGAGGCCGGTGGGCTCGGGAAGTTCATGAACTGGCCGGGGCCCACCTTCACCGACAGCGGCGGGTTCCAGGTGATGTCGCTGGGGGTCGGGTTCAAGAAGGTGCTGGCTATGGAGGCCGTGGGCGTCCGGTCGGATCAGGTGATCGCGGCGGGCAAGGAGCGGTTGGCCACGGTCGACGACGACGGCGTCACCTTCCGCTCGCACCTGGACGGCTCCAAGCATCGGTTCACCCCCGAGGTGTCGATGGGGATCCAGCACCAGCTGGGCGCGGACATCATGTTCGCCTTCGACGAGCTGACCACGCTGATGAATACCCGTGGCTACCAAGAGAAGTCGCTGCAGCGCACGCACGAATGGGCGCAGCGGTGCGTGGATGAGCACGAGCGCCTGACCGACCTGCGCAGCCATCGGCCGTACCAGGCACTGTTCGGAGTGATCCAGGGCGCGCAGTATGAAGACTTGCGGCGCAAGGCTTGTCGCGAGTTGGAGACGATTCGTGGAACCGGCGGAACAGGATTCGACGGATACGGGATCGGCGGGGCGCTCGAGAAGCACAACCTCGGCACGATCGTCGGGTGGTGCTGTGACGAGCTGCCCGAGACCAAACCACGACACATGCTGGGGATCAGTGAGCCCGAGGACATGTTCACCGCGATCGAGAACGGCGCCGACACCTTCGACTGCGTGAATCCGTCGCGGGTGGCTCGCAACGCCGCGATCTACGTGGACGAGGGCCGGTTCAACATCAACACCGCCCGGTTCAAACGCGATTTCCGGCCGATCGACGAGACGTGCGACTGCTACACCTGCGCGCATTACAGCCGGGCCTACCTGCATCACCTGTTCAAGGCGAAGGAGATGCTGTCGGCCACGCTGTGCACGATTCACAACGAGCGGTACACGATTCGGCTCGTGGATCGGATCAGGGCCAGCATCGAGGACGGCACCTTCGACGAGTTCAAGAAGGAGTTCCTGGGGCAGTGGCGGGGGCGGATCAAGGTTCCGGGGGAGTAGCGCTCGATCCGCCACCCGCACTGGCGCACTAGTCGTGCAGGGCGGCGGCCTTCGCCGGAGCGTAGGTCGGTTCGGTCTTCTTCAGGACGGCGATCAGCCGGTAGGTGATCGGCATGACCAACACCTCGCACAGGGTCTTCCAGACGAAGCCCACGATGACGTAGTTGATGAACGACTGCCAGGTGTTGATGCCGATGGCGGTCGCGGCGATCGAGCAGAAGATCAGGGTGTCGGCGAACTCACCCACCACCGTGGAGCCGATCAGGCGCGCCCACAGGTGCTTTTCCTTGGTCCGTTCCTTGATCATGACCAGGGTGGCGGAGTTCAGGAGTTGGCCGACGAAGTAACCGGCCAGGCCTGCCAGGACCAACTGGGGCGTGGTGCCCAGGACCGTGCGGAAGGCTTCCTGGTTTTCGTAGAAGCCCGCGGCGGGCAGGTTGATGGCCACATAGAAACAGCCCACGGTCAGCAGCAGGGCGCCGAAGCCGGTGTAGATGGCGTGGCGGGTGGCGCGGAAGCCGTAGACCTCGCTCAGCACGTCGCCGAGGATGTAGGCCAGGGGGAACAGGAAGAAGGCACCGTCGGTGGCGATCGGCAGGATCTGCAGCGGGCCCAACATCACCGAACTGTCGGTGAAGAACTCCACGCCCTTGGTGGCGCAGATGTTGGAGATGATCAGCGTCGCGGTGAAAACGGCGACGATTACCGGATAGAACCCCCGCGCAACCTGGGCGAATGCCGCATGGTCCGGCGCGGGGTGCCCAGATTGAGCAGTTTTTTCGAGCGAGTTTGCATCAGTCACGAGGCATATTCTCCCAAGCTGACGATGCGCCACGGTGGGCGGTTGTGGAATACGCTGTTCTCATGACGAATCCTGGCGATTCCGACGAGTGGTGGAAGCAGTACGGCGGTTCCGGTGTGACGCCGGAATCCGGCGCGCCGGGTTCGGTGCCGCAGCATCCGACCGCGCAACCGTCGCAGCCTTCGAACTACCCGTCGTCGCCGCAGTACCCGCAGCAGCCGGCGCCGCCCTCCACGCCCCAGTATCCGCAGCCTTCGCAGCCGCAGTACCAGCAGCCGGGGTATCCGCAGCAGCCCGCTTACGGGCAGCCGCCTGCTTACGGTGGGTATCCGGGCGCGGGTTACCAGCCGTACGGGCAGTACCCGCAGCCGCAGGGCACCAACGGGTTGGCGATCGGTGCCTTGATCGCGTCGTTGGTCGGTCCGTTCACCTGTGGCCTGGGCTCGATCGTCGGGATCATTCTCGGTGTGCTCGGGGTGAATCAGATCAAGGAGCGTGGCGGTGAAGGTCGCGGGCTGGCAGTTGCGGGAATCTGGATCGGCGCACTGTCGATACTGGCTGTGGTCTTGTACTTCGTATTCCTCTTCGTCGTCATAGGCACCTCTTCGTCGTCATAGTTGCGACGGGGCGAGCCGGACGCGCAACTTGCGTCGGCACGAACTACGAAAAAGGGGCGCTTCCGGAATTCGGAAGCGCCCCTTACGTTTTCGTCAGGAGAAGAGCGTCAGCCCTTGACGACCTGCGTACCGCCGGCGAACTTGTCGTTCCAGCCCTGCTTGTTCGGGTCGTTGTTGATGGTGACCGCGATGTAGATCGCCAGGCCGGTGGTGACGAGACCACCGAGGCAGTAGACCACCAGCGGAGCCAGGAAGATGTTGCGCTTGAGCGAGGCTTCCGGGGTGAGCTTCGGGGCGCCACCGGGGGCGAGCACGCGCAGGCCGAGCAGCTTCTTGCCGATCGTGGTGCCCTGGGTCACTTCGAAGCCCACGTTGTAGCCGACGTACGCCAGGCCCATGATCAACCAGGTGATGATCCCTGCCGTGAACGGGCTGTCCAGCAGCGCGAAGCTGATGGCCATGTTCACGAAGAACATCGGAATGCCGATGATCAGGCCATCGATCACGCGCGCGCCGAGGCGAACTCCCAGGTCGGCAGGCATCACGCCGCCGAAGCCTTGCTGACCGTACCCGCCCTGCTGACCGTATCCGCCCTGCGGGAACTGCTGCTGCTGCTGCTGACCGTACGGATCCTGCCCGTACGCCGGCTGCTGCTGACCGTAGGGATCTGGCTGTCCGTAACCGGGCTGGGGCGCCCCGCCGTGCGCAGGCTGGCCGTAAGGCTGCTGCTGGCCGTAGCCGGGCTGCGGCTGCTGCTGGCCGTAGGGGTCCTGGCCGTAGCCGCCGGGCTGACCGCCCTGCGGGTACTGGTTGGGGTCGTAACCACCGCTGGTCATAATCTCAGTCCTCGTATTGATCTTCTAGATCGGTCGATGCGTACGTTACGGACATCCTTCGGGTCGGAACAACCCGATGGGCTCGAGTATCCATGGTTTCGTGGGGATGCGTGCGGGGTCGAAAACTTCGCGCAGCGCCGCGGTGGTGCGTGCGGTGTAGCCGAGTGAATCCGCGATCGCCGCGACCACGTCCTCGGGTGTGTTGCCGAGGGCTAGTTGATCCGAAAGACTCACGGCCCCATCACGTTTCGCCAGTCGCTTGCCTTCTTCGTTGAGCACCAGCGGGACGTGCGCGTAGGTCGGAACGGTGAGTCCGAGCAGTGCGGCGAGGTAGGCCTGGCGCGGGGTCGATGGCAGCAAGTCATCGCCGCGAACCACCTGGTCAACACCCTGCGCGGCATCGTCGACCACGACGGTGAGGTTGTAGGCCGGGATGCCGTCGCCGCGTCGCAACACCAAATCGTCTACGGCGCCGCGATATCGGCCGTGCAGCGCATCGGTGATCTCGTATTCGGTCACGTCGGCGCGCAAACGTAGTGCGGCGACACGTCCTTCGGCTCGCCGCTCCGCGCGCTGGGCCTCGGTCAGCTCACGGCAAGTGCCGGGATACGCACCCATCGGCCCGTGTGGCGCGGTGGCGGCCTGCTGGATTTCCCTTCTGGTGCAGAAACATTCGTAGGTACGCCCGGCGGCGGTGAGCTCGGCGACGGCGGCCTCGTAAACAGGCAGTCGATCGGACTGATAGACCACGGGGCCGTCCCAATCGATGCCGATCGCGGCGAGGTCGTCGAGCTGACGTTGCGCGGCACCGGGTCGCACGCGATCCAGGTTGTCCACGCGAATCAGGAACTCGCGCCCCGTAGTTCGCGCGAACAGCCACGCGAGAACCGCAGTGCGCAAGTTCCCCACGTGCAGTTCCCCCGACGGGCTCGGGGCGTAGCGGCCCGCACCTCGGCGCTCGCGTGGGCCGTGGCCCGACGTGGTCGGCGCGTTGTGGCTGGTCGGGCCGTCCGAATTCGTTGGCACCTGGCGAATCCTAGGCGGGGGTCACACACAGCCGCGTGCGCAACCGCCGCTCGTCGATGGACTCACCGGCGTCGAGCGCGTCGACCAGTTCCCGCGCGTGCGCGATCAGCCCCGCGCGGTCGACATCGTGCTGCTGGGCATTCGCCGGATACGCCTCGAGTCGCTGCCTCGCGCGGCGCAGTAGGGTACCCGCGCCCTTGGCATTGCCGCGCTGAATGTGCGTGAGCCCCACCGCATATTGGGCAAGTCCCTGCCAGAGCATCCGCTCGGCAACCGCCCCGTTCTTCCACGCCGCCTCCAATACCTCGTGGGCGTTGAAAGCCAATCCGTCGTCCAGCAGTTGCTGAGCGAAGGCCAGAGTTTGCTGGGGGTCGAGCTCGAGGTCGTCGGGGATTCGGGCGACTCCGACACTGCCCGGGGGCAGCGGTCGGCCGAGTCGATCGCGGGGGCGGTCGCTACGGGCACGACCTGCGGCGTCACGGTCACGGGAGATCATTCCTCCATGATCCACGCCCGGGCCCGATGGTGCGCATGTGACTGCTGAGGTACTCGAGAATTTGACGTATCACGGACCAATCACATGGAAGTAAATCCCGATGTGTGACCCCCTTCGGGAATGGGTAAGGACCCCCGGCAATGCCTCCGCAAACGGCAAGCTTCGCAAGGTTGGCAAAACGATATGAGAAAGCAAATTCTCTTCCGCAACATTGCGGAAGACCTGCTAGTGTTTCTTCCGCGGGGGCAGCCCCCGGAGCTGGAAACACCTCCATGAGCTGGTTCGTGCCGGTCGGTTGCGCGCGCCGTGTGGCAGTGCCGTGTGTGCCACGAAGTAACTCACCGGTCGCGCCGGATATCGCCAATGTTCGTTACGAATCCAGGAGTTCTCCCTCTTCTCGATGAACCAAAGGAGCAAGTGCCGTGAAAGTTGATGTGACCGACGCTGTGTGGCGGAAGAGCACCTACAGCGGACCCGATGGGAACTGCGTCGAAGTGGCCTTTCTCGCCGGCGGCGATATCGCCGTTCGCGACACCAAGGACCGTGGCCGTGGACCCGTGCTGGCCTTCGGTCCAGGGCAGTGGCAGGCCTTTCTAGCCGATGTCAACGCGGGAGAGTTCGCACGCGGCTGATCCGCTGATGCGCCTCGAGCGGGCAATACCGGCCCCGGGTCGATACGGACTCGGGGCCTTCTCAGGGACCTACGCGGGGTGGCCTATCGTGGCGCAATGACCTCGATGGCCGCGCGGGACGCGACGATGTTCTGGCTGTCGCGCCGCACCGCCAACGACGTGTTCCTGCTCTACTGTTTCGCCGAAACCGACACCGCCGCTGATGAACTGCGAGCGTTCGTCACTGCGCGGGTCGAACACATTCCCGATCTGCGGATTCGACTCCAGCGGATACCGGGCGACCTCGCCTATCCGCGGTGGGTTCCGGCCGAATTCACGTCCCAGCAAATCGTGCACCACCAGCCCGACGGGCTGTCGTGGCCCCTGCTGCTCACCCGCATGGGCGAACTTCTGGGAACCGGCGTCGACGCGACCGAATTCCCCTGGCGCATCCATGTTTTCCGCAGGGTTCGTGACGCACCGCAGTCCACGGAGCCCGTTGTCGTGGTGCTGCTACAACTTTCGCACGCGCTCGCCGACGGCACCCGCGCCGCCGCCATCGCTCGCGCGCTGTTCGCGCCCGCGGCTGACCCAGTTGTCCACACACATCCCGGTGTGTCTGTGGATAACTCGGCAAAGCCCCCGGTCGGACCAGCCAAAACCCGTGCACAGCCTGTGGATACCTGTGGACAAACCTGTGGATGGATTGCGAACCATGCAAATCCGAGATGGCTTGGAGTGCTGCGGTTTCCCCGGCAGGTGGTGACCACGGCGTGGCGCGGGCGGGCCGCCTACCTCGCGCAGCGGAAACTGGCGGAGCTCACCGCAACCGGTGAGGTACCGCCGCCCACAACGGGTTTCGCACCGTGCGCGCTCAACCCGACATCGCCGGTGGTCGACCGCGACGTGCGAATGCTTGTCATCGATGCGGACGACTTCCGCATACCCGGCAAAACCGTCACTGTTGTTGCACTGACGGCGATTTCGCGAGCTTTGTCCGACTATCTCGCCGAAAACGGCGAGCGCCCAGCACGTCTGGGCACCGCGCTCCCGATGGCACTCCCGACGCAGAGCACGTCCCGCAACAACTACCGCGGCCTGTCCATCGACCTGCACATCGACGAACCCGACCTGCGCCTTCGCGCGGAACTCATCGCCGACGATCTCACTACCCGCCGCGAGCGAGCACTGAATCCCCTACTGTCCGCACAGGATCGAGTCGGTGAAACCGTCCCGTCGGTCCTGGCAGCCCGCGACGTGCAGCACGCCGACCTGGACAACGTCCCCGCGATCCTCGACGGCAACACCGTGGTCTCCAGCGTCTACCGCGGCCCGACCGACCTCACCCTCGCAGGCGCTCCTGTGCTGTTCACCGGCGGTTTTCCGGCGCTCGGCACCGTCATGCACCTGACCCACGGCATCCACGGCATCGGCGAAACCATCACGCTGTCAGTACATTCCGACCCGAAGGTCGTGCCAGATCCCGACCGCTACCTGCAACTACTCGCGCACGCGCTGAAAACCGTCGTCGCCGCCCACCGCTAAGCCGACTTCGCCCGATTCAGTTCGGCGCCCACCGCGAGCAACGCCGAGTGCAGGGCCGTCGCCGCATCGGTACCGGCGGCTTCCCCTTCGATCACCCCGACGATCCGAAACGGACAGAAATACCCAGTCCCGTTGTCCCCCTCGTGCGGTCGCCCGATCTCGATCAGCGGACCGTTTCGATTCGCGGACGCGATGGCCGCCGCCAGTGCCGCATCGGCCGCGCGCGGATCGCGTCGATGGATCACCGGCACACCGGATTGCGCGTGCACACGCTCGTACCAGGCGATCACTTCGAAAGTAGCCGCGCGCGTACCGGTTTCGTAGTGACCCAGCGCGGCCCTGCTGTACGGCACGCGAGTGGCCAACGCCGCCAGCGACAATCCCGCTTCTTCTCGCAATCGCCGCAACCGAGCTCCGACGATGCCGTTCCCCTGCTCGCCCCGACTGGACATGGACCCATCGTAGAGAACTGTAGACGTTTGTAGACGCTTTTTGCTGTCCAAAAGGTCTTGACGGCGACCATACTTTTCGTGGCGGCTTCGTGAACACCATACCGCGCCACCTTTGTCAGCGACGACGAGTTCGGAGGGTCTGATGCAGATCTACGCGTGGATTGCCGTGGGGCTGTTCGTGTTCGGGGCGCTGACCCGGCGCCTACTACGTCAGGCCGGACGCGTCGGCCACGATTCGACAGTGCCGTCGGTCCGCAACATCTCCGCCAGCAGCTTCTCGGCTTCGGACTTCTCCCGCGCGAGCACACTCCAGCCGCGCAACAAGCCGTCGGGGCCCGACTTCGTCGTCCACGAGCCGACGGCGTGAGCGCCTTGGGGATGCAGCGAGTAGTAGATGGTGCCGACCGGGTAGGCGATGTCCATGCCGCGCACCCAGCCGGTGAGCGCGTCACCGTCCCACACGCGCATCTCGCCGCGCATCTGCGTGGTCGGATCCGCCTCGGCGACAGGCGTTTCGGCAGCGGAATCGAGCATGAGGTGGTCGCCTTCGTGCCGGATGTCCACCGCCGTTACCTCGACCTCGTCGCGGTGGTTCGCCGGTTTCTGCCAGGCTGCCCACCACCGTCCGGCCAGGTCGACCCGGTTGTCCACAATGCCGGCCAGCTCCGCCAGCGACACCTGCAGCGCGTCGGCCAGGCGGACCGCGACCGGCAGCGTCGGCGATTGTTCCTCGGACTCGTACCTGGTGATCTGGCGCGAGCTCACCCCGATCGCGGTGGCCAGTGCGGGCTGCGACAGCCCGAGCAGCCTGCGCCGCTCCTGGATCACCTTCCCCGTCCCGGTGTTCATACAGTCATCGCCTCCATCGCCTGCCCCTCCCGTCACACCCTGCTGGACACACCGGACCCGCCGACCTCGCGCGCCGCGCTCGCGGGTCACGAAGACCGCTGGCGCGTCGCCCATGCCGACTGCCTGGCCGATTCTTCCATTTCTTCGCTGCAGCAGGCCCGTTTCGTGATGACTGAGCACAATGACTGCGGTCCGCGCTGTCTGCAACACCTGGCGGCGATGGCCTACAGCACCGGCCTGATCGAGGACATCTGAGCGCCGATACCAGGTCAGCGGCCCCGACACGTTGACGAACTGATTGCGAGAACGCGAAGCCGCTGCCAACGGCTATACCGTCGAGGTATGAGTGCGGACCCACTGGCGGAAGGCGATGGCGCCACAATTCTCGAACGCCCGAGTCTGCGACATCGATGGTGGCGACTGCGTCGACCGTTCCTGTTGCCGTCGCAACGCGCCACCGCCGACAACATCGTCGCCGCGCCCACCCCGCTGCAGCCGATCGACCTCGCCGACGATGCCGAGGTCGCGCAGGTACTGGACTTGGCCGTGCGGGTGGGCGAGGTCGTGCTCTCGGCGGGCACCGGTGTCGCGGACACCACCGCGCAGGTCCGTTTCATCGCCTCGACCTACGGCCTGAACAGTTGCGATATCGACGTCACCTTCGACGCGATCCGCATCTGGGCCGACCGCGGGCCGCGACTCCCACCGGCCAGCGATATGCGCGTGGTGAAGTACCGCTCGCTGGACTTCACCCGACTGGCCGCGGTCGACCGCCTCACCCGCCGCATCCGCAGCCAGATCGTGCCCGTCGACCAGGCGCACGCGGCGCTGGACGAACTCATCTCCTCCCGGCACCCGTACCCGCGTTGGGTATCCACGTTGGGCTGGTCGCTGCTGGCGGCGGCGATCGCGGTGCTGCTTGGCGGTGGATTCCTGCTCGCCGCAATCAGTTTCGCCACGACAGCGGTGATCGATGTGGTGAACCGGGTACTGCATCAGCTGGGTCTGCCGCTGTTCTTCCAGCACATGATCGGCGGGATCGTCGCCGCCACCCCGGCCATCGCGTTGGCCGCGTTCAGCGAACACTGGCGTGCCGACGCCGCGCTGATCGTCGCCGCGGGGATCACCGTGCTGCTGTCGGGTCTGCAATTGGTGGGTTCGGTGCAGGACGCGATCACCGGCGCCCCCGTCACCGCCGCCGCCCGCATGCTCGAAGTGGTGATGATGACGGCGGGCATCGTCGCGGGTATCGGTCTGGCCCTTCGTATTTCGACGATGATCGGCATCGCGGTGCCCGAGATCGCGGCCGACGCCGGACGTGACATCCAGTATCTGCCGATCAAACTGGCCGCCGGTGCCGTCGCGTCGATCGCGTTCGCGCTGGCCTGTTACGCCGAGCGACGGGCGCTGGTCGCGGCCGGACTCAGTGGTGCGGGCGGCATCATGGTCTTCCTCGGCGCCCAGTACATCGGCTTCGGGCCGGTGGTGGCGTCGGGTCTGGCCGCCACGCTGATCGGTCTGGCCGGTGGTCTGATGGCGCGTCGCGCGCTCACGCCGCCGTTGGTGGTGGCAGCGGCCGGGATCACGCCGCTGCTGCCGGGTCTGAAGGTGTACCGAGGGTTGTATGCCCTGCTCGAGGACGAAACCCTGTTGGGCTTCGGACAGATCCTCGGGGCGTTCGGTGTGGGCTGTGCGCTGGCCGCGGGCGTCATTCTCGGCGAATGGTTCGACCGCTTGTTGAGTCGTCGCGGTGCACCGCGCGACTTCGACCCGACCTACACCAGCGACCGCTGACTAGATCTGCACGAGCATCCGGGGCCCGTCGGCTGCCTTCTCAGCGGGCGCCGGGTCCTGGATGCGCGGCTTGCCCGCCGCCCAGCGCATATGGCTGCGGGCGGCCGGTGCCTCGGTGGCCGCGGGGATGACCAGCAACGCCAGCGCGGCGCCGTTGCTGCCGACCACGTGCATGATGCGCGCGGCCTGATCGTTTTTGGCTGTGTTGTTGTGGGCTGTGTTGTCGTCGCCGGATTCGCTGGAGGTCCAGTCGAACCCGAGCCGGGCCAATTTGCCGATGCGCGGCGCGACCGCGGCGACCAGCTGGTGCAGTTCGGTCATCGGCTGGTCGGTTCGTGGCCACCAGGCGCCGTCGATGGGCCCGGTGGTGGCTGTGCGGTCACGCAGCATCAGCCGGATCGGCCCGGACACGTCGCGCCCGATGCTCGTTTCAGGTGATGTATTCACTTCGTCTTCGTCTTCCTGGTTTTGTTCGATCGATGCCTCTTCGTGGCTGTCGACCGGCGCGGTCCTGTTCTCGGACGCGCGCGAAGGTTGGGTACCCATTGCACTGTGTCGGCACGCACATAGGTGGGAGGTGCGGCGACGACGGCGTGTGGGTGTGGTGGGGGTCTCCCGCACCGTCGGGGCTCACTCTACGGATGCCCACTGACAGATCCACCGATTAAACGAACAGGGCCCCGATCGGCGAACCGATCAGGGCCCTGCTGTTGCGGAGGATAGGGGATTTGAACCCCTGAGGGCGTTAACCCAACCCGCGTTCCAGGCGAGCGCCATAGGCCACTAGGCGAATCCTCCGTGGAGCAGCATAGCGGGTGACCGGGGGTTTACGCCAAACCGCCCCCGGGACAGGCATCTGACCTGCTACTTCTTCAAAGCTGCCATGGCCTTGCGGACCTGCGATTCCGCGGCGGTGGCCATCGAGGCACGGTCGTAGGAGCTCATCGTGGACACCTCGATCTGCACCTTCACCGAGATATTGCTGTCGATCGCGGCGACGGTGTAGATGTACCGGTTGGGAATCGAGCTGTAGGTCTGCTGCTCGCTCGCGAAATACGCCTCGGTGCCCAGGCCGCTCACCGGGCCGTTCTCGTAGCCCTTGCCGGTGGTCTTGGTGTCGGAGTTCTTCCATCGCGCGTAGTCCGATTCGCTGCCGGAATCGGTTTTGAACTGCACGTCCAGCGACAGGCTCGCCGAGTTGCCGTTGCGGCCGGAGTCCTTGTTGTCGGCGTCGCAGTCGTAGGAGCCGCCGCCGATGTACTCGTAGGGCGGGTGCTCGGTGTGGGTGGTGGTCTCGCGGGTGGTCGACCACTTGTTCAGCACGGTCAGGTCGACCAGTTCGCAGGCGTTCTTGCCCTCGCGATACTCGTAGTTGCCCGCCCACTTGTCCGAATCGGGGCCGAACGCGTCCTCGGCCTTGTTCGCGGCGAAGGCGATCAGGCCGACCACCAGCACGCCGACCACCGCGATGGAGCCAAGGACCCACCACAGGGTCTTGTTGCCGCCACCCGACGACGGCGGACGCGGCGGTGCGCCCCAGGGCTGCTGCGGGGGAGTCGGGCCGTAGCCGCCCGCTTGGGGAAACTGCTGCGGCGGATAGGGCTGGGGGTTCGCGCCGCCGCTCTGATAGGGCTGCGGGTTCGCACCGCTCTGATACGGCTGCGGGCTGCCCTGGTACGGCGAGGGCGGCGCGGTGTACGGCTGCGGGTTGGCGCCGCTCTGATACGGCGAGGGCGGTGCGGTGTAAGGCCCGGGCGCGCCGATATTGCCGCGCAGCACCGTCGGATCGGCCTGCGCCGGATTCTGTCCCGCGCCCTCGCCCGGTCGTTCCCACCACGCGACGGTCGGGTCGGACGGCGGAACACCCTTGCCTGGCGGTTGTTGATTCGGGTCGGTCATGCTCGAACCCCCCTCTGCGTCTGCGTCATGGGGAACGGACCCCCCGGCTACCGATATTCGGATAGATCGTAGCCAGCATCACCGACAGTGCGGCGACTATACGGCTGCGTACACTGCGAGATCGGGTGGCAATCCAGGGATATGAGGTGACACACATCGTGGGAACCGCACGAACGCCCAAGGTCAGATGGGTCGAGGAAGGTCTTGCGGTGCTCGCGTCCTCGGGTGTGGACGCCGTGCGAATCGAGGCGCTGGCCAAGCGCATCGGCGTCACCAAGGGTGGGTTCTACGGCTATTTCGCCGACCGCGACGCCCTGCTGACCGCCATGCTCGACGCGTGGGAGAGCGAGGCCACCGAGCAGGTGCTCGAACGCGTGGCCGACCTAGACCCGAAGACCAAGGCGCGGGTGGCCGGCCTGCTCACCTTCTCCAGTCATCGACTGCTGCCCATCGACCTCGCGATCCGCGACTGGGCCCGCCGCGACGACGCGGTCGCGCAACGTCTACGCCGCGTCGACAACACGCGAATGGCGTTGCTGCGCGAGACGATCGGCACGTTCTGCGACGATCCCGACGAGGTCGAAGCCAGGAGCCTGCTCGCCTTCTGTGCCACCATCGGCGCGCACTTCCTGGCCGCCGACCACGAGGGCCGTACCCGCATCGAAGTGCTCACCCGTGCCGCGGACCTGCTGTTCGAACCCTGAGATCGCCGCCTGTCCGATTAGCCGCTACACTGGCCGACGGATCCCGCGCGGCGAGCATCCTGTGAACTCCCCCAGGGCCGGAAGGCAGCAAGGGTCAACGGGCTCTGCCGGGTGCGCGGGGTCCCCTTAATTTCTGGGGATCCCCCTTCGGCTCACGCACCGACGCTGCGTGCGAGCCTGATCCGGGGCACATACCCCGCCGATTCCGATCCGCCGCCGGGTAGCCTTGCGGGTGTCAGCACGCACGGCGTGCGCCCACCTTGCTGCTTCGAAAGGCTGCCCAGGATGCCCCGGCAAACGCAGATCGGTTTGATGAGCCACGCGGAACTCGTGTCCGAACACGAGTCCCAGACCGCGAATTACGCGACGCTCCAGACCGAGAAGCTCACGCTGGATCTCACCCGAGGTAAGCCCTCGCCGGAACAACTCGCGCTGTCGGATTCGCTGCTGTCACTGCCCGGCGACGGCGACTTCCGCGACGGCACCGGCACCGACTGCCGCAACTACGGCGGCCTGAACGGTCTGCCCGAACTGCGCGCGATCTTCGGCGAACTGCTGCACATCCCCGTGGATCAACTGCTGGCGGGCAACAACGCCAGCCTCGAGATCATGCACGACCTCATCGTGTTCTCGATGCTGTACGGCACCCCCGACTCCCCGCGCCGCTGGGTCGACGAGCCGATCAAATGGCTGTGTCCCGCACCGGGTTACGACCGCCACTTCGCCATCACCGAGGCACTCGGCATCGAGATGATCACCATCCCGATGCTGCCCGACGGCCCCGACACCCACGCCATCGCGGCCCTGCTGGCCGACGACCCGCAGATCAAGGGCCTGTGGGCGGTGCCGAACTACTCCAACCCCACCGGTGTCGTGTACTCCGAAGACGTTGTGCGCGAACTGGTTTCGATGCACGCCGCGGCGCCGGACTTCCGGCTGTTCTGGGACAACGCCTACGCGGTGCACCCGATCACCGACACCGCGGCGCCGGTGATCGACGTGCTCGGTCTGGCCGCCGCGGCCGGTAACCCGAACCGTCCGCTGGTCTTCGCGTCGACGTCCAAGATCACCTTCGCGGGCGCGGGCGTGAGCTTCTTCGGTGCGTCCAAGGCCAACATCGACTGGTATCTGTCGCACGCGTCGAAGAAGAGCATCGGCCCCGACAAGCTCAACCAGCTGCGGCACCTGCGCTTCTTCACCGATGCCGAGGGCGTGCGCGAGCACATGCAGAAGCATCGCGCGCTGCTGGAACCCAAGTTCGCGCTGGTCCGTCGCATCCTCGAGGACCGCCTCGGCGCCTCGAAGGTGGCGTCGTGGACCGAGCCCAAGGGCGGCTATTTCATCAGCCTGGACGTGCTCGACGGCACCGCCGCCCGGGTGATCGCCCTGGCCAAGGACGCGGGCATCGCGCTCACCGCCGCGGGCTCGGCCTTCCCGTACCGCAACGACCCCGACGACAAGAACATCCGCATCGCCCCCAGCTTCCCGCAGCTGCCGGAACTGGAGAAGGCGATGGACGGGCTGGCGACCTGCGTGCTGCTCGCGGCCACGGAGAAACTGCTCGACCAGGGATAAAGTCGAACCCATGACCCGCACGCTGTGCCTCGCGCAGGAACCCGAGGCGGACGAACTGCTCAGCACCGACGATTTCGCGCTGCTGCTGGGGATGTTGCTGGATCAGCAATATCCGATGGAGCACGCGTTTCGTGGGCCGCGCAAACTCGCCGACCGGATGGGCGGGTTCTCGCTGCGGCAGATCGCCGACGCCGACCCGGCCGAATTCGAGGAACTGGCCGCGACACCGCCCGCCATCCACCGGTACGGCCGCTCGATGGCCCGGCGCGCACAAGCGTTGGCGCAGTACGTGATCGAGCACTACGACGGCGAGCCCGCGGCGATCTGGACCGCGGGCGACCCCGACGGAAAAGAGGTGCTGCGCCGATTGCAGGACCTGCCGGGGTTCGGCGCGCAGAAGGCCAAGATCTTCCTCGCGTTGCTGGGGAAGCAGCGCGACGTGCACCCGAACGGGTGGCGGGAAGCCGCCGGATCCTATGGCGACGACGGGTCGCGGCGGTCGGTGGCGGATGTGGTGGACGCCGAGACTTTGACTCAGGTCAGGGAATTCAAGAAACAGGCCAAGGCCGCCGCGAAGGATTCGAAGTGAACTCTTAGTTGAGATCCGGCTGCTTTTTTCCCTCGTCTGCGCGAACGATCTGCTCGAAGCTTGCCCTCGAACAGCTCCACCGACTGATGAGGGATTGGCACGTTATGAAAATGAGGAAGCTCGCCGTGGTCGCGGCGCTCGTGACCCTGGCAACCGGTGCGGGCGCGGGCACCTCCGTGGCGACCCCCGAGGTCGACGCACCCGTGAACTTCACCGCCGCGGAAGTCGACGGCACCTCCGTGATCACCACCGACGCCGGTTCGCTGGTGGTCGAAGACGGCGCCTTCAAGGTGAAGGCCGCCAACGGCACCACCATCGCGGCCACCCCGCTGACCTTCCGCCTCGACGACTACGAATTGCCGATCGCGGCGCACATCGCGGGCAACACCGCGACCCTGACACCGCAGCTCGACGTCGACAAGGCGGTCTACAAGCCGGTCGCGCTGCCGTTCGAGGACAAGGCGCCGTTCAAGTCCGAATACGACCGTGAGGTGGCGGCCTGGAGTCGGCTGACCAGCACCATCTCCACCGGTGCCGCGGTGGGCACGCTGGTCGGTGGGCTCACCGGCGGTGCGGTCGGCTGCGTGCTCGGCGGGATCGTCGGCGCGTCCGTCGCGGCGGCGACCATCGTCGGCCTGTTCGGTCCGTTCCTGCCCGCGGCGGCCGTCGGCTGCATCGGCGGGATCCTGGCAGTGGGCGCGCTGGGCACCCTGGCCGGTCAGATCTTCATCACCGCGCCGGTCGCGATCGGCGCCGCCATTCAGTACTTCACCACCATCAACGCACCCTTCACCGCACCGGCCAAGTAGCCACGCGGTTCGTCAGCCCCTTCCGGAAGTTGTTTTCCGGGAGGGGTTTTGGCGTTTTTCGGCCGACACGCGCCGCATTACGCACGCATCGAAACGCTGTGATCTGGGGGTTCGGTGTGCCGCACGGCACAATCCGCCGGTTCGGCTTGGATGGGTCCGGATTCGGTGTTAACTTGATTGTTATGTCCGGTAACCATCACACCGCCCAGCGGGTCACCTATGTGACCGCCGCTCTGGGCCTGCGGTTGCCGTTGACCCGTGAACTGTGTCGTTCCTGCCACTGCGGCTGAGTCCTTCCGACTCCTGCGCCGCCACGTCATACGTGTAGGCAATCCCGTTGCGACAACGGGATTTCAGCAAGGAACTTCCTATGTCTGCTCCCATTCTCGACCGTCCCCTCTCCCGGACCGGCGGTGTCGTCCGTCCTCGCGTTTCGCGCCCTGTTGTACCCCCTGAGCTGCGACGCAGTGACAATCCGGCGGCCGCGGTGCTGCGTACCGCGGCTTCGGGTCCGGTGTCGCGTGACAATGCCGCGCGGGCAACGGGTTTGAGTATCGCCACGGTGAATCGTCAAGTGGCCGCGCTGCTTTCGGCCGGGCTGCTGCGTGAGCGGGCCGATCTGACCGCTGCCGGTGCTGTCGGGCGGCCGCGCGTGCCGTTCGAGATCGACCACGATGCCTATCTCACGCTGGGTATCCATATCGGTGCCGAGGCCACCAAGATCGTCGCCGCGGACCTGCGCGGGCGCATTCTCGGCGGGCTGGCCATCGCTACCCCGCAGACCGGGCAGGAATTCGCGGTCACAACAGTGGCCCGCAGCGCCAAGGCTTTCCTGCAGCGGTGGCACCGGCGCACGCCGCTGTGGGCGGGCGTTGCCATCGGTGGGCGGGTGGATCCGCAGACCGGGGTGGTGGACCATCCCAAACTGGAATGGAAGGGCGCGCCGATCGGGCAGGTGCTCGGTGACGTGCTCGAACTGCCGGTGTCGGTGGCGCCGCACGTCGAGGCGATGGCGGGTTCGGAATTGCTGCTGCCGACCTTCGACGCCCGTCGGCCCGAGCCCGACACCGAACTTCCCGCTGCCCAGCACGGCAGCAGCCTCTACTTCTACGTGCGCGAAACCGCCGGTATCGCAGTCACTCTCGATGGGCGGGTGCACACGCCGAGCAATGGGCCGGGGTCGATCGCGCACCTGCCGACGGGTTCCGATGTGCAGTGCACGTGCGGTCGGCGTGGGTGCTTGGAAGTGACCGTCGGCGATCGGGCTCTGCAGGCTCGGGCCGTCGGTCGCGGAATCATCCCGGCGCACAACGGAACTGCCGGGACCACGATCAACGATCTGTATCGGGCGGCGGAGTCGGGGTCGGAGTCGGCGCGGGAATTGTTGGCTGAGCGGGCGACGATGCTCGGGCAGACTGTCGCGCTGGTGCGGGACATGCTGAACCCGGACCGGGTTGTGTTGGGGGGTCAGGCTTTTACGGGGTATCGGCCTGCGCTGGGGCATGTGGCTCGAGCGTTTTCGCAGAGTACGCAGTTGGCGGCTACTGATATTCGGATCAGTGGGTTCGGGGGGAAGGTGCAGGAGTTCGCTGCGGTGGTTACTTCGCTGAGTGTGTTGTATGCGGATCCGTTGGCGGCTATGCGCCGGGTTTAGGTGGGTGTGGCAGAGCTTCAGGGTGTGGCAGAGCTTCAAAGGTGTGGCAGAGCTTCAAAGGTGTGGCAGAGCCACGGGGTTTGAGTGGTCCCGGGTTGTTTGAGGCTGTGTTTTTGGAGCGCTGGCGCGCTCGAGCGCGGCCCCTGAGGGGCCGCGAGTTAGCCACCGTTG
>NZ_JBHXRY010000014.1:0-45467 GCF_042714895.1 Nocardia sp. NPDC058666
TCGGACGCAACGGCGGCTAACTCGCGGCCGGGCCGCTACGGCCACTGCGTGGCCGCTGCTCCCTATGGGTCGCAGGTGGGGGCTGGGAGTGCGGTCATGGGGGATTTGGGGTTTGCGGGGTGGGTGGCTCAGGCTGAGCCTGGGCCTACGTTCTTGCTGTTTCTGGTGCGCAAGGAGTGGACGTAGTCCTCTGGGGCGCCTGCTTTTTCGGCGGCGTCGGCGATTACTCCGATGTAGCGGGCCGAGGGGAGGCCGCCTTCGTAGGAGTCCAGGACGTACAGCCAGGCGAGGCGGGACTCGCCTTGGGTGCCGGTGACTCGGATTCGGATCTTCTTGTGGATTCCGAAGTCGGAGCCCTCCCAGCGGTCGAGGCTGTCCTCGTCCTCGGGGGAGACGTCGTAGAGCACGACGAATACCCGCGAGCCGGGGTCCTCGACGACGGTGGCCAGCGGGCCTTCCCAGCCGATGTCGTCACCGGCGAAGGTCAGGCGCCAACCCTCCAGCCACCCGGTCCCGGACATGGGCGAATGCGGGCAGCGTTCCAGCATCTGCGTCGAGTCCATGTTGGACCCGTAGGCGGCATAGATCGGCACCATGGAACTGTAGCCAATAACCGGCGCACAATTACTGTCTCCCACCCAGATCGGCTGACCGTCACACTTACCGACCACAGATGACGTGGCACAGAACACGCGCGCTGTTGTTCACCGATCCGACCCTGGCACGTCACAGTGCACCTGAAATGATGGGTCGACAGCACGGACGGGCCCTCACAAGGGGCAGTTCGATCAGGCGAGCACAAGGAGCGTGACTGGTGGCACGAATTGCGATCATCGGCGGTGGACCGGCCGGATACGAGGCGGCACTGGTAGCCGCCCAGCACGGGGCGTCGGTGACCCTGGTCGACGCCGACGGCATCGGCGGTGCCTGTGTGCTGTGGGATTGCGTGCCGTCGAAAACCTTCATCGCCTCGACGGGTCTGCGCACCGATCTGCGCCGCGCGCGCGACCTGGGCATCAACATCGACGCCGATCAGGCCAAGGTGCATCTGCCCGAGGTGAACGCGCGTGTCAAGGCACTGGCGTTGGCGCAGTCCTCCGATATTCGCACCAAACTGCAGGCCGCGGGCGTTCGACTGCTTCCCGGCTACGGTGAACTGGTCGGTCCCGCACCGGGTTTGGCGCATCAGGTGCGTGCCACCCTGCCCGACGGCAGCACCGAGGAGTTCGAAGCGGAGGTCGTGCTGATCGCCACCGGCGCCAGTCCGCGCGTGCTGCCCGGCGCCGAGCCCGACGGTGAGCGCATCCTGAACTGGCGTCAACTTTATGACCTGGAAGAACTGCCCGAGACCCTGGTCGTGGTCGGATCCGGTGTCACCGGCGCCGAATTCGTGTCCGCGTACACCGAGATGGGCGTGCGGGTGAAGCTGGTGTCCAGCCGCGACCGCGTGCTGCCCGGCGAGGACGCCGACGCGGCGCTCGTGCTCGAGGAAGCGCTGGCCGAACGCGGTGTGGAGCTGGTCAAGCACGCGCGCGCCGACGCGGTCGAGCGCACCGCCGACGGCATCGTGGTGAAGCTGTCCGACGGTCGCACCGTCACCGGTTCGCACGCGCTGATGACCGTGGGCTCCACCCCCAACACCCAGAACCTGGGCCTGGACCGGGTCGGTATCGAACTCGATCGCGGCGGATACCTTCGCGTGGACCGGGTTTCGCGCACCTCGGTGCCCGGCATCTACGCCGCGGGCGACTGCACCGGTCTGCTGCCGCTGGCCTCGGTGGCCGCCATGCAGGGCCGCATCGCGATGTACCACGCGCTGGGCGAGGGCGTGAGCCCGATTCGGTTGAAGACGGTGGCCTCGGCGGTGTTCACCCGCCCGGAGATCGCCACGGTCGGCGTCAGCCAGACCGCGATCGACGAGGGTGAGGTGCCCGCGCGCACGGTGATGCTGCCGCTGAACACCAACCCGCGCGCGAAGATGTCGGGGCTGCGCCGCGGCTTCGTCAAGATCTTCTGCCGTCCCGCCACCGGTGTGGTGATCGGCGGCGTGGTGGTCGCGCCGATCGCCTCGGAACTGATCCTGCCGATCGCGCTGGCGGTGCAGAACAATCTGACCGTGGCCGACCTGGCGCAGACGTTCTCGGTGTACCCGTCGCTGACCGGTTCGCTCACCGAAGCCGGGCGTTTGCTGATGCGCCACGACGATCTGGACTGACTCCGCCAGGCGCCGGATGCTGGGGTTTTCAGGTTCGAAATGTGTTGTTCGCCAACGCTACTCACTCGAACTCGGTAATCCTCACATCCGGCGTTCGCGCAGGCGGAGCCCAGAAGACGCGAAACCTACTGCTGCGTTGCCTGTCTCGCGCTCATGTGGTTGACTCACGGCCGAGGCGTGATCATCTGTGGTCGCGTGGTGGATGCAGTGGGGGATTCCCTCCGGGAAAGGGATTACGAAAAGTGAAGCATCGTAAGCCGAGTCGGGCGCAGCGAGCGATGGCAAGCACGTCGTTGCCTCTTGCTGCCGCGGCGGCAGTAGCAACTCTTCTCGCGGCACCGGCCGGCGCGGTCCCCAGTGACCAGCCGACCACTCCTGCCACGCCGGCTCCTGCGCAGCCGGGCCAGCCTTCGGCTGAAGTAGAGACCCCGGAGACTCCCACCCCGGAGACCCCGGAAAGCGTCAAGCCCAAGCCGGGCGAGACCAAGCCGACCCCGGCGCAGCCGGGCGTCACCAGCCCCGCGCCGGGTCAGCCGGAGCAGGGCACCCCCACCAAGCCGACGCCGAGTCAGCCGGGCGTCACCAGCCCGCGCGTCGCGCCGCTGCCCGTGCCGGGTCAGACCGCCCAGGGCACCGACAAGCCCGCGGTGCAGCCGGAGCGCACCGACGCCACGCCCGACCAGCCGGGCACCACCAAGCCCGAGACCGTCACGCCGACCCGTCCGGGCCAGCAGACGCAGCCGACCGTGCCGTCGGGTCAGGGCGAGCAGGCCGAGGTCGAGTCCCCGGACACCCTCATCCAGGAACCCAAGGCGCCGGAATGGCAGGCCCCGCGCCTGGCCAACGCGCCCGCCGCGCCCGTAGTCGAGATGGAAGGCCCGCACCAGGAAATCGGCGCTACCATCGACGGCGCGGGCATCCTGGCCAACACCCACCACTACAACAACGCGTCGGGCTACGTCGGCACCGTCGGCTACCGCGCGCCCGGTGGCGGCTTCGGTGACGCCGGTGTGTCGGTGGAGTACATCGGCGAGAACTCGGTCAAGGTCACCACCTTCAACGGTGGCGACGGCCGCGCCGACAACACCACGGTGACCGTGCTCGACACCACGCAGGCCAACCTGGCCAAGGCCGCGGTCGAGAACTGGATCAAGGCGCAGCCGGGTGGCACCGCCGCACTCGAGCAGGCCGCGAAGGCTACACTGCCCGTGCCGGGGGAGCTGCTTCAGACGGTGAACGTCGCGGGTGTGAACACCCAGTGGGGTGGCTCGCTCCAGTACTGACACGCAGTACGTCGTGTGGGGCGGTCGCATTCGACCGCCCCACACGTGTGTCCTGGGGAAAGGATTGGACGTGGGCACCGAAGGTGACAACAACGAGCGCGGCGATCGACGACCGGCCGCGGAATTCGGTCCTCCCGTAAGCGATTTCGGGCCACCGGTCGACGACGAAGGTTTCGGCGGGCCCGTGCCTGTTACGCCGCCGCCCGTGCCGACCGGGGTTCCCGAGTTGGGGTGGCGGCCTGCTGGTCCGCCCGCTGGTGGGCCTGCACCGGGTCACTCCGGTCCGCCCGTTGGCGGGGGTGCTGCTCCCGGTCCGTTCGGTCCGCCCGCTGGTGGCCCCGGCCCCTCCGGTGCGCCCGCAGGTCCGCCTGCCGGCGGGGGTGCTGCTCCGGGTCCGTTCGGTCCGCCCGCTGGTGCGCCCGCGCCAGGTCCGTTCGGTGCGCCGGTCGCGGGTCAGCCACCCGTTGCGCCACCGCCCGCTGGGCCGTTCGGTGCGCCCGTCTCGTACAACACGATGCCGCCGGGTCCGCCCGTCGGCCCGCCGCGTCAGTCCGGTCCTACACCGCAGGCGCCACCCCGATCTCCCGATAATCGACGCTCCGCCCCCACCTCGGTCTTCGGTGACGCGGTAGCCACGCCTCCGCCCGCCCAGTCCGGGCCTCGCCAGGCCGCCCCGTTCGGCGGTCCGACTCCGGGTGGTCCGCCCTCGGCCGACCCCACTGTCCGGTTCGGTGGGAAGCAGGGCTCCGGTGACGCGGTAGGCACGCCTCCCTCCGCCCAGTCCGGGCCTCGCCAGGCCTCCCCGTTCGGTGGTCCGACTCCGGCTGATCCCACTGTGCGATTCGGTGGGGAGCAGGGCTCCGGTGACTCGGTGTTCGGTGATTCCGTGCCGGTGACGTCCGGTCGTGAGCTCACCGAGGTGATCCGTCGCGGTCGCCCCGATCCCAAAAAGCCCGCGTCGCAAGGACCTTCGTCCGAAGTGCCGCCGGAGCCGGTCCGTCCGCCCGACGGCACGCGCACCCCGCTGTTCGCCGACGAGCCGAAGCCGGCAGCCGACAAATGGTGGGACGCCGACGATGACGGCGCGATCCCGAAGCCGCCCGCCGAGCCCGGCTTGTCGTGGGCCGACGACCCGATCGCGCGCCGCCTCGCCCCGAAGACGCCGACCACCCCGCCCCCCGCGGAACCCGAACTCGACAGCAAGCGGATGCGCTGGATCATCGGCGGCGTGGCCGCGGCGGTGCTGCTGGTGGTGGCACTGGTGTTGACCATCGGCTTGGTCAAGCGCGGCGGTGGCGCCGATCCCGGCGTGACGGCCGCGCCGGTCACCTCGGCCGCCTCCGCGACCGAATGCCAGTCTGTCGCAGAACAATCCGTCACCGTCGGCAACGGCCCGGGCGACACCACCACCGGCGCCAGAGCCATCCTCGGCTTCCAATACGCCTTCTACACCGACCGATCCGGCGCCAAGGTGCGCGAGTTCGTCGCACCCGACGCGGAGAACATCTCACCGGCGGAGACGATCCAGCAGGCGATCGACGGCCAGATCCCCGCGGGCACCACACACTGCGTGAAGATGCGCGAAACCACCGTCGGCCGCTATGACGTGGAGTTGCGCGAAATGCACCCCGATGGTTCCGCGGTGGTCTACAAGCAGGAAATCATCACCACCAACACCGATGGAAAGTGGCAGGTCAAGTCGATCACTGCCCGATAGCATCTCACTGCATGAGACGATAGTTTCACATTCTGGCGGACGCTATGCAATCGTAGGATGATTGCTTCCCTTGGCGTCCCCGGAGGTTCCCATGTCGCTGACCACTCCCGCCCTGGCGGGCAAGCTCGCAGGCCTACAGAGCTCAGCGATCAGGGACCTGCTGAAACTCACAGCCCGCGACGACATCATCAGCCTCGCGGGCGGCCTGCCCGACGCCGCCCTGATGCCCCGCGAACGCATCGCTCTCGCCGCCGAGACCGCCCTGCGTAGTTCGGCGGTCCTGCAATACACCGAGTCATCCGGCTGGCCCGCGCTGCGTGAGGTGATTGCCGCACGCGAGTCTGCCAAGATCGGCCGCGCCGTGCCCGCAACGGAAGTCTTCATCACGCACGGCTCCCAACAGGCCCTGTCCCTGCTGGCTGAAGTCCTACTCGACCCCGGCGCCCTCGTGATTGTCGAAGACCCCGCGTATGTCGGTGCCTTGCAGGTCTTTCGAGCCGCGGGCGCCCGAATCGTCGCCGTCCCACTGGATTCCGACGGCATGCGCCTGGACATCCTCGAAGACCTCCTGGCCGCAGGCGAACGCCCCGCCGTCGTCCACACGGTCTCGAATTTCCACAACCCCGGCGGCGTCACCCTCGCCCCCGAACGCCGCCGCCGACTCGCGGAACTCGCGCAGGCCCACGGCTTCTGGATCATCGAAGACGACCCCTACGGCGAACTCTGGTTCGACCAGCCCACGCCCGCGCCGGTCGCCTCGTACTCACCCCAGGTGATCCGCCTGTCCAGCGTCTCCAAAATCCTGTCCCCTTCCCTGCGCGTCGGTTGGATGATCGCCCCCGAAAAAGTCTGCCGCGCAGTCGAACTCCTCAAACAGGGCGCCGATCTCTGCGGCTCGGCTCTCACCCAGCAGATCGCCACCGACCTGCTCTCGGACACCGATTGGCTTGCATCGCACATCAATTCGATCCGAACCACCTACGGCACCCGGGCTCGAACCCTTACCTCCGCCCTCCACGCCACCTTCGGCACCCGAATCCACTGCACAGCCCCCATCGGCGGCATGTTCATCTGGGCCGACTTCACCGACAACACCAACACCACCACCCTGCTCCCCAAAGCCCTCGAATCCGGCGTCGCCTACGTCCCCGGCGCGGCCTTCGCGGTCGCCGACACGGGGCACAACGCCCTACGGCTCTGCTTCACAACATCGGACGAGCAAACCCTCCTAGAAGCGGTCACCCGACTGTCGAAGGCTGCAGCGGTCTAACGACCACGGGCTATCTGCCATAATCCTGCTAGAATCATGGCATGGTGATGTTTCAGGTCAGCGATCTAGCGGGCGCGCGCCGCCGTGAGTTCCTCGACGAGGCCAAACGCTCGTCGGCGTCGCTGCGCGATACCGACGGATCTGTGCTGATCATGCTCGCGGCACAGCGGATCGCCGCTCTGCACGAAGCGGTTGCCGTCACCACCCAACTGTTCACGGCCGAAGCGGTGCTGGCGCGGACCTCCTCGCCCACCCCGGTCGAGCTCGGCGGCCTGGCATGGCTCGCAGAGTTCGACCCTGACGACCGGGCCGAAGCGTTGGCCGAGATCCGAAACGCCGTTGTCCTGACGGTGGCATCGGAAGACCCGGAACCGCTGCGGGAGGCGTTGCACGCGTGGGTCACGACAGCAGCGGTCATGCGCGACTCGGCCCGTCGCGCGGTGCACATCGGTTCAGTAGAGGATTCAGAGTTCGTCGAGGTGGATGCACCCCGTTCGAGCGACAATGGCTGACCCCGAGCCAGGAGCGTATCGGCCCTTCGTCGCAGCGCGCTCGCCCGGCGGTCGACCCGGCACCAAACCGATGTACCGAGTTCTGGTGCACCGGCAATACCTCGACGTGTGGAACGGACTGGCCGACCGGGTCGGAATGACATCGGCTCAGCAATTCTGGGAACACGTCTCGGCAACTCCTGGCAGGCCACCTTCGGTCGGATCGTCGACCGTTCTACGCGGCAAACACCACGGCCCGAAATGGGCAGGCTATTCACGCACCATCCACTACGAGATCAGCGGCGCCGGGCGAATCGATTACCAGTACTGCAACGACACTGAGGAAGGCGATAGAGGCGACGCGCATCCGGTGGTCAAGATTCTGACCATAGATCTCGGCAGCCATTGAATCCGTTGCGCGGTTTCTCAGGCCCAGTTGTAGGTGCGTTCTACGGCTTTGTTCCAGTCGGCGTAGCGGTGGGTTCGTTCCTTTTCGGACATTGTGGGGGTCCAGGTTTGGTCGGCTATCCAGTTGGCTCGCAGGTCCTCGAGGTCGGACCAGTAGCCGACTGCTAGGCCTGCGGCGTAGGCGGCGCCCAGGGCGGTGGTTTCGCGGACTACGGGGCGTACTACGGGGACGTCGAGGATGTCGGCTTGGAATTGCATGAGCAGGTTGTTGCCGGTCATGCCGCCGTCGACTTTGAGGGTGGTCAGTTCCAGGTCCAGGTGTTGGGCGGCGGCGTCGGCTCGCATGGCGTCTACTACTTCGCGGGATTGGAAGGCGGTGGATTCCAGTGCGGCTCTTGCCAAGTGGGCTTTGGTGACGAAGCGGGTGAGGCCGGCGATGACACCGCGTGCGTCGGGGCGCCAGCGGGGGGCGAACAGGCCGGAGAAGGCGGGGACGAAGTGGGCGCCGCCGTTGTCTTCGACGGTGCGGGCCAGGGGCTCTACTTCCTCGGCGGAGGAGATGATGCCGAGGTTGTCGCGTAGCCACTGGACCAGGGAGCCGGTGACGGCGATGGAGCCTTCGAGGGCGTACACCGCGGGGGTGTCACCGAGTTGGTAGCAGGCGGTGGTGAGCAGGCCGTGCTTGCTGAACACGGGTGTGGTGCCGGTGTTGAGGAGCATGAAATTGCCTGTGCCGTAAGTGTTTTTGGCTTCGCCTGGGGACAGGCAGGCTTGGCCGAAGGTTGCGGCTTGCTGGTCACCGAGAATGCCCGCGACGGGGACGCCTTCGAAAGGGCCGGAGACGACGTCGGCGTAGACCTGCGACGAGCTGCGGATCTGGGGCAGCAGCGACATCGGGATGTCGAAATCGGCACAGATCTGCGAATCCCATTGCAGGGTCCGAAGATCCATCAGCATGGTGCGCGAGGCGTTGGTGACGTCGGTGAGGTGTTCACCGGTCAGTTTCCACAGCACCCAGCTGTCCATGGTGCCGAAACACAGGTCGCCGGCTTCGGCGCGTGCGCGCACGCCCTCGACGTTGTCCAGGATCCAGCGCAACTTCGGACCGGCGAAATAGGTCGACAGCGGCAGCCCGGTGCGGTCCGCATAGCGTTGCGGCCCTTGAGCACCCGCGAGTTCCGCGCAGAGTTGATCGGTGCGCGTGTCCTGCCAGACGATCGCGTTGTACACGGGCTCGCCGGTGACCCGGTCCCACACGAGGGTCGTCTCACGCTGATTGGTGATCCCGACCGCTGCCAGATCCCCGGCCGAACACCGCCCGTTACCCAGCGCCGCGCCCAACACCCACTCGGTATTACGCCAGATCTCCGCCGGATCGTGCTCCACCCAGCCCGGCTTGGGAAAGATCTGCCGATGCTCCCGCTGCGCGGTCCCGACGATCCGACCCTGCCGATCGAAGATGATGCACCGACTCGAAGTAGTCCCTTGATCGATGGCAGCCACATAGCGACGCATTGACGCAGGTTACCGAATGCGAGGCGTCCGGCTGACAGCTTTGTCGCTGGAGAGCAGCGGTATAGCGGGTCGGCGGCGACATGCGTCAAAACAATCGTGAAGTTCGCCCCGCTCATCGCACCCAGATGTTGGAGCCTGACGAGCCCGGCCACGCACGGCGCACGGCGGTCGCGGACCGGGGCGAATGTTGGGGCCCGGCACATCCCCCGGCCGTTCGGTTCGGTCAGGCCGCCGAATTTCGTCCACACGCCCCGCCGAACGCGTCCCGCGCGCTGGATGCCCACTACGTTTAGCCTGTACGCAGCGGCGCCGGGTTCGCGGCGCCCGCCCCACTGTCGGCTGGGACCGGCCGGATTCGGTCGGCGGCGAGGAGTCGAGCATGTCGCAGACACCGGAGTTTCCGTTCTTGCACCCGGGTGAGTTGGTGGCGGGCGGGAAGCGGGACCGGCTCGGGCCGGGGGTCCTGGGCCCCGAACATCGGCGTGCCGCCTGGGAACGGCTGGGTAAGGATCAGTTCGACGTGCTGGTCGTCGGTGGCGGCGTGGTCGGTGCGGGCATCGCGCTGGACGCGGCTACCCGCGGGCTTTCGGTCGCGCTGGTCGAGGCTCGCGATCTCGCGTCGGGCACGTCGAGTCGCTCGTCGAAGATGTTCCACGGTGGCCTGCGCTACCTCGAACAGCTCGAGTTCGGCCTGGTCAAAGAGGCGCTGAAGGAACGTGAGCTGGCGCTGTCGACGTTGGCCCCGCATCTGGTGAAGCCGCTGCGCTTCCTGTACCCGCTGACCCATCGCGTGTGGGAGCGGCCGTACGTGGCCGCGGGAATCGCCCTGTACGACACGATGGGTGGCGCGAAATCTGTTCCCGGACAACATCATCTGACAAGGCACGGCGCGCTGCGGTTGGCACCCGGACTGCGCCGCGATTCGATGATCGGCGGGGTCACCTACTACGACACCGTCGTCGACGATGCACGCCACACCATGACCGTCGCGCGCACCGCCGCCCACTACGGCGCGGTCATCCGCACCTCCACCCAGGTCGTCGGCCTGTTGCGCGAGGCCGACCGGGTCGTCGGCGTGAAGCTGCGCGACACCGATGACGGGCGCACCGCCGAGGCGCGCGCGAGTGTGGTGATCAACGCGACGGGCGTGTGGACCGACGAGGTCCAGGGTCTGTCGAATCAACGCGGGCGTTTCCATGTGCGTGCGTCCAAGGGTGTGCACATCGTGGTGCCGCGCGACCGGATCGTCAGCGACGCCGCGATCATCCTGCGCACCGCCACCTCGGTGCTGTTCATCATCCCGTGGGGTGCGCACTGGATCGTGGGCACCACCGACACCGACTGGAACCTCGACCTCGCCCACCCCTCCGCGACCAAGGCCGACATCGACTACCTGCTCGACCGGGTCAACGAGGTGCTGGTCACCCCGCTCACCCACGCCGACATCGACGGCGTCTACGCGGGCTTGCGTCCGCTGCTGGCAGGCGAGAGCGACGAGACGTCCAAGCTTTCGCGCGAACATGCCGTGGCTCGCGTCGCGCCGGGTCTGGTGAGTATCGCGGGCGGCAAGTACACCACCTATCGGGTGATGGCGGCTGACGCGATGAACGAAGCGGCACAAGACATTCCGGCGCGGGTGTCGCCGTCGATCACCGAGAAGGTCGCGCTGCTGGGCGCCGACGGCTACTTCGCGCTGGTCAACCAGACTGTGCAGCTCGCGCAGCACTACGGCATCCACCCCTATCGGATGACGCACCTGCTCGACCGCTACGGCTCCCTGGTCGACGAGGTGCTCGACATGGCGGCGGGCAAACCCGAACTGCTGCAACCGATTACCGATGCCCCCGCCTACCTGCAGGTCGAAGCGGTCTATGCGGCCGCCGCCGAGGGCGCGCTGCACCTGGACGACATTCTGGCTCGCCGCACCCGGATCTCCATCGAATACCCCGATCGTGGCGCGAACAGCGCCGAACAGGTCGCCCACCTGGTGGCGCCCGTACTCGGTTGGGATGCAGACGATGTCGACCGCGAGATCGCCACCTATCAGGCGCGCGTGCGAGCCGAGATCGAATCGCAGACCCAACCCGATGACAAGTCCGCCGACGCGCTGCGGGCCGCCGCCCCCGAACCCCGTCCGCAATTGCTGGAACCGGTGCCGCAGGAGCGGTGAACACCGGCGTAATCGACCACTTCGACCTCGAATAGGCCGAAATCGGGGGGTAAACGATGCGAAGTGGGCGATTACGCCAGTTGTCCAGAGGAGGACGCAGACGGCCGGAATCGGGTCAGCTTGTTTGTGGACTGGGCTGGCAGCGGGGGCAGAAGTAGATTCCGCGTTCTCGCTGGGTGATGCGGTCGGCGGGATCGTCTTCGCCGAGGAGTTGGGAGGCGATGGCCGTGCCGCAGCGGGGGCAGGGGCGGCGGGTTCGGCCGTAGACCAGGGGGCGCCACGGGGGTTGGTGGGCGGCTTTGCCCAGGACGCGGTGGGATTCGTCGACCAGGGCGGGGAGGTCGGGGATGTCGCCGACGGGGGTGGCGGGGTGGATTCGGCGCAGGAAGCAGATCTCGCTGCGGTAGATGTTGCCGATGCCTGCCAGGTTGCGCTGGTCGAGCAGGGCGAGGCCGATGGCGCGGCGGGGGTGTTCGGTGAGGTTGTGCAGTGCCTGTGCCGGGTCCCAGTTCGGGCCGAGTAGGTCGGGGCCGAGGTGGTCGATGACGGTGTGTTCGTCGGCGCGCGGGAGTACCTGCACCTTGCCCAGCGAAAAGCCGACCGCTTCGACCTCGTCGTTGGCCAGTACCAAGCGGGCGGTGACCCGCGGTTTGGTCCAGCGTTGGCCGCAGTGGAACACCCGCCATTCGCCTTCCATCTTGAGATGGGTGTGGATGCTCAGGCGGTCGGTGCGGATGAACAGGTGCTTGCCGTAGCTGGCGACCTCCTCGACGAGGTCGCCGACCATGTTCACCGTGGCGAATCGCGGTACTCGAAAGTCGCTGCGCGTCAGGGTTTTTCCGACCAGGGCCGTGCGCAGCCGTTCCGCGGTGCGGAAGACGGTGTCGCCCTCGGGCATCGGTCTACACCTGTCTGCGCAGCCGTAAACCGCGCGGGGTCATCGAGAAACCTGCCTCGACCAGGACATCGGCGAAAAGGTTGCCGTGCACGGTTTCTCCGTTGATCTTGTCGATCACCAATCCGTCGACCCTATGGTCGCGCACGAGTCCGGCCAGCGCGACCGAGGCGGCTCGGCGCATCCCGATGTCCTCGGTGAAGCTGAGCAGGGTTTTGCCGCCGCGTTCGGAGTAGAGCACCAGTTCGCCGCCCACGAGTACCACCAGGGCGCCCGCTTTGCGACCGGGGCGATGGCCGCCTTCGGCGTCGCCTTTGGGCCATGGCAGGGCCGCGCCGTACGGGTTGGCGGGGTCGCACGCCGCAAGCGCCAGGGCGACGCCCGTTCGGGTGTCGTCGCGATCGGTGTCGAAGGAGCGCAGGCGGTCGACGGTGTCGGTGGTGGAGAATTGCGCGCCACCGAGACTGTCGACGAAGTAGCCGCGCCTGCACCGGCCACGGTCCTCGAATTCGGTGAGTACCCGGTACATCAGCTGGAAGCCGCCGGAAATGCCTTCGTTCTGCACCGAACCGCGGGTGAGGACGCCGTAGCGTTCGATGAGCTGGTCGGCGGTGGCGTGGGCGCGAACGGTGTTGTCCTGCACGCGTTCCGGCAGGATCGACCAGCGACCCGCGAGGTTCGGCGGCCCTGCGCGGGTGGGCAGCGCGGCCCTCGGGAGGTAGGCGCGGCCGCGAGGGGCGCGACGGGGGGCGCGGTGCGCGGTGGTGGCTCGGGTGGTGCCTGCCAGCAGTGCACGGACGGGCGCGAAAGTGTCGCCCGAGACATAACCGGCCCAGACGAGTTGCCACAGCGCCTCGCCAACCGCTTTGTCGTTGAGTAGGCCGGTGGCGTCGGAGAGGTGGCGGAAGAAGTACGCGCCCGCGCCGTGCAGGGTGGGGGGAAGCCGACCGTAGGACCCGGCTGAACTGCCGGGAGTCGCATCGGCGGGGGAGGAACTTGCACCAGGATCGCTGGTTGAAGGTCCTGTAGTTGTTCCCGCCGCGCGACTTTTACCCGTGCGCGACTTCGCCGCGGTGTCCAGCTGTGGCGAAGCGGGTTGTGTCGGTTCGATGGTGACGCCTTCGCCCGCGCTGTCCAGGTCGACCACTTGGCGTTCGTTGCCGGGGGGCCACGGTTCGAGTTGGGCGCCCATGGCTACCAGGAGGTTGAGTTGGATGTCGGTGGGGTCGATGTCGTCGGGGGGCGGCAGGGTGAACGAGGCCTGGTCGGCCAGGTGCAGGGCGATCCAGCCGTCGCGGGAGGTGATCGCGCCGTGGCCCGACCAGACCACTTCGCCGGTGGCCATCAGTTCGTCGAGCATGGCGGGGGAGTAGTCGCGCACGCGCATGGGCAGGATCAGCGATTCCCATGCCGAGGCCGGAATCGGTACGCCCGCAAGCTGTTCGACCACGGTGGCCACGCCGTCGACACCCCGCAGTTCGCCGGAGCCGACGTGTTGCCATGACGGTAGGAAGCGGCCGAACGCGGCAGTGGTCACCGGCTCGACTTCCTGCCGAGCGGCGGCCAGTGAACGGCGGCGCAATTGGCGCAGGACCTGGGAGTCGCACCACTCGCCACCGGCTGTTCCCGGCGTGAATTCGCCTTCGACAACACGCTTTTCGGCGAGCAATCGGTGCAGTGCGGTGCCGGCCACCGCGGCTCCGAGGCCGAAGCGGGCGGCGACCGCGCCGGTGGTGAAGGGCGCGTGGGTGCGGGCATAGCGCCCGACGAGGTCGCCGAGCGGATCGGGCACCGGTTCGATGAACGCCGCGGGCACACCGATCGGCAACGGCACGCCCAGAGCGTCGCGAAGGCGAGCCGCGTCCTCCACCGCCACCCACCAGGTGCGCCCCGCGAACGAGACTTCCAGCGCTCGACGCGAATCCCGCAGTTCCGCGAACCACAGCGGGGCATCGGAATCGGCGAGCAGATCGTCGGAGGCTGCGGCGCGTGCTGAGGGTGTGGCGCTTGGGGTGCCCTCGGTGGCCGCTGTCGGCTCGGCCGTGCGAGCGTTCACGTCGGGTTCGGGGGCGCCGAAGTCGTCTAGCGCCACGTTCCCCATGGCCTCGGCGCGGCGAGCGGCGGCGGCCGTGCCGGGGCGGGGGACGCAGCGGGCTGCGGCCTCGGTGGGGGTGAGGGGGCCGAGTAGACGGAGGAGGTCGGCCAGGCCTTCGGCGTCACGGGCTTGGCGTTCGGGGGTGAGGCGTTGCAGTTCTCGTTCGGTGAGGTCGATGACGGCGGGGTCGAGAAGTTCGCGTAGCTCGACGCGGCCGAGGAGTTCGGCGAGCAGGCTGGAGTCCAAAGCCAGTGCGGCGGCACGACGTTCGGCCAGGGGGCTGTCGCCGTCGTAGAGGAACTGGCCGATGTAGGAGAACAGCAGGGCGCCCGCGAAGGGGGACGGGCTGGCCGTCTCGACTTCGATCAGGCGGATTTCGCGGCGGGCGACCTTGGTGAGCAGGTCACGCAGAGCGGGCAGGTCGTAGACGTCGCGCAGGCATTCGCGCACGGTTTCCAGCAGGATCGGGAACTGGGGGAATTTGCGGGCCACATCCAGCAATTGGGCCGAGCGCTGCCGTTGCTGCCACAGCGGTGCGCGTTTGCCGGGGTCGCGGCGCGGCAGCAGCAGCGCTCTGGCGGCGCATTCGCGGAAGCGGGAGGCGAAAAGGGCGGAGCCGCCGACCTGTTCGGTGACGATGTCGTCGATCTCGTCGGGTTCGAAGGCGAACAGTTCGGCACCGGGCGGTTGGTCGGTGGTGTCGGGCAGGCGCACCACGATGCCGTCGTCGGACGCGGTCGGGGCGGCGTCGATGCCGAACTGTTCCTGCAGGCGCGCGCCGACGGCAAGCGCCCACGGTGCGTGCACGGGGGTGCCGTAGGGGGAGTGCAGCACCAGTCGCCAGTCGCCGAGTTCGTCACGGAATCGTTCCACGACCAACGTGCGATCGGTGGGCAATTGCCCTGTAGCGCTGCGCTGTTCCTCGATCAGGCTCACCAGATTCGCGGCAGCATTCTGATCGAGTCCAGCCGATCGCACCAGGTGCTCCAGCCGCGCCCCAGGCTTACTGAGCTCGGCCGAAACAGGTTTCGCCTTCTTCCTGGCAACCGGGGTCTCAGCATCATCGACCGCCGACCCCGCAGGCAGCGCAAGCTGCGACCCCATGCCCGCCACGATCCGCGTCAGTTCATCCCCCGGCACCTGACCCGCCGTGCGAATGAATTCACCCAGCGCAGCACCCAATTCGGCAGGCCGCCCCAACCCGTCACCGCGCCAGAACGGCAACCTGCCCGGCATCCCGAACGCAGGCGAGACCAGCACCCGGTCGAAGGTGATTTCCTCGATCCGCCAACTGGTGGCACCGAGCGCGAACACATCGCCCACGCGCGACTCGTACACCATCTCCTCGTCGAGTTCGCCGACGCGAGATGCTTTTTCGCCCACCATGAACACCGCGAACATGCCACGGTCGGGGATCGCGCCGCCGGAGGTGACCGCAAGGCGTTGCGCGCCGGGGCGGCCCATGATGGTGCCCGCGTCGCGGTCCCACACCACCCGCGGGCGGAGTTCGGCGAACTCGTCGGAAGGGTAGCGTCCGGCCAGCAGGTCGAGCACTGATTCGTACGCGGAGCGGGGCAGGTTCGCGTAGCTGCCGGTGGAGCGCACGAGGTCGAACCAACCGTCGACGTCGATGGGTTCCAGCGCGCAGGCCGCCACGGTCTGCTGGGCGAGGATGTCCAGGGGGTGCGCGGGGATCTGCAGTTTCTCGATTTCGCCGGCGAGCATGCGTTGCGCGGCCACGGTGCAGTGGATGACGTCGGTGCGGTGCTTGGGGAACAGCACGCCTCGCGAGACCTCACCCACCTGGTGTCCGGCCCGGCCGACCCGCTGCAGCCCACTGGCCACCGACGGCGGCGCTTCGACCTGCACCACGAGGTCCACCGCACCCATGTCGATGCCGAGCTCGAGCGACGACGTGGCCACCACGCACCGCAGCCGACCGGTCTTGAGGTCGTCTTCGATGATGGCCCGCTGTTCCTTGCTCACCGACCCGTGATGCGCGCGGGCCAACAGGTGTTCGGCCCCGTGGGTCACCTCGGTGGACGCCCCGATCTGCGCGGGCGGTGCGTGCTCGGTCTCGACCGGTTCGCCCAGTCGGGCCGCGTAGGTTTCGTTGAGTCGGGCGGTGAGGCGTTCCGACAGTCGTCGCGAGTTCGCGAACACGATCGAGGACCGATGTTCGAGCACCAGGTCGACGATGGCCTCGTCGACGTGCGGCCAGATCGACCCCGGCTGATCGGAATCGCCGCCGGGATCGGTCATATCGGCCACCGGCACTCGCACCGACAGGTCGAAGGTCTTGGGCGCGGGCGGTCGCACGATGGTGATGGGCGCGTTGCCGACCAGGAACCGCCCGACCTCCTCGGCCGGGCGCACCGTGGCCGACAGTCCGATCCGCTGTGCGGGTTTCTCGGTGAGCTGATCCAGCCGGGCCAGCGACAACGCCAGGTGCGCGCCGCGCTTGGACCCCGCGATGGCGTGCACTTCGTCGACGATGATCGTGTTGACCTCGGCGAGAGTCTCGCGCGCCGCCGAGGTCAACAGCAGGAACAGCGACTCGGGTGTGGTGATGAGAATGTCGGGCGGCGTGCGCAGCATGGCCCGGCGCTGGGCGGGCGGGGTGTCGCCCGAACGCACGCCCACCGAGATATCCGGCGGGTCCAGTCCCAACCGTTTCGCCGTCTGCGTGACTCCCACCAGCGGCGCCCGCAGATTGCGCTCCACGTCCACGGCCAGGGCCTTCAACGGCGAGATGTAGAGCACCGACGTGCCGCGCGGCGCGTCCTTCTCCGGCGGCTCTCGCTGAGCCAGCTGATCGATGGCCCACAGGAACGCCGACAAGGTCTTGCCGGACCCGGTCGGCGCGACGACCAACGTGTTCTGACCGGCGGCGATCGCGTCCCACGCGCCGAGCTGGGCCGACGTCGCGCCGGGGAAGGCACCGTCGAACCATTGCGCGGTAGCGGGGGAGAACCGATCCATGCACCCAGTGTGCACCGACCCACTGACAATTCCCGGCGACCGCGCGCGCACCGACCTGCACCGATACCGCGAATACGGGGCTGACCGGGGCGACTGCGCGGCCCTGGGGTGTGGCGTGGGTCGCACCCGGGGCTACCCTCGACTCTCGTGCAAACGGTGCTGAGAGTCGACCTGGTCGGCCATGGCCTTACCGAGGCGGTACGTAAGGCGCGTTTTCCTGTTGACGAACCCCTCGACGAGTCGGGGCGGGCCGCGGTGCGCGCCTGCGTGCCCCTGGACGCGGCGCTGGTGCGGACCGGGCCCGAACTGCGGGCCCGCGAGACCGCGCAGGAGTTGGGCCTGGTCGGCGAGCCGGATGTGCGACTACGGGACCTGGATGCGGGGTCGTGGCGGGGCAGTGAGATGGGCAAGGTGGCCCAGGATCAACTGTTCGCCTGGCTCACCGATCCCGAATTCCGTGGGCACGGTGGGGAATCGGTCACGGATCTGACTGAGCGAGTGCGGTTTTGGTTGGCCGAGGTCGCGTCGGCGGGGCGCGACACCGTGGCGGTGACGCATCCGGCGGTGGTGCGCGCGGCGCTGCTGGTGGTGCTCGACGCACCGGCGAAGTCGTTCTGGCGAATGGATGTGCCGCCTGCCAGCGTGACGCGGCTGCACTACCGGGGCAACTGGACGCTGCGGCTGGGTACATGAACGGCTGGGTACATAACGAAGAAGGCCCCGAAGTCGAAACTTCGGGGCCTTCTCGTAGTAGCGGGAGCAGGATTTGAACCTACGACCTCTGGGTTATGAGCCCAGCGAGCTACCGAGCTGCTCCATCCCGCGTTGCAAAGACAACTTTACACGGGGGGAGCCGAAAGACGAAATCGGTGCCTGATCAGCCGAAATGGATGCCCTGAGCCAGGGGGAGTTCGGTGGAGTAGTTGATGGTGTTGGTCGCGCGACGCATGTACGTCTTCCAGGAATCGGAGCCCGACTCGCGCCCGCCGCCGGTGTTCTTCTCCCCGCCGAACGCACCGCCGATCTCCGCACCCGAGGTGCCGATATTGACATTGGCGATGCCGCAGTCCGAGCCCGCCAGGAACCGTTCGGCCTCACGCTGGTCGAGGGTGAGGATCGACGAGGAAAGTCCCTGCGGCACACCGTTGTTGAGTGCGATGGCCTCATCGAGGTCGTCATAGGTGAGCACGTACAGTATCGGCGCGAAGGTCTCCTCGCGCACGAGCTCGGTCTGCCCCGGCATGCGAACCAGTGCGGGCCGCACGTAGTAGGCGTCGGGACCGACGATCTCGACTCGCTCACCGCCGCAGATGATGTCGCCACCCTCGGCCACCGCTCCTACCAGTGCTTCCTGCATCGCGGCGAAGGCGAGTTCGTTGATCAGCGGGCCGACCAGCACGCCGTCGTCGAGCGGATTACCCACGGGCAGTTGGCTATACGCCGCGGACAGCCGTTCGACCACCTGGTCGGCGATCGAACGGTGCACGATCAACCGACGCAGACTCGTGCACCGCTGCCCCGCGGTTCCGGCCGCCGAGAACACGATCCCGCGCACCGCCAACTCCAGATCGGCACTGGGCGCGACGATCGCGGCATTGTTGCCGCCCAGTTCGAGCAGGCACCGCCCGAACCGCGCGGCCACGCGAGGTGCGACCGTGGCGCCCATCCGCACCGAGCCGGTGGCACTGAGCAGTGCGACACGGGGGTCGTCGACCAGGACCGAACCGGCGGTCGCATCACCCTGAATCAGTTGGTGCACTTCGGGATCCGCCCCGACATCCACCGCAGCCCGACGCAGCAACGTGTGACAGGCCAACCCCGTCAACGGCGTGGTCTCCGAGGGTTTCCACACCACCGTGTCACCACACACCAGCGCGATCGCGGTATTCCAAGCCCACACCGCCACCGGGAAATTGAACGCCGAGATCACCCCGACGACGCCGAGCGGATGCCACGTCTCCATCAGTCGATGGCCGGGCCGTTCGGAAGGCATTGTGGCGCCGTAGAGTTGGCGCGACAGCCCGATCGCGAACTCGCAGACGTCGATCATCTCCTGCACTTCGCCCAGCGCCTCGGGACCGATCTTGCCCGCTTCCAGGGTCACCAGTTCGGCCAGCTCGTCCTGATGCTCCACCAACAACTGAGCCAGCCGACGTACCAGCGCGGCCCGAATGGGCGCGGGCACCGTGCGCCACGACTCGAATGCCGTTGCGGCACGGCCGATCGCGGCGTCCACGTCGGCGGGGGTATCGGTGGTCAACGGCAGCAGGACCCCGCCCGAAATGGGCGTGCGCGCCAGCAGCGGGCCGGGTGCGGGCAGGGTGGCACCCAGGGCGTGCAGCAGCGCCCCGGCGCGCAGCGACAGCTGCTCGGAGAAGTTCTCGGTCACGGTCTGCGTCATCGGTACTGTGCTCGCCTTCTGCAGTTCGGCTGACTGCTGTTTGGTACGACTCACGGAAAAGTTCGGGAGATTTCGGTGGGGAACGGAAAGAAGTTTTCCCCGCGCCGGGGCCGCGCTGGGTTAGCCTTCGCTGATGGCGGATACACCGGCTCGACCCCAGCTAGACGACATCGATCGACTATTGATCAAGGAACTGATGATCGATGGCCGCGCCACGTTGTCGATCCTGGCGGAGAAGGCCAGTCTGTCGGTCTCCGCGGTGCAATCGCGGGTGCGCAGGCTCGAAGCGCGTGGCGTGATCCGCGGATACACCGCGAATGTGGACCCCGAAGCGCTGGGCCACCTGTTGTCGGCGTTCGTCGCGATCACTCCTCTCGACCCGTCCCAACCCGATGACGCGCCCGCATTGTTGCAGCACATCCCCGGCATCGAGGGGTGCCACTCGGTGGCGGGCGAGGAGAGCTACGTGCTGCTGGTGCGGGTGGCCTCGCCTCGGGCGTTGGAACATCTGCTGCAGGAGATCAGGGCCACGGCCAACGTGCACACCCGCAGCACCATCATCCTGCAGACATTCTATGACAAGTAGTCATCGGTCGTAATTTGATTCGCGAATCCGTAGAACTTCCGTAAATATTTGCGTATCGTCGGTCTGGTGACCATCGAACTGGAGCGCCCCGGCGCGGCGGTCATCCCCGCCAACCGGGTCCACGAAATCCTGTCCTCGCACATCCTCGCGGACGGCTTCGAACTCGTGCTCGACCTGCGCAAGTCGCACGGTCGCACGCTGGTCGACGAACGCGACGGCACCAGCTACCTAGACATGTTCGGCTTCTTCGCCTCCAACGCGCTGGGCATGAACCATCCCGCGTTGGCCGGCGACGAGGACTTTCTCGCCGAATTGGCCACTGCCGCACTGAACAAGCCGAGCAACTCCGACATCTACACCGTCGAGATGGCGGCCTTCGTCGACGCCTTCGCCCGCGTGCTCGGCGACCCGAGCCTGCCGCATCTGTTCTTCGTCGACGGTGGTGCGCTCGCGGTCGAGAACGCGCTGAAGGTCGCGTTCGACTGGAAGAGCAGGCACAACGAATTGCACGGTCGCGCACCGGAACTGGGCACCAAGGTGCTGCACCTGACCGGGGCGTTCCACGGCCGCAGCGGCTACACGATGTCGCTGACCAACACCGATCCGGTCAAGACCGCCCGCTTCCCGAAATTCGACTGGCCGCGCATCGACACACCGCACACCTTCGCCGGCCCCGATATCGAGAAACTGGAAGCGCGCGCGCTGGCGCAGGCCGAACAGGCTTTCGCCGAAAACCCGCACGACATAGCGTGTTTCATCGCGGAGCCGATTCAGGGTGAAGGCGGCGACCGTCACCTTCGGCCGGAATTCCTCGCCGCCATCCAGCAGCTGTGCCACGCCAACGACGCGCTGTTCATCCTCGACGAGGTGCAGACCGGCGTCGGCCTGACCGGAACCACTTGGGCCTTCCAGCAATTGGGGGTGCAGCCCGATGTGGTGGCGTTCGGGAAGAAGACGCAGGTGTGCGGGATCATGGCGGGCGGTCGGGTCGACGAGATCGACGACAATGTCTTCCAGGTGAGCTCGCGTCTGAACTCCACGTGGGGCGGCAACCTCACCGACATGGTCCGTACTCGGCGCATTCTCGAAGTGCTGGAACAGGATCGGTTGATCGAAGGGGTGGCGCCGCTGGGTGCGTTCCTGCTCGATCAGCTGGGCAAACTGGCTGCCGCGCATCCGGACGAGGTGAGCGAGGTGCGTGGGCGCGGGCTGATGTGCGCGATCACCCTGGCCACGCCGGAACTGCGCGATCGGGTGGTGACGGAGTTGCGTGGACGTGAGCATGTGCTGTTGCTGGGCACGGGGGAGCGCAGCATTCGGTTCCGTCCGGCACTGACGGTGACCGAGGAAGAACTCGAGCGCGCGGTCGATGCGTTGGACGCGGTCCTCACACGAGAAGCGCAGTAGCGCAACACAAGTCGCTCATGGCCGCGATATGGCGACGTGTCGCGGCTATGGGCGGCGTTTTTCCTCGCGGAACCGCCATAACCCCGTCAGGCGGAGACCGGCCGCAACCCCAGCGCACCCTCGACGAATCGATGCACCGACGCCAGCCCTGCCGCCAAAGCCTCGTCCGCACCGGCCCGCGCCCACCCGGTCACCGCAGCCGTTCCGTCGACCCCCGGCGTCACGCCGATCTCGGCGACCATCTCCGCCGTGGTCGGCACACACACCGCCCACGACAGGTGCGACTCATCCGCCCACTGCTGCGAACGCGTGGCCACATAGTCGGAATCGGTGATCCCCCCATCGGCCAACGCGGGTCGGTCATCGATGCGCTCATCGGCCCGCAAGGCGCGCAGATACCAGGACCCAGCGTTGATCTCGATCGCTTCCACGCCCGCAGCCTAACGGCTCATCTCGCGGCTGGTTCAGGCCGTACGCAGCGTTCCCCCACCGAGCAACGAATGCACAGCCGTCCGCCCGATCTCCAACGCCCGATCGAGCAGATCCGTATCCCGAGTCGCACTCTCCACCGCGGGCGAACCAGCAGGCGGATGCACCTGCAGCACCTGTTCGCCCAGCCCGGCCAGATAACTGTCCTCCCTGGCCTGCTGACCCGGCCGCTTCGTCCACGCCCGAAACGCCCCCGGCGCGATGGCCCGCATGTACCCGCCGCCCACCACCCGGTGCAGCAGCGAAGCGGGCGGCCGCAGCTCGTCGGTGCGACGGGTGCGCAACACCAACGCGTGCGTGACCCCCGCGGCCACCGCCGTACGAATCGGCACGGTCTCGGCGAGCCCACCGTCGAAGTAACTGCCACCCCCGAGCATCACCGGTGGCCCGGCCAGCAGTGGCAGCCCCGCAGACGCCCGCAGCGCCGTCAGCAGCGACTGTTTGTCGGTGATGTAAGGACCAAGGTCCACCGACTCCCCGGTGCGGATGTCGGTCGCGATCGGGTGAAAGCTGGTGGGGTTGGCCAGGATCGCCGGAAAGTCCATCGGCTGGATTCCGTCGTAGACGCCGTTCACCAGATAGTGCAGGTCGAACACCGGCTTACCGCGCAGGATGCGCACCGGGTCCACCACGCGTCGCATGATCGCCGGATCGGTCCACGATCGCATCCCCGTAGCCGCGCGTCCGCACAGCAACCACGCACCGTTGATCGCCCCGGCCGACGTGCCGTACACCGCGTCGAACACCTTCGACAGGCCCAGCTCCTCGAGCGCCTGCACCATCCCGCTGGAATACACCCCGCGACTGGCACCACCCTCGATCACCAGCGCCAGCCGATGCCCGTCAGCGCGATGACCGGCGTCTCGACGGTGGTGAATGACCTCCGCGACCGTGGCCGAACCCGGCGTAGGCAACGGGTTCGAATCGGTGTGCGCGGTGCTGGTCACCCGATCCACGATACGACAGGATCGGGCCACTCAGCCTGGAAGAACCCGTGATCTTCGCCCCCCGTTCAGCTACGCCGCCTCCCTGCGACTTTTGCCGGTAGGAGAACAGCAACGGGCGCCGGTCACGAAGACCGACGCCCGTTGGGGTGAAACCAATTTTTACTTGATCTCCGCCAGAACAGTGCCCTGCGTGATCGCAGCACCCGCCTCCACGGACAGCCCGGTGACAACACCGGCCTTGTGCGCGTTGACCGGGTTCTCCATCTTCATGGCCTCGAGCACCACGATCAGATCGCCCGCCTCGACCGACTGTCCCTCTTCGACAGCCACCTTCACGACGGTGCCCTGCATCGGCGCGGTCACCGCGTCACCCGACGCCGCACCACCGGCCGCGCCACCACGCTTGCGCGCCTTGGGCTTCTTGCGAACCACACCGTTGCCTGCCGAACCGGCAGCGCCACCACCGAGGGTGAACTGACCCGGCAGCGACACCTCCACGCGACGTCCACCGACCTCGACGACGACCTTCTGCCGGGGCAGATCCTCGTCGTCATCGTCGGCAACGCCCGCGGCCGTGTACGGCTCGACGGTGTTGTTCCACTCGTTTTCGATCCACTTGGTGTAGACGTCGAACTTCTCGCCGTCACCGATGAACGCCGGATCCTCGATGACCGCGCGGTGGAACGGGATCACCGTGGCCAGGCCCTCGACCTCGAACTCGGCCAGCGCGCGACGCGCACGCTGCAGCGCCTGCTCACGGTTCTCGCCGGTGACGATCAGCTTGGCCAGCATCGAGTCGAACTGCCCGCCGATGACGCTGCCCTGCACCACACCGGAATCCACGCGCACGCCGGGGCCCGAGGGCTCGCGGTACACGGTGACCGGGCCGGGCGCGGGCAGGAAGCCGCGACCGGCGTCCTCACCGTTGATGCGGAACTCGAACGAGTGGCCGCGCGGAGCCGGGTCTTCCTTGATGGTCAGCTCGTCGCCGTTGGCGATCGCGAACTGCTGACGCACCAGGTCGATGCCAGCGGTCTCCTCGGTGACCGGGTGCTCCACCTGCAGGCGGGTGTTCACCTCGAGGAACGACACGGTCTCGCCCTGCACCAGGTACTCCACGGTGCCGGCACCGTAGTAGCCGGCTTCGCGGCAGATGCGCTTGGCGGAGTCGTGGATGGCGGCGCGCACCGAGTCGGACAGGAACGGCGCGGGCGCCTCCTCGACCAGCTTCTGGAACCGACGCTGCAGCGAGCAGTCGCGGGTACCGGCGACGACCACGTTGCCGTGCTGGTCGGCGATGACCTGGGCCTCGACGTGGCGGGCCTTGTCGAGGTACTGCTCGACGAAGCACTCACCGCGACCGAACGCGGCCACGGCCTCACGGGTGGCCGACTCGAACAGCTCGGGGATCTCCTCGATGGTCTGGGCGACCTTCATCCCGCGCCCACCGCCACCGAACGCCGCCTTGATGGCGACCGGAACGCCGTACTCCTTGGCGAACGCGACGACCTCGTCGGCGTTCTTGACCGGGTCCTTGGTGCCCGCGGCCATCGGCGCCTTCGCCTTCTCGGCGATGTGGCGCGCGGTGACCTTGTCACCGAGGTCGCGGATGGACTGCGGCGACGGACCGATCCAGATGAGCCCGGCGTCGATGACGGCCTGGGCGAAGTCGGCGTTCTCGGAAAGGAAACCGTAGCCGGGGTGGATCGCGTCGGCGCCGGACTTGGCCGCGGCGTCGAGGATCTTGTCGAACACGAGGTACGACTCGGCAGAGGTCTGACCGCCGAGGGCGAACGCCTCGTCGGCGAGCTTCACGAAGGGAGCGTCGGCATCGGGCTCGGCGTACACCGCGACGCTGGTGATTCCCGCGTCCTTGGCAGCCCGGATCACGCGAACCGCGATCTCGCCGCGGTTAGCTACGAGTACCTTCGTGATCCGTGCGCTGGCATGGCTGGGCACTGAGCCTCCTGTGTGCAATCTTTGGTCGCGTCGGGGAACGGGTCGCCGGTTAGGCCCCGTGCCCGGTATCGACAACTTTCGTCTCGGGCGAGTGTAGGCAGTGTGCCAACCCTGCTCGAACTCGGCTAGCCCTACCGTGGAGTAGGTCGCAGGTCACACTACGCGGCGTCCACCGATGTGAACATGTTTCACATGATCTGATTCGCGACACCGGGCTCGGTACCTGCGACTATGGGCAGCCGCACCGAATTGCCCCATTCGATCCAGGAACCGTCGTAATTGCGCACCGACCTGCGGCCGAGCAGGAATGTCAGCACGAACCAGGTGTGGCTCGAGCGCTCGCCTACCCGGCTGTACACGACCAGATCGTCGGCCGGCAGCGCCCCGTAGACCTCGTCGAGTTCGGCGCGCGAGCGGAATCGGCCGTCGTGGGTGGCGGCCTGCGTCCACGGGATGTTCACCGCGGTCGGCACGTGACCGCCCCGCAGCGTCGCGTACTCCTCGCGCAGGCGTGCGTCCTCGATCTCGCCGGAGTACTCCTGCGCCGAGCGCACGTCGACCAGCGGCTTGCCGAGCCTGCCCAGCACCTCGTCGCGGAACGCGCGCGCGGTCGAGTCGTCGCGCTCGACCTCGGGATAGTCGCTGGGTACCGGCATCGGCAGATCGAACGTGGTGTCGCGTTCCTCGGAGATCCACGCGTCACGGCCGCCGTCGAGCAGACGCACGTCCTCGTGCCCGAACAGGGTGAAGATCCAGGCGGTGTGCGCGGCTTGGGCATTGCCGCGATCGCCATAGATCACCACGGTGTCGTCGCGCTGGATACCCTTGGCTCGCATCAGTTCGGTGAAGCGCGGGCCGTCGACATAATCGCGGGTCACCGGGTCGCTCAGGTCGCCGCGCCAGTCGATCTTGACCGCGCCCGGGACGTGGCCGATGTCGTAGAGCAGGATGTCATCGTTGGACTCGATGATTCGTAAACCACGCACGCCGATGTTTGCGGACAGCCATTCTGTGGTTACCAATCGTTGTGGCACTGCGTAGGAACCGAAGGCGGGGTGGCGATCCGGGGCGACGGGCACGATGTGGTCCTTCACGCGAGTTGGGTGGGTGCGAACACTGTGTGGTCGCATCCGATGGTAAGTGTGTGGTGGCACGTCACAAATCGACACAATGGGCGAATAAAGCGCACGGTTATCCGATAAAGTCTCTGGAGAGGAGGGGTGAGCTATGTCCGATTCATGGCCGCGACGGCGACTGCTCGCGATCCTACGTGGCGCCACCGAGCCCCTCGATGCCCAGGAACTGGCCCGGATCACCGGACAGCACGTCACCACCGTCCGATTCCACCTCGACGTGCTCACCCGCGAATCGCTGGTGCGCCAGTTCCAGCAACCGCCACGCGGACGCGGACGGCCACGCATCGGCTATCGCGCGGTCCAACGCTCGGTGGGATACCAGGAACTCGCACAGGTGCTGGCCGACCATCTCGGTCCCGACCCGGTCACCCGTTCGGCCGCCGCGATCGCCGCGGGCCGAGCCTGGGGTGCGCGCATGGACGTCGGCGCGCAGCCGGTGGAAACCCTCGCCGACGCCAGGGACATCACCATGTCACTGCTGTCGGAACTGGGCTTCGCGCCGGAGAAGGAACCCGCCGGTGAGACCCCCGAACACGTGCAGATCAACCTGACCGCCTGCCCGCTGCGGGAACTGGCCCGCTCGCACGCCGAAGTGGTGTGCGGGGTGCACATGGGGCTGATGAGGGAAGTGCTCGAACGCAACGGTGCGCGCGGTCGCGTGGACGTGCAGCTGCACCCGTTCGTGGAACCCGAACTGTGTACCGCGCGCCTGGACCTGACGATGTCGGCCGACGACCGCACTCCGGCCGTGGAGCCGGGCGCGCAGCACGTGATCGCGCCGTCAGTCCCGCGCGTCCCGCCACAGCTGCGTGACACCGACCCCGACGTCTTCGAGCAGTCGGCGCAACAGCGGTAGACCGATCCCGATCACGCTGGACGGGTCGCCCTCGATCCGGTCGACGAACCACCCGCCCAGACCGTCGAGCGTGAAGGCGCCCGCGACCTGCAAGGGTTCGCCCGAGGCGATATAGGTCTCGAGTTCGTCGGGTGTCGGCTTCGCGAAATGCACTGTGGTACTGCTGCATTCGGCGGATTCGGCCACGATCTCACCATCGCGCAGACGCAGCACACAGTGCCCGGTGATCAGATCCGCGCTGCGCCCGGCCATCGTGGCCCAGCGCTGCCGCGCGACCTCGGGAGTGTGCGGTTTGCCTTGTAGCTGCCCGTCGACCAGCAGCATCGAATCACAGCCGACCACCACACAGTCGGCGTCGAACTCCGGGATCGACGCGGCGACGTCGGCCGCCTTGGCGCGGGCCAAGGCGACCACGACATCGTGCGAGGAGGTACCGGCGGGCAGTGCCGCGGCTACCGCGTCCTCGTCCACGCCGGAGACCCGCACCACGGGATCGATCCCCGCGGTGCGCAGGATCCCGAGCCGGGCCGGAGACGCGGACGCCAGAACCAGCTCGGTCACCGGCACGGTCAGCGCAGGTGCGACAGCATCGGGTACACGTACGGCGAGAACGGGTTGGTGCCCCGATGCATCATCGTCGACGTGCCCCAGCTGTCCGCCGGACCGCTCGCGCCACCTGCGGGGGCAGCAGCGGCCGCAGCACTGAGCACCGCGACCAGCGCCGCGATGTCCGCGTCGGTGGGCGAGCCCTTGAGAATGCGGAACAGCGGCTCGCCCGCGGTGTCGACGGGAGCTTGCGCCACCGCCTGCACCGACAGTTCGAGTTCCTCGACGAGTGGCTCGACGACGAGCTCGAGCTCGGCGACTGTCAGAACATCTTCTTCTGCCACAGTTGTCACAGTGCCAGATCCTTCCTGCACTTACTTCGCTTCTCGAGCGCGGTTGCCGCGATCATTCCCGGTCCCACCGCGTCGATCAATAGTTGCTTCCCACAATCAGTGTGCGCGGGTGCACTCTGATATCGCGCAATCAGAGCGGAATGTTGCCGTGTTTCTTCGGGGGCAACGTCACCATCTTGCGCTCGAGCAGGCGCAGCGCCGACACGATCTGGCCACGGGTGTGCGACGGCGGGATGACCGCGTCGACGTAGCCACGCTCGGCCGCGACGTACGGGTTCACGAGCGTGTCCTCGTACTCGTTCTGCAGCTCGAGGCGCAATGCGTCGACGTCGTCGCCGTTCTTCGCGGCTTCCAGCAGCTGCTTGCGGTAGACGAAACCGACGGCACCCGAGGCACCCATCACCGCGATCTGGGCGGTCGGCCACGCCAGGTTCACATCGGCACCCATGTGCTTGGAACCCATGACGTCGTAGGCGCCGCCGTAAGCCTTGCGGGTGATGATGGTGATCTTGCCCACAGTGGCCTCGCCGTAGGCGTACAGCAGCTTCGCGCCACGGCGGATGATGCCGTTGAACTCCTGGCCGGTGCCGGGCAGGAAGCCGGGCACGTCGACCAGGGTGATGATCGGGATGTTGAACGCGTCGCAGGTGCGCACGAAGCGCGCGGCCTTCTCCGAGGCGTCGATGTCGAGGCAGCCGGCGAACTGCATGGGCTGGTTGGCCACGATGCCGACGCTGCGCCCGTCCACCCGACCGAAACCGCAGATGATGTTCATCGCGCGCTCGGCCTGGACCTCGAGGAACTCGTCGTCGTCGAGCAGACGACGGATGACCTCGTGCATGTCGTACGGCTGGTTCGGCGAGTCCGGGATGATCGTGTCGAGCTCGATGTCCTCGTCGGTCAGCGAGTCCTCGATGGCACCGTCGATCGGGTCGGTGGGCAGGTGACGCGGGGACTCGGCGCGGTTGTTGCTGGGCAGGTAGCCCAGTAGTTCCTTGACGTAGTCCAGGGCGTCCTGCTCGCCGGAGGCCACGTAGTGGGCCACGCCGGACTTGACCATGTGGGTGTGCGCGCCACCCAGGTCCTCCATGGAGACCTCTTCACCGGTGACGGTCTTGATCACGTCGGGCCCGGTGACGAACATCTGCGAGGTCCCGTCGACCATCACCACGAAGTCGGTGAGCGCGGGGGAGTACACGTGACCACCGGCGGCGGCGCCCATGATCAGCGAGATCTGCGGGATCACGCCCGAGGCCTGCACGTTGCGGTGGAAGATCTCGCCGTACAGCCCGAGGGAGACCACGCCTTCCTGGATGCGCGCGCCCGCGCCCTCGTTGATGCCGACCAGCGGACGGCCGGTCTTGATCGCCAGGTCCATCACCTTGACGATCTTCTCGCCGTAGACCTCGCCCAGCGAGCCACCGAACACGGTGACGTCCTGGGAGAACAGGCACACGTCGCGGCCGTCGATGGTGCCGTAACCGGTGACCACGCCGTCGCCGAGCGGGCGGTTGTGCTCGAGGCCGAAGTTCACGCTGCGGTGCTTGGCCAGTGCGTCGAGTTCGACGAAGGAGCCCTCGTCGACCAGGGCCAGGATGCGCTCGCGAGCGGTCATCTTGCCCTTGGCGTGCACCTTGTCGACCGCGGTCTCACCCATCGGGTGCTGCGCTTCATCGAGCCGATTCCGCAGATCAGCCAGCTTCCCGGCGGTGGTGTGGATATCGGGGGTGCCCGCCGATTCCGATGCGGGCTGCTGCTGGACACTCGTCATGGGTTGCGATTGTAACCAGTGACACCGTCGCGCACTACGGCAGTCTCGCTTACCGGTCAGTAGAGAAACCGCAGCTAGCTGTGGTCATGATCGTTCACGGTTGACACCCGGTAGCCTGCCTGAAATGAACCGGGCACCCCTGGACGAATCGCGGCTGAGCGCCTCACCTGCACTGTCGTTCTACGAGCGGATCGATGTGGTCGAGTCGACCGGATCGACCAATGCCGATCTGGTCGCGCGCGCGGCCGACCCGTCGGTGGACCGGGTGGCGTTGCTGGCCGAGGAACAGGTCAGTGGTCGCGGCAGGCACGCCCGCGCGTGGGTGAGTCCGCCGCGGGCGCAGATCTCGATGTCGATCCTGGTTCGCCTGCCCGGCATCGATCCGTCCGCGCTGGGGTGGTTGTCGTTGCTGACTGGCATCGCGGTTGTGGACGCGTTGCGCGGAACCGCCGATGTGGCACCAGAATTGAAGTGGCCCAACGATGTTCTGCTCGGCGGCCGCAAACTCGCGGGCATCCTCGCGGAGGTAGCCGCGACCGGTACCGCGCCCGCCGTGGTGATCGGCATCGGCATGAACGTCGACCTCGACGAATCGGAACTGCCTGTCGCCCATGCGACTTCGCTGTCGCTGGCCGGTGCGCAGGTCGACCGCACCGAGTTGGTCGCGGCGATCCTGGCCGAATTCGCGCGCCGCTTCACCGCGTGGGAGCTGTCGGGTTGGAACACCACCGAACTCATCGCCGAATACCGTCAGCGGTGCGCCACGATCGGCGTCGACGTGCGCGCCGAACTGCCCGGCGGGACGGTGCTCACCGGCGTGGCCACCGGCGTCGACGACACCGGCAGGCTGCTCATCGGCGACCGTGCGGTCTCCGCGGGCGACGTCTCCCACCTGCGCGGACACTACTGAGACGGGCCCGGCAGCCGGGCCCGTCTTCAGCGGCACAGATCAGCGAGCGGCCACCGTCGTGCGCTCGGCTACCTCACGCTCGCGAGCGAGCAACCGGTCGCGCTGTTCCTCGAACCGCAGCACGTCCTTCTCCAGCTTGTCGATGAACAGCGCCAGTTCGTCGCGCGCCGCCTCGCCCCGCGCACCGAAGTCGTTGCGCTCGAACACATCCCACTGCTTGAGCACCGGTCGCACCACTTCGTCGAGGTGCTGGCGCAGGTCGTAGATCCCGTGCTTGGCCATCAACACACCGTTGCGCCGCCAGTTCGGCATCCCCGCGCCCGGCATCTGAAAGTTGGTGAGCACCTTGGTGATCGCGGGCATCGCCTGATCGGGCACCAGGTCCAGCGCCGCCGCGCACAGGTTCCGGTAGAAGATCATGTGCAGGTTCTCGTCGGTGGCCACCCGCGCCAGCATCTTGTCCGCGATCGGGTCGTCGCACACCCGCCCGGTATTGCGGTGGCTGACCCGGGTGGCCAGCTCCTGGAACGTCACATAGGCGACGTTGACCAGGAAACCGCCCCAGTTCGCCGGTGCGTGCGCACCCTGCGTCATGTGCACCATCCGCGCCTCTTCCAGCGCCACGGGATCCACACCGCGAGTAACAACGAGGTAGTCGCGAATGACGATGCCGTGCCGGTTCTCCTCGGCGGTCCACCGCCCCACCCACGTGCCCCACGCGCCGTCGAGCGAGAAGTTCTCGGCGATCTCGCGGTGGTAGGACGGCAGGTTGTCCTCGGTGAGCAGATTGGTGATCATCGCCGCCTTGGCGACGTCGGTGAGCTTGGATTGTGAAGGGTCCCAATCGGTTCCGCCCATGGCGGCGAAATTGCGACCTTCCTCCCACGGCACGTAATCGTGTGGATTCCAGTCCTTGGCGATGGAAAGGTGCCGGTTGAGGTTCTGTTCGGCAACAGGTTCCAGGGCCGTGAGAATGTCGAGCTGAGTCAGATCTTCGGTCACGCGTGCCTCCACTGTCGGTTTCGAGCAAGCAGATCGGGATAAAACCTGGCATCTAGCGTGGAATCCACAGTATCGGTTCGGTCGTGGCATCGAGAAATGCACCGTCACACCGCTGTACTGTTCGGGGCATGGGTTACCCGGAGGATGTCCTCGCGCCCGACGAGCAGCTGATCCTGCACCGCCACCCGCATTGGAAAATGCTGGTGTGGCCCATCGTCACTCTCATCGTCGTGACCGCGATCGCCGGCTTCCTCGGCGGTCTGGCCTGGCGCAACACCACCGGTCATGTCCGCACGGTGCTGCTGATCCTGATCGGGCTGGTCTGGCTCGGGGTGATCGCGTGGCGGGTGGTGGCGCGCGTGATCGCTTGGAAGTCGACACATTTCATCATCACCGGGCGACGCGTGCTGGTGCGCCAGGGCGTGCTCACCCACACCGGCATCGACATTCCGATGAGCCGGATCTCCAGTGTGCAGTTCAGCCACGGACTCTGGGACCGGATGCTGGGCACCGGCACCTTGATCATCGGGTCCTCGTCGGAGGAGCCGCTGGAATACGACGACGTGCCGAAGGTGCAGCAGGTCCACGCGCTGCTCTACCACCACGTGTTCGAGGCGGGCCGCTCCACCAGCGACCAACACTGGGGCGGCGGCTACCGGTGAGCTGTCCTTCCCCGCTGATCAGAAACGCTTAGCCTGTGCACATGACCGCAGTACTGCTGGCCGAAGACGACGAGGCGATCGCCGCACCCCTGTCGCGCGCGCTGGGACGTGAGGGCTACACCGTCACCGTCGAACGGTTCGGCCCCGCGGTGCTGCGTCGCGCCCTCGAAGGCAACCACGACCTGCTGATCCTGGACCTCGGCCTGCCCGGCATGGACGGCCTCGAAGTGTGCAGGCAGGTGCGTGCCAGCGGCGCCGATCTGGCGGTGCTCATGCTCACCGCCCGCACCGACGAAGTCGACTTCGTCGTCGGCCTGGACGCGGGTGCCGACGACTACGTGGGCAAACCGTTCCGGCTGGCCGAACTGCTGGCCCGCGTGCGAGCCCTGTTGCGCCGCAGCGGAATCGGCGACGACGCGGTGGAAGTCGGCGCGATCCGACTAGAACCCGCCGCCCGCCGCGTATTGGTCAACGGCGCCGAAGTGAACCTGGCCAACAAGGAATACGAGCTGCTCAAGGTCCTCATCGACCGCGCCGGTCAGGTCGTCTCGCGCGAGACCATCCTGCGCGAGGTCTGGGGCGACGCGGACCTGCGCGGTTCCAAGACCCTGGACATGCACATGTCCTGGTTGCGCCGCAAGATCGGCGACGAGGGCCCGATGGCCGAGCGACGCATCGTCACCGTGCGCGGGGTCGGGTTCCGGCTCAACACCGACGGACCCACCTCGCACCGAGGCTGACCGGTGCGCCGCCGCATCCTGCGTTCGATTCTCACCGTGCTGACCATCACCACGGTGGTCCTGGGCGTACCGCTGATCTACACCGCGTGGCTGTGGGTCGAGGACATCACCCGCAACGACCTGCAGAGTCGCCTGGAACAGGTCGCGGCGGAGGTCATCGCGCAGGAAGGCGGCGACGGGATCGTGCACAACGGTCTCGACGTGCGAGCCATGCGCGCGCTGATCCCCGAGGGCGGCAAACTCACCATCGTCTACCCGGCCCCGCACGACAACGCCGCCCGCGAGGACCTCGGCGTCGACGAGGTACCCGATCCGCTGATCGAATCACTGTCGATGGGCACCTCCGGTTCGCTGCGCCTCGAGGTCCCCGCCGGGCCGATGCACTCGCGTCAGGAACAGGCGGTGGCCGCGGTCGCGCTGGCCGTGCTGGCCTCGCTGGGCGCCGCGTTCTCGGTCGCGGTGGTGACCGCCCGCCGCGTCGCCGACCCGCTGCGCGATGTGGCCGCGCGCGCCGCCCGCCTGGCGATGGGCGACTTCCGCCCCGACCCGCGCCGCCACGGCATCGCCGAACTCGACCGCGTCTCCGACGTGCTCGACTCGGCGACCGTGGAGATCGCGGGCCGCCTACAACGCGAGCACGCGCTGGTCGCCGACGTCTCCCACCAGCTACGCAGCCGCCTGACCGCCGTTCGCCTACGCCTGGACGAGCTGTCCACCCACGCCGATCCCGAGGTCGTCCACGAGGCGGAGGAGGCGATGGCGCAGGTCGACCGGCTCACCGAGGCCATCGACGACCTGGTCCGCGCCTCCCGCGACGAGGACGCCAACGACCGCGACCCGGTCCCGGTGATGGCGGAACTGCGCGGCGTGGTCACCGAATGGACCCACCCGTTCCACGAGACCGGGCGTGAACTGCAACTGCTCGGCGACGAATCGCTGCGAGCCCCGATCACCGGTTCCCGGCTGCGCGAGGCGGTCGCGGTGCTGGTCGACAACGCGCTCATGCACGGCGACGGCACCTGCACGATCTCCGTGCGCACGGTCCCGACGATGAGTTCGCGCGACCCGCTGATTTGCGTGGAGGTGTCCGACGAGGGGGAGGGGGTGCGCGACGAACTCGCGCCGCACATCTTCGATCGGGGATTCTCCGCGGGCGGTTCGACCGGCGTGGGTCTTGCCCTGGCCCGCGCGTTGGTCGAGGCCGATGGTGGGCGACTCGAGTTGCAGCGGCGTCGGCCGGCGTTGTTCGCGGTGTTCCTGGGTTCCAAGCTCAATCGGCCGCAGAACGCGACGTTGACCGAGCCACGCTGATCAGCTGTGCCCGAGGTGCTCTTGCTCGCCCTCGATGAGGTCGTCCAGTTCCGCCTCTAGCTCGTTCATCTCGTCGGGGAACACCCAGCGCTTCATCGCCCAGAACCGGAACGCCATCTGCAGCAGGTTGCCGATGATGAACGCGCTGAAGAAGTCGGCCAGGTTCTCGACCAGGAAGCTCACATGGGGTTCGCGCAGGTCCAGCACGTAGATCGAGATCCACAGCGGGATATTGGCCAGCACCACCCCGACGCCGCTGACCCCGAAGAACAGCAGCGCCTCGTGATGCTTCTCCCGGCCGCCGCGGTTCTTGAACGACCATTCCCGGTTGAGAATGTACGACGCGATCACCGCGACCACCCCGGAGATGATCTTGGCCGTAATCGGCTTCTCCGACAGGATCGTCCACTTCAACAGGTAGAACAGGCCGCTGTCGATCACGAACGTCGTGGCTCCGACAATGGCGAACTTGATCAGCTCTTTGTGCTTGATCGCGCTCGCACGCATGCGCGGGGGAAGGACGTTGACCACGTCGTCGACGATTGACACGAGTTCTGAGTGTACCGGTCGACGACTTCGGCTCTCGACATGACAACATTGTCCGACGTGACCGCACGCTCATTCGATCCGTCAGCCATGCCCACCGTCACCATGATCGGTGGAGGCCAGCTCGCGCGCATGACGCACCAGGCCGCGATCGCGCTGGGCCAGCGTCTGCGAGTGCTCGCGGAACAGCCCGACGACCCGGCCGCGCAGGTCACCCCCGACGTGGTGTTCGGCAGCCACGACGACCTGTCCGCGCTGCGCGAGGCCGCCCGCGGTTCGCACGCGCTGACCTTCGACCACGAGCACGTGCCCACCGAACACCTCGAGGTGCTGGTCGCCGAGGGTGTGAACGTGGCACCGCCGCCGCAGGCGCTGATCTTCGCGCAGGACAAGCTGGCCATGCGGCGGAAGCTGTCCTCGCTGGGTTTGCCGGTGCCCGCGTTCGTCGAGGTCGAGGCTGTTTCGGACGCGGTCGCCTTCGGTGACGAGCACGGCTGGCCGTTCGTGTTGAAGGCGGTGCGTGGCGGTTACGACGGGCGCGGCGTGTGGATGCCCGCCGACGCTGCCGAGGCCACCGAGCTCGTGTCCGACCAGCTCGCGCACGGCGTGCAGTTGCTGGCCGAGTCGAAGGTCTCGTTGAAGCGCGAGCTGTCGGCGATGGTCGCGCGATCCCCCTTCGGACAGGCGGCGACCTGGCCCGTGGTCGAGACCGTGCAGCGCAACGGCCAGTGCGCCGTCGTCATCGCCCCCGCCCAGGACCTGGACGAGGACTTGGGTGCGCGCGCCGAGACCATGGCACTGGAACTGGCCGCCGGTCTCGGTGTGGTGGGAGTCATGGCCGTGGAGCTGTTCGAAACCCACGACGGCGAACTGCTGGTCAACGAACTCGCCATGCGCCCGCACAACTCCGGCCACTGGGGCATGGACGGCGCCCGCACCGGCCAGTTCGAACAGCACCTGCGCGCGGTCCTTGACTACCCCCTCGGCGACACGTCCCCGCTCGCACCGGTGACCGTGATGTCGAACATTCTCGGTGCGGCGGAAGCTCCCGAGATGTCGATGGACGAACGGCTGCACCACCTGTTCGCTCGCATGCCCGATGCCAAGGTTCACCTCTACGGCAAGGGTGAACGCCCTGACCGCAAGATCGGCCACATCAACATCCTCGGCGACGATGTCGTTGCGGTGCGCGAAAAGGCCGAGCGTGCGGCGCACTGGATGTCGACCGCGGTCTGGACCGACGGTTGGGATCCACACGGGGAGTGAAACCCATTGTCCCGCAAGTGTTTTCGACGCCTGCGGGAGTCGGCGCAGTAGAGCCTCGAAACCGCGGCGTCAGCCGCCAACCCTAAGGAACCCACATGAGCACCACTGGACCCCAGGTCGGCCTCATCATGGGCAGCGACTCCGACTGGCCCACCATGGAAGCCGCCGCAGAAGCCCTCGCCGAATTCGGCATCCGCTTCGAAGTAGGCGTCGTCTCCGCCCACCGCACCCCCCAACGCATGCTCGACTACGCCCGCGAAGCGGCAGGCCGCGGCCTCAAAGTGATCATCGCCGGCGCGGGCGGCGCAGCCCACCTCCCCGGCATGGTCGCGTCAGCCACCCCCCTGCCCGTCATCGGCGTCCCCGTCCCCCTGAAATACCTGGACGGCATGGACTCCCTCCTCTCCATCGTCCAAATGCCCGCAGGCGTCCCCGTAGCCACCGTCTCCATCGGCGGCGCCCGCAACGCAGGCCTACTGGCAGTCCGAATCCTCGCCACCACCGACGAAGCCCTCCGCACCCGCATGGAACAGTTCCAAGCCGACCTGGAAAAAATGGTCCTCACCAAAGACGAAGCCCTCCGCAACAAACTCCTGGGCTGAGATGATGTCGCCCCGTCGCGAGCCGACGAGCGGGGCGCATCAGAAGTCAAGCACCACGACGTCCCTCACGTAGAGCTGCCACGGCCTCGACCAACCCTGCGCGTTCGAGTTCGTCGAGCACGTCCTCAGCAGTCTCTGGCGGATTTCGTCTGGAATACGCGATTTCTTGGACGCAGCCCCAGACAACTCGATCGTCGAGGTCGATGAGGTCCAGCAGGAAATCATCCGGACTCTTCGCTGCGATGTTCCAGCCCGCGATGTACTCGTCGGGAAAGTCTTTCAGGTTGGACGTCACGATTATCTGAGCGCCTGCTCTGATCGCGGCGGCAAGTACATGGCGGTCGTCAGGATCCGGCAGTTTCAGGTTTTCGACAAGCGGTTCGTACCCCTCGATTCGGCAGTCGGGAACCGCAGTGATGATCATCTGCCGCAATTGTGCGATCTTCTCGGCAGTGATGTCGGGCCGCTTGGCGGCGAGGCTACCCAGCGCCTCGTCGAGGATCCGGTCCGCCATTGGGCCCGGACAACTTTTGCGCGAGCCAAGCGGATGAATAGATCGCGAACTGCGTTGCCATACAGGACATTCGCGTCATAGACCACGATGAATGCCATCAGAGGTCGAGTTCCTGCCCGAGGCGGGTCAACTCATCTGCGGCCGCGCGGCTGGTGGCCTCGCTGCGCTGGGCGTACACCTTGAGGTCGTCGAATCGGATCCGGCGATGCCTACCGACGAGGCGATAGGGGATCTCGTCGTTCTCCAGCAGTCCCACCAGATACGGCCGCGAGACGTTCAACATGTCGGCGGCCTGCTGCGTGGTCATCTCCGCATGTGAGGGGACCACCGAAACGCCGCGGCCCTCTGCCGCCTGCGCCAAGATGAACGCCAGCAGGCTGACAGCTTCCCGCGGCAGTGCCAGCGCCTCGTCACTACCGATCTCTCCGGTGACCGGAATGATCTCCTCGTCCGGGTGGCGCATGAGGTAGTCCTTGATCCGCCGCATCGCTCGGTCGGCGACGGCCGCATCGATCGCACCGGGTTCGGTGCGCTTGGCCGACTGGATACCTGACATCGTTGCCTCCTTCTCGGTAAGCCGTAGCGTTCCGACACCGACTGAACAGCTATTCGCAGTGTACGAAATATTCGAAGCAAGCGAAACCTCGCCGGCTGGATCAGTCGAGGAAATCCCGCAGGGCGACGGCGACGGCTTCCGGCGCCTCCACGTGTGGGGAATGCCCTGCGTTCTCGATGATGGCGGTGCGTGCGCCCGCGGCGGAGTAGCGCGCGATCGACGGTGCGCAGGCGTACATCTGGTCGCGGCGGCCGTGAATTGCCAGAACAGGCACGTCCAGGCGTTGGATCCGTGCGTCGAGTGGGTCGGCGGCCAGCTCCCGCGCGCGGTCGACGAGTGCGAACCTGCCTATCGACGGAGTGAAGGCGCGGAAGTCGCGCACGACGATTTCGGCGAAGCCGGGTACCGAATCGAACCGGAACCCCGGTGCGAATCCCTGTTTCGAACCTTGTTGGATGGCGAACGCGGGCGCTCGTTGAGCGATCGCGATCAGTGACGGCCGGGAGAGTGTGATGAGGCCGGGAGGGTAAGTGGCGCAGCGGAAGTCGGGCGCCTGGTCGATCAGTACGACAGCATTCGCGCGCCCGGCAGTAGCCAAATCGATGGGGATGTCGGTGCCGAAAGAATGTGCCACCGCGGAGATTTCGGTGATTCCGAGGTGATCGAGCACCTCGGTGACCATCGCGACCTGGTCCATGCGCCCGAGCCGTTCCCGCCCGCCGGTTGCGCCGTGTCCACGCAGGTCGATTCGCACAATGCGATAGGTGTCGCACAGCAGCGAGGTGAGCTGGTCGAACCATTCCAGCGAACACGGTGAGCCGTGGATGAGGAGCAACGGCGGACTCTTCGATGGTCCATCCAGTCGCACGCGCACCGGCCCGTGCTGCAGGTCAAGGATCCGATCGGTCGATTCGTCGACCGTGAAGCTCATGGTGACAGTCCTTTTCACGGTGTCAGGAACTCGACGAGGGTGGTGACGACCGCGTCGGGCCGGTCGACCTGGACGAAATGGGATGTGCGGTCAACGCGCACCATTCGTACGGACGGCAGGCGCTCTGTGAGTGCGTCGGCCACCCGCGGCGACACGATCGGGTCGGGTTCGGTGCCGTAGACGGCGAGCAGCGGAACCGGGAAACTGTCGAGGTCGGCGAGCGTGCGGCCGAGAGCAGCCAGGTCGGCGGGGCGAAGGCCGTCGCGTAGGTGCCTGACGAAGGCCCGTGAGCCATCGGGGCTCGCCAGCGCCGATCCGTACTCGCCCGCCTCTTCCAGCGACTTCACCGTCTCGTCGAAATAATGCGTTCGGTGGTGCGCCCATCGGTACGGCTGTCGTCGGATGTAAGCCGCGAGTCCGGCTGCGACACCGGGCACCGCCAGCACGGCGGCGAGCGCGCGGTGTTTGACCTCCGGCAACAGTGGCGAATGCAGGACCACTACCTTCCGAAACGAGTCGGTGGCGTCCAGCGCGCGATGCATCACGGGCAAACCGCCGAGCGAATTTCCCACCACCGCACAGCCTTTGATGCCCAGCGCATCCTGGAACTCGCCCAGCCAATCACTGATCTCGGCGCAACGATACGTCGCATCCGGGGGAGCTTCGCTGCCGCCGCAACCGGGTAGATCGACCGCTACGACCCGAAAGTGTTCGGCGAGTTCGGATATCACGTATCGCCATGAGTAGGACGTGGTCATCAGCCCGTGGACGAGCAGCAAGGGCGGCCCGGTTCCGCTGGTGCGGTAGCGAATTCGAATCCGTCCGTACCTGGCGGAGTCCATCGGCAGGTCCATCGCGGGTAGCTGGAAGAACGAATGTGAACGAGCGGGCCGGGCGGGCAGATCCCGAAAGCGCGCTTGGCGAAAGGGGGTGGGCTGGACGGCCATCGAAGGCTCCGATCCTCTGCTATCGTTCGTTCGAACGAACGAGACAACGATAGCGCGATTCGAGTCGCCGAGGGAAGCGAGACCCATGTCACAATCGGAGCCCACTCGGGACCGCATCATCGGTGCGGTCGTGCGTATCATGGGTGCCGACGGCGCGGCAGCGGTCACCAATCGGCGCATCGCCACCGAGGCCGGCATTTCGCTGGGCACCCTCACCTACCACTTCGCCAACCAGCGTGACCTGGTCGAAGCCGGCATGGCGGCCTTCGTCGCCGAGGAAACCGTCAAGTTCACCCAGCTCGCCGACCGCGCCGCCGCAGGCGAGCTCGACCTCGCCCAGGCCGGTGAGATCCTCGGCGGCATCGTCACCGACACAGGCTTCGGCGGCGACCACATCGCATGGTTCGAACTCTTCGTCCAGGCCGCCAGATACCCGGCCCTTCATGCCGCGACCACCGAATTCTTCGACACCTACGACCGGCTCGCGGTTTCGATCCTGCGCGCCCTCGGTGTCGCCGATGCCGAATCGGCGGCCCCACTGGCAGTCGCGACGTTGGTCGGCCTCCAGCTTCGTCGTCTCGCGGGCGGTGGGTCGCCCGACCAGGTCGTCGCGGGCATGACAGAACTGGTCGCCGGCTTCGCAGGGCGGCCGACTGCCTGATCCGCGCCGAAGACCGGTGACTACGGTTGACCCCCGTGGCACATGATGACGCGGCGCAGTTTCGGCTTACGGTGGTTGATCAGGCGTTGCGGTTGTTCGCTGAGCGGGGGTATGAGGCGACGACGGTGGATGAGATCGCGGTGGCGGCGGGGATTTCTCGGCGGACGTTTTTTCGGCAGTTCCGGTCGAAAGAGGATGTGATCTTCGCGGATCACGAGTTCCAGTTGGCGTCGGCGGAGGAGTTTCTGGCCGGGGTGCAGGGGGATGCGTGGGATGCGGTGTGTGAGGCCGTGATCGGGGTGTTCGAGCGGTTCACGCAGTGGCGCGAGATTTCGGTGCGGCGGTATCAGGTGGTGCGGCGGGTGCCCGCGTTGCGGGAGCGGGAGATCGTCACGGTGTTTCGGTATGAGCGGTTGTTCACCGAGTTCCTGCGCGGGCGGTTGCCCGAGGTGCCCGACCTCGCGCGCGTGCAGTTCACGGCGGCGGTGACCGCTACGCACAACTATTTGTTGCGTCGGATGGTGCGGGGTGAGTCCGGTGCCACGGTGGCGGATCTGCGTGCGGAGCTGGATCTGATTCCGCGTGGCAGGCGGGCGCAGACCGAGCCCGAGCAGCTGGTGGTCGCGGTGTTCCCGCGCGACATGCCGCCGCGCAAGGTGGCCGATCTGCTCACCGCCCGCCTCGGTAGCCTGTGAAGGCAACCCGAGCCGCGACGCTCGACGGTGACACTGAGTGCCATGGGTATATCCGCATGTAGCGGCAAAGTGCCGCGCGTATAATCCTCGATAGACTGGCACTGCGTGCCGACGCAAGACGCGCTGTGAGCCCGCAGCGATCACGACCACGACCAGGAGTGTGCCCCCGATGGCCGGTAACCCCGATTTCGACCTGTTCAAGCTCGAGGACTTCCACGACGAGCTGCGCGGCGCGATCCGTGGCCTCGCGGAGAAGGAAATCGCTCCGTACGCCAAGGACGTCGACGGCAACTCCCGCTTCCCGGAAGAGGCGCTGACCGCGCTGAACGCCGCGGGCTTCAACGCCGTGCACGTGCCAGAGGCCTACGGCGGCCAGGGCGCGGACTCGGTCGCCACTTGTATCGTGATCGAGGAAGTCGCCCGCATCTGTGGCTCCTCCTCGCTGATCCCCGCCGTGAACAAGCTCGGCACCATGGGCCTGATCCTCAACGGCTCCGAAGAGCTCAAGACCAAGGTCCTGGCCGACATCGTCAACGGCGAGATGGCCTCCTACGCGCTGTCCGAGCGTGAGGCGGGCTCCGACGCCGCCGCCATGCGCACCCGCGCCAAGGCCGACGGCGACGACTGGATCCTCAACGGCTCCAAGTGCTGGATCACCAACGGCGGCAAGTCTTCCTGGTACACCGTGATGGCCGTGACCGATGCCGACAAGGGCGCCAACGGCATCTCCTCGTTCATGGTCCACAAGGACGACGAGGGCTTCGTGGTCGGCCCGCTCGAGCACAAGCTGGGCATCAAGGGTTCGCCGACGGCCGAGCTGTACTTCGAGAACTGCCGCATCCCCGGCGACCGCATCGTCGGCGAGCCCGGCACCGGTTTCAAGACCGCCCTGCAGACCCTCGACCACACCCGCCCCACCATCGGCGCGCAGGCCGTCGGCCTGGCCCAGGGTGCCCTGGACGCCGCGATCGCCTACACCAAGGATCGCAAGCAGTTCGGCAAGACCATCGCCAGCTTCCAGAACACCGAGTTCATGCTGGCCGACATGGCCATGAAGATCGAGGCCGCCCGCCTGATGGTCTACACCTCCGCGGCCCGCGCCGAGCGCGGCGAGAAGAACCTCGGCTTCATCTCCGCCGCCGCCAAGTGCTTCGCTTCCGACGTGGCCATGGAGGTCACCACCAACGCCGTCCAGCTCTTCGGCGGCGCCGGCTACACCACCGACTTCCCGGTCGAGCGCATGATGCGCGACGCCAAGATCACCCAGATCTACGAAGGCACCAACCAGATCCAGCGCCTGGTGATGGCCCGCAACATCCTGCGCTGATCTCCACCGCAACACCCGTTTTTCGCGGCCCCTCGAAGTCTTCTTCGAGGGGCCGCCCCCGTTCTCGGGTCGAACCGTGCGTCGGCCTTCCGGGCCGGGCAGCGAAACTTGGGCCCGGCGAAACTGGGCTGCTGACGTCGATTATTCGGGAATCTTTGGTAGATGGCATGACTCGGCGCGAGGGGCCGCAATCGTGGGTCGGGACCACTAGCGTGATCGGCCGAGTGGCCCGGAGATGCTGGGCCGTGAGGTGGTTCGAGGATGACGGTGGTTTCCGCGGTGCGTCGTGGTTGGGGCGCGGTGGTGCTGGTTGGGGTACTGCTAGCCGGTGCGGGGTGTGCGCAGGAGCGGCCTGCGATTGTCGCGTTGAAATCGTTGCCGCGGCTGGTGGAGTATCCGGCGGGGTATGAGATGCCGAGCAAGCCGGAGAGTATTTCCGCGGATCAGCCGGGTACGGCGGTGCCGCTCACGTTCACCGATGACAGTTGTCGGTCGCTGATCGAGAATCCGGTGGGGGCCGGGGCGAAGGAGTCGGTGACCTCCGGAACCAACCCGGCGGTGTTTCTCGTGCAGATCGTCGAGTCCGATCTGGCGGTGGCCGAGTTGACCACGCTCGCGCAGCGGTGTGCCGATGTCGAGGCGCGCACCAGTACCGGCAACACGTTGCGCATGAAAGTGACGGCGATCGAGCCGCCGAAAACCGTTGCCACGGAAAGCGTTGCGATTCGAACGGCCGGAACTCAGGAGACGCGTGTCGGCGACGCACCGCCGAAGCAGACCCAGATCGGCCAGCAGCGCTACGTCGCCCGCGTCGGCAAATACGTCGTCTCGGCGCTGGCGATCCTGCCCCCGATGCCCGAGGAGGGCTTGGCCGCCGAGATCGGTGTGTTGGGCACTGTCTTCCAGATCGCGGTCGATCGACTGACGCGGGAAACGCGGTGAATTACGCGACGAGTCCGGCGTATTCGGGGTGCTCGACGATGTACTTCTCGACGTACCAGCAGGTGGGGATGATCTTGTAGCCGTGTTCGCGGGAGTCGTCGAGGCCGTATTTCACGACCTCCGCCGCCACGCCGCGGCCCCGGAATTCGGGGAAGGTCATGGTGTGGTGGAAGTCGCGGACCTTGGGGTCCTCGCGTTCGGCGTAGTCGGCGTATCCCGCGAGGACGTCGTCGTGGTAGATCTCGTAGCGGGTGTCGGCGACGTTGTGCTCGAGCCTGGTGGTCATAGTTCGGATGCTAGTCGCGCTACAGGACTGCGCCGGGGTTGAGGATGCCTTCGGGGTCCAGCGCGTCCTTGATGCGGCGGGTCAGGGCCATGACGTCGGGGCCGACCTGGTCGGGTAGCCAGGCCTTTTTCAGGCGGCCGACGCCGTGTTCGCCGGTGATGGTGCCGCCCAGCGCGATGGCCAGGTCCATGATCTCGCCGAAGGCGCGGTGGGCGCGCGCGGTGTTGTCGGGGTCGGTGGGGTCGTGCACGATCAGCGGGTGGGTGTTGCCGTCGCCCGCGTGGGCGATGACCGACACGAGCACGTCGTTGCGTTCGCCGATGGCGGCCACGCCGGCGATCAGGTCGCCAAGACGCGGCAGTGGCACGCCGACGTCTTCGAGCAGCAGCGGCCCGATCTTCTCCACGGCGGGGATCGCGAAACGTCGTGCGGCGGTGAAGGCTTCACCTTCGGTGGGGTCGGCGGTGTGGAAAACCTCTGTCGCCCCGGCCTTCTCGCACAGCTCGACCATCACCTCGGCTTCGTGCCCGGCGAATTCACCCGGTGCATCAGAGCGCGCGACCAGCAGCGCGGCGGCGGTGCGATCCAACCCCATGCGCATCTCGTCCTCGACCGCGTTGATCGCCACGGTGTCCATGAATTCGAGCATGGCGGGGCGCAGCGTCGAGGTGATCGCCAGGATGGCGTCGGTGGCCGCGGCCAGTGAACCGAAACTCGCGACGACGGTCGACTGCGGCGGTTGCGCGGGCAGCAGTCGCAGGGTGAGTTCGGTGATCACGCCGAGCGTGCCCTCACTGCCCACGAACAGTTTGGTCAGCGACAACCCGGCCGAATCCTTCAGCCGCGGCCCACCCAGCCGCACCACGGTCCCGTCGGCCAACACCACCTCCATGCCGAGCACGTAATCGGTGGTCACGCCATATTTCACGCAGCACAGCCCGCCCGCGTTGGTCGCGGCATTGCCGCCGATCGAGCAGATCTCGAACGACGACGGATCCGGCGGATACCACAGCCCTTCCGCCGCCACGGCCCGCTTCACCTCCGCGTTGAGCAGCCCTGGTTGCACCACCGCGATCCGCGTCACCGGGTCGACGCTGATCTCACGCATCAACTCGGTACTGAGCACGATCCCGCCGTCCACCGCGGTGGCCCCACCCGACAACCCCGTCCCGGCCCCCCGCGGCACCACCGGCACCCGATGCGCCGCCGCCCACCGCACCGTCGCCGCCACATCGGCAGTACTCCGCGCCCGCACCACCGCCACCGGCATCCCCGCATCGGGATCGCGCGCCCAATCCTGCCGATACCCCGCCAACAGATCGGGATCGACGACCACCGCCCCGTCCGACACAACGGAAACCAACGAATCCAGGTCAACACCGCGCGCGCTCACCCATCCACGCTAACCCGCCCACCCCCGCCCCCGTGGGCACTCTGCGCTGGTCATTTGATCACCACGCTCTCAGCGTGGAAATTCGGCCGAAATACCTCCGTGAGCGCGTGGTGATCAATCGACCAGATGTGATGTGTGTCCGAACAAGGGAATTTGCGCATCACTGTGATCTGGCGCGCCTGGGTGGTGTATACGGCGTCCAATCCGTAACAATGCCCGTACGTGGTGGGTTCGATGGTGAATTAGGCCGCCGCTCAGCGTGTTTCGAGTTCCGCTCCACGGTGCGTGTATCACGCACCGGTCATGCGACGTCGTTGCGCCGCACCATGTTTCGCGAGGAGGGACCGTTGATGACACAGCCGCAGGATCGTAGAGAGATGGTCGGCGCCCTGTTGGCCGCCGAGCTCGCCGACGCGGGGATCGACGCCGACGCGATGGGTCGGGTGTACTCCGGCGTGCACGACGAGTGGCTGGACGCGTTGGAAGCGACCGGGATGTTCGGGGTGCGCGCGATCGCCGCGATCGCCGAGAGCTGGGCGGCGGACCCTCGGGTGCTGCGCGACGCGCTGCTGGTCGAGGCCGACGAGTTCACCCGCCGGCGTTGTCTGTCGGCTTGGACGTCGTTCGAGACCCGGCCGATCGCCGCGGTCGGCCGCTGACGGTCCCCGGCGGTCACTGCCAGTC
>NZ_JBHXRY010000014.1:45567-115776 GCF_042714895.1 Nocardia sp. NPDC058666
CCCGGCGGTCGCTAACGCTCCCAGTCAGTCCCCGGCGGTCGCTAACGCTCCCAGTCAGTCCCCGGCGGTCGCTAACGCTCCCAGTCAGTCCCCGGCGGTCGCTAACGCTCCCAGTCAGTCCCCGGTCGGTCGCTGACGCTCCCAGTCGGTCGCCGTACTGGGGGTGCGAACGCCCGGCCCACCCGTTTGCCGTGTGCTCACCCGGACTTCACCTGCCGCTGGCAGGCTGGCGGCGTGGAGCATCAGGCGAGTGTCACCGAGTCGCCGGCCGACCGATTCACCCGATGGTGCGAGGCGGTCGTCGCGCGCCTGCCGTGGGGGCTGGACCGGTATGTGCCCGCGACGTTTCTCGGTTTCGCGCTGATCAACAGCTTCACCTTCGCTGTCGACCTGCTGTTGCTCACGTTTCTGCGCAGTGGCCTCGGGCTGGCCGTCTGGTTGTCGATCACCCTCGCCTACATCGTCGCGTTCGGCCTGGCCTTCGTGCTCAACCGGACCTTCAACTTTCACTCGCACGCCCCGATGGGCAGACAGGCCGCGGTGTACGCGGTCGTGGTGCTGGTGAACTATCTCGCGTTCATCCTCGGCGTCGGCTCGGGCCTCGCCGCGCTCGGACTGCAGTATCACGTGGCCAGGCTGGTCGCGGGCGCGTGTGAGGCTGTCTACATGTACAGCGCGATGCGCTGGATCGTCTTCCGCCGCAAGTCTTCCGTCGCGGCGTGACGTCAGGACCGCAGCACCTCGGTGTGATCACCGTCGACCAGCACCACATCGTTGTCGGTGAGTGCCCAGTGTGGGACGCCTTCGGCCACACAGTGCGCCAGCATCTCAGCGGCGTCACCCTCGGGGTCGGTGGGGGAGTCGAGGTGGACTACCAGTCGACGATCGACCAATCCCAGTCCGTCCCACTGGGGTTCGATGCCGGTGGCGGGTAATACCTCGGCGGGGTCGTCCATGGTTTCCAGCCCGTGTAGGTCGGGTCCGAGCAGACACGCGCCGGCGCTGTACCCGGCGTAGACCAGCGCGTCCTCGCGCAACAAAGCCGACAGCACGGAATCTGCACCACTGCGGGCGAATTGGGCCCGCAGGACGAAAGTGTTGCCGCCACGCACCCAGACCATCGGGAACTGGCGCAGGTGCCGTTCCAGTCGCGCAGGCTGTCCGACGTACTCGCGCAGATCGAGAACCTCCGGCGAATAACCCTGCTGTTCAAGGGGTTTCACATCGCTGATCACCGCCGAAGACCAAGCATCAGGCCACGCGTCGCAAGCGTTGGGAATCACCGCGACCCGCCCCGGCGCACCCACGAGCCTCGCTAGCCGATCCGCGAAACCCCCGAACCTGTACGACGCCAGGAAAAGCCGCATCAGATGGTGAACGCCAAATTACGCACGAGCCGCTCCCCGAGCGCCGCATCGCCCTCGACAACCACCTCGCCGGGGTGCGCGTCGGGAGTGGTCCGCCCACCGCGCAGTCGCGCGAAAAGCCCGGAGTCCAAACGGATTACAGCGGTAGCCTCACGGTCTGCGGTTTCCAGCACCGATCCACGTCCACCGTCCACCGCCAGGTGAACCTGCCTGGTCACCGGCCCGATCAGGTCGAGGGTGATCAGCGAACCGTCCGGCGCCTTCGCCCCCTTCACGACCGCACGACCCAGTCCCAGCGTCAACTCGGTGAACGCCGCCTCGGCCCGCGCCCCGCCTTCGGTCACACTGCGCCCGATCCCGTCGGCGAGGTCCAGTTCGTGCATCCAGCAGTCGAACAGCCGCACCCGCATGAACCGCCCGTAGGGCACCTGGCCGACCGGCGACACGGTCGAGGCCTGCCAGGCGTCGTCGTCCATCGCGGCCAGGGCGGCCCGGCGGCGCTCGGTGGTCTCGTCGAACAGCGCGAGCAGCCGCTTGCCCGACAGCGGCCGCAACCGGTCGACCCAGATCTCGTTCAGCACCGCGACTTCGTTGCGCACATGCGGCAGCGTGCGGACATCGGCCTTGGGGCGCAACGGATCATGCGGCGGCGGTGTCTGACCCAGCAGCCAGGACTCGGTGCCGATCACGTGCGCGACCACGTCGAACAGGGTCCAGCCGGGCAGCGGAGACGGTCGGCGCCAAGCCTTTTCGTCGAGGTCGGCCACCAGCAGGCCGATCATCTCCCACTGCTGGGCCAACAGATCGGTGAGTTGTTCGCGGCCCGGCGTCGGGGTCATCCCTGTGCTCCTTCTGCTGTATTGAATGGCGGGACGGCCGAAGGCCCTGCGTGGTCACGCTTCGCTACCGCCTCCGGGCCCGCCGGCCGCCCCGCTGTATTCGATTGTGGCCCCGCCTGATCCAACGCGGACAGGCCCGCACGGATCGCCGCCGCGGTCGACGTCGGTTCGTGTGGACGACGCAACAGGAACCCCCTGGCGAAGGCGAGCTTGTCCCCGTGTTTGCGCGGAACCACGTGCAAGTGGACGTGCCCCACCGTCTGGAAGGCCGCGGTGCCGTCGTTGAGAATGAGATTGGCGCCGTCACTGGCGAGTCCGCTCACCCGTAGGGCGCGCGCGAGGCGGTGGCCGGTGCGGAACAGTCGCGCGCCCAGGTCGGGGTCGAGATCGTCGAGCTCGGTCGCGTGGACCTTGGGCACGATCAGGGTATGGCCGCGGGTGATGGGGCGGATGTCGAGGAACGCGCAGACGGCGTCATCGGAGTAGATCATGGTCGCCGGAGCGGCACCCGCCACGATCAGACAGAAGGCGCAGTCGTTCACAGCGTCGACCCTACGGTGTGAGCTGGGTCGCGCAATAGCCCGACGGTGCGGGCTTCATGAGGCACATCACGTATCGTCCGATTCGGCGGAGCCCGACCAGGAGTCGGACGTCGAGGTAAGTAACCGACGATGATGTGCGGTCTTGTGCGCCCCTACCAGCGGCGACGAATCTTCAGCGCGGGTGCCGATCGGTGCCCGCCGAGTCGGGAGGCCGTTGTCACGGCTGATCAGGGCAGGGTGTCCGTTTTGTGGTCCTGCGTCCAGTTCTCCGTTGTGACGGGCATCTCGACTAGGCTCACCGCGAGCCGAGTACAGTTGCCGGGATTTCAGTTGAACTTACTCACGGGTAACGTCGGCTGACCTGTTGTTCCCAGGCTCGAAGCCAGCACGAGAAGGAAGTCTGACTAGTGGAGACAACGCAAAACGTGGGCGAGGGTTCGCCGCGCGGAGCGCGTGTCGGAGTCGTTCGCGAGTCCGGCCCGGGTGAGCGGCGAGTCGCCTTGGTGCCCAAGATCATCCCCGCCCTGTCCAAGCAGGGTGTGCAGGTGATCGTGGAAGCCGGTGCGGGTCTCGGCGCGCTCATTCCCGACGCTGCCTATGTAGAGGCGGGCGCGACCATCGGTGACCCGTGGTCGGCCGAAGTCGTGGTCAAGGTCGCCCCGCCCAGCGACGCCGAGGTGGCCAAGCTGTCGTCCGGGCAGACCATGATCGGTTTCCTCGCCCCGCGCAATGCCGAGAACCAGATCGGTGCGCTCAAGGCCGCCGGTGTGCAGGCTTTCGCGGTCGAGGCGATTCCGCGCATCTCGCGCGCGCAGGTGATGGACGCCCTGTCCTCGCAGGCGAACGTGGCCGGTTACAAGGCCGTGCTGCTCGCCGCGTCGGAGTCGACCCGCTTCTTCCCGATGCTCACCACCGCCGCGGGCACCGTGAAGCCGGCCACCGTGCTGGTGCTCGGTGTCGGTGTCGCCGGTCTGCAGGCGCTGGCAACAGCCAAGCGTCTCGGCGGCCGGACCACCGGTTACGACGTGCGTCCCGAGGTCGCCGATCAGGTGCGCTCGGTCGGTGCGCAGTGGCTTGACCTTGGCATCGACGCCGCCGGTGAGGGTGGGTACGCCCGCGAACTCACCGAGGACGAGAAGGCCCAGCAGCAGAAGGCACTCGAAGACGCCATCAAGGGTTTCGATGTCGTGATCACCACCGCGCTGGTGCCGGGTCGTCCCGCGCCGCGCCTGGTCACCGCCGCCGCTGTCGAGGGCATGAAGCCCGGCAGCGTGATCATCGACCTGGCCGGTGAGACCGGCGGTAACTGCGAACTCACCGAGCCCGGCGAGACCGTGGTCAAGCACGAGGTCACCATCGCCTCGCCGCTGAACCTGCCCGCCACGATGCCCGAGCACGCGTCCGAGCTGTACTCGAAGAACATCTCGGCGCTGCTGGAACTGATGCTGGTCGACGGCAAGCTGGCGCCCGATTTCGAAGATCAGGTGCTCGCCGATTCCTGTGTCACCCGTGAGGTGGAAGCCTGATGTACACCGAACTTCTCGCCAATATCGCGATCCTCGTGCTCTCCGGCTTCGTCGGCTTCGCGGTGATCTCCAAGGTCCCCAACACCCTGCACACCCCGCTCATGTCGGGCACCAACGCCATTCACGGCATCGTCGTGCTCGGCGCATTGGTGACCCTGGGCAATGTGAAGGACCCCTCGCTGCTGGTGCAGGTGATCCTGTTCGTCGCCGTGGTGTTCGGAACACTGAACGTCATCGGTGGCTTCGTGGTCACCGACCGCATGCTCGGCATGTTCAAGGGTAAGAAGAAGGCGGCCGAGTGATGCACGCAGTCGACAACATGACCTACCTGGTCAACGGCCTCTACATCGTGGCCTTCTCCATGTTCATCTACGGCCTGATGGGTCTCACCGGCCCGAAGACCGCCGTGCGCGGCAACCAGATCGCCGCTGTCGGTATGGCTTTGGCCGTTGCCGCCACCTTGATCTCGGTGCGCCATGCCGCCCTGCTCAACTGGATTCTGATCGCCGCCGGTCTGATTGTCGGTGTGGCACTGGGTGTTCCGCCCGCCATCCGCACCAAGATGACCGAGATGCCGCAGCTGGTCGCGGCCTTCAACGGTGTCGGTGGTGGCACCGTCGCGTTGATCGCGTGGGCCGAATTCGTCGACAGCGCAGGGTTTTCCGACCTGCACTCCGAGCCCACGATCCACATCATCATCGGTTCGCTGTTCGCCGCGGTGATCGGTTCGATCTCCTTCTGGGGTTCGATCATCGCCTTCGCGAAGCTGCAGGAGATCCTGTCGGGCAAGCCGATCACCGTCGGTCGTTTGCAGCAGCCGCTGAACCTGCTGCTGCTCGTGGGTGCGGTCGTGTGCGCCGTGGTGATCGGCCTGGGCGCCGACAACGGTGGTGTGTCGCAGCTGTGGATGATCGCGCTGTTGCTGTTCGCCGGTGTGCTGGGCCTGATGGTCGTGCTGCCCATCGGTGGCGCGGACATGCCGGTCGTGATCTCGCTGCTCAACGCCCTGACCGGTCTGTCGGCCGCGGCCGCCGGTCTGGCGCTGAACAACACCGCGATGATCGTGGCGGGCATGATCGTCGGCGCGTCCGGCACCATTCTCACCAACCTGATGGCCAAGGCCATGAACCGCTCCATCCCCGCGATCGTGGCCGGTGGCTTCGGTGGCGGCGGCGCGGTCGCGTCCTCGGGTGACGGCGAAGCCAAGACCGCCAAGGCGACCTCGGCCGCCGACGCCGCGATCCAGATGGCCTACGCCAACCAGGTGATCGTGGTCCCCGGCTACGGCATGGCCGTGGCCCAGGCCCAGCACGCGGTCAAGGAGATGGCCCTGCTGCTCGAGGCCAAGGGCGTCGAGGTCAAGTACGCGATCCACCCGGTCGCCGGTCGCATGCCCGGTCACATGAACGTGCTGCTGGCCGAGGCCGAGGTCTCGTACGACGCGATGAAGGAAATGGACGACATCAACGGTGAATTCAACCGCACCGACGTGGTCCTGGTCATCGGCGCCAACGACGTCACCAACCCGGCCGCCCGCGACGACAAGTCCAGCCCGATCTACGGCATGCCGGTCCTGAACGTCGACCAGGCCAAGAGCGTCATCGTGCTCAAGCGCTCGATGAACTCCGGCTTCGCCGGCATCGACAACCCGCTGTTCTACGCCGACCACACCTCGATGCTGTTCGGCGATGCGAAGAAGTCCGTCGGTGCTGTCACCGAGGAACTGAAAGCGCTGTAAGGCAAGGCAATACAGACGAGGCCCTACCGTTCACTCGAACGGTAGGGCCTCGCTGTATTCGCGACTACCGGAATCGCTGCTCGAGCAGATCGAGAGTCGCCATGGCGCCCCGGTAGTCGGGACGCTTGCTTTCCGACGGCAGTTCGTAGAGCTGGCCCGTCCGGAACGCGGGCAGACCGGCCAGCATCGGATCTTGTTTCAGCCCGGCGATGTCGCGGCCACCGTCGAGTTTGATCACGAACACCACCGGGGCATCGACCACGGTGCTCAGCAGTTCAGGGCTGAAGCTCACCCAGTCGGCGGCCGCGGGTCGGGTCGGGTTGCCCGCCTTGGCGAGGATGTCGTTGTCGATGGTGATGCCGACCTCGGCGAGCAGCGTGGTCAACGGGGTGTTGGGGGCGAGCAGGATGGGCTTGCCGTCGGCTTGCGACTGCATCACCGCCGCAGCGCCCTGCGGCGGTTTCAGCCCGGAGCGCACCTTCGCGACCTTGTCGTTGTAGGCGGTGATCATGCCGCCGACCTGCTCCGAGCGGTTCACGATGTCGGCCACCGACTTCAACTGGTCCTGCCAATTGATCGCGTCGGACGGCACCAACGCGGTGGGCGCGATGGCGGTGAGCTTGTCGTAGTCGTTGATCGTCTGCTGGCCGGGGTAGCCGGGTCCGCCGCCGATGATCAGGTCCGGGCGCTGGGCGGCGATGAACTCGAGGTTCAGGGCATCACCGGAGGGCACGGCTTCGGTGCCCTGTGCCTTGGCATCCGCGGCCCAGGACGGCGGGAACTCGCCGGGCTTCAACGTGACACCGAGCAGGCGTGGGTCCGCGGCTGTCACGTCCGCGTCCAGGTCGAACAGGTATCCGGCGAGGGCGCCATTGAGGACCACGACGCGCTGCGGGTCGGCGGGGACGGTGACGAGGCCCTTGGCGGTGTGCACGTCGCGGGTGCCGGAGTTCGCAGGTTGGTCGGTGGTGGTGCTGCCGCAGGCGACTGCCGTCGCGGCGATCGCCACGGCCAGGAGGGTGGCACGCAAACGCGCCGTGATCGGGTGAACTGACATGAAACTGTGTTTCCTTCTTCTAGGGGGTAGCTGATGTCTCAATCCGCGTGGTCGAAGTCGGCGACGCCGCGCTTCCAGTAGCCCGCGATGAGTGAGTCCTCGGGGCCGATGCCCAGGTCGTTGCGGATGATCTTGCGCACCCCGCGCAGGCAGCCCGCCTCACCGGCCGCCCACGCGTAGACACGGTGTCCCGCAGCGACTTTCACCTCGCGTAGGGCCTGTTCGAGGATGTCGCTGGTACCCGGCGGGAGATCGCCACGGTGCAGCCAGCGCACGCTCACACCATCGGGCGGGTCGAGCGGGATCTGCTCGCTCGGTCCGGCCACCTCGATGAACGCCCACCCGGTGGTGTCGCGCGGCATGCGTTCGAGCCAGCGGGCGATGGCCGGTAGCGCGGTGATGTCACCGGCGAGCAGATAGTCGTCGTAGGTCTCCGGAATGACCACGCCACCGGGCGGACCGGCGATGTGCACCGTGGTGCCCGGGGTGACCGCGGCGGCCCAGTCCGAGGCGAGACCGCCGGGATGGAGGACGAAGTCGATGTCGAGTTCGCCGTCTTCGATGCTGTGCCGGCGCACCGTGTACTCGCGCGAGACCGGTCGCGGGTTGCCCCACTCGAGCATCGAACCGTCGCGCTTCGGCAGTCGGAGCACGCCGTCGTCGCTCGGAAAGATCAGGCGCACATGCTCATCGGGCACATAGCTGTGGAACTGCGCGATCTCGGGCCCGCCGAAGGTGACCCGCAGCAGCGCCGAGCCGACGGGCACGACCCGCGACACCCGCACTTCCTGCAGGCCGATCGGGTACGGCACCTTGGCGTAGTGATCCCCGGCGAGCACCTCGGCGATGGTCGCGGCGTAGGCGGTGCGATCCTTCATCCTTGTTCCTTTCTGCGCAGCGGCCCGGCGGCGAGTGCCATCAGGCCGGTGAGTACCAGGACCGCGACGCCGTAGTACACGAGCGCGAGTCCGGGAGCGAAGAGTTGGCCGACGAATCCGGCCACCATGGAGCCGACGGCGGTGCCGGTGACCGACTGCACCATCAGCAGTCCCGACATCCGTCCCCGCATGTCGTCGGGCGCGGCCCGCTGCAGCATCGCGTAGCGCAGCACCATGTTCACCGCTCTGGCCAGGCCGAACCCGGCAAGTCCGAGGAACACCGGCGCCGCGTGCGACCACAACCCGGCCGCGATCACGCCGATCGGCATGATCGCCAGCGAAACCAGCAATGCCCGACCGGTATTCACGCGACTCATCCACCCGCTGGTGAGCGTGCCGAGCACCGCACCGGCACCGGGTGCCGCGTAGAGCAGGCCGAGCGTGCCCGGCCCCGCGTCGAGTTCGACATCGGCGAAGGCAGGCAGCAGCACCAGCGGCCCGCTCACGAGCATCCCGATCAGACCGGTCGCCAGGATGAGCCGGATCGACTCGTGGCGCACCGCGAACGAGATCCCGGAAGCCAACTCGCGCAACGGATTCTGCAAGTCACGCCGCGGTGGTGGCGAGGGCCCGATCGCGGTGATCAACCCGACCGTCGCGGTGGTGGCCAGCGCGCACAGGAAATAGGCCGAGGCCACACCGGTTTTCGCGACGAGCAGACCGGCGATCGCGGGGGTGATCATCGTGCCGAGATCGGTGGTCAGCGAGACCAGCGCGCCCGCGGCGGCCACCTTCTCCCGGCCGACCAGCGCGGGCACCATGGCCATCAGCGCCGAACCGCTCACCCCGCCCGCGAGGCCGTCGACGACACCGGCGAGATAGATCGCGGGCAGCATCGGATCCGGCAGCACGGCGTTCACCCCGAGCATCAAGAAACCGATGCCCGCGGCACTGCGTGCCCACTGGATCACCCCGCGGCGGTCGTACCGGTCGGCGACCACGCCGCCCGCGAGACTGCCGACGAACAACGCCGCCGCGGTCGTGGTGGCCACCCCGGCGACCTGCAGGCTCGAACCGGTCAGCTGATAGCCCTGCAGCGGTAGGGCCACCATGAGCAGGCCGATGCCGAGCACCGACACCAGCCGGGCGGCGAACGCATACCGGAACGGACGCGACGCCCGCAGCGGGCTGAGGTCGATCAGCAGGCCGGATGCGGTCATCGGAGGCGCTCGACGAGTAGGTCGCCCGTGACCGGCGCGACGATCACGGGCGCGGCGTTGTCCGCCAGCGGAATCACCAGTGGGGTACCGGTTTCGGGGTCATCGATGATGCGGCACCGCAGCGAGAACACCTCGTGCACCAGCTCGGCGGTGACGATCTCGGCGGGCCGCCCGGAGGCCACGATTCGCCCGTCGCGCATGGCGATGAGGTGGTCGGCGTAGCGGAAGGCGTGGTTGAGGTCGTGCAGAACCGCCACGACCGTGCGTCCCGAATCGCGCTGCAGCGAGCGGCACAGATCCAGCAGCTGGATCTGATAGGCGATATCGAGAAAGGTCGTCGGCTCGTCGAGCGCGATGATGGGCGTGCACTGAGCCAGCACCATCGAAATCCACACGCGCTGACGCTGACCACCTGACAATTCCTCGACCGGGCGCGCCGACAGGTCGGTGACACCGGTGGCCGCCATCGCCGCCGCGACCGCCTCCTCGTCGGCGCGCGACCACTGTCGCAGCAGCGTCTGATGCGGATAGCGGCCGCGCGCGACCAGATCCGCCACCCGGATGCCGTCGGGCGCGGTCGAGGTCTGGGGCAGCAGGCCGATCTGCCGGGCCAGTTCCTTGGCCGGATAGTCGGTCACCGGCTTGTCGTCGAGCAGCACCTTCCCGGATTGTGGGGTGAGCAGTCGGGCCAGCGCACGCAGCAGCGTGGACTTGCCGCAGGCGTTCGGCCCGATGATCACGGTGAACTTGCCGTCCGGAATATCGACGGACAGTTGATCGCTGACCGTGGTGCCCTGGTAACCGAGCCGGACCTGGTCGGCGCGCAACCGCGCGGAGTGGGAGTTCATGTCGCCCTTCTATTTCCGTCGCGCGTCGACGACGAGCAGATACGCCAGATACAGGCCGCCGATCGAACCGGTGACGAGGCCGACCGGGATGGTGGTCGGCGCGAAAGCATGCTGGGCGATCCAGTCGCAGGTGATCAGCAAGGTCGCACCCAGCACCGCGGCGGGGACCAGCGCGATCGAGGGGGTGCGGGTGAGTGTGCGCGCCAGGTGCGGTGCGGCCAGCGCGACGAAGGCGATCGGCCCGGCGACAGCTGTTGCCACAGAAGTGAATCCGACGCTGAGCGCGATCAGCCAACCGGTCGCCTTACTCGCGTCCAGGCCGAGGGCGCGCGCGGTGTCGTCACCGAGTTCGAGGACGCGCAAGCGGGGCGCGGCCGGGATCACCGCCAGGACCAGCACGGCCAGGATGATCATGGTCGGTGCGACCCGCGGCCACGACAGTCCGTTGAGCGAGCCCGCACCCCAGGCCGCCGCCGACATCGCCGCGTCCAGATCGGCCCGCATGATCAGCCAGGTGTTGACCGAGGCGAGCATGGCACTCACGCCGATGCCGACGATGATCAGTCGGAAGCCGGATACGTTGTGCCGCAGGGCAAGTAGGTGAATCACCAGTGCGGCACCGAGACCACCGATCATCGCGCCCGCCGCGGTCTGGAAGTTCCCGCCGCCCAGCATGAGGATCACCAGCAGCGCGCCGGTGTAGGCGCCGGTGCTGAACCCGATGATGTCGGGACTGCCCAGCGGATTGCGGGTGACCGACTGCAGGATCGCGCCGCTGACACCGAGCGCCGCACCCAGGGCCAGCGCCAACAGGATGCGCGGCAAACGCCAGTCCCACACCACCAGTCGGTCGAAACGCTCGTCACCGATGAACAGCGCGCGCACCACCCGCGTGGCGGGAATCGGAAATTCGCCACTGCCCAGGGCGAATACGGCGGTGGCGACGGCGACGATCAGCGCAATCGCGCACACCACCACGGTGCGCACGCCGATTCTGGCGGTGAGGTTCGGACGGCGCAGTCGTAGCAGGACCGTGGTGCGTCCGAAGTCGATACTTCGCTGACCGCTCATTGCTGTGTCCATTCGGGATGCTCGGGCGCCCTGCGTGGTTACGCAGGCTGCCTCCTCCGGGCGCTGACCGCTCATCCCTGGACCCCCACTCGCGAACGCCGCGCCAGCCAGATCAGCATCGGCGCACCGAGAAACGCCGTGACCAGCCCGGCCGGAACCTCGTCAGGTCGAATGATGATGCGGCCCAACACATCCGCGGTGAGCACCAGAAGTGGCGCCAGCACCAGCGAATACGCGAAGATCCAGCGCTGATCGGTACCGGCCAGCCAGCGCGCGATGTGCGGCACCGCCAGACCCACGAACGCGATCGGGCCGACCGCGGCGGTCGCGGTGCCACACAACAACACCAGCGCCGACGCCGTGAGCAACCGCGTACGCGTGACATGCACCCCCAGCGAACGAGCCAGATCATCGCCGAGGGCAACAGTATTCAGCGATCGCGCGCACACCGCGGCGATCAACAGCCCGACCACGATGAACGGCGCGGCCCCCGCGATGATGTCGAACCCGCGGCCGGACAGCGATCCCGCGTCCCAGTGCCGCATCTGGTCGAAAGCCTTAGGGTCCAGCAACATCAGCCCGCGGGTGAGTCCGCCCAGCACCGCGGTGGCGGCGACCCCGGCCAGCGTCAGGCGGATCGGATCGGTGCCGGTGTTCCCCGCGGTGCCCAGCCGGTACACCACCACCGAAACCGCTGCGGCACCGAAGAATCCGAACCACACATACGACGTGATCTCACTCACCCCGAGCAACCCCACCGCGACTGTGATCGCGAAGGCCGCGCCCGCGTTCACGCCGAGCAGTCCGGGGTCGGCGAGCGGGTTGCGGGTCAGGCCCTGCATCAGGCAGCCCGCGACGCCGAGGGCCAGCCCGGCGAGCAGTCCGAGAACGGTTCGCGGCAGCCGGTATTCGGTGATGGTGACCTGGTCGGGCGTGGTCACCGGCCCGGTCAGCGCAAGCCAGACCTCGCCGAGCGCAATCGATTTCGTGCCGACCAGCAGGCTGAGCACACCGGCCGCAACCAGCAGGAACAGGGCAAGCAGCCACCCGCACCAACGCGGATTTCTCATCAGGGTTCTCTCTCACGGCGAAACTGTGTCGAAAAGTGAGGTTAGCCTAAGCAAGGTCTTGATAGGTAAGGCTCACCTAGCTAGGGTTCGCATCTCATCGAAGAACACGAAAGGTTCACCCCGTGAAAATCACCAAGTTCGCCCTGCTGGCCTCCACCGTCAGCGTCGCCCTCGGCATCGCCGCCGGAACCGGCCACGCTGCCCCCGCCGCGGACGAGCCGATCAACTTCACCGCCGAGACCACCGAGACCGCCACGATCATCGGTACCGACGCGGGCTCGATGGTGGTCGAAGACGGTGTGTTCAAGATCAAGGCGGCCAACGGTGCCACCGTCGCCGGTAGCGAATTGTCCTTCCGTGTCGATGAATTCGTCTTCCCGGTCGCCGCCGACATCTCCGGTCGCACCGCGACGTTGACCCCGCAGTTCGACCTGGCGCACGCCACCTACAAGCCCGTCGCGCTGCCGTACGAGGACAAGGCGCCGTGGAAGAGCGAATATGACCGTGAGCAGGCGGCCTGGAGTCGGCTGGGCAGCACCATCTCGCTCGGTGCGGGTGTCGGCGCCCTGGTCGGTGGCCTCGGCGGCGGCGCTGTCGGTTGTGTGCTGGGCGGCATCGCCGGCGCGACCATCGCCGCGGCGACCATCGTCGGCATGTTCGGCCCGTTCATCCCCGCCGCCGCGGTCGGCTGCCTCGGCGGCATCATGGCCATCGGCTCGCTGGGTGCGCTGGCGGGTCAGCTGTTCATCGCCGCGCCGGTAGCGATCATGGCCGCAGCGCAGTACTTCACCACCATCAACTCGCCGATGCCGAACAACCCGGCTCCGGCTGCCAAGTAGGCCACCGCATTTCGGCCGAGGCCGCCGAAACCGGGTCGCGTGGAGGGGACAACTCGCGCGCGAGGTGCTTCCCGTCCGATTTCGTATCGGGCGGGAATCGCCATGTCCGCGGCCGCACGGTCAGTCCGCGTCGGCGACAGCGTCGGGTTCTTTGGCGTCGGGTGCGGGGATGTGTCGCAGCAGGCCCATCACCAAGGCGGCGGCGATGGCGGTCAGGCCGATGCCGACGACCGAATTCACCTGCAGCGCATGGGTATAGGCCTCGCGGGCGATCGTGGTCAACTCGGCGCCGAGAGCTTCCGGCAGCGCAGCCGCGACGTGCAGGGCGCCTGCCAGGGTGTCCTCGGCGGTGTGCGCGATCTCCGGTGGCAGTCCGGCGGGCAGCTGGTCCGTCATCTGTCCGCGATAGACCGCGGTGCCGATGCTGCCGATCACCGCGACACCCAATGCGGCCGAAAGCTCTTGTCCCGTTTCGGAAATGGCGGAGGCTGCGCCGGCGCGGGCCGGGTCGACCGCGCCCACGATCAGGTCGAGGCCGAGCACGAACATCGGGCTCAAACCCAGCGAGAACACCACCATGCCGGTGACGATCAGCGCGAGGTCGTCGTGGCCGGACAGCTGCGTGAAGATCGCGTACCCGATCATTGCGATCACCAGGCCGACGGCCATCAGGTAGGCGGGCCGGATCTTGGGCGCGAGCGCGCTCACCACACCGGCCGCCACGACCATCGCCAGCGCCTGCGGCACCGTCCACAGCCCGGCCTGGAACGCGGAAAGACCCAGGACCAACTGCAGATACTGCGACAGCAGCAGGAACAGCCCGCCCATCGCGAGCATGGCGACCATCAACGCGACCAGCGACCCACTGAACCGCACATTGCCGAACAGGCGCAGGTCGATCAGCGGATCGGTCAGCCGCTGCTGCCGCAGCACGAACACCGTGCCCAACGCCAGACCGGCGGCCAGGACACCGACGGATTCGATCGAAATGCCGTCCTTGGCCAGTTCCTTGATCCCGTAGATCACCGCCATCACCGACAGCAGCGACAGCAACGCGCTGAGAATGTCGAGCTTGCCCGGGTTGGGGTCCTTGTATTCGGGCAGCAGGAACGGGCCCGTGCCCAGCAGCAACACCATCGCGGGCACGGCGACCAGGAACACCGAACCCCACCAGAAGTTCTCCAGCATCGCGCCACCGACCAGCGGTCCGATCACCATGCCGACCATGAAACTGGTCATCCATACGCTGATCGCGGTGGTGCGCTGGCGGTCGTCGTGGAACATATTGCGGATCAACGCCAGGGTGGACGGCATCAGCGTGGCGCCCGCGATACCGAGCAGCGCGCGGGTGCCGATCAGCATGTTCGCGCTGGTGGAGTACGCGGCGATCACCGATGCCACGCCGAACGCGAGTGCGCCGATCATCAGCAGTTTGCGGCGGCCGATGCGGTCACCGAGGGTGCCCATCGTGATCAGGAAGCCGGCCACCAGGAAGCCGTAGATGTCCAGGATCCACAGCAGCTGCGAACTGCTGGGTTCCAGCGCTTCGCTGATGCGGGGGATGGCCAGGTAGAGCACGCTCAAATCCATCGAGATGAGCAGCGTGGGTAGGGCGAGAACGGCTAGGCCGACCCATTCCTTGAGCCCTGCCTTCGCGTAGGAATCCGGCGGGGTCTGGTCGTGCGCGGTGGACGTCACACTACGACGTTACCGACGAATCGGACCACCGTGCCAGCGAGTTTTCCGACCGGGGGTGTCGCATGGGTCACCGTAAGTCATTGGACATTCCCCGCGGCCGACCACGATGATGGGCGCGGTGTCCACACGTAATGAACAGCTGCGCCTCGTCGACTCCCCGCGCCCGGGGCCGGACCAGGGCGAGTCGTTTCCGTGGTCGGCGACCATCGACTCCACCTATTCCACCCGCGACGCGATCGACGCCCTGGCGCTGGCACCGTTCCTGCGCGGCGATCAGCCGTTCGCCCGTCAGGCACACCTGGACCGGGTGCGTCCGGAGGCGTTGCTGCGTCCCGCCGACTCGCGGATCGTGCGTTCGGTGGTCGACGACGACAGCAGTGCGCTGCTCGCTGCGGGCGAGGGCTGGGCGTTGCGGGCGGTGCGGTGGGCCAGCGGGTCGGCCACCGTCGAAGTGACGGCGGTCAGTGATTCGCTGGCAGTGGAGGTGCTGGCCGCGGCTACCGAGGGGGCGGCGCTGTCACGTGACAGCGAGGCGACGGTGGAGATGGGCTTCTGGCACATGGACGTTCGGCGTCCCGCGCGTCGACGCCGGCAGATCGTGGCACCCGCGTGGGCGGAGATTCGGGGGAACTACACGGCGTCGGTGGCTGCGGGGATGGAACGGTTGATGGGGCTGGGGGTCGACGACATCAAGGGGCGGTTGGTGTTGCTGCACGGTGAGCCGGGGACCGGGAAGACGACGGCGCTTCGCGCTCTGGCGCGGTCGTGGTCGCCGTGGTGTCAGGTCGACTGCGTGGTCGATCCGGAGGAATTGTTCAGCAACCCCGGGTATCTGATGGAGGTCGCGGCGGGGGCTGATGGGGACGACGAGGACGGTCGGTGGCGGCTGCTCGTGCTCGAGGATTGTGATGAGTTGATCCGGGGTGAGGCTAAAGAGGCTGCGGGGCAGAAGCTTTCGCGGTTGCTGAATCTCACCGACGGGATGCTGGGGCAGGGGCGGAAGGTGTTGATCGCGATCACCACCAATGAGGATCTTTCGCGGTTGCATCCTGCCGTCGTTCGGCCGGGGCGTTGTCTGGCTCAGCTCGAGGTCGGGCGATTGTCGGCGACGGAAGCCCACGAGTGGTTGGCCCGCCAGGAGAGTGTCTCGGCTGCGTCGAGTTTCCCGGACGGTGCGACACTCGCCGAACTGGTTGCCCACCGCGATGGCGGAATTCAGATCCGGTCGACGATCGAGCACTCGACCGAGGTGGGGATGTATCTCTGATCGTGTGAATTCGGTTGTGGGAGTTATTTTTTAGGCGTGACCGTGTTGGCTGCGGCAGCGCAGGCCAGGGTGAGAATCAGCGGGATGATCAGGGTGGCGGTGAGCGGGATTATGGCGGCCAGCCAGCCGATTACCGTGGGGCCTGCGAGCAGACCCAGGTAGCCGATCGTGAAGACCCTGGACATATCGGTGGCGGCCTTGCTTCCGCCGAGATTGCCTGCGGTGGTGAAGATTTGAGGGACTCCGCCAGCTAGGCCCAGACCGCACATCGCCCAGCCGAGCAGCGTCAGTGGCAGCCAAGGGGAGGCGATGACTACGACGAATCCTGCTGCGGCGAGCAGACTTCCGTAGCGGACGATAGCTACGGGACCCAGCGCCGCGCTGACTCGGTCGGCGAGGAATCTGCCCAGGGTCATGGTGGCCGAGAAGGCGCCGAAGGCGAGGGCGGCACCGGCCTCGGAGGTGCCGAGGCGTTCGCGAACCTGCAGTGCGCTCCAGTCGGCGGCGACGCCTTCCGCGAGCAGGAGCACGAACGCGATACCCCCGAGTGTCAGCACTGTGCGGGTCCGATCGTGTCGTTCTGTGCGCAGCCGTGATGAGGCGTCAGTCTCGTAATGTTCTGTAGGCGAGGGCGATTCGCTGACAAGCTGCGGCACCAGTGCTGCGGTAATGAGCAACCCGCCGATAGTGGCACAGGTCAGCGTCAGTTCCGGCGCCCACCCCGCGTGCTGGGCAGCCGCGCCCAACAGTGAACCGAGAAACCCACCCGCGGAGAACATCGCGTGGAACGCGGACATGATCGGTCGCCGATACGCCCGTTCCACCTGCACCGCTTGGGCATTCATCGACACGTCCAGCGCGCCGTTGCCGAACCCGAAGCACACCAGCGCGATCGCCAAGGTCACCGGATCGGTCGCCAACCCGGGCCCGAGCACCGTCACCGAAATGACCGTCGCGGCCACCGCGACCAGAGTGCGGCTGCCGAACCGGTCCGCGGCAGGGCCCGCCAACCGCATCCCGACCAGCGCGCCCGCCGCCATCAGCAGCACCAACACGCTGAGCATGGACACCGACACCCCGGTCCGGCCGATGATCGCCGGAATGTGGACCACCCAGAGAGCCAGCAGCACCCCGCTCAGCGTGAAAGCCGCGAACACCGCCGCCCTGGCCCGGCGAAGACGGTGGTCGATCTGCGCTGAACTCACCGCTTCGACGGTACCGGGCGTGCGGTGACCCCAGGTCGGCTCGGAAATTTCAAGATCACCAGGCTTTGGTGCAGATTCCTTCTCGGGCGATGTTTGCGTGAAAGCCTGGTGATCAACGGTCCAACTCGGTTATCGGGGTGTCCAGGCTCCGGTGGCGGCGGTTTCCTTGGCGTAGTCGGTGAAATCGCGTGCCTCGCGGCCCAACGCGCGGCGCACGCCGTCGGCGGTGGCGGTGTTGCGGCCGTCGAGGATGGTGCCGAACAGGTAGTCCAGCAGGCTGATCACGTCGTCGGGGACCTGGTAATCGCTCAGTGTCGCAACGAATTCCGGGCGGGTGACGGGGATGAACGCGATCTCGCGACCGGTGGCCGCGGCGATCTCGCCTACCGCGTCGGCGAAGGACAGGGCGCGTGGGCCGGTGAGTTCGTAGAGTTGGCCTTCGTGGCGGGGGTCGGTGAGGGCGGCGGTCGCCACCTCGGCGATGTCGTCGACGTGCACGAACGGTTCCGGCACATCCCCATTGGGCAGTGCCACCGCGCCGGCGAGAACATCGTCGACGAAGGCGCCTTCGCTGAAGTTGTGGGCGAAGAAGGAGCAGCGCACGATGGTCCAGCGCAGGCCCGAATTCCGCACGATCTCTTCGCATTCCAGCGCTTCGGGTTCGCCGCGACCCGACAGCAACACCACCGAGCGCACGCCCGCGGACCGGGCCGCGGCGGTGAACGCGCGGATGACGTCGGGGGCGCCGGGCACCGCGAGGTCGGGCTGGAAGGCGAGGTAGACCGAGTCGACGCCGGTCAGAGCGGGCGCCCAGGTGCCGCGGTCGGTCCAGTCGAAGGGGATTTCGGCGGTGCGCGAACCACGGCGGACCGGGTGCCCGTCGGCTTCGAGGAGCGCCGCGACCCGGCTACCGGTTTTGCCCGTCGCGCCGGTGATGAGGGAAAGCTGCTGGTGAGAGGCTGTGTTCGTCATGAGATAAGTACACCGCCGCGCGGGCGTCGGCGACATCGCTGTGCCGCTCACGAACATGCGCTGCCGTCTCCGGGTTTCGTCTACTGTGGAACAGGTGGATGCGTTAGCCGGTCTGCTCGAGGGTCCTCGCGCCCGTGGTGCGTTTCTCATGTGTTCGCTGTTGAACCCGCCGTGGTCATTGCGTGTGCAGGACGAGGCGCCGCTCACGGTACTTGCGACGATTCGCGGAAAGGCTTGGGTCAGTACCGATTCCGCGCCGCCGCGGCAGCTCGTTGCGGGCGATGTCGCGGTTTTTCGTGGGCCGCAGCCGTATACGGTGGCTGATGATCCGGGCACCGAACCGCAGATCGTCATCCAGCCGGGGCAGGTGACCACCACACCCGATGGCGAAATCCTGTGCGAGACACTGAATCTCGGGGTTCGGCAATGGGGCACCGATCCCGACGGTGAGACGGTGATGATCACCGGCACCTACGAATCGGCGGGCGCGGTCAGCAGGCGGTTGCTGCGCGCGCTCCCGCAGGTCGCGGTGCTGCCACGCGGTGAGCTCGACGCGCGGCTGCTCGACCTGCTCGTCGACGAGGCGACCAAGGACCTGCCCGCCCAAACCGCCGTCCTCGATCGCCTGCTGGACCTGCTGCTCATCGCCGCACTGCGCGCCTGGTTCGCCCGTGACGACGCCCCCGCCTGGTACCACGCCTACAGCGACCCCCTGGTCGGCAAGGCTTTGCGTCTGCTGCAACACAATCCGGCGCACCCGTGGACGGTGGTCGCGCTGGCCGACGCGGTCGGCATGTCGCGCGCGGCGCTGGCCCGCCGGTTCACCGAACTCGTCGGCGAACCGCCGATGACGTTCCTGACCGAATGGCGGCTGTCGTTGGCCGCAGATCTGCTATCGGAGTCCGATGCGACCGTGGAATCCATCGCCCACCAGGTCGGATACGGCAGCGCCTTCGCCCTGAGCACCGCCTTCAAACGGCACTTCGGGGTGAGCCCGCGCGACCACCGGCACCGCAGCGCGGCATGATGGCCTAGTGAGCGAGCGAAGCGAGAGAACCATGTGGCAGCGCGCGGAGCGCATGCCGCAGCCGAGCGCCAGCGAGGCGGAGGCATGAGCTATCCCGTCCTGTGGCCGATGCCGACCCGGTGGGCCGACAACGACCAATACGGCCACGTGAACAACGTGACCTACTACTCCTACTTCGACACCGCCGTGAACGCCTGGCTGATGCGCGCCACCGGCACCGACATCACCGCGCTGCCCGCGCTGGGCGTGGTCGCGCAGACCTCGTGCAAGTTCGTCGGGTCGATCAGTTTCCCCGATCAGCTGCAGGTGGGCCTGCGCATCGCCCGCCTCGGCAACTCGAGCATCACCTACGACCTCGCGATCTTCCGCGAAGGCGAGGCCGGTCTCGAGCTCGCGGCGACGGGCGAATTCGTCCACGTCTATGTCGACGCCGACACCCGCAAACCGGTGGCGATCCCCGATGTGGTGCGCGCCGCCGCGGCGGAACTTACGAGGTAATAACTCCGACTTCGGGCCAGTCGCTCCCGCGGCGCGCACGCAGGATGATCTGCCCCGCGGGGGAGTACCCGGGCGGGCCGGGGAGTGCGGCGAAAGTGGTTTTGTCGATCACCAGCGACGAGTCGAGTTGTTCTCGACTCGGTCCCCAGACGTATTCGACCTCGGTGAGGTCGTCACGAATCTTCTTGAAGTACATCAGTTGCGCCATCGCCGGATCTCCGCGTAGAACTCCACCGGTCAGCGGGTCGTGACCGATGGCTTCCGACCATGGTGGCAGGAATCGAGCGATCTCGCCGCTACCTCGCCGAACTTTTTCGAGCAAACCGACCGGTTCTCATGTATGCAACCTCCGCTGAACTCGGCGAACGCCGGAATTCCGCCGGTTCTTTACAGGTTGATGAAGAACCGGCGGTCGACGTCGGAATCAGGCGGTCGCCGGCGAGACGGGCTGGGCAGAAGCCGATTCGACCTCGACGGGCGCGGAGGTCTTGGACGCGCGGGCCATGGTGCCCAGACGGGTGTGGTTGAAGACCAGGTTCAGCAGGAAAGCAGTAGCCGCGCCGAGCGTGACGCCGCTGTCGAGCAGGATCTGCGCCGACGTGGGGAACTTGTCGAACATGTCCTTGGTGAACACCGGCAGCAGCCCGACACCGATGGCGGTTGCGGCCACGGTCGCGTTCACCTTGTCCGTCAGATCGGCTTTGAGCAACGTGGTCACACCCACGACCGCGACCGTGGCGAACAGCACCAGCCCCACACCGCCGACCACCGGCTTCGGAATCACCGCCACCACTTCACCGATGCGCGGCACCAGCCCCAACACCACCAGGATCGCGCCACTGACCGCGGTCACATACCGGCTGTACACCCTGGTCGTGGAGACCGCGCCGACGTTCTGGTTGAAGATCGTGTCCACGAACGCGGTGAAGATGCCGCCGAGCACACCCGACAGCCCGTCGCCGACCAGGCCGCGCGCGAGATCGCCTCTGCTGAGCTGCTTTCCGGTGATCTCACTGATCGCCAACATGCTCGCGGTCGACTCGGCGAACACCACCGCCATCACGATGCTCATCGCCACCACGGCGGTCACCGGGAACTGCGGCGACCCGAAGTGGAACGGCTGCGGAATCCCGATCCAGCTGGCGCTACCGACGCCCGCGGTGGTGATCAGACCCATCGGCAGCGCGATCGCAATGCCGGCGACCAGCGCGATCAGCACACCGAGCTGCGAGAACACACCGCGTCCCAGGCACACGAACCCGACCGCGATCAGCACGACCACCGCGGCCAGCGCGATATTCGACGGTGACGCGAAGCTCGGCGACTTCGGGTTGGTCCCGATGATCAGCCCCCCGGCGACCCCGATCAGCGACACACCCACCACGGTCAGCACGGTCCCGGTCACCAGCGGTGGGAAGAACCGCACCACCCGCGCGAACGGCCACGCCAACGCCACACCGACCACACCACCGATCAGCATCGACCCGTACACCGCGTCCAGACCGTATTCCTTGGCGATCAGAATCATCGGATTCAACCCGACGAACGTGGCCCCACACACGATCGGCAACCGCGCACCCGCCAGCTTGCCCACCCCGAGGCTCTGCACCAGCGTGATAATGCCCGCGACCAGCAGATCAGCACTGATCAACAGCCCGATCGTCGCCCGATCCAGCCCCGCGGCCGCACCGAAAACCAGCGGCACGGTGATGCAACCGGTGTACATGATCAGGACGTGCTGAATGCCGAAGGCCAACTGCCGCGCGAACGGCAGCCGGGTGTCGACGGGATGTGCCTCACTCATACAACGAGTTGTAGACCCCGTTTTTTACAGCGCATGAGCATTATGTTTCGTCGCGGTTGCGGGTCGGATATATCACTCAGATGCGGCTGAGCAGGGTCAATGGGTCCTCGAGGAAACCGGCGGTGGTGGCTAGGAAGCGGGCGGCCAGTTCGCCGTCGATCATGCGGTGGTCGAAGCTCAGGCCGAGGGTGGTGATCCAGCGGATGGCGAGTTCGTCGCGGAATATCCAGGGGCGCTTGCGGATCGAGCCGAGGCACAGGATGGCGGCTTCGCCGGGGTTTACCAGGGGGACGCCGGTGTCCACGCCGAAGACGCCGATGTTGGTGAGGGTGAAGGTGCCGCCGCGTAGGTCGTGGGGGGTGGCGTTGCCGGAGCGGGCGGTGTCGGCGGCCCAGCTGATTTCGCGGCACAGTTCGCGCAGGCTCAATGCTTGCGCCTCTTTGATATTGGGGACCATCAGGCCGCGGTCCGAGGCGACCGCGATGCCCAGATTCACAAAGTGTTTGGTGACGATTTCCTGGTTCTGTTCATCCCAGGCGGTGTTGATTCCCGGGAATTCCGCGATCGCCGCGAGTGTCGCCTTGGCGACCAGGGCCAGCGGGGTGAGGGTGAGGTCCTCGAAGGATTTGGTGGTGCGCAGGTGGTCGAGCAGTTCCATCGACGCGGTGCAGTCGACGGTGACGAACGTGCTGGCCTGCGGGATCGTGCGCGCACTGGCCAGCATCGCGGCGGCGGTGCGTTTGCGGATGCCGGTGATGGGGGTGCGTTCTTCGCGGGCGGTCGGTTCGATGAGGCCGTCGGCGTCGGTGACGTGGCCGTTCGAGGGCGCCGGGGCGATCGCGCCGAGGCGGGCGGGGGTGCGCGGTTGTGTCACCGGGACAGCGGACCGCACGTCTTCGACGGTGACCGCTCCTTCGGGACCCGAACCCGCGACGAACCACAGGTCGATGCCCAGTTCCTTGGCCAGTTTGCGGGCTGCGGGAGTCGCGGCGGCGCGGTGGGTGCTCGGTGTGTTCGATGCCATCGACGGCACGGATTTCCTTCTGCGCGAAGTCGTTTCGGCTTCGGGGCCGTAGCCGACCAGCACATCGGTGCGCGGCGCGGTCACCTCGAGGTCGTTGCGCACCCGGATCAGCGGCGCCCCGACCGGCACCGTGTCGCCGGGCTGGGCCAGCAGCTCCACCACCACCCCGGAGAACGGCGACGGCAGCGCGACCACCGCCTTCGCGGTCTCCACCTCGGCGATGGTCTGGTTCAGTTCCACCGTGTCACCGACCGCGACGGCCCAGGACACCAGGTCGCCGTCGGCCAGGCCTTCGCCCAGGTCGGGAAGGCGGAATTCGAGAACGTGACCGTCGTCGGTGGCGGCTGGTTCCTCCGGCACAGGGGCACCTTTCATGCGGCTAGGCAGCGGTCGACCGCCGCCAGAATGCGGTCGGGGTCGGGCAGGTGGTGCTTTTCGAGCTTAGCCGGGGGATAGGGGATGTCGTAGCCGCCCACGCGCAGCACCGGCGCTTCCAGGTGATAGAAGCAGCGCTCGGTGATCCGCGCGGCGATCTCGGCGCCAAGCCCCGCGAATACCGGCGCCTCGTGCACGATGACCAGCCTGCCGGTCTTGTCCACCGACTCCGCGATCGTGTCGACATCGAGAGGGGACAGACTGCGCAGGTCGATCACCTCGAGCGAATGTCCTTCCTCGGCAGCGATTTTGGCCGCAGTGAGCGCGGTGGCGACGGTGCCCCCGTAGGCGACGACAGTGGCGTCGGCACCGCGGGTGCAGACCCTGGCCTTGTGTAATGGCAGATCCGGTTCGCCTTCGAAATCTACGTCGGCTCTGTCCCAATAGCGACGTTTCGGTTCGAAGAAAATAACCGGGTCGTCTAGTGAAATAGCCTGACGGATCATCGAATACGCGTCGGCGGGCGTACTCGGTGATACAACGCGAAGGCCCGCGGTGTGCGCGAAATACACCTCCGGCGATTCCGAATGGTGTTCCACCGCGCCGATCCCGCCGCCGAATGGAATTCGAATGGTCAATGGGGCTTTCACCTTTCCGCCGGTGCGGTAGTGGATCTTGGCGACCTGGGACACGATCTGGTCGAACGCGGGATACACGAATCCGTCGAACTGGATCTCCACCACCGGCCGATACCCGCGTAAGGCCATGCCGAAAGCTGTTCCGACGATGCCGGATTCGGCCAGCGGTGTGTCGATGACCCGGTTGTCGCCGAAATCCTTTTGCAGAGTGTCGGTTACGCGGAAGACGCCACCGAGTCGGCCGATGTCCTCGCCCAGCAGCACGACTTTGGCGTCGTCCTCCATGCTGCGGCGCAGGCCGGTGTTGAGGGCGGCGGCGAAGGTGGTGATCATGACTGCGCTCCTTCGGCGAGGTAGTCCGAAAGCTGTTGCCGCTGTTCGGTCATCAGGGAGTGCTCGGTCGCGTAGACGTTGTCGAACATCCGTTGCGGGTCGGGGTCGGGCATGGATACGGTCGCGGCGCGCAGGCGGGCGGCGACGTCGTCGGCCTGCGCGGTCACCTGCTGGACGAACTCGGGGGACAGGTCGCCTTCGCGTTCGAGCAGCAGGCGCACGCGTTCGATCGGGTCGCGTTGCGCCCAGTACTCGGTGTCGGCGGCGGTGCGATAGCGGGTCGGGTCGTCGGCGGTGGTGTGCGGGCCCATCCGGTAGGTCATCGCCTCGATGAAGGTGGGGCCGCCGCCGGTGCGTGCGCGTTCGACGGCCTGGCGGGTCACGGCCAACACGGCCAGCACATCGTTGCCGTCGACCTGCACGCCCGGAATGCCGTACCCGTCGGCGCGGCGGACCAGCGGGATATGGCTTTGGACGGCGACCGGTTCGCTGATCGCCCACTGGTTGTTCTGGCAGAAGAACACCACCGGCGCGCTCCAGGCCGCGGCGAATCCGAGCGCCTCGGCGATGTCACCCTGGCTGGTCGCGCCGTCGCCGAAGTAGGCGATGGTGGCGATGTCAGCGCCGTCCAAGTGCGCGGCGAAGGCGTAGCCGGTGGCGTGCAAACCCTGCGAGCCCACGACGATGTTGGCATTGGTCATGTTGAACTCGTCGGGGTCCCAGCAGTGGTGGGAAACGCCGCGCCACAGGGCCGTGAGCTGCTCGGGTGGCACGCCGCGGCAGAAGGCGACGGCGGTTTCGCGGTAGGAACAGAAGGCGTAGTCGTCGGGGTGCAAAGCGTGCGCCGAGCCGACCTGCGCGGCCTCCTGCCCCAGCAGCGGCGGCCACAATCCGAGCTGGCCCTGACGTTGCAGGGCGGTGGCCTCGACGTCGATGCGGCGGGTGATCACCATGTCCCGATACAGCTGCCGCAACCGCGGCGCATCGATATCGGCGACCAGGGCGCCGTGCTCTCTGTCGAACACCCGACGACCGTCGGGCTGAACCAGCTGGACCGGGTAGGTCTGCTTCTGCGACATCGTGATCGCCTCCTCGCCACCGTGCCTTGTGAGCCGATGCAGGTACGCCACTCGCTGATGCGACGTGTATCACTCAGCATCCACGATTACGCGAGGTGCGCAAGTGAGGCGCGCGCAGGTGAGCAGAATGCATGGTCTGAAGGGGTGCGGCGCTGGCATACTGCGTTGTATGACCAGTCGCGAACCCGAGGTCACCCTGGACGCCACCGACGCGCGACTGCTGCGTGAGTTGATCGCCAACCCCCGCGCCACCGGGGTGGAACTGGCCGCGCGGCTGGGTTTGTCGCGCAACACGGTGCAGGCGCGCTTGGCCCGCTGGGACACCGGTGGTGTGCTCGGCAGCTTCGAACGTCGAGTGGAACCCCGCGCGCTGGGTTACCCCCTTGCTGCGTTCGTCGCGGTCGTGGTCGATCAACACCAACTCGATGCGGTGGTCGAGCATCTGGCCGACGTTCCCGAGGTCACCGAGGTGTGTGGCATGACCGGCGCCACCGATCTCACCGTCCGGATAGTCGCCCGCGACGCCGACGACCTCTACCGCATCGCGGGCGCGATTTTGAAGATCCCCGGCGTCGAACGCACGAACATGGCCCTGGTCATGCGCGAGTTGGTGGGCCCGCGTACGGGTCCGCTACTGGACAGGTTGGCGGGTCCGAGTTGAGGTAGTCGGGGCGAACTCGACGCCCGCTGCATCGCGCTGAGAGCTGGCACGCGTTGTGCTTCACCGGCCCTTCTCCACAGTGTTGATCGGGTCGATCACCTTGTCGTCTGGAGTCGGATGGTCAGGTGCCGGTGGGAGGACGCGGCGGACGACCAGGCCTGCGATCAGGGCCCAGAAGGCGCCGCCGATGCCGAAGAGGGTGGTGCCTGCGGCGGCTACGAGGAAGGTGACCAGGGCGGCCATGCGGTGGGTGGGGTCGGTGAGAGCGCCGGTCAGGGCCGCGGCGAGGGTGGCCAGTAGCGCCAGACCTGCGACGGTTTCGATGGTGCCCGCGGGGGCGGCCGCGATGAGGGTGACCAGGGCGGCGGAAGCCAGACCCAGGATCAGGTAGGCGGCACCCGCGGTGGCTGCGGCGATCCAGCGACGTTTCGGGTCGGGGCTGGCGGTGGGGGCGGCGGCCAGGGCGGCGCTGATGGCGGCGAGGTTGATCGCGTGCCCGCCCGCTGCCGCGCCCACGATGGTGCCGACGCCAGTGACAAGCATGGCTGGGCGCCAAGGGATCTGGAAGTCGAACGAGCGCATCACCGCCACGCCAGGGATGTTCTGCGAGGCCATGGTGACGATGTAGAGCGGGATGGCGATGCCGATGATGGCTTGCCAATGCCATTGGGGCACAGTCAATTCGACCGTGGGGACCATGGCGGACAGATCCAAGTACTTGCTGTTGACGGCGATATCGATCCCGGTGCCGACAGCTGCGGTCGCGAAGGCGACGAGCACCGCCCATTTGGGTGCGAATCGTTGCAGCACCAGCCACACCAGGATCACCGGAACGACCACCGCCGGCGAGGTGCGCAGTGCCTGAACCGGAGCCAGACAGAGCGGGAGCAGCACGCCCGCCAACATCGCCTGCGCGATCGGCACGGGAATCGCGGCGACCAGCGAACCGAGCCGCTGCCACAGCCCGGTGATCACGATCAGCACGCCGGTCACCGCGAAGGCCGCGACCGCACCGGGCCAACCACCCGCGACCAGTCCGGTGCTGGCGAGCAGGGCGGCACCGGGCGTCGACCAGGCCAGCGTGATCGGGATCCGGTACCGGAAACTCAGCAGCAGAATGCCGATGCCCTGCGTGAAACACAGCACCAGCAACCCCGACGCGGCCTGCGCGGGGGTTGCGCCGACCGCGCGTAAACCGCTCAGCACCACCGCGAACGAACTCGTGAAGCCGACCAGTGCGGTGATCGCGCCCGCGCCCAGCGGCTGCGCGATGCCCGCCGGTTTGTCGGCGACAGCGGGGGAGGGGGTGGAGACCTGCGACATTATGTCGATATTGCCGCACGCGAGGGTGGTCGTCGCCTGCCAGTCGCGCGAAAGTGGACTGATCGGTGGGGGTGCTGAACGGTCCAGTTATCGCACTGGCGGCGCGTAGGGTGTCGGGAACGGTTTCGCAGGTGGGGCAGGCTGGGAGGATGGGTAGTGGGCGAGGTGTTGATTTCTTCGGCGCAGCTGCGAGAAGAGCTGGTGGACAACGATATTCATCTGCTCGATGTGCGGTGGGCGCTGGGTGACCCCAACGGTCCCCAGCACTACCTCGACGGCCACATTCCGGGCGCGGTGTTCGTCGACCTGGAAACCGAGCTGGCCGCCGCGCCCTCGCCCGCTCGTGGCAGGCACCCACTGCCCGACCCTGGCACCTTCGAGAAGTGTGCGCGCAGTTGGGGATTGGGTGATGGACAGCCCGTGGTGGTGTACGACGCGACCGGCGGTATGGCCGCGGCACGAGCATGGTGGCTGTTGCGCTGGGCGGGCGTGGAAAACGTCCGCATCCTCGACGGTGGCCTTCCCGGCTGGATCGCGAAGGGTGGCGAACTCGCGACCGGCGCCGAACCGGACCCGGTGGGTGGCGACCTGGTGGTGCGTCCCGGTGGCCTGCCGGTGATCGACGCGGACGCCGCCGCGAAATGGTCGGGCGTGCTGCTGGACGCGCGGGCCGGGGAGCGGTACCGCGGCGAGGTCGAGCCGATCGACCCGCGTCCCGGACACATCCCCGGCGCGGTCAGTGCACCAACCGCCGAAAACCTCGACGGCACAGGGTATTTCCGCAGTGTCGAAGAACTGCGTGATCGGTTCGCGGGATTCGGCGAAGGCCCGGTCGCGGTGTATTGCGGCTCCGGCGTCACCGCTGCCCATCAAATCGCTGCCCTGGCTGTCGCAGGCATCGATGCCGCCCTCTATCCGGGTTCGTATTCGCAGTGGTCGAACGACCCCAAACGGGCGGTGGCAACCGGGGCATAGCGGGCACTCACGGGCAGCCGCGGGCGATCTCGTGCAGGGTCGCGTTGTCGGCGGCCGTGATAGGTAAGTCGTAGTCGACGGCGACGGTGAGGTACTTGGCCGCGTAGAAGCAGTGGTTGGGGCGGGCGGGCGGCAACCATTCGGAGGGGGTGTCGTCGCCTTTGGATTGGTTGGTGCTGCCGCTGGTGGCCAGCAGATTCACCGAGAGGTCGTTGGCGAGGCGGCGGCGTTTGTCGGGCGTCCAGGTGGCGGCGCCCATGTCCCAGGCGGCAGCCAGGGGGTAGACGTGGTCGATCTGGATGCGGCCCGCGTCGGATTTGGTGAAGGGGATCTCGGTTCCCGTGTACGGGTCGGCCAGGATTCCCTCGACGACCACGCAGCGCCCGCGATGCACCACGTCTCGCAGCTGCATCGCCAGGACGTTGTTGCGGGTGTCGCAACCGTCATGACCGCCTGGGGCGTCGGAATCGTCGGACCAAGCAGGCCCGAACACGCATCCCTGGCCCGGTTTGCACCCTCGTTCGTAGCCGCCTGGCCGGGGGCGTGAGGCGACCACGCGAACCTTGTCGAGCAGCGCGGTCACCTCGACGCGCGTGGGACTACCCGGCGCCGGCGTCACCGGCTCGTCGGCGCGCAGCACCCCGCAACCGGCAAGCGCGAGCACCGCGACCAGCAACAACGCGAGTTTCCCCATACCCGTAGGTGTAGTCGCCGGCACCGACAAGTTCCGCCGGAGATCAAGGTAGGGGCGGTGAGCAGCCCTACAACCAGGCGCGCGCCAGCAGATCGTCGGCCTCCACGTCCGCGGTGCGGGGCGGGAAGCGGGTGGCGGCGATCGAGGACACGTGCGTGCCGTCGTGGCCGATCAGCCAGGACCCGCCGCGGTCTTCGCACTCGGCGATCTTCGCGAACACGGTGAGCAGGAAGGTGATGGATTCTCGGGGATCGATGGTGTTGGCCAGGCGCTGGGATTCGCCGGGCCGCGCGGAATCCAGCCACACGCCGGCTTGGCCGTCCAGGCGCATACCGAGGACCTTGGTGGTGTCGATGAAGGTGAATTTGCGTCGCTCCCACGGGGTCGTGGGTGTGTAGCTCTGCTCGAGAACCTGGAGCAGAATCGTCATGCTGTCCTCCGTGCGAAGACGAGGGTGTCATCGGCCGTATGGAGTTGTCGCCGGTGGGTGTCCCGGCCCGTGACCAGGGGATATTCAAGTATGTTCCGGCAGCGCGCAGAAATCTAGGGGCAATCAAGGGGCCTGAGCGACTTGTCGGTGGCACCTGCTTGGATGGTGTTCATGCTGCACGGTCTGTGGTCCCCCGAATCGGGCCTGCTGCTGTGGCATGACGGGGACCCGGTCGCGGTGGGGTCGGCGCTGGGCGACATCTTGGATCGCGCCAGGTTCCGGCACCGCGCCCAGGTGCTGGTTGTCGATGCCGCGGGGCAGTCCGGCACCGCCGAGGTTCGCGCGCACGCGCTCGCGCCACCGACGGCGGCCGTTGTGCTGCGCAGTCGGCTCCCGCGCGACCACATCTCCGGCGATCTGCGGTTCCTGGCGCACGTCGCGCGGGGGATCGAACGGTGGGTGCGCGCGGGGCGGGTGGTGCCGCAGATCGAGCGGGCCGACGGGCAGTGGTGGGTGCGCTGGCGGCTTGTGGGCGGGCAACGTCAGCGGGCGTGGCTGGCCGAACTGGCCACCGCGATGCCGCCCGCGCTACGAGTCGCGGGTTCGCCCGCCGCCGTGCTCGAGGACCTGTGCACCCATCTCACCGACCCGATCGCGCGCGAATACCTCGCGCACCGCACCCTGACCCACCCGCTGCTGTCCGCGCTGGTCGGTGACACCCCGCTCGACGAGGGCTCCTACCGGCTGTCGGAAACGTTGACGCAGTGGCGCGAAGGCTATGCCGCCGACGAGCCAGAACTCGTGCTGCGCCTGTGCGAACCCGACGGCGAGTTCGGCGCCGTCGACGAATCGGTGGCGCTGTGGCGGTTGCAGGTGTGCTTGCGCCCCGTCGACGACGCACCCAAACCCGTTGCGTTCGACGATGATCCGGTCCTGGTGCGCACGGCGGCGGAAAAGCTGGGCCAGGCGCGAAAAGCTTATCCGCGACTGCGTGACCTGCCCACCGACCCGCGCGGTCTCGACCTGCTACTGCCCACCGAAGTGGTGGCCGACCTGGTCGCGCATGGCGCACATGCGTTGCAGGAGGCGGGAATTCGACTGTTGTTGCCGCGTGCGTGGAATATCGCCGAGCCGAGTATGCGGTTGCGGGTGAGCAGCCCGGCCGCCGCGGAGTCCACCGTCGGTTTGAGTGGATTGCTGTCCTACCGTTGGGAATTGGCGCTGGGTGACCTGGTGCTCACGCAGGCCGAGATGGAACGGCTGATCAGCAGCAAGTCCGATCTGGTGCAGTTGCGCGGCGAGTGGGTGCAGGCCGACCATCGCGCGCTGGCCGCGGCCGCCCGCTATGTCGCCCAGCACGCCGACGACAGCCCGATCACCCTGGCCGACATGATCGGTGAACTCGCGGCCGAGCGGGTCGACAATGTGCCGGTCACCGAGGTCACGGCCGACGGGTGGGCGGCCGAACTGTTCGCCAGGGACATCGAAGCAGAGCCGGTCCCGGTGCCGGTCGGGCTGAAAGCCCAGTTGCGGCCGTATCAGGAACGCGGTCTGAGCTGGTTGGCCACGATGAGCAGGCTGAACTGCGGCGCGATCCTGGCCGACGACATGGGTCTGGGAAAGACCGTTCAAGTGCTGGCACTGCTCGTGCACGAGCGTGAAGCCGATCTGGTCGGCGTGCGGTCCGCACCGCCGGTGCAGTCGCCGCAGCTCGACGCGCCCCCGACTAGTGAGGAACTGCTGACAGCCCCCAGCGGGGCAACGGTCAGCACGGAATCGGTGGCCGACTCTGGAATCGGTCCCACCTTGCTCGTCTGCCCGATGTCGGTGGTCGGCAACTGGCAGCGCGAGACCCAACGCTTCGCCCCCGACCTGCGTGTACTCGTCCATCACGGACCGAACCGCCTCACCGGCACGGAATTCGCTGCCGCGGTAGCGGATTCGGATCTGGTGATCACCACCTACGCATTGCTCGCCCGCGACATCACCCTGCTGAACGAGCAACTGTGGGAACGCATCGTCCTCGACGAAGCCCAGCACATCAAGAACGCGGTGACTCGGCAGGCCCGCGCGGCCAGGGCACTCAAGGCCCGACATCGGTTGGCGCTCACCGGAACTCCGGTGGAGAACCGGCTGGAAGAACTACGTGCCCTGTTCGACTTCGCCATGCCCAAACTGCTCGGCAGCCCGCAATCGTTCCGCGCCAAGTTCGCGGTGCCGATCGAACGCGAACGCGACCAGCAGGCTATCGACCGACTGCGCCTGATCACCGACCCGTTCGTGCTGCGCAGACTCAAAACCGATCCGACCGTCATCAGCGACCTGCCCGAAAAACTGGAGATGACGGTGCGGGCCAACCTCACCGTCGAACAGGCAGCCCTGTACCAGGCGGTCGTGGACGACATGCTCGAGAAACTCAAAGACGCGAAAGGCATGGCCCGCAAGGGCGCGGTGCTCGGCGCGCTGACCCGGCTCAAACAGGTCTGCAATCACCCCGCCCACTACCTCGGCGACGGTTCGCCGATCCTGCGCCGCGGCGGTCACCGCTCCGGCAAACTCGCCCTGGTCGAGGACGTGCTCGACTCGGTCGTCGCCGACGGCGAGAAAGCCCTGCTGTTCACCCAGTTCCGTGAATTCGGCGACTTGATCCTGCCGTATCTCACCGAACGTTTCGGCACCCCGATCCCGTTCCTGCACGGCGGGGTCAGCAAGCAGCGCCGCGACGACATGGTCACCGGTTTTCAGGGCGACAACGGCCCGCCGCTGATGCTGCTGTCGCTCAAAGCGGGCGGCACCGGCCTCAACCTCACTGCCGCCAATCACGTGATCCATCTGGACCGCTGGTGGAATCCGGCCGTGGAGAACCAGGCCACCGACCGCGCGTTCCGGATCGGTCAGCAGCGTGCGGTGCAGGTCCGCAAGCTGGTGTGCGTGGACACGATCGAGGAGCGGATCGACGAGATGATCAACGGCAAGAAGGCATTGGCGGATCTGGCCGTGGGCGCGGGGGAGAACTGGATCACCGAGCTGAGCACCGACGAACTGCGCGAACTGTTCACCCTGGGCGCCGAGGCGGTGGGTGACTGATGGCCGATTTCAGCCAGTTCGGTCCGCGGAAACCGGTGCGCGGCGGTGCGCAGGCGCGCGGCGGATTCGGTCGGACCTGGTGGGGCAAGGCGCTGCTGGACTCGGTGGAGCAGGTGGCCGACGCGGGCAGACTTTCGCGCGGGCGCACCTATGCCAGGGCCGGGCAGGTGGTGAACTACCGGATCGAACGCGGCGCGGTGACCGCGGAGGTGCAGGGCAGTCAACCCAGCCCGTTCACCTCGGTGCTGGCGATCCGGCCCCTGCGCGACGACGAGATCGAACTGCTGCTCGCCCAGATCCGCGAAGCGCCCGGCATGCTCGCCGAAATCGCCTCCGGCGCACTACCTCCGGCGCTGGGCCCGCACCTGCTGCCGACCACCGCCTCGGAACTGGACTTCACCTGCAGTTGCCCGGATATGGGTTGGCCGTGCAAACACGTCGCCGCGGTCTGCTACCTGCTCGCCGAACGCCTCGACGAACAGCCCAGCGACATCCTCACCCTGCGCGGACTGGACCTGGACACGCTCATCGGCGGCGTCGAGAAGTCCGCGCACACCACCGATTCCGATGACCCCTACGGCGACGAACTGGTCCTGCCCGACCTGCCCCGTATCGAATTCCACGCCGTCATCGAGGATCTAGACCCGATCCCGCTACGCCGCGCACTGCGTATGTCCGCCGAAGACGAGCAGACCGCCGCCACTGGCCTTCGCGAATTACGTTCGCTGTACACCGAATTCGACAGCTGAGCGACTGAACTCAGTTCTACAGTGGAGCCGAGCGGCTCAGCCCAGTTCGTATTCGAACCAAATATGGTGCACCCCTTCCGGATCCACATTCAGCGCACCGGTGCCCGTGAGCCCGGCCAGTTCGCCGGTACCGCTACCCGGCACGATATGGAAGAACTCGGCCGTGCGATCAGTGCCCCCGGTGGTGGCCGAGTGGACGAAGTTGAACGCGCCCGACTTCCCGTTGAGCGCCCCCTCGAACGACTCCATCGCGAAATAGGTGCCCGCCCCGGTACTCATATCGAACGCGGCGGTGAACAGGGTGGCCGACACCCCCTCGATCTCGCCCGCGAAGGACTTGGTCATGGTCGAGACGCCCACCGGCATCCCGGTGACGATGGGCGGCTGCGGCGTCAGATCGGTGGGATCGAACGCGGTGACTTCGAATGTGCCGATTGCTTTCATGCGCCGATGCTAAACCCGCCCACCGACAAAAACCGGCGACCCACTCAGTCCGCGGTGTCGATCCGATAGACGCGGGCCGCGTTGCCGCCGAACACCTTCCGCAGATCATCGCGGTCGGCGCCCGCGTCACTCAACCCGGTCGCCACGGCCTCCACCGCTCCGCCCAGGCTGGTGATCGGCTTGTCGATCGGAAAGTTGGATCCCCAGATCAGCCGGTCGGCGCCGAACACCGCCAGCGCGTGCGCCAGCAGGGGACCCACCCGCGAGATCAGTTCGGGCACCGGCGTGACCATGCCGCGCGGCGGCACCGGATGGCCCAGCACCGGCATCATCAGCCCGCTGACCTTGGCCACCACGTTCGGTTGCGCGGCCAGATCGGTGAGATCGTCGCGCCACCGATGAAACAGCACCTCGCGCTGCCGGGCGGTGTGTCCGGTGTCCTTGCCGACCGGGCCGAAGATCCCGGCCGGGGTCCCGAGATGGTCGAGCACGATCGGCACCTCGGGGAACCGCTCGGCAAGCGCGGTCACCTCGGGCAGCTGGCCCGAATACACCCACGCGTCGTACGAGAGTCCCCGCTGCGCGAGCTGCCCGAAACCGTTCAGGAAGGCAGGGGAGGTGAGCACGCCGTCATGGGCGGCGAAGGACTTCACGCCCCGGTCGGGATGGTGCGCGACCATGCTCCTGACGCCGTGGAACAGCGGCGACGCGGACTGATGCGCATCCAGCACCGCCCCGAAGTCGGCGGCGGACGGGTCGGCCGAGCCGACGATGCAGGCCAGCGCGGGGGTGTCCACACCGAACGGCAGGCTCGCCACCCACCGCGTCTCGTCGGGCTGCCAGCCTGCCCATTGCACCTCGATGTGCACCACCGATTCCACCGGCGAACCGCCGCGGTCCGCGCGGTAATCCGCCGGCAGGTAGGGGTGCAGATAGGCGGTCGGATCGCCGACGAATTCACGGTCCGCGCGCGGGGCCAGCTTCGACGCGATATCCACCGGTAAAGGCAGATAGCGCATCAGGCGCGCCAGCTTGCTGAACTCGCGTGGCGTGCCGTGCGGGTCCCACTGGTGCATATGGGCGTCGATGATGTCGAAATCGGTCAGATCCATGCTGTGCGTCCCGTCGCCGCCGCTGGCATTACTCCCGGCGATTGTCACACGCGTACAGCGTCGACGGTCGGATTACGCCGCTCACACCGTGCGCCGATATTGCCCGCCCACCGCGAAGAACGCATCGGTGACCTGCTGCAAGGTGCACACCCGCGCCGCGTCCATGAGCACATCGAAAATGTTGCCGTCGGTATGGGCCACCTCGGCCAGGCGGGCCAGTGCTGCGTGCGATTGTTCGGCGTGCTCGGTCTGGAAACTGTGCAGGCGATCCAGTTGCGAGCGGCGTTCGGTTTCGGTGCCGCGGGCCAATTCCATCGGGGCGCGCTCGGTGTCGTCCTCGCGGCCACGGAAGGTGTTCACGCCCACGATCGGCAGCGAGCCGTCGTGTTTGCGCTGCTCATAGCGCATGGACTCGTCCTGGATGCGACCACGCTGGTAGCCGGTCTCCATCGCGCCAAGCACCCCGCCGCGTTCGCTGATCCGCTCGAATTCCAGCAGCACAGCCTCTTCGACCAGATCGGTCAGTTCGTCGATGATGAAACTGCCCTGCAGCGGATTCTCGTTCACCGCCAGACCCCATTCCTTGGCGATGATCAACTGAATCGCCAGCGCGCGACGCACCGAATCCTCGGTGGGCGTGGTCACCGCTTCGTCGAAAGCGTTGGTGTGCAGACTGTTGCAATTGTCGTAGACCGCGATCAGCGCCTGCAGGGTGGTGCGAATGTCGTTGAACTGCATTTCCTGGGCATGCAGCGAACGGCCCGAGGTCTGCACGTGGTACTTGAGTTTCTGGGCCCGTTCGCCCGCGCCATAGCGGTCGCGCATCGCGATCGCCCAGATCCGTCGCGCCACCCGGCCGATCACCGTGTATTCGGGATCCATCCCATTGGAGAAGAAGAACGACAGGTTGGGGGCGAAATCGTCGATCGCCAGACCGCGCGCGAGATAGGTTTCCACATAGGTGAACCCATTGGACAGCGTGAACGCGAGCTGACTGATCGGGTTCGCGCCCGCTTCGGCGATGTGATATCCCGAAATCGAGACCGAATAGAAATTGCGGACATCGTTGCGCACGAACCATTCCTGCACATCGGCCATCATCCGCAGACTGAACTCGGTGGAGAACAGACAGGTGTTCTGCCCCTGATCCTCCTTGAGAATGTCGGCCTGGACGGTGCCACGCACGGTCGACAGGGTGCGCGCGCGGATCCCGGCGGCCTCCTCGGGTGTCGCGGCACGGCCTTCGGAATCCGAGAAACGGTGCAGTGCTTGGTCGATCGCGGTGTTGAGGAAGAACGCGAGAATGGTAGGAGCCGGGCCGTTGATGGTCATGGAGACCGAGGTGGTCGGGGCGCCGAGGTCGAAACCGTCGAACAGGGTGCGCATGTCGTCGATGGTGGCCACCGACACGCCCGAGGTGCCGACCTTGCCGTAGATGTCGGGGCGTGGGGCCGGATCGTGGCCGTAGAGAGTCACGGAGTCGAAGGCGGTGGACAGGCGGGTGGCTTCGGCATGGGCGGACAGGACTTTGAAGCGACGATTGGTGCGGGCCGGGTCGCCTTCGCCGGCGAACATGCGGGCCGGGTCCTCGTTCTCGCGTTTGAAGGGGAAAACGCCTGCGGTGAACGGGAATCGGCCGGGCAGATTCTCCGCGCGTAGGAAGCGCAGGAGTTCGCCGTCGTCGGTGTAGCGAGGGAGGGCTACGCGGGGAATCATTGTGCCGGACAGGGATTCGCGGCGAAGGACTGTGCGTAGGTCGCGGTCGTGGATCTGGACCACCTGTTCGTCGCCGCGGTAGCTTTCGGCGACGGTGGGCCACTCGGCCAATGCCGTCGTCGAACCCGGGGACAGGGTGGGGCGCGCCTGGGTGAGCAGGTCGGCGACGGCGGTGTCGTCCGGTAGCTCTTCATGAACCAGGGTCAGACGCTGAACGCGTTGGGCAGCAGCGACTTCGCGTGCGGTGTCCGCGTGATAGCCGCGAACCGTGTCGGCGATATCGGCCAGGTAGCGAACTCGTGCGGGCGGCACGAGTTGGGCGAACCGGGTGGAGACCTTCGTATCCACTCGGGGCAGTACGCCCGGCTCCAAGGCTAGGCCGTGCTCGGTGAGCAGGCCCGTCAAGTGCTGGTACAGCGCAGTGACGCCGTCATCGTCGAAAGTGGCTGCGCTGGTGCCGAATACGGGCATATCGGCGGGACTCGCCCCGAATTCCGCACGGTTGCGGATCAATTGGCGGGCCACATCGCGCGCCGCATCGGCCGCACCACGGCGCTCGTACTTGTTGATCGCGACCACATCGGCGTAATCGAGCATGTCGATCTTCTCGAGCTGGGAGGCGGCGCCGAACTCCGGCGTCATCACATACAGCGCCACATCGACGTGGTCGACGATGCCCGCGTCACCCTGGCCGATGCCGGGCGTCTCGAGAATCACCAGGTCGAAGCCCGCGGCCCGGCAGGCGGCGATCATCGTGTCGATGTCGTCGGGCAGTTCGTGATTGCCGCGCGTGGCCAGCGACCGGAAGTAGACGTGGTCGCCGTCCAGCGCGTTCATCCGAATCCGGTCACCCAGCAGTGCCCCGCCCGCACGTCGGCGGGTCGGGTCCACTGCGAGCACGGCGATGCGCAGCTTGTCCTGCTGGTCGGTACGCAACCTGCGCACCAATTCGTCTGTGAGAGAAGACTTTCCGGATCCACCCGTGCCGGTGATGCCCAACACCGGGACCTGCCGTTTGTTCGCCGCCGCCAGGATCGCGGAGCGGTCCGCTTCGGGCAGTGCGCCCTGCTGCAGGCAGGTGATGGTGCGCGCCAACGCATTTCGATCGCCGGTGTAGAGGGCGTCGAGATCGGGGGCGTTGCGGGTGGGGTCGACATCGCACAGCTGGATCAGCTCGTTGATCATTCCGGGCAGGCCGAGGCGCTGACCGTCCTCGGGCGAGAAGATCCGCACCCCGCTCGCCGCCAGGCGCTCGATCTCCTCGGCGACGATCACCCCACCGCCCCCGCCGAAGATCCGCACGTCACCCGCGCCCGCCTCGCGCAACGACTGCGCCAGATATTCGAAGAACTCCAGGTGCCCGCCCTGATACGAGCTGACCGCCACCCCCTGCACGTCCTCCTCGATCACCGCGTCGACGATCTCGCGCACCGACCGGTTGTGCCCGAGATGGATCACCTCCGCACCCTGCGCCTGCAGGATCCTTCGCATGATGTTGATCGCCGCGTCGTGCCCGTCGAACAGGGCCGCCGAGGTCACGAACCGTACGGGATTCGTAGGAACATGCAGGCTCACGACTGCCTCCGCCATTTAGTAGATAGCCCGATACTAGGACATCAAACTAATTCTAGTGTGAACGGCGTCACTCTGCTGCGAAACGGGCCCCTCGGTGCGGGTTCAGCGGATGAGCGTGGTTTCCTGCGCGCGGATCGTGCGGAAGAACCTCGGGCCCACGTCCGCGCCGTCGTGGTTGTAACTGTCGATGATGTCGGCGAGTTCGTCGGCGAGTCGGCGCAGGTCCCTGGTGGCGGTGATGCGGTCGAACTCGTCGGACTCCCAGCCCCAACTGGGCGGGATCTCGGTGATGGTGACCACGATCTGGTCGGCGAACGGGGTGGTGACCGCGACCGCGAGCTCGGCGGGGGCGGCGGCCAGCGGGCTGTGGATTGTGACCTCGCCGGGTGCGCCCGCCGGGGCGAAAGTGCGCGCGAACGCGATGTCCTCGCGCACGAATTCCACGATCGACGCGGTGGTCGCGTGCCTGCCCGCGCGGTGGTGGCGCGACCCGTACACGCGATCCGCGGCAGCGTGAGAAGGGTTGTGGTCCATGGTTTTTCGCAGCAACCGTTGCAGCATCCGCTCGGCGGTGGCGCGTTCGCCCGCGCCGGTGTTCTCATGGTCGATCAGTGCGCGTAGGCGCGTGATGCGCACGAAGTGGTCGCTGCCCATGACCTGATTGTGCCGCACATCGCGCGCCGTGGAATGCGTCACATCCGGCGTGCCACAGTTTCAGATACTCGGACATCCAACTTTATCGTGACGGGCATGAGTGAAGCGGAAGTGCTGTTCGAGGTGCGCGACGCGCTGGGTCTGATCACGTTGAACCGGCCGCGCGCGATCAACGCGCTCAACCACTCGATGAGCCTGGCGATCACCGAGAAACTGCGCGCGTGGGCCCTCGACCCGGCGATTCGGACCGTCGCGGTCGTCGGCGCGGGCGAGCGTGGGCTGTGCGCGGGCGGCGACATCGTGGCCATCCACCGCGACGCGAAGGCGATCAACGACGGCGGCCCCGACGCGCCCGCGCCGCTGGACACCGCGGCGGCCGCGTTCTGGCGCGACGAATACCTGCTCAACGACCTGATCGGCAGTTATCCCAAGCCGTATGTGGCGGTGATGGACGGGATCGTGATGGGCGGCGGGGTCGGGGTGTCCGCGCACGGCAGCCATCGCGTCGTCACCGAGCGGTCGCAGATCGGGATGCCCGAGGCGGGCATCGGCTTCGTGCCCGATGTCGGCGGCACCTACCTGCTGTCGCACACGCCCGGTGAGCTGGGCACGCACGTGGCGTTGACCACCGCGCGGATGGGTGCGGGCGATGCGATCGTGGCGGGGTTCGCCGATTCGTTCGTGCCGTCCGAAGATCTGCCAGCCCTGCTCGACGCGCTGCGGACCGCCTCCGCTGACGAGGCCATCGCCCGATTCTCCACTGCCGCACCGGAATCCGAGCTGAACGCACAACGCGAGTGGATCGACACCTGCTACTCCGCCGACACCGTCGAACAGATCGTGGAAGCTCTGCGCGCCGCCGACTCCCCGGAAGCGACCAAGGCGTGCGAGGACCTGCTGTCCAAATCGCCGATCGCGCTGAAAGCGACCCTGCGCGCGCTGCGCAACGCCCGCGAGCTCACCCTCGCCGGGGCGCTGAACGTCGAATTCCGGATCACCGTGGCCGCGCTGAGCACGCACGATCTGGCCGAGGGCATTCGCGCGCAGGTGATCGACAAGGACCGCACCCCACGCTGGTCGCCCGCGACTCTCGCCGACGTCACCGACGCGCAGGTCGACGCCTACTTCGCCCCGCTCGGCGAGCACGAACTGGGTTTGCCCGCCTAATAGGAAGTCCGCGTGGCTCGGTATCGTCTGCACCATCCATAAACCGTTGATCGACAAGAGGGTGGCCGTGACCGAATTCGAGACGATTCTGCTGGAGCGCAAGGGTGGCACCGACGGTAAAGGTGGGGTCGGCTGGATCACCCTGAACCGGCCGAAGGCGCTCAACGCCCTCAACGCCCAGGTCCTCGACGACGTCATCGCCGCGCTCGACGAACTCGACCGCGACGACTCCATCGGCGCCGTGGTGATCACCGGCTCGGAAAAGGCCTTCGCCGCGGGCGCCGACATCAAGGAGATGGCGCCCAAGTCGTACATGGACATGTTCCTGGCCGACTTCTTCGCCCGCTGGGACCGCCTGGCCAACTTCCGTAAGCCCACCATCGCCGCCGTGTCCGGCTACGCGTTGGGCGGCGGCTGTGAGCTGGCGATGCTGTGCGACATCCTGATCGCCGCCGACACCGCCAAATTCGGGCAGCCCGAGATCACCCTCGGTGTGATCCCCGGCATCGGCGGCTCGCAGCGCCTGACCCGCGCGATCGGCAAGGCCAAGGCCATGGACCTGATCCTGACCGGCCGCATGATGGGTGCCGAGGAAGCCGAACGCTCCGGGCTGGTCTCGCGCGTCGTGCCCGCCGCCGAACTGCTGGACACCGCGCTCGAGGCCGCGCAGACCATCGCGTCGATGTCGCTGCCCGCCGCGATGATCGCCAAGGAAGCGGTGAACCGCTCGTTCGAATCCACGCTGGCCGAGGGTCTGCTGTTCGAACGCCGGGTGTTCCACTCGCTGTTCGCCACCGAGGATCAGAAGGAAGGCATGGCGGCGTTCATGGAGAAGCGTCCGCCGAACTTCACCAACCGCTGATTCGCTTGCGCTAGTTGGGTTTCCAGCTCGGCGCACCATCGATGAACTGCGCGGTACTCGGCGCGGTCCCCGGTTCGGGAGGCCGCGCCGAGTCGTTGCTGAGCAGGCCGGCGATCGTGCCGCCCAGGGTGGCTGTGATCGCGACCGCGATGAGTAGTCTTCGCTGGCCGATGCGCGGTGCGACCGGCGTGGCTCCCGCGCGACGACGCGGCATTCGCAACCGCGCCGAAGGTTTGCGTTCGCACAGCAACACCGCCCCACGTGCCGAAACATATTCCGGCTCAGGGTCATACACGATCGGCAGGCCGATCAGCCGGGCCAGGTCGGCGCGCAGGCTCGGGTTGCGGGTGCAGCCGCCCAGCAGTGCCAGCGCGCCGGGCTGCACGCCGGTTTCCGCGATGATCTGACGCACGAATTCCGCCGAATCACGCAGTCCCGCTTCGCATAACTCGGCCAGGTCGCTGCGGGTCAGCACCGCGCGTCCGCCGGTATCGGCATCGGACGCGGTGACAACGGCGGTGCGGCTCAACGACTCTCGGTGTTCTCGGCTGGTGTGCGCGTCGGTGGAGATACCGCCGCGGGCGAGCTGCCAGCGCAGGAGCGCGTCGTAGCCGTTGCCGCTCAGTGCGGTGCTTCGCCTGCTCGCGAGGATGGTGTCCGTGCGGCAATCCGCGTGTGTGACAGTCAAACCCGAGCAGCCCAGGTCGTAGAGCAGGACCGAATCGGTGGCGGGCAACATGCCGGTGAAGCGCAGGTAGCGCAGCTGGGCCAGTGGTTCGTCGACGATCGCGAAATCGGCCTGCCCCGCGGCCGCCCGGATCGCGTCGGCCTGCAGTTCGCTGCGGCAGGTGACGGCGGTGCCGGAGATGTACTCGTCGCGTTGTGCCGCCGCCGCGCGCATTCGCTCGATCGCGAGGATTACCGATTCCTCCACCGAGCCGCCCGCCCGGCGCGGTACCTGAATCCGGTCGATGGGCGGCATATGCGGCTGATCGGAATGGGTCAGCACCGCTCGGGCACCACCCGCGCCCGCCGACACCCCCAGAATCAGCACCATCGCTTCATCGTGGACCTTTTTCGGCTACCTGCCAAGAGATTCGGTCGAAGATTCCCCGGTCGGTTGCCAGGTCGCGTGGAATGCGAGGTTTTCCGGGTCGTCGGCCTCGAAGTCGCCGGCGTCGTGTCGGAACTGGGCCAGCAGGGCTACCAGGTCGCGGCCCTGGTCCGGCGGTAGGCCGGGCTCGGCGAACACCTCGGTGTTCAACGCCTCCGTCGCCTCGGCAACGGATTTCCTTCCCGCGCTGGTGATTTCGATCAGCGTTGCCCGTCGGTCACTGGGATGCGGGACGCGAACCACCAGACCGGCGGCCTCGAGTCGATCGACGGTATTGGTCACGCTCGTGGGATGCACCTGCAGCCGCGCGCTCGCCTTCGCCATCGGCAGCGCGCCGGTCCGGCTGAAACTGAGCAACTGCAGCAGTTCGTACCGGGAAAACGTCAGCCCCGACGGTTTGAGCGCCTCGTCGACCCGCGCCATCACGATCTGCTGCGCACGCACCAGCGACGTCACCAACGCCATCCCGTCGGCCACCGACTCCCACCCGTGCCCCACCCACTGACGGTAGGCCTCGGCGATGGGGTCCTGGGAAAGCGGTCTGGGCCGTGACATGAAAACGATCATTCCACGACCCAGCCGCTTTCCCACAGAGCGAGCGGCGGGAATTGAACCCGCGTAACCGGCTTTGCAGACCGGTGCCTCAACCACTCAGCCACGCCCGCCTCGCCATTGATACTGCCGAGTTCGGACGGTCGCGGCCAGGGTTGCGATCAGCGTGATCGCAACCGGTCAGTGCTTGTTGGCCGGTGCCGAGCAGATCTTCCAGGTGCCGTCTTCCTTGGCCAGATGCTCCTCGGTGCTGGACTCGGTAGCGGGCTGTTCGCCCTGCACCGACAGCGTCAGCTGGCCGACCACCGTCGCCTTGGCATCGTCGCCGGTGATCACGATGTCCTTCACCTCGTCGATGCTCACCTGCACCGTGGCCTTGTCGAACTGCTCGCGCTGCTCGGTGGTGAGATTGTCGATCTCGGTGCGATCGGCCTGGCAGGCCAGCTGCGCGGCGGCGATGAAACCGTCCGAATCGAGGGTGTCGTAGAAATCGCGCACCGCGACATCGATCTGCTTCTCATCCGACGACAACGGCGTACGCCCCTGCATCGTGAGCACCACACCCGTGACCAACACGCCGATCACCACCAGTGCGACGACACCGAGCGCGACGAACAAACCGGTCCGCTTCTTCTTCGGCGCCTGATCCGAAAACCCTTGCGCCCCATCCGGATACCCCGCCTGCGGATACCCCGGCGGCGGACCTTGGGGCGGCACCCCCTGCGGCGGTGTCCCCTGCGGGAACGGCGGCTGCTCACCGAAAGGAGGCTGTTGCCCCTGCGGCGGATTCGTCATGGCAACGCTCCTGATGTCATCGGGGACAACGCCCCCCAAAACCAGTGGAACCGTGCGAGATCAAACCAGAACACGAAGCTTTCGGCGTACCGTAACGTGCTGCTTCGCCCCAGCGAAATCTGGGGCCGCCCGAGGAGTTGAAAATGCCCCCACGCCTGGACCTCGTCGCAATAACCCTCGATTGCGCCGACCCTCAGAAGCTGGCCGAGTTCTACCACCTGGCAACCGGTTTCGAACCGCACCCCGAGTCCGGCGCCGACTTCGCCGGCCTGAACCGTGCCGACGGACTATTCCTCGGATTCCAGCGAGTAGAGAACTACCGCGCGCCGCAATGGCCCGAACAAACTGTGCCCCAACAGATCCACCTCGACTTCAAGGTAGAAGACCTCGATCCCGCCGAGACCATGCTGCTGAACCTGGGAGCAACCAAACCCGAACACCAGCCCGCCGGCACCAAAGCCCGCGTCCTCCTCGACCCCGCCGGACACCCCTTCTGCATCACCCTCGTCTGAGCTACGAGAACGGCAGCCGGAGAGCTTGGCGGGAACGCCGGTCGCCGTCGCTTCGTATCCGTCAGGACTACGCTCGCCGCCATGACATCAGCTGATGATCCGAACGGCGAAATGACGGCCATGTCGTTGAGCGATGAGGACCAGGAGCTCGTAGACCTCGAAGAGCCTGTGGTCGATGGTCCGACTCCCATGACAGCGAGGGACTTCGTGGCTGACTCCATGGACGGCCAAGCGCAGGACTCGGAGTGGACGGTATCGGGTGAACCTTCGGTCAGCGGTTCCGGGTGGACAGTCGAGCTGCCCGACGACTGAGGGCGTTCAGCACTTCCGACGAGCCTGCTGCAGTGCCGACCACGCGTTCGGTCGCGGGAGCTGGAAGATTCGTTCGCCCGTCGAGAACAAGGTCGGGTGCCGGAAGTGTTTGGGGTGCAAAAGGTTCCGGGTGGGTTTGCCTGAAGTACGCTGGGATCACCTCCAGCTCAGGGGCGGTGCGGACGAAGTTGGTCCGATCCGTATCGCGCCGAGAAAGGAGGTGGTGGGTATGGCGAGACATCGCCGGGGAAAGAGCAAGGCCCCGGTCGATTACGGCATCATCTTGACCTGTGCTGCCGTGATCGCCGGGGCGCTCCTGTTGGTCCGCCGAGTTCGGTTGGCTAGCTGATCCCACCAGGGTAGGGCGTCGTTCCCGCGGCGTCCTACCCGCTCGGCATCACTCACGTGATGGGTCCGATGATACTGCGCCCCTCGGAATGGGTCTAGTGGATCAGTGCGCATCGGCCGGTCGTGTTGTCTGCGGTTGTGACGATCTCGTGTCATCGACGCCAGTTGATCGCCAAACAAAAAAGGCCCCGCCAGCTGAAGTGCTGGTCAGGGGCCTTCTTCGTACTGTGCCCTCGGCAGGAATCGAACCTGCGGCCTTCTGCTCCGGAGGCAGACGCTCTATCCCCTGAGCTACGAGGGCGGGATAGTGGCCGGTCGCGGTGAGGCGATCGGGCGTCGACAGCGTATCGCATGGGGGGCGGTGTGCCAAAAACGGTGGTGGGGTGGTCAGCTCAGGGGGAGGGGGGTGGCGCCTCGGGTGGCCAGCATGGTGGTCATCAACTGGGATTCGCTGGACTGGGTTTTGGACATCGTCGCGGCCAGGGTGCGCACGGCGGTGGTGTCGGCGTGTTCGGCGGCGTAGTCGAGCATGGGGGTGCCGCCCTGGTGGTGGCGCAGCATCAACTGCAGGAACATCGTGTCCAGGGCGGGGCCGGTGGATTGGCGCAGGGCGGTCATTTCCTCCTGGCTGGCCATGCCGGGCATCTGCTGCATCGGGCCGGACATCGCGGGACTGCCGGAGCCGTGGTGGCCGGCACTGCCGTGGTCGTCGGCCATCCAGCCCATGTAACCGTCGACGTTCTGGTTGGACTCGCCCCACAGCTGCAACCAGGCCTGCATGCGGCCGATCTGGTTCTGCTGGGTGGTCAGGATGTCGTAGGCCAGGCGGCGCACGTCGTTGTCGGTGGAGGCGATCAGCGCCACGCCCGCCATGTCGACGGCCTGGGCGTGATGCGCGGACATGTCCTGCGCGAAACCGATGTCGACCGCGCTGGGTGCGGGCTCGGACGCCTTTTCCAGCGGCATCCGCAACAGCACTCCCGCGACCGCGCCCAACAGCAGCAGGCCGATCGCGCCGAGCACGAGCACCGCACCGGCCGGGCGACGCGCGCCCGGCTCGGTGGTGGTGTCGTCGGGTTCGATGGTGCTCACTACTGGCCCGAGGGCAGGCCGCCCGGAACCGGGATGTTCGGCAGGCCGGGGATGCCAGAGCCGGTGCCGCCGCCGCCGAGTTCGGTCGGGTCCTGGGTCAGGCCCTTACCGTCCATCGGGACCGCTTCGGGACCGTAGGGCGAGGAGTCGAACGGCGGCGGGTTGTTCGCGTCGAAGATCGGGTTCGAGCAGCTCGCGCCGACCTCGGGGTAGGCGTACGGGTTCTCGCGCAGCGCGGAGATGAACTGCTTGATCCGCGGGTCGTCAGCGGATTCCAGCTTCAGCTGGTGGCCCCACGACTGCAGCGAGATCGCCGAGTCCAGACCCGGGTACGGCGACATCAGCGAGTACTGACGGCCCTTGACGAAGTTCGCCAGCGTCTCGACACCGGCCGCGTCGACCTTGTCCGGGTTGTAGGCAACCCAGACCGCGCCGTGCTCGAGCGAGTGCACCGCGTTCTCCATGCGGATCGGCTTGGCGTACACGGTGCCCGTGCAGTTGGCCCACGCGCCGTCGTGCGGACCACCGTAGGCGGGGGACTTGTCGTAGGCCACGCGCTGCTGCGGGGTCACGTGCAGCCCGGCCGGGTACTCGGCCTTGACCACACCGTCGATCTTCGACGACGGGTCCTGGTTGTCCTTGGAGGGCACCCATTCCTTCAGATCGGTCTGGGCTTCCCTGATCGCGGCCTGGTCCATGTACTTGGGCACCAGGCTGTAGGCCAGCAGGCCGACCAGCGCGACGATGGCAACGCCCGCGCCGAGAAGGGCCCATGGGGTTTCCCGCTTCTTCCCCGGAAGGTTGCCCTTACCGGGTTTGCGGGACGGAGACGACTTCCCCGCGGCCTTGACGGCCTTGGCTGATGTTGCGCTAGTCCTGCTCGGCATCGCTGCTTGTGCTCTTTCGACGTGTGGATCGGTGGGTTCGTGGCGGGCGGTAGTGGTTGCAAGGGGCCCAGCCAATAGGATAGAGACTCGTGACTCCAGCTGACCTTGCAGATCTCCTTCGTACCACCGCGGCGAAGGTGCTTGTCGAACGCGGACTGGACTCGTCGGTCCTGCCCGAGCAGGTCACAGTAGAGCGTCCGCGCAACCCCGAACACGGCGACTATGCCACGAATGTGGCCATGCAGGTGGCCAAGCGGGTGGGAACCAATCCTCGCGAGCTGGCCGGTTGGCTGGCCGAGGCGCTGTCTGCCAGCGAGGGAATCGATGTGGCGGAGATCGCCGGTCCCGGTTTCTTGAACATCCGACTGGCCGCTTCGGCGCAGGGTGCGATCGTGGGCCAGATCCTGGCCGCGGGCGATGTCTACGGCACCGGCGCCGCGCTGGCCGATACCAAGATCAACCTCGAGTTCGTGTCGGCGAACCCGACCGGTCCGGTGCACCTGGGTGGCACCCGCTGGGCCGCCGTCGGTGACGCGCTGGGGCGCATCCTGGCCGCGCAGGGCGCCGACGTGACCCGCGAGTACTACTTCAACGACCACGGCGCGCAGATCGACCGCTTCGCGAAGTCGCTGGTGGCGGCCGCGCTGGGCGAGCCGACCCCCGAGGACGGGTACGCAGGCGAGTACATCTCGGAGATCAGCGCGGGCATCGTCGCCGCGCATCCCGAGGTGCTCACCCTGTCCGCCGACGAGCGGCACGAGCTGTTCCGCAGCGAGGGCGTGCAGCAGATGTTCGCGCAGATCCGCGCGGATCTGCACGAGTTCGGCACCGACTTCGACGTGTACTTCAACGAGAGCGAACTGTTCGCCTCCGGTGCGGTCGAGCGTGCGGTCGAAGAACTCAAGAACTCGGGCAACCTGTACGAGAAGGACGGTGCCTGGTGGATCGCGTCCACCGAGTACGGCGACGACAAGGACCGCGTGGTCCTCAAGAGCGACGGCAACGCCGCCTACATCGCCGGTGACATCGCCTACTTCCAGAACAAGCGTGGGCGCGGGTTCGACCTGGCCATCTACATGCTGGGCGCGGATCACCACGGCTACATCGGCCGGTTGAAGGCGGCAGCGGCCGCGTTCGGTGACAACCCCGACACCGTCGAGGTGCTGATCGGCCAGATGGTGAACCTGGTCAAGGACGGCGTCGCGGTGAAGATGAGCAAGCGCGCGGGCACCGTGGTCACGCTCAACGACCTGGTCGAGCAGATCGGCGTCGACGCCGCCCGCTACGCGCTGGTGCGGTCCTCGGTGAACTCGAGCATCGACATCGACCTGGACCTGTGGACCAAGGCCAGCAGCGAGAACCCGGTCTACTACGTCCAGTACGCGCACGCCCGGACCAACAACATCATCGGCAATGCCGCGAAGTTCGCCGAATTCGCTTCCATCGCACCGGATTTCGCGTTGATGACGTCCGCGCGCGAAGGCGATCTGATTCGCACGCTCGGTGATTTCCCGCGCGTGGTCGCCACCGCCGCGGACACCCGCGAACCGCACCGCATCGCCCGCTACCTCGAAGAACTGGCCGGTGTCTACCACCCGTTCCAGTCCGACGACGACATGCGCGTGCTGCCCAAGGGCGACGACGTCGTCACCCCGCTCAACGCCGCCCGCCTCGAACTGGTCAAGGCGACCCGTCAGGTGCTGGCCAACGGCCTGGCCCTGCTCGGCGTGACCGCACCGGAGCGCATGTGAACACCGGCAAGCTTTTCAGGAAGGACGCACAACGATGAGTGGTGCACACCCGGCCGGTCCCCGGCACGCAGAAATCGCCCACGCGCCCAGTCTCGCGCAGCGCCCCACCGACCCGCGGGAAATGATCGACCTGCCCGCGAATGTGTGGCCGCGCAACGCTTCTCGCGGTGATGATGGCGTAGTTCGGCTGGCCGGCGTGCCCGTCACCGAGCTCGCGCAGCAGTACGGCACGCCGCTGTTCGTCATCGACGAAGACGACTTCCGGTCGCGCTGCCGCGACATGGTGCAGGCCTTCGGGCCCAATGCTCGCGTGCACTACGCGTCCAAGGCGTTCCTGTGCGGCGAGATCGCGCGCTGGATCCGCGACGAGGGACTGTCGCTCGACGTGTGCTCCGGTGGTGAGCTGGCGGTTGCGTTGAACGCCGGTTTCCCTGCCGAGCGAATTGCCTTGCACGGCAACAACAAATCCGTGATCGAGCTCGAAGCCGCCGTCGCGGCCGGGGTCGGGCACGTGGTGGTGGACTCGCTGTACGAGATCGACCGCCTGGAAGCGGTCGCCGGTGCCGCGGGCGTGGTGCAGGACGTGCTGGTCCGCGTGACCGTCGGCGTCGAAGCCCACACCCACGAGTACATCTCCACCGCCCACGAGGACCAGAAGTTCGGTTTCTCGATCGCCGGTGGCGACGCCATGCAAGCTCTCGCGCGAGTTTTCGAGGCCGACAACCTGCGCCTGGTCGGCCTGCACAGCCACATCGGCTCGCAGATCTTCGAACTGGACGGCTTCGAAATCGCCGCCCGCCGCATGCTCGGCCTGCTGCGCGAGGCCATCGACAAGTTCGGCATCGACCGCACCGCCCAGATCTCGACGCTGGATCTCGGTGGCGGCCTTGGCATTTCATACCTGCCCAGCGACAGCCCGCCCCCGCTGGGCGAGTTCGCCACCAACCTGCGCGCCCTGGTCGCCGCCGAAGCCGCCCGCGCAGGCCTGCCCGAGCCGACCATCGCCGTGGAGCCGGGTCGCGCCATCGCGGGCCCCGGCACGGTCACCCTGTACGAGGTCGGCACCATCAAGGATGTCGAACTCGACGGTGGCGCGCGTCGTCGCTACGTCAGCGTGGACGGCGGGATGAGCGACAATATCCGCCCCGCGCTGTACCAGGCCGACTACGATTGCCGTCTGGTCTCGCGCTCGTCGGACGCCCATGCGGTCGTCGCTCGCGTGGTCGGAAAGCATTGCGAGAGTGGCGATATCGTCATTCGCGACACGTGGATGCCCGCCGACGCGGCACCCGGGGATCTGGTCGCCGTCGCGGCGACCGGCGCCTACTGCTATTCGATGTCCAGTCGCTACAACCTGCTCACTCGACCCGCCGTGGTCGCGGTGCGTGACGGTGCGTCGCGACTGATTCTGCGCCGGGAAACGGTGGCGGACCTGCTCAGCCTGGAGGTGGAACAATGAACGGCACCAAAGACGCGGGACGCCCGCTGGGTGTAGCCGTACTCGGGATGGGCACTGTCGGTACCGAGGTGGTTCGCGTACTGCGCGATCACGCCGACGACCTGGCCTCACGAGTCGGTGCGCCGCTCGTACTGCGCGGCGTGGCCGTGCGCGACATCAGCAAGGACCGCGGTGTGCCCGCCGAATTGCTGACCACCGACGCCGAGGCGTTGCTGGCCCGCGACGATGTCGACCTGGTGGTCGAGGTCATGGGCGGCATCGACCCCGCGCGCAAGCTGATCGGCGACGCACTGGCCGCGGGCAAGTCCGTGGTCACCGCCAACAAGGCGCTGCTGGCCGACTACACCGGTGAACTGGCCGCCGCCGCCGAGGGCAGCCGCGCCGACCTGTACTTCGAAGCCGCCGTCGCCGGTGCGATCCCGGTGGTCCGGCCGCTGATCCAGTCACTGTCGGGTGACCGGGTGAACAAGGTCGTCGGCATCGTCAACGGCACCACCAACTTCATCCTCTCGGCCATGGACGAGACCGGCGCCGCCTACGACGACGTGCTCGCCGAGGCCACCGCGCTCGGCTACGCCGAAGCTGACCCCACCGCCGACGTCGAGGGTTACGACGCCGCCGCCAAGGCCGCGATCCTGGCCTCGCTGGCGTTCCACACGCGGGTGACCGCGGCGGACGTGTACCGCGAAGGCATCACCAAGATCACCGCTGAAGACCTCGAAACCGCCTCGGCGGTGGGCTGCACGGTCAAGCTGCTCGCCATCTGCGAGCGCGTTTCCGCAGGTCCGGGCGAGCCGACCTCGGCGCAGGGCGGCAAGGATCGCGTCTCCGTGCGCGTGTACCCGGCACTCATCCCGCGCAAGCACCCCCTGGCCTCGGTCAACGGCGCGTTCAACGCGGTGGTCGTGGAAGCCGACAACGCCGGTCGCCTGATGTTCTACGGCCAGGGTGCCGGTGGCGCCCCCACCGCGTCGGCCGTGCTCGGCGACCTGGTGATGGCCGCGCGCAACAAGTTCTACGGTGGGCGTGCGCCCGGCGAATCGGTTTATGCTGAACTGCCGATCGCGCCGATCGGCGACACCCCCACCCGCTACCACGTGAACCTGCAGGTAGAGGACCGTCCGGGCGTACTCGCCGCGGTCGCCGACACCTTCGCACAACACGGGGTGAGCATCTCCACGGTGCGTCAGCAGGGCCACGGCGACGGCGCCCGACTCGTGGTCGTCACCCACCATGCGGTGGAATCGTCGCTGGCAGATACTGTCGCAGTACTGGCGGACATGGAATCCGTGACCGCTGTGACCAGCGTTCTAAGACTGGAAGGCACCGAAGAATGAGCTCCACCGGCATCGCCCCCCAGACCGGCGTGCACTCGCGCTGGCCCGGTCTGATCGCTGCCTACCGCGACCGCCTGGCCGGTGCGGCCGACTGGGAGCCGGTGACCCTGTTCGAGGGCGGCACCCCGCTGGTGCCCGCGCCGTACCTGTCCGAACTCACCGGGTGCGAGGTGTACCTCAAGGTCGAGGGCGCCAACCCGACGGGTTCGTTCAAGGACCGCGGCATGACCATGGCCATGACCGACGCCAAGTACCGCGGTCAGAAGGCCGTGCTGTGCGCGTCGACCGGCAACACCTCGGCCTCGGCCGCGGCGTACGCCACCCGCGCCGGCATGGAATGCGCCGTGCTGATCCCGCAGGGCAAGATCGCGATGGGCAAGCTGGCCCAAGCCGTGATGCTGGGCGCCAAGATCATCCAGGTCGAGGGCAACTTCGACGACTGCCTCGAGCTGGCACGCAAGGTCACCGCGGAATTCCCGCAGGTCGGCCTGGTGAACTCGGTGAACCCGGCGCGCATCGAAGGGCAGAAGACCGCCTCGTTCGAGATCTGCGACGTGTTGGGCAAGGCCCCCGATGTGCACGTGCTGCCGGTCGGCAACGCGGGCAACATCACCGCCTACTGGCGCGGCTACCGCGAGTACCACGCCGACGGCATCACCAAGGTGCTGCCGCGCATGCTCGGCGTGCAGGCCGCCGGTGCCGCGCCGCTGGTCCACGGTGCTCCGGTGAAGGACCCCGAGACCATCGCCACCGCCATCCGGATCGGCGCCCCGGCGTCGTGGAACGGTGCGATGGAAGCCAAGGAGCAGTCCGGTGGTGCGTTCCGCGCGGCCACCGACGACGAGATCCTGGCCGCCTACCGCCTCGTCGCCGCGAAGGAGGGCGTCTTCGTGGAGCCCGCCTCCGCCGCGAGCGTTGCCGGACTGCTGGCCGCGCGCAAGGAAGGCTGGCTGGATTCGGGCCTGACCGTGGTCTGCACCGTGACCGGCAACGGTCTCAAGGACCCCGACAACGCCCTGGCCGGAATGCCCGAGGTCAAGCCCGTCGCCGTGGACCCGGTCGCTATCGCCCGCGAACTCGAGCTGGCCTGAGTTGAGCCCCGAGCCCACTCTGATGACAGCGACACTGCCCGCCGGTCTCGAAGTGACCGTGCGTGTTCCCGCCTCCACTGCCAACCTCGGACCCGGATTCGATTGTCTGGGAATGGCATTGGGCATCTACGACGAAATCGTGGTGCGCACAACCGAATCGGGTCTGAACATCCGGGTCGAGGGTGAAGGCGCCGACGACGTGCCATGGGGCCCGACCCATCTGGTGGTCCGCGCGATCGAGCGCGGACTGGAATCGCTGGGTGTGTGGGCCGACGGCCTGGACGTGGTGTGCCGCAACGTGATTCCGCACTCGCGGGGTCTGGGTTCCAGTGCGTCCGCGGTGGTCGGTGGGCTGGCCGCCGGTGCGGGGCTTGCCGCGAAGTTCGATCCCGCGCTGCGCCTGGACGGTGACCGTCTGGTGCAGCTGGCCTCGGAATTCGAAGGCCATCCCGACAATGCCGCGGCCAGCGTGCTCGGCGCAATCGTGGTGTCGTGGACCGAAACCGATGCGGTGTCGGGGCGTGACTACCGGGCCGTGCGGCTGACGCCGTCGCCCGCGTTGCGTCCGGTGGTGCTGATCCCGCAGGAGCGCTCGTCCACCGCGCACACCCGCGGGCTGCTGCCCGAGCAGGTGCCGCACGGCGACGCCGCGTTCAACGTCAGCCGGGCGGCGCTGGCCGTGGTCGCGCTGACCGAACGCCCCGATCTGCTGATGTCGGCCACGCAGGACCGGCTGCACCAGACCCAGCGTGCGCCCGCGCTACCGCTGACCACAAAGTGGATCGCGCGGTTGCGTGACGCGGGAATCGCGGCGACCGTTTCGGGCGCCGGACCGACAATTCTGGCGTTGACCACCGAAGAATTCCCCGATGACCTGCGCGAACAAGCCGAATCGGACGGTTTGCGCGTGCTCGAACCCGGCATTGCCGACGGGGTCGAAACGCACTGACGGCGTGCCTGCCTTGCCGTTGTTCGCAATGGGCAGCTATTCTGGGCAAGTCCGTACATCGTGCGCATCAGACGCCGGTGCTTCATCAGGGCAATCGCTCCCCATCACCACTGTCTTCTGGTGGCGAAGCCTCCGGTCTTCCGCGGCGGGTAGTACGGCACAGGCGTCGAACATGGACGCATAATCCGAGCTCGGCATATGTTGCCGGGTCTACGGAACGGAACCCTCGAATCAGCGCAAGGCATTCGAGGGAAGGAAAGGACTTCCGTGACAGAAACGGACCTGCTCGCGACACCCGGGGTGGATTCCAACCCTACGAACTCGGGCAGCCGCGAAAGTGAATCCGGACAGATTTCGAAAATGAGCGAACACACCGACGTCGCACGATCGGGGCTGACTGGAATGCTGTTGCCGCAGTTGCGCGCACTGGCGGGGGAGCTCGGTATCCGAGGCACCTCCGGAATGCGTAAGGGCGATCTCATCGCCGCTATCAAGGAAAATCAGGCCGGTGCGCCCGCTCGCGGCGACAAGCGCACCGAGACCGCCGCGCCTGTCGTGAACGACGCGCCCGCCAAGTCCGAAGCGCCCAAGGCCGCCAAGGCTGACAAGCCGGTCGAGGCCGTCGAGGTCAAGGCCGCGCAGGCTCCGGTCGAGCAGGTCAAGGCCGAGCCGGCCAAGGCCGAGCCGGCCAAGACCGAGCCTGCCAAGACCGAGCAGGTCAAGACCGATGCCCCCGCCGAAGCCGGTGAGGATTCCGGTCGCGAGAGCGGTCAGCGTGGTCGTGGCAGGCAGCGTCGTGGGCGTGACCAGGGCCGTTCCGGTGGTGGCGACAACGCTTCCGCCGAGAACCGCAACGCGTCCGCCGACAACCGCAACGCGGGCGGCGACAACCGGGCCGACAATCGCGCCGAGGAGCCCAAGCAGGCAGACAAGGCCGAGGGTGGCGACTCCGGCGATCGTCGACGCGAGCGTGGCGACCGCAATGGTGCCGAGCGTGGCGAGCGCAACGACCGTAATGGCAACGATCGCGGCGGCAACAACCGTGGCGAGCGTAATCAGAACGAGCGCAACCAGAATCAGGGCTCCAACGGCAACAACGCCGGCGGCAATCGCGGACCCCGCGACGACCGTGGTGACGACGACGAGGAAGGCGGCCGCGGTCGCCGGGGACGTCGGTTCCGTGAGCGTCGTCGTGGTCGCGACCGCGACGGTGGTCCGGTGGGCAACGGCCCGACCGAGGCCCGCGATTACGACATTCGCGAGGACGACGTCCTGCAGCCGGTCGCCGGCATCCTCGATGTCCTCGACAACTACGCGTTCGTGCGGACGTCGGGCTACCTCGCAGGCCCCAACGACGTGTACGTGTCGATGAACCTGGTGCGCAAGAACGGCCTTCGCCGCGGTGACGCGATCACCGGTGCGGTGCGTGCCCCGCGCGACGGCGAGCAGAACAACCAGCGTCAGAAATTCGACCCGCTGGTTCGACTGGACACCGTCAACGGTGGCGATCTGGATGCGGCGCGTCGACGTCCGGACTTCCAGAAGCTCACCCCGCTGTACCCGAACGAGCGCCTGCGCCTGGAAACCGCGCAGAACAAGCTCACCACGCGCGTGATCGACCTGATCATGCCGATCGGTAAGGGTCAGCGTGCGCTGATCGTGTCCCCGCCCAAGGCGGGTAAGACCACGATCATGCAGGACATCGCCAACGCGATCTCGATCAACAACCCCGAGTGCTACCTCATGGTCGTGCTGGTCGACGAGCGTCCCGAAGAGGTCACCGATATGCAGCGTTCGGTGAAGGGTGAGGTCATCGCCTCCACCTTCGACCGCCCGCCGGGTGACCACACCTCCGTCGCCGAGCTCGCCATCGAGCGCGCCAAGCGTCTGGTGGAAATGGGCAAAGACGTTGTGGTGCTGCTGGATTCGATCACTCGATTGGGTCGTGCGTACAACAACTCGTCGCCTGCCTCGGGCCGCATCCTGTCCGGTGGTGTCGACTCGACCGCGCTGTACCCGCCCAAGCGGTTCCTGGGCGCGGCACGCAACATCGAGAACGGTGGCTCGCTCACCATCATCGCCACGGCGATGGTGGAGACCGGTTCCACCGGCGACACGGTGATCTTCGAGGAGTTCAAGGGCACCGGCAACGCCGAGCTCAAGCTCGACCGCAAGATCGCCGAACGTCGCGTGTTCCCCGCGGTGGACATCAACCCGTCGAGCACCCGGCACGATGAACTGCTGCTGTCGCCCGACGAGATGGCCGTGGTGCACAAGCTGCGTCGCGTGCTGTCGGGTCTGGATTCGCACCAGGCGATCGATCTGCTGATGGATCGTCTGCGCAAGTCCAAGAACAACCTCGAGTTCTTGATGACGGTCTCCAAGACCGCACCGAGCGCTCTGGACGAGTGATCGTCTAGAACTACGACAAGGGCTCCGCTTCGGCGGGGCCCTTGCTGTATTTCGGGGAACAAAGCTGAGGTGGGGGGTGTTCTCAGTGGGTGCGGCCTGATCTGGCATACTGGACCGCTGTGTGTCTGCGAGGTTTCGCAGACTCCCGCCTAGTCGGTTCCGGTTCACGTACCCCACTTCTTGGGGATACGACCCGGCGACCATTATCGAGAGGACGCCCATGAAGGCAGGAATCCACCCCACGTATGTCGAGACCACCGTTGTGTGTGGTTGCGGCAACACCTTCCAGACGCACTCCACCAAGGAGTCCGGCCAGATCTCGGTCGAGGTCTGCTCGCAGTGCCACCCGTTCTACACGGGCAAGCAGAAGATCCTCGACACCGGCGGCCGCGTTGCTCGCTTCGAGGCTCGCTACGGCAAGCGCCCCGGTGCCAAGAAGACCGAAGACGCTTCCTAGTTACCTCCCCCGACGCCCGGTACTGCTTCTGCAGGCCGGGCGTCGGTGGTTTCTCTGCCCGAGGTCATTCGCTTTTTCGCACAAAATAAGGAACTTCACGTGACGCAGCCGTCTGCCATCGACGACATCCTCGCCGAATACGCGGGTCTGGAGATGCAGCTCGCCGATCCGTCGTTGCACAACGACACCGGAGCGGCGCGGCGTGTTGGTAAGCGGTTTGCCGAGTTGGCGCCCGTGATGTCGACCTATCGCAAGCTCGAGGCCGTCCGCGATGATCTCGAGGCCGCTCGTGAGCTGGCTTCCGATGATTCTTCTTTCGCCGCCGAAGTGCCCGGACTCGAGGCGCAACAGGTCGAACTCGAGCAGGCGCTGGCCGATCTGCTCGCCCCGCGTGACCCGCACGACGGTGACGACGTGGTGCTCGAGGTGAAGTCCGGCGAAGGTGGCGAGGAATCGGCGTTGTTCGCCGCCGATCTGGCGCGCATGTACATCCGGTACGCCGAGCGGCACGGGTGGAAGGTGGAGACGCTGGATGTCACCTATTCCGACCTGGGCGGATACAAGGACGCGACGCTGTCGATCAAGAGCAAGGACGCCGCGCGCGACGGTGTGTGGTCGCGATTCAAGTTCGAGGGCGGGGTGCACCGGGTGCAGCGCGTGCCGGTGACCGAATCGCAGGGCCGCATCCATACCTCCGCCGCCGGCGTGCTGATCTACCCGGAGCCCGACGAGGTCGAGCAGGTGCAGATCGACGAAACCGACCTGCGCATCGACGTCTACCGGTCGTCGGGCAAGGGCGGCCAGGGCGTCAACACCACCGACTCCGCCGTTCGCATCACCCACCTGCCCTCGGGCATCGTGGTGACCTGCCAGAACGAGCGTTCGCAGCTGCAGAACAAGGCGCGCGCGATGCAGGTGCTGGCCGCGCGACTGCAGGCGCTGGCCGAGGAACAGGCCGACCAGGAAGCCGCCGCCGGGCGCGCGAGCCAGATCCGCACGGTCGACCGTTCCGAACGCATCCGCACCTACAACTTCCCGGAGAACCGGATCGCCGACCACCGCATCGGCTTCAAATCGCACAATCTCGACGCCGTGCTCGACGGCGAGCTGGACCCGCTGCTGGACGCGCTGGGCAAGGCGGACCGCGACGCGCGCATGGCCGCGGAGTAACCGACATGAGCAGCCCGCAGTCGGTCGCGTGCCAGACCAGTTCCGGTGTGCGAGGTCGGTACCGTGACGCCGTCGCGTCGGGCACGCGGGCATTCGGAGCAATTCGATGACCGAACGTCTGCGATTGCGTCCGCTGATCGTCGAAGCCGCCGCGCGGTTGGCCGAGGCGGGCGTCGGTTCGCCTATGCCCGACGCGGAGAACCTGGCCGCCCATGTGCTGGACACCCAGCGCATGAGGTTGGCCTTGATCCCGATGGTCGAGCCGGAGGTCGCCGACCGCTACCGGGCATTGATCGAACAGCGCGCCGCGCGAATTCCCTTGCAGCACTTGACCGGAACCGCACCGATGGGCGAAATCGACCTGGCCGTGGGCCCCGGCGTGTTCGTCCCCCGCCCGGAAACCGAGCTGCTGTTCGCGTGGGCGCTGGCCTACCTCGAGACGCTGCCGCACGATCACGCGCCGATCGTGGTCGACCTGTGCACCGGTTCGGGCGCCCTGGCCCTCGCGCTTGCGCACGCCCGCCCCGACGCCCAGGTCCACGCCGTGGAACTGGACCCCGACGCCATCATCTGGGCCCGTCGCAACGCCGACTCCCGCATCGCCGCCGGCGACACCCCCATCACCCTGCACGCCGACGACGTCACCGACGAAACACTGCTCACCCCCCTGAAGGGCACCGTCGACTTGGTCGTCTCCAACCCGCCCTACGTCCCCGAAGCGGCCGTCCTCGATCCCGAGGTAGCCGACCACGACCCGCACCGCGCCCTGTTCGGCGGGCCGGACGGCCTCGACGTGATCCGCGCGATGGTCCCCACGATCGCCCGCTTGCTGCGCCCTCGCGGCGCGACGGCGATCGAGCACGACGACACCAACGGTGGGGGAGTAGCGGCACTGTTGCGTTCGGCCGGTTTCAACGACGTCACCGAACACCCCGACCTCGCAGGCAAGCCCCGCTTCGTCGTTGCCAGTCAACATCCCTAGGATAAGCCCCGTGAGTACCGTCTACGACTGTGCCGAGGCCGATTCGCGGGCCGCCGGAGTCACCGCCGCAACCAGCGCGCTGAAGTCCGGCAGGTTGGTCGTGATGCCTACCGACACGCTCTACGGCCTGGCCGCCGACGCGTTCGATTCCGCCGCGGTGAGCGATCTGCTCGCGGCCAAGCGACGCGGGCGCGATATGCCGGTGCCGGTGCTGGTCGGGTCGTGGCACACCATCGACGGACTGGTGTTCTCGGTGCGGCCGCAGGCGCGGGAACTGATCCGCGCGTTCTGGCCCGGTGCCCTGAGTCTTGTTGTGCAAGCGGCACCTTCGCTGGCCTGGGACCTCGGCGATACCCGGGGGACCGTGATGTTGCGGATGCCGTTGCATCCGGTGGCGTTGGAACTGTTGCGTGAAGTGGGGCCGCTGGCGGTATCCAGTGCCAATGTCTCGGGGCAGCCGCCCGCCACCACCGCCGCGGAAGCGCGCGAGCAGCTGGGGTCGCTGGCGAGCGTGTATCTCGACGGTGGTCCGGCCGAGCACGCCGTGGCCTCGACGATCGTGGATCTCACCGCGGATCAGCCGCGGGTGTTGCGGGAAGGTGCTGTGTCGGTGGCCGATATCGCGGAGGTGCTGGGCATGGCGCCCGAAGCCCTGACCACCGCCGCGCAGCGGTGATCGCACGCCACTGATGAGTTCAGTCGTTCCCCTGCGCGAGCTGTTGCTCGTGCTGCTGGTCTCGGCCACGGTGACCTTCTTGGCCACCGGCGGCGTGCGAGTGCTGGCCATCGCGTTCGGCGCGGTCGCGGTGCCGCGCGAGCGTGACGTGCACGTGAAGCCGGTGCCGCGCATGGGCGGTGTCGGCATGTACATCGGCGTGGTCGCCGCGGTGCTGTTCGCGCACCAATTGCCCGCGCTGCGAAGAGGTTTCGACTACGCCCCCGATATTCCGGCGGTGCTGGTGGCCGCCACGATCATCGTGCTGGTCGGCATCGTCGACGACCGGTGGGGCCTGGACGCGCTCACCAAATTCGTCGGACAGATCACCGCGGCCGGCGTGATGGCCGTGATGGGCCTGAGTTGGTACGTGATCTACAACCCGTTCAACGACACCACCGTGGTGCTGGACGCACTGCAGGGCGGTCTCGTCACCGTCGCCATCACCGTCACCCTGGTGAATGCGATGAATTTCGTGGACGGTTTGGACGGACTGGCCGCGGGTCTGGGATTGATCTGCGCGACCGCTGTTTTCGTGTTCTCCATCGGTTTGCTCTACGACCAGGGCGGCTCGGTGGACACCTATCCGCCCGCGTTGCTGGCCGCCGCACTGGCAGGCGCGTGCCTGGGATTTCTGCCACACAATTTCTCGCCCGCCCGAATATTCATGGGCGATACCGGTTCGATGATGATCGGTTTGATCTTGGCGGCGGTTTCCACCGGTGCTTCGGGTCGAATTCCGCTGCAGGGTTACGGCCCGCGTGACATTGTCGGCCTGTTGTCCCCACTGTTGCTGGTGGGCGCGGTGATGTTCATTCCGGTGCTGGATCTGTTGCTGGCGATCGTGCGCCGGGTGCGCGCGGGCGTGAGTTTTTCCACACCGGACAAAATGCATCTGCATCACCGATTGCTACAGATCGGACATTCGCACCGTCGCGTGGTCCTGCTGATCTATTTATGGGTCGGTGTGCTGGCTTTCGGCGCGGTGGGAACCTCGCTGATGGATCGGCGTCTGGTTGTCCTGCTGGTGGCGGGCGGATTGGTGTTCGCGCTGGTAGTGACCGCGATCCCCTCGATAAGACGGACAGAGTCGGCCAAACAGTGAGATCGGCGCGCAAGGTAAAGTTCGGCGCGTGAGCTTTACACCCGAACCCGTGCCCGGCCCCGATGCCCCCCTGCGCGCCGCCCTGCGTTACGGCCTGATCGGCCTCGGCGTGCTCGTGGTCGTCTCGGTGGCGATCGCCGCCGCGGTGGCCGGGATGCCCGGCCTGTGGGGCGCGCTGCTGGGCTCCGCGATCGGTGGCGGGTTCATTCTCACCACGGTCGTGGCGGTCCTGATCGGCGCCAAGCTGCCGCCGACCATGGCCGGTGCGGTCATGCTGGTCAGCTGGGTCGGCAAGATGCTGGTGGCGCTGTTGGTCATCGTGGTGCTGAACCAGTTCGACTTCTACAGCAGGCCCGCACTGTTCTTTACCGTGGTGGGAGCCCTGCTGATCGTGCTGGGCGCGGAGACGTACGGCGTTGTGAGCCAGAAGGTTCCGTACGTCACGACACGCGCGGGAGACGGCGAAACGGCTTCCGAGCAGGAATAATCCAACCCAGCTACACACTGTCGTAGATAGCTTGGTAAAGTGTTGGTAAGCAAGCACCCAAGCTAGAGGCGCAACCCGACGAACTCGGGGCAATGCCTCGGGTTGCCAGGGGGGATCATCGAGATCCCACCCGGTGCCGCTATGCTTACTGCCGATCCGGGTGGAATGTGCCCGGTTGAAGCATGTCGACGATGTCGCCGACGCCCGATCAGTAGCAGTACGGGTTACACCGTACGAGCGGCTGTCGAATTTCGAGCCGACCAGAGTCGACCCCATTGATCGTCAATGTCCGATCGAACCGCGGGAATGACCGTCGTACCCGCGGCCCGAACACGGGAGAGAACGCTGAGCGTCATCACTTTGGCGGCGGGCGAGTTTCACGCGCCATCGCTGTCCGACTTCTACCCTCCAGCAGTGCTGTTCGCGGGGACGCCGTTCGAACTCGATCGCCTGATGCTGGTCCGCCTATTGATGACCGCCGTTCTGGTGGCCGTCTTCGTGCTGGCTTTCCGGTCGCCGAAGATCGTGCCCCGCGGCCTGCAGAACGTGATGGAAGCCGGTGTGGTTTTCGTCAAGGAGCAGATCGCCGACGAGGTCCTCGGTAAGGAAACCGGCAAGAAGTTCCTGCCGCTGCTCGCGACGATTTTCTTCACGGTTCTGTTCCTGAACTTCTCCGGTGTGATTCCCGGGTTGAACATCTCGTCCAACGCGCGCATCGGCATGCCGATCGTCCTGGCCGCGATCGTGTACATCACGTACAACTACGTCGGCATCCGGAAGTACGGATTCTTCTCCTACATCCGCCACAGCATCGTCGTGCCCGACGTGCCGGTCGCGCTGCACGTGCTGCTGATCCCGATCGAGTTCATCTCGACCTTCATCCTGCGCCCGTTCACGCTGACCGTGCGTCTTCTGGCCAACATGCTGGCCGGCCACATCATGCTGGTGCTGTTCTTCAGCGCGACCTGGTACTTCCTGTTCGATGCCACCGCGTGGATGAAGGTCTTCTCGCCCTTCTCGCTGCTGGCCGGCATCGGCTTCACGCTGTTCGAGCTGCTGGTGATCTTCCTGCAGGCCTACGTTTTCGCGCTGCTGACCGCCGTGTACATCGGCCAGTCGCAGCACGCTGCCGACCACTGACCTGACTGACCAACGACCGGAAACCTGCTACACACGCCGACCGGCGGGTGAGCAACAGAAAGGGAAAGATTCATGAGCCTCGCTTACCTGGCCCAGGAAGCCGCGACCACCGAGAGCACCTTCAAGGGCTTCGGTGCCCTCGGCTACGGTCTCGCCGCGATCGGCCCCGGCATCGGCGTGGGTATCGTCGTCGGTAAGGCCATCGAAGGCATCGCGCGTCAGCCCGAGCTGTCCGGCCAGATCCGCACCACCATGTTCCTCGGTATCGCGTTCACCGAGGCGCTGGCGCTGATCGGCCTCGTCGCCGGCTTCATCTTCTGATTCCGATGCGCGAAATCATCACGCTCGCAGCCGAGGGTGGAGAGGATGTGAATCCTCTCCTCCCCGCAACGTACGACATCGTCTGGTCGATCGTCTGCGTCGTCATCATCGGCGTGCTCTTCTGGAAATACGTGATCCCGCGTGTGACCAAGACACTCGAAGAGCGCACGGACAAGATCGAAGGCGGTATCGCCAGGGCCGAAGCAGCCCAGGCCGAGGCGCAGCACACGCTGGAGCAGTACCAGCAGCAGCTCGCCGACGCCCGGCTCGAGGCCGCACGTATCCGCGAGGATGCGCGCACCCAGGGCGCACAGATCCTGGCGCAGATGCGCACGGACGCCCAGGCCGAAAGCGACCGCATCGTCGCCGCCGGTCACACCCAGCTGGAAGCCCAGCGCCAGCAGATCCTGACGGAGCTGCGTTCCGAGGTCGGCCGTACGGCCGTCGACCTGGCCGAGAAGATCATCGGTCAGTCTGTTTCGGACGAAGCCAAGCAGGCGGCGTCGATCGACAAGTTCCTCAGCGAACTCGACGACACCAACTCCATCGGGGTCGGAAGGTAGCGACGCGAAAGTGAGAAGCATGTACGCAGCGAGCCGTGAGGCCAGTACCCGGTCTCGCGAGGCGCTTCGGGTCGCCCTGACCGGAAGCGAAACTGTTGCGGCCACAACGGGGTCGGAACTGTTCGCCGTTGTCGCCGTGCTGGACGACCAGCGTTCGCTGCGTGTGGCGCTCGCGGACTCCTCGGTGCCGGGTTCGGCGCGCGCTGAACTCAGCGAACGGGTCTTCGGCGGCAAGGTCAGCGCTGCCACGCAGGCAGTGCTGACCACCGCGGTGGCTCAGAACTGGTCACGCACCCGCGACCTGGTCGACACCCTGGTGCTGCTGGGGCAGGAGGCTCTGCTGGAGTCCGCTGCTGTCGGTGGGCGTCAGGACGCGGTGGAGGACGAGCTGTTCCGGCTCGGACGCATCGTCGCCGACAATCCGAAGCTGGAACAGGCACTGTCCGACCAGGGAAAGCCCGCTTCGGCGCGGCGCGAACTGATCGTGCGGTTGCTCACCGGCAAGGCCGAGCCGGTCACCCTGGCGTTGGCCGAGCAGGCGGTCACCCGGCTGCGGACCAACAACATCGGCGTCTCCCTCGACGCCCTGTCCGATCTGGCGGCGGCACGTCGTGACCAGATCGTCGCCCACGTGAACTCGGCAGTCGAGCTGAACGATCAGCAGAAGGAGAAGCTGTCGGCTTCCCTGCAGCGGATCTATGGCAAGGCCGTCACCGTGCACGTGCAGGTCGACCCGACGCTGCTGAGCGGCGTCGTCGTCCGCGTCGGAGACGACGTGATCGACGGCAGCGCCACCGGCCGACTGGAGAAGCTGCGCCGCGCGCTGTCCTGACAAGGGCCCGCACACAGCAACTTCCCAACCCCCGACATTCGAGACCACAGCGAGAGCAGGAACAACATGGCGGAGCTGACGATCTCCTCCGACGAGATCCGTAGCGCGATCGAGAGCTACACCCAGAGCTACACCCCGGAAACCTCCATCGAAGAAGTCGGCCTCGTGACCGATACCGGCGACGGTATCGCCCACGTCAGCGGTCTGCCTTCGGCGATGGCCAACGAGCTGCTCGAGTTCCCCGGCGGGGTTCTCGGCGTCGCGCTGAACCTCGAGGACACCAACATCGGTGCCGTCATCCTCGGCGAGTACGCCTCGCTCGAGGAGGGCCAGCAGGTCCGTCGCACCGGCGACGTGCTCTCGGTTCCCGTGGGTGACAAGTTCCTCGGTCGCGTCGTCAACCCGCTCGGCCAGCCGATCGACGGCCTGGGCGAGATCGAGTCCGACGAGCGCCGCGTGCTGGAGCTGCAGGCCGCGTCCGTGCTGGAACGTCAGCCGGTCGAAGAGCCGCTGGCCACCGGTATCACCGCGATCGACGCGCTGACGGCCATCGGCCGCGGCCAGCGTCAGCTGATCATCGGCGACCGCAAGACCGGCAAGACCGCCGTCGCGATCGACGCGATCCTGAACCAGAAGGCGAACTGGGAAACCGGCGACGTCAACAAGCAGGTTCGCTGCATCTACGTCGCGATCGGCCAGAAGGGCTCCACCATCGCGGGCGTCAAGTCCGCGCTCGAGGAGCACGGCGCGATGGAGTACACCACCATCGTGGCCGCCCCCGCGTCCGACTCGGCCGGCTTCAAGTGGCTGGCTCCGTACACCGGTTCGGCCATCGGCCAGCACTGGATGTACCAGGGCAAGCACGTCCTCATCGTGTTCGACGACCTGACCAAGCAGGCCGAGGCGTACCGCGCCATCTCGCTGCTGCTGCGTCGTCCGCCGGGCCGCGAGGCCTACCCCGGTGACGTGTTCTACCTGCACTCCCGCCTGCTGGAGCGTTGCGCGAAGCTGTCCGACGCCATGGGCGGCGGCTCGATGACCGGTCTGCCGATCATCGAGACCAAGGCCAACGACGTCTCGGCGTTCATCCCGACCAACGTCATCTCCATCACCGACGGCCAGGTCTTCCTCGAGTCCGACCTGTTCAACAAGGGCGTCCGCCCGGCGATCAACGTCGGTACCTCGGTCTCCCGTGTCGGTGGCGCAGCCCAGACCAAGGCCATGAAGAAGGTCGCCGGTTCGCTGCGTCTGGAAATGGCGCAGTACCGCGAGCTGGAGGCGTTCTCCGCCTTCGCCTCCGACCTCGACGCCGCGTCGCTGGCGCAGCTCGAGCGTGGCGCCCGCTGGGTCGAGCTGCTCAAGCAGGACCAGTACTCGCCGGTCTCGGTCGAGGATCAGGTCGTCTCGATCTACCTGGTCGACGCCGGTTTCTACGAGTCGGTGCCCGTCGAAGACGTGCGTCGCTTCACCGCCGAGCTGCTCGAGTACCTGCACGGCGCGACCCAGAGCTCGTTCGACGCGCTCGAGGGTGGCAAGAAGCCGCTGGCCGGCGAAGCCGCCGACGCGATCAAGGCCGAGACCGAGAAGTTCAAGCAGGGCTTCCTGGATTCGAACGGCAAGCGCATCGTGAACGAGGCCGCCGCGGGCGAGCTCGACCACGAAGAGGTCGAGTCGCTGTCGGTCACTCGCAAGCACGTCGACAAGTAAGCCGGGTTCATGATGTCGGCAATTTCCGATCTGACGAATGAGGGGAGTGTGAACCGCTAGTGGCTAGTTTGCGCGAATTGCGCTCCCGCATTCGTGGTGTGAATTCGATCAAGAAGATCACCAAGGCTCAGGAACTGATCGCGACCTCGCGAATTTCCAAGGCCCAGGCCAGGGTTGCGGCTGCCAAGCCGTACGCCGAGGAGATCACCAAGGTCCTCGGCGAACTGGCGAGCGCTTCGAAGAACCTGTCGCACCCGCTGCTGACCGAGCGTCCCAACGCTCGTCGGGCCGCTGTCCTGGTGATCACCAGTGACAGCGGTATGTGCGGTGGCTACAACTCGAACGTGCTCAAGCGCGCCGAAGAGCTCATGACCACGCTGCGTGGCGACGGCAAAGAACCTGTTGTGTACGTGATGGGCAGCAAGGGCATCACCTACTACCGGTTCCGCAACCGTGCGCTGCAGGCATCGTGGTTCGGGTTCTCTCAGCAGCCCAAGTACACCGATGCGTCGTCCGCGTGCAAGCACCTGGTCGAGGCCTTCATGGCCGGCTCCGACGGCGAAGTCGAATCGCTGGACGGCACCGGAACCATCGAGGGTGTCGACGAGCTGCACATCGTGTACACGAAGTTCGTGTCGATGCTGACCCAGACCCCGGAGGTGCGTCGTCTGGCGCCGATCCAGGTCAGCTTCGTCGACGAGAACTACGAACTCGGCGACGACATCATGTCGGACGCGCCGAACGTGGTGGTGTCGGCACAGTACGAGTTCGAGCCGGATGCCGACGTGCTGCTGGGGGCTCTGCTGCCCAAGTACGTCAACACACGCATCTACGCAGCGTTGCTCGAGGCAGCGGCATCCGAGTCCGCGGCTCGGCGCACCGCAATGAAGGCGGCCACCGATAACGCCAACGAGCTGGCCAATGTGCTCCAGCGCGAGGCGAACTCGGTGCGTCAGGCCCAGATCACGCAGGAAATCAGCGAAATCGTCGGCGGCGTCAATGCGCTGGCGTCGAGCTCGGACCGCGACTAAACGCGCAGGAAGTGAATCCAAACCAATGACCGCAGCTGTCACTAAGGACAACGCGAGCCAGGTGGGCGAAACCGCCGGCCGGGTCGTCCGTGTCATCGGCCCCGTCGTGGACGTCGAGTTCCCGCGTGGTGCCATCCCCGAGCTCTTCAACGCTCTGCACACCGACATCAAGCTCGCGTCGGTGGCCAAGACCCTGACCCTCGAGGTCGCTCAGCACCTCGGCGACAACATCGTGCGCACCATCTCGATGCAGCCGACCGATGGTCTGGTCCGTGGCGCGATCGTCACCGACACGGGTAAGCCGATCTCGGTGCCCGTCGGCGACATCGTCAAGGGCCACGTGTTCAACGCGCTGGGCGACTGCCTCGACACTCCCGGCCTCGGCCGCGATGGCGAGCAGTGGGGCATCCACCGTCAGCCGCCGAGCTTCGACCAGCTCGAGGGCAAGACCGAGATCCTCGAGACCGGCGTCAAGGTCATCGACCTGCTGACCCCGTACGTCAAGGGCGGCAAGATCGGTCTGTTCGGTGGTGCCGGTGTCGGCAAGACCGTGCTGATCCAGGAGATGATCACCCGTATCGCTCGCGAGTTCTCGGGCACCTCGGTGTTCGCGGGCGTCGGTGAGCGTACCCGTGAGGGCACCGACCTCCACCTGGAAATGGAAGAGATGGGCGTCCTCCAGGACACCGCCCTAGTCTTCGGCCAGATGGACGAGCCGCCGGGCACGCGTATGCGTGTCGCCCTGTCCGCGCTGACGATGGCGGAGTACTTCCGCGACGTCAAGGGCCAGGACGTGCTGCTGTTCATCGACAACATCTTCCGTTTCACCCAGGCCGGTTCCGAGGTCTCGACCCTGCTGGGTCGCATGCCTTCGGCCGTGGGTTACCAGCCGACGCTGGCGGACGAGATGGGTCAGCTCCAGGAGCGCATCACCTCGACCAAGGGTCGCTCGATCACCTCGCTGCAGGCGATCTACGTCCCCGCCGACGACTACACCGACCCGGCGCCGGCGACCACCTTCGCCCACCTGGATGCGACGACCGAGCTTTCGCGCCCGATCTCGCAGAAGGGCATCTACCCGGCCGTCGACCCGCTGACCTCGACCTCTCGTATCCTCGAGGCTTCGATCGTCGGCGAGCGCCACTTCCGGGTCGCCAACGAGGTCAAGCGGATCCTGCAGAAGTACAAGGAACTGCAGGACATCATCGCCATCCTCGGCATGGACGAGCTCTCCGAAGAGGACAAGGTCCTCGTCGGTCGCGCCCGTCGCCTGGAGAAGTTCCTGGGTCAGAACTTCATCGTCGCCGAGAAGTTCACCGGCCAGGTCGGCTCGGTCGTTCCGCTGGAACAGACCATCGACGACTTCGACCGTGTCTGCAAGGGCGAGTTCGATCACTACCCGGAGCAGGCGTTCAACTCCTGCGGTGGTCTCGACGACGTCGAGGCAGCCGCGAAGAAGATCCTCGGGAAGTAGTCCACTATGGCGGAGATGACAGTTGATCTCGTAGCTGTCGAACGCAAGCTCTGGTCCGGCCAGGCTTCGTTCGTCAGCGCGCAGACCACCGAAGGTCAGATCGGCATCATGGCGGGCCATGAGCCGCTGCTGGGTCAGCTCGTGGAAGGTGGCACGGTTTCGATCGTGACCACCGACGGCGAGCGGATCGTGGCCGCGGTGCACGGTGGCTTCTTCTCGGTCACCGCCGACACCGTGCGGGTGTTGGCCGAGTCCGCGGATCTCGCGGGCGAGGTCGACGTCGACGCGGCGCGCAAGGTGCTGTCCGACAGCACCGCCTCCGAGGTGCAGCTGCGTGCTGCCCAGGGCCAGGTGCGCGCGGTCGAAGCGACCGTCACCGACTGATCGAAGTAGAACAGCGCTGAAGCCGGCGAGGAACTTTTACAGTTCCTCGCCGGCTTCCGTTGTTTAAGGGCCCCTTTCGGGGGAAAGGCGGTCCGGGCGCAGGGCACCGTAGCGGGCGTGATTGAATGGCTGGGCAGAGGTGTCCACGACACCGGCAAGAGCGAAAGGGCGTACGGCATTGCAAACCGGGATGGTTCTGTTGATCATTCTGGTGCTCACGCTGCTGTTCGTCGCCGGTGCTTCGACCTATCGCCTGGTGATGTTGCGCCGCGGCGGCACGGCCGCGCTACTACGCACACTGCCCGCGCGCGGTGGCCAGGGCTGGCGCCACGGCCTGATCCGCTACGACGAGGATCGCCTCGTCTTCTTCAAACTCACCAGCCTGAAATTCGGTCCCGATTCCACGGTGCATCGACAGGGCCTGGAAATCGTCGAGCGTCGAGCCCCGCAGGGCGACGAGTTCGACATCATGACCGAAGACATCGTGGTGGTAGCCGTCACCGATCCGCAGAGCAAGTTCGAGCTGGCGCTCGACCGCGGTTCGATGGCGGCTTTTCTGTCCTGGGTGGAGTCGCGGCCGTCCGATCGCGCCCGCCGAACTCGCGGAGGCCCCTCATGAGCGTGCACCTGACTCGGATCTACACCCGAACCGGTGACGACGGCACGACCGGCCTTTCCGATTTCTCCCGCGTGGACAAGAACGATCCGCGGCTGATCGCGTACGCCGACTGCGACGAGGCGAACGCGGCGCTCGGCGTCGCCGTTGCTCTCGGTGCGCCCGAGCCCGCGGTGCTGGCGGTACTGCGTCAGATCCAGAACGACCTGTTCGATGCGGGCGCCGATCTGTCCACCCCCGTTGTCGCCGAACCGAAGTACCCGCCGCTGCGGATCACGCAGCCGTACATCGACCGGCTGGAAACGTGGTGTGACGAGTTCAATGACGGTCTGGCACCGCTGAATTCGTTCATTCTGCCCGGCGGCACGCCGTTGTCTGCGTTGTTGCACACCGCGCGCACCGTTGTTCGGCGCGCCGAACGCTCGGCGTGGTCCGCGGTGGCGGCACACCCCGACGACACCAGTGTGTTGCCCGCGAAATACCTCAATCGCCTCTCGGACCTGCTGTTCATCCTGAGTCGGGCCACCAATCCCGACGGTGATGTGCTGTGGCAACCCGGTGGCGGCCTGCCGCGCTGAAAGCGCTTCGCCGACGGTCGAATTGGCTTTGTTGGTGGCAGGGGCGCGTGTCGTGGCCCAACGGTCGATAAGCTGACGTGGTGAGCGAACGGTTTCTGGTCTCCGGCGGTAATCGGCTCGTCGGCGAGGTCGCGGTCGGCGGCGCGAAGAACAGCGTGCTGAAGCTGATGGCTGCCTCGTTGCTGGCCGAGGGCACGACCACCATCACCAACTGCCCCGACATCCTCGATGTCCCCCTGATGGCGGAGGTCCTGCGCGGCCTCGGCTGCGACGTGACGATCTCCGACGACGTTGGCGGCGACAACTCGGTGGTCACCATCGATACCCCCGCCGAACCCAAGTACCACGCGGATTTCCCCGCGGTGACGCAGTTCCGCGCATCGGTATGTGTGCTCGGCCCGCTGATGGCGCGCTGCAAACGCGCCGTGGTGGCGCTGCCCGGCGGCGACGCGATCGGTTCGCGACCGCTGGACATGCACCAGGCCGGCCTTCGCCTGCTCGGTGCGACCAGCTCGATCGAGCACGGCTGCGTGGTGGCGTCGGCCGAACAGCTGCAGGGTGCGCGGATCCGCCTCGACTTCCCGTCGGTGGGCGCGACCGAGAACATCCTGATGGCCGCGGTGCTGGCCGAGGGGGAGACGGTCATCGACAACGCGGCGCGCGAGCCCGACATCGTCGACCTGTGCACCATGCTCGTACAGATGGGTGCTCGGATCGAAGGTGCCGGTTCCTCGGTGCTGACCGTGCAGGGCGTGAAGAGCCTGTCGCCGACCACCCACCGGGTGATCGGCGACCGCATCGTCGCCGCCACCTGGGGGATCGCCGCCGCGATGACCACCGGCGACGTCCGGGTCACCGGCGTGAACCCCAAGCACCTGGCCCTGGTGCTGGACAAGCTGCGTTCCGCTGGCGCGCGAATCTCCTACGAGCCCAACGGCTTCCGAGTCGTGCAGGCCGAACGTCCGCGTGCGGTGAACTTCGCGACGCTGCCGTTCCCCGGCTTCCCCACCGACCTGCAGCCGATGGCCATCGGCCTGGCCGCGATCGCCGACGGCACCTCGATGATCACCGAGAACGTGTTCGAGGCGCGGTTCCGGTTCGTGGAGGAGATGATCCGGCTGGGCTCCGACGCCAGGACCGACGGTCACCATGCTGTGGTGCGCGGGATCCCGCGGCTGTCGAGCGCGCCGGTCTGGTCTTCCGACATCCGCGCGGGCGCTGGCCTGGTGCTGGCCGGCCTGGTCGCCGACGGTGTCACCGAAGTCCACGACGTCTATCACATCGACCGCGGTTACCCGAGGTTTGTGGAGCAGATGCAGGCGCTCGGGGGACAGGTCGAACGGGTAGATGTGCCGAAATAGGCCCGCTGACCAGGCGATTTGACTTCGCGTTAGTCAACACGTAACTTTATTCGAGTCAGAGCGACACGGACACCGACTCAGCCGCCAAGCGGTTGCAGACACGAGGTAGGACGTTGAGCGCCTGACTGATCATGTGTTCAGGGTTACACCGACTGGGACTTGCTTCCAGGATGGTTCCTGAGCTAAGTTTGAACTCTTGCCTCACCGAAACCCCTCCGAGAAGATGTTGGGTAGAAGTGTGTGCGTGTGTTCTTTGAGAACTCAATAGTGTGTCGATGAATGTCAGTGCCAATAATTTTTTATTGGTTCCA
>NZ_JBHXRY010000015.1:0-45850 GCF_042714895.1 Nocardia sp. NPDC058666
GCAAAACGCTCGACTGGGATACCCCAGCCGAGCGTCTGCGTGATCTACTCACCGTCTAACACCAGCGGTGTTGCGACGACCCCTAGAAATCGCCGAAAACGGTACGGGCGGTTTTGTGTTGAAGGGGGGATCAGCCCAGGCGCTCCTTGAGGGCCTCGAACTCGTCGCGGACGCCCGAGGGGAGCTTGTCGCCGACGAACTCGAACCATTCCTCGATCGACGGGATCTCCTTGCGCCACTCGTCGGCGTTCACCGACAGGGCCTCGTCGACGTCGGCGGCGTTCACGTCGAGGCCGTCCAGGTCGAGGTCGGCGGCGGCGGGGACGTGGCCCACGGCGGTGGCGGCGGCGTTCGAGGTGCCCTCGATGCGGCCGACGATCCACTCCAGCACGCGGGAGTTCTCACCGAATCCGGGCCACAGGAAGCGGCCGTCGTCGCCACGACGGAACCAGTTGACGTAGAAGATCTTCGGCAGCTTGTTCGCGTCGGCGTTCTTGCCGAGGTCGATCCAGTGGTTGAGGTAGTCGCCCACGTGGTAGCCCAGGAACGGCAGCATGGCCATCGGGTCGCGACGGATGGTGCCGACGGTGCCCTCGGCGGCGGCGGTCTGCTCCGAGCCCATGGTGGCGCCCATGAACACGCCGTGCTCCCAGCCGAACGACTCGGTCACCAGCGGGACGGTGGTCTTGCGGCGGCCGCCGAACAGGATGGCCGAGATCGGCACGCCCTGCGGGTCGTCCCACTCGGGGGCCAGGGTCGGGCACTGCGACATCGGGGTGCAGTAGCGCGAGTTCGGGTGCGCGGCGTGCGTACCGGACTCGGGGGTCCAGTCGTTGCCCTTCCAGTCGATGAGGTGCTGGGGGTCGCCTTCGAGACCCTCCCACCACACATCGTTGTCGTCGGTGTTGGCGACGTTGGTGTAGACGGTGTTGCCCGCGTCGATGGTGGCCATCGCGTTGGGGTTGGAGCTGTGGTTGGTGCCGGGCGCGACGCCGAAGAAACCGAACTCCGGGTTCACGGCGTACAGCTGGCCGTCCTTGCCGAAACGCATCCAGGCGATGTCGTCGCCCAGGGTCTCCGCGCGCCAGCCGGGGATGGTCGGCTGGATCATCGCGAGGTTGGTCTTGCCACAGGCCGACGGGAACGCGGCGGCGATGTAGTAGTTCTTGTTCTCGGGCGAGATCAGCTTCAGGATCAGCATGTGCTCGGCCAGCCAGCCCTCGTCGTGCGCCATCGCCGAGGCGATCCGCAGCGAGTAGCACTTCTTGCCCAGCAGCGCGTTGCCGCCGTAACCCGAACCGAAGGACCAGATCTCACGATCCTCGGGGAAGTGGGTGATGTACTTGGTGTCGCTGCACGGCCACGGCACATCGGCCTGGCCCTCGGCCAGCGGCGCGCCCACGGAGTGCAGCGCCTTCACGAACGGGCGGTCGGTGCCCAGCTTCTCCAGCGCGGCGGCACCCATGCGGGTCATCACGCGCATCGAGACGACCACGTACTCGGAGTCGGTGAGCTCCACGCCAAGCTTGGGATCCTCGGCGCCGAGCGGGCCCATGCAGAACGGCACCACGTACATGGTGCGGCCCTTCATCGAGCCGCGGTACAGCTCGGTCATGGTGGCGCGCATCTCGGTGGGGTCGACCCAGTTGTTGGTCGGACCGGCGTCGGCCTCGGTCTTGGAGCAGATGTAGGTGCGCGATTCGACGCGGGCCACATCGGAGGGATCGGACAGCGCGAGGAAGGAGTTGGGCTTCTTCTCCTCGTTGAGCTGCTTGAACGTGCCCGCCTCGACCAGCTGCGTGGTCAGGCGATCCCATTCCGCGTCGGAGCCGTCTGCCCAGACCACGCGGTCGGGCTGAGTGAGCTCTGCGACTTCCTGTACCCAGGCGAGCAGTTCACTGTGCTCGGTCGGCGCCTTGCCGTCGGATCCACGAAGACCAGGAATGGTCGCTGAGGTCATGAAAACTCTCCTGAGATGGGCGGTTGTTCGATCCATCGATCGCCACCATGGGCGGGTTTAGGCGTCCGCAGTGACCAGCCGGCGCACAACCCCGATTTCACGGCTGAGGAAGGCCGCACACGGACATCAGGCCGCGCATCGACTGGCAAGAGCGGACGCCCAGGTTCCTACCCCAAGGTTAACGCGATATGACCACCGATACGGCATCGGGCTCCCTAATGGGTACCCACGAGTCAGTTGGCCAATCCCGCGCTCATCTCTGATCCAGCGTGGCGAGGTCGCGCTCGCACGCGGACAGCTGCGCCGGACGCTGGGCCACCAGGTTGCGAGTGAGCATGTCGAGCTCGGTGACGCGCTGGTCCACAGCCACCGCGCGGGCCGTCGATTCGCGCACCACGTGCTCGGCCAACTCAGCCTCCGCGTCCACCAATACCCCCGCGACACGCTGTTCCAGCTGGGCTTTGATGTTGACCAGCGCCTCGGACACCCACTGGGCCATGTGGTTGCGCTCGGCGAGTTGGCCGCGAGCGCGCACGACCCACGCGGCCGCGCCGGCGCCGAGCAGCAGGGTGACGGGGACGCTGGCCACGTCGAGCGCGGGCACCAGCGACAGCGGCGCCACGATCAGTCGACCGAGACCGACACCGGCCGAAGCACCGAGCGCGATCATGAGGTGATCTTCAACACCGCGGTGCCTTTTGTCCGGATCGGGACCGACTCGCGGGGCCGGATCGCGGCGCACGGTGGTCGGGGCGGCCGTGCCGATGCGGCGGGCGGCTTCGATCACCCGCTGGTCGATCACCGCATCAACCGAAACCGACAATTCGCCCGCCGCTTGCTGGAGACGCTGCGGGTAGGCGCGCAGCTCGGCCCGATCGCAGCGGTCGAGTTCGGCGCGCGAACGGGTGTGCAGCGCGCGGACCATCGAACCGACCTCGGTGGTCAGGTCAACGCGCGCGAGCTGGACCTGACTGCGCACCGCGGCCAGACCGGTCTGACGGCCGCCGTCGCGTTCGGCGAGCAGGCCGATGCGTTCCTCGCGCAGGCGGGCGGTGTCGGTGCCCGATCGCAGGGCGGTGATCTGTTCGTCGATCCTGGCCCTGGTGTCAGCGAGCACCCGCGCGCGCACGGCCGCTCGACGTTGCGAGCCGTCGACGGGTCCGTGCGCGGTGGCCGCGGCGAGGGCGGCGTGCAGGCCTGCCACGCCGGAGCGGTCGAGTAGGGCCGAGTCGTCGGCGGCGCGGGCGGCGGCGGCCATGCGGGCGGAGACGGCGACGATGTCGAGGTCGGTGATGCCGCGTGCGGCGAGGAGTTGGAGGTTGCGTTCGCGGGTTGTGCGCCAGTCTTGATAAGCGTGAAAGCCGTTCATGGCGAGCAGGATTGGTCGATTTGCGGTGCGGAGACGGTCGATCAGGACGAACATGTCGGCGCCGAGGACACTGCCCGCGTCGAACACGATCAGGGCCGCGGCGGGGTCGGTGGCGCGAGTTAGATCCGTGCCGCGCACGGGATCAGCGCCGCGCGTGGGGTCAGTGCCTCGGGTGGGATCGGACAGAACGATATGAGGTTCGAAGCGGGCGAGTTCCGTGCGAAGCAAGGTCGTGTTGGCGTCATCGGGGGCATAGAAATCGACGCTGGTCCCCGAACCCGCCGATGCCATCGCCCGAAGCAACGCCGCACCCTGCGGATTCCACCGATCGATCACGGCAGCTACGGCCGACGGAAGCGCCCCTGCGTCGTCGACTCGATCCGCCGGCGGGGCCCCCGCGATCCCATCGCCGGCACGCCCCCCACCAGCCGGAACCTCAGAGTCCCGCACTGCTCATCCGCTCCCAAGCCCGCACATAACCGTTGTGAACCCGCAGCGCCGCCCGCCGAGCAGCAGGCGGCATATCGCTGGACACCACGGCCCGCCACCGCGTCGCCCGCGACAACGCCTCATCGGCATCAGCAGGCGCGGGCGACGGATATCCTGCGGCCAGATGCGAAACCTGCGGGCACGCCAACCCCGCACACAACCCGGCCCACAACGCCTCGTCACCGGCCAGATACTGCTGGATCAGTTCGCGAGCGCGCCCACCGTCACCGGGCACCGCGCGAGCCGCCAATCGAACCAACTCGTCGAGCAGTTCACCCCCGCGCACAGCCTCCACCTGCTCATATCGCCGATGAACCAGCTTGTGCAGCGGATCGATCCCACTGGCGGAATGCAGAATCTGGATGATCGCCGAAGCGGGCAGGTCCGGATCGGCGCGCAACGCCGACAACGCGCAATCCACGCCGTACAGATCCCAGTGGGCGATCAACCGCCGCCGCGCGTCCTGGTCGGACCCACTGCCGATGAACAGGTCGGCCGCCAGCACCGACGGCACATCGGGGCCAACGGCGAGCCTGCGCAGATCGCTGAGATCGGCGGCATCCACCGCGCCCGCCCTGGTCCGCGCGGCCACCGACGCCACAATCGGCACCACCGGCATCCGCAATTCCTGCGCGAGTCGCTGCGCCGCGCCCACCGCTTCACTCCACCGCGCACCGACCGCGTCGGCCTTGTTCAACACCACGATCCCGCGCCCGGCGGGCACCGCGGCCAGCAATCGATGGTCCGCGGCCTGCGGCGAACCGGCCAGCACGTAGATCACCAGGTCACCGTCGAGAACGGGATCGGGCTGCTCGGGCTGGTCCACCGGCTCGGTCTCCTGCGCCGACAGCAACGCCAGCGCGTCCAACACGGTGGTTCGCCCGCTCAGCGCGCGCCCGGTGATCTGGATGTGCAGCTGACGACGGCGACGCGCGGCCGCCGCGGCCACCTGTGCGGCGATCGCGCGATCACCGCCGCGACCGGTACCGAGGCGCGAGATCAGCTCGTCGAGCTGGTCCGCGGGACGTGTGTGCGCGAAATCGGTGGCTGTCGACATTGTGCCCACCCCCTTGTCGTGAGGGCATTCTGTCAGACGGAAAGGGTCGCCGAACCTTCTGCCGACCTGCCCGATCAGCGGTGCGACCAACTCGCCTGTGGCGTAACTCCACGCATGCTGGACAATGGACGACGTGAACGACGCCCCCGACCACGCCGAGCCGACCAGCCACAAGCTGTCGGAGATGCCGCACGACGCGGGCCGACGCTCGCTCACCGGCTCCCGGCTGTATCCCCGCGTCACGAGCTTCCGCACGCGGCGGGGCGCGCTGACGCCGAACCAGCAGACTTCGTGGGACCGCACCTGGCCGGTGATCGGCCGCAACGTGTCCAACGAGCCCGTCGACGCCGACGCCTGGTTCGGGCGCGAAGCCCCACTGGTCATCGAGATCGGCACCGGCACCGGCACGGCCACCGCCGCGATGGCCAAGGCCGAACCGCACCTGAACCTGATCGGCATCGAGGTCTACGAACCGGGTCTGGCCCAGCTGGTGCAGCAGATCGAACGTGAAGACATCGACAACATCCGGTTGCTACGCGGCGACGCCGTGGACGTACTGGAGAATATGGTTGCTCCCGAGTCGCTGATCGGGGTTCGCGTGTTCTTCCCTGATCCGTGGCCCAAGGCACGTCACCACAAGCGCAGGCTGCTGCAAGCGCCGACATTCGCGCTGATCGCCAGCAGACTCAAGCCCGGCGGTGTGTTGCACGTGGCCACCGACCACGCGGATTACGCGGAGCACATTCTCGAAGTAGGCTCCAAGGAACCGCTGTTGACCGGCCTGAACGACACCACCGGTGGCGACAGCGCCGCCAACCGCACCACCGCGCCGATCGGTTTCGAACGGCCCGTCACCAAGTTCGAGGACAAAGGCCTGCGTGCCGGTAGTGCCATCAACGAGTTCATATGGGGGAAGATCGACAGATGAGCGTGAGTGAGATCGCCCCCGAGATGCCGGTGCCCGCCCAGGCAGGCTCCGGATCCGAGGCGCCCGGCGGTGCCGATGTGCGACGTGTCCTGCTGGTCTGGGACGCGCCGAACCTCGACATGGGCCTCGGCGCCATCCTCGGTGGACGTCCCACCGCCGCTTATCGCCCCCGTTTCGACGCGCTGGGCCGCTGGCTGCTGGCCCGCACGGCCGAGATCTCGGTCGGGACCAAGGGCCGCATCGAAGCCGAAGCCACGGTGTTCACCAATATCGCGCCCGGCACCGCCGACGTGGTCCGCCCGTGGGTGGAAGCGCTGCGCAATGTCGGTTTCGCAGTGTTCGCCAAGCCCAAGATCGACGAAGACTCCGATGTCGACGCCGACATGCTCGCCCACATCGCCGCGCGTCAACGCGACGGCGGGCTGGCCGGAATCATGGTCGCCTCGGCCGACGGTCAAGCCTTCCGCGAACCGCTCGAGGCCATCGCGGCCAAAGGAATCCCAGCTCAAGTGCTGGGTTTCCGTGAGCACGCGAGTTGGGCGGTCACTTCCGATACCCTCGGGTTCGTCGATCTCGAAGACATCCCGGGCGTATTCCGGGAACCGCTGCCGCGGGTGAGTCTCGAATCGCTGCCCGACGAGGGCGCATGGCTGCAGCCGTTCCGGCCGCTGTCCGCGCTACTCACTTCTCGCCCCGGTCAAGGAGTCGCTTAAGTGTTCACCCGCTGGGGCGATCTGGTCTATCGGTTCCGTTTCGCCGTCATCGTTGTTGTCGGTGGGGCGATGTTGGCGTTGGGCGCGTACGGCATGGGGCTGGGTCCCCGCCTCTCCCAGAGCGGTTGGTTCGATCCGGGCTCGGAGTCGGTGGTGGGCGCGCAGCTCGCCGATGGCTCCTACGGACGTGACCATCTGTCCGACGTGATCGTCATGTACAACGCCCCAGAGGGCAAAACGATCGACGACCCCGAGTTCAGCCAGAAGGTCGTCGGCAGTCTGACCACCGTCATGGCCGAGCATCCCCAGCAACTCGCCAAGATCAACGGCACCTACTGGAAGGTGGGTGACGCGGCCTCCGCGCCGTCGATCTTCGGGTCGAAGGACAAGAAGCACGCCTTCGCGTCGCTGGCCATCGCCGGTGACAACGACACCGTCATGATGGACAACTACCGCGCGTTGCAGGGCGTGTTCGACATTCCCGGCGTCGACGTGGAAGTTTCCGGCCTGCAGCCGCTCGCGGTCACTCTGACCGACACCCTCGCGCACGACTCCAAGCGGATGGAGGTGTTGGCCTTCCCCGCGGTGGCGGTCCTGCTGTTCTTCATCTTCGGTGGCATCGTCGCGGCCGCGCTGCCGCTGATCATCGGTGGTCTGACGATTCTCGGTGCCACCGGCATCGTGATGGCGCTGACCAACTTCACCGAGGTCAACTTCTTCGTCACCGGTGTCGTCTCGATGATCGGCCTCGGCCTGGCAATCGACTACGGGCTGTTCATCGTCAGCCGGTTCCGCGAGGAACTGGCCGAGGGCTACGACACCAGAGCCGCCGTCCGTCGATCGGTCATGACGGCCGGGCGAACAGTCGTGTTCTCCGCCACGATGATCATCGCCAGCGTCGGCGGCATCCTGATCTTCCCGCAGGCCTTCCTGCGGTCGGTCGCCTACGGCACCATCGCGGCGGTCTCCCTGGCGGCGCTGACCGCGATCACGATTCTGCCCGCGATGCTGGCCATCCTCGGCCCGCGCGTGGACAGCCTCGGTCTCAAGCGGTTCCGCAAGACCAAGACCGCGGAGCAGGTCGAGAACGGCTTCTGGGGCAACCTGACCCGCTGGGTCATGCGGCATCCGCTCAAGATCGCCATCCCGATCGTCATCGGCCTGCTGCTGCTGATCATCCCGGTTAAGGACCTGACCTTCGGCGGCATCAACGAGAAGTACCTGCCGCCCGACAACGAGACCCGTTCCGCGCTCGAACACTTCTACGAGGTCTTCCCGCAGAAGAAGACCGACCCGATCCAGCTGGTCTTCGTCTCGAGCGACACCAACGCCATCGGCAAGGTCTGGAAGGAAGCCAACCAGGCTCCCGGGCTGGTCAGCCCGTTCGAAGTGCCGGGCCGGTCGCCGACCAACCCTGAGGTGTTCCGCACCTCGGCGACCCTGGTCGACCCCACCAACAACGCCGAGCCCACGATCGACTACCTGCGCTCGATCGAAGTTCCCGACGGCGTCACGATGTACGTGACGGGTCAGCCCGCGCTCATGGCCGACAGCATCGACACGCTGATGGAACTGATGCCGTGGATGATCCTGCTCGTCCTGGCCACCACCACGATCCTGATGTTCTTGACGTTCGGTTCACTGGTGCTGCCGATCAAGGCCGCATTGATGAGCGCGCTGGGCCTCGGCTCGACGCTGGGCATCCTGACCTGGATCTTCGTCGACGGTCACGGCGCCGAGCTATTGAACTTCACACCACAGCCGATCAGCGCGCCCGTGCTGATGCTGATCATCGCGATCATCTACGGCTTGTCGACTGACTATGAGGTCTTCCTGCTGTCCCGGATGGTGGAAGCGCGCGCCCAAGGTGCGTCGACCACCGAAGCTGTGCGGATCGGTACCGCTCAAACCGGGCGGATCATCACCGCCGCCGCCCTGATCCTGCTGGTGGTGACCGGCGCGTTCGCGTTCTCCGACATGGTGATGATGCAGTACATCGCCTACGGCATGATCGCGGCGCTGGTGATCGACGCCACCGTGCTGCGCATGTTGCTGGTCCCCGCGATCATGAAGCTGCTCGGCGACGACTGCTGGTGGGCGCCGAAGTGGATGAAGCGCATCCAGGAGAAGATCGGCCTCGGCGAACCCATCCTCGATGACGAACGCCCCGGCAACAGCAGCGCGGTCGACCTGGTGAAGACCACGCCGATCACCGACCCGCCGACCATGCAGATGACCGCGGTCCCCGACTCCAAACTGGCCCGCACCCCCCGCAGGCCGCGCACGGTCGCCGAGATCGAGGCCGACGCCCCGACCCAGCGGATGGACAAGGTCGTCGACGCCGACAGCGCCGAACCGACCCGCCCCCGCCTGCCGAAATCCCCCGACCCGACGCGCCCCCGCGCCTCGATGCTGTCCTCGGGCGAACCGACCCGCGAACTGCCGGTGGTGAAGCCGGGCACAAAGCCCGACGACGCCCCCGCGAAGGACGCCGGCCTCGACCTGCCGAAGTACGACTCCGGCGAGGCAACCCAGATCCTCCCGATCGTCAAGGCCGATGCGGTGAATCCCACTGCGGGACAAGCCGATTCGCACGGTGGACATCGCGGCGATTCGCCCGCAGATACCTTCGGTGGATCCCATGGCGATTCGTCCGCTGACACATTCGGCGGGCCCGGCCGCGATTCATCCGCAGATACCTTCGGCGGGCCGCGCCGTGATCCTTCCGCTGAGACATTCGGCGGGTCCGGTAGCGATTCGACCTCGGACTCGTCGACGGACAACGACCGCGGCTACTCGGGCCCCAGCTTCGGCACACCCCCCGACCTGGGCGACCCCGAAACCGGCCCCGGTGGAGCCACCCGCCCCACCAACAGCGTCGGCCACTCGAGCGCGGGATTCAGCAACGGATCCCCTCTCGACGACACCCGCTTCGGCTCGTCGCGTGACAGCTCCGACGGTGCGACCCCGAACTCCCACGGGTACACCGACTTCGGAACCGCGGGCAACGCATCCGGCGTCACCGGACCGAGCTTCGGCACTGACCTCGGGAACTCGGACAACACACCCCGCGTATCCGGTCCGAGCTTCGGGACCGACGCCGGTTTCGGGAACTCCTCTGGCGTAACCGGGCCGAGCTTCGGAACGTCGGGCGATGCGCCTCGCACCTCGGGGGCGAGCTTCGGGACTCCTGCCGACACCGCGCCGAGTGCAGGCTTCGAAGCCCCTTCGATCTCCCGGCCCGCTCCGGCGGCAGACGGCGGATCCGGGCTCGATCTGTCCACCGGCATCCCCGGTGTCACGCCGCGCGGTTCCGAGCGGGTACAGCCCCCTTCGGGGTACACCCCCGGCGTGATCGGTGAGACGCCGCAGGTCTCGACGCCGCACGAGTCCGGTGATGACGCCGGATTCCGCGCGCCCGCAACGGATTTGCCGCAGCGACCCAGCATCGTGCCGCCCGCGCGACCGAGTTCGGCAACTCCGCCGCACGGCACCGTCACCCCGCCCGCGCCGAGCATCGTCAACCAGCAACCGAGCAGGCTGACCCCACCGCAGCCGGTCGATCCCCCTGCCGATGACGACACTCCGCCCAGCGGAACGTTCACCGGATTCAACCCCGTGACCGCGTCGAACTTCCGACCGATCGCACCGGCGTCCACCCCCGAGCCGACCACCCCCGCCGACTCGCACACCACGTCGCGGGACGTTTTCGGCACCTCGGTCCCCGTGGAACCGCAGCAACCGCCTGCCCCGTGGAACAACGGCATGACGGGCCCCGGCACCCCCCGCGGCTACACCACCCCCGAACCCGACGGCGGTGCACGGTTCGCCTCGACCACCGAGAACGGCCACGCCCGTCCCTCGGACGATCACCCGGTCGACATCGCCAGCGCACCGAATCCAGCTGTTCCCCAGTCGAATTCGCCCCGCGCGACGGAGGTGGCCCGCCCGCAGGTCGCGCCGACAGGATTCACCGCCGTCACCCCGAACGACAGCACGGATTCGGACGACACCGCAGCACAGGCATCCACCCGGATCCCTGCTTCGCGTCACTCGTCCGACCGTGACGAGCCGTTCACCGCGGATCAGGATGCGACCGAAACCCCCGGCCAGTGGCAGGCCCCCTCCGGCTTCACCGCCGTCCCCTCCCGGACCGCGTCGCCATCGGAGCCCACCGCTGCACCGTCGCAAGCACCGGAAACCCCTGCGGAATCCGCCACTGCGTCGACCGAATCCAGTTCCCCCGCACCCGAATCGGGCGAACCCGCAGCGGACACCCGCAACGAGATCGAGAACTGGATGGCCCAACTACGCTCCTCCCGCCGCGGCACCCCCGCCGACGAGGGCCGCCACCACGGTGGCGAGGGGCGCACGGTCAGCGTGAACGAACTCCTCCGCCGCCGCGAGGACAACACCGAATAATCCCAAAGCACCACGAACACAACGAAACCCACGGCCATCGAGTGCCGTGGGTTTCGTCGTTCGAGGATCCGTCTCGATCAGGCGCCGGGGCGCGGTGGCGCGGCGTCCGCGAAGGCGCGTGCGTAGCGAGTCCCGGTGAGCAGCAACAGGATTCCGACCACCAGGAACGCCGCCACGCGGACCAGCCCCGACAGTGTGGCGAGGTCGAACAGGAACAGTTTCGCCAGGGCCGCCGCGGCGACGAGCAACCCGGAAACCAGGCACACCTTCGCCACCGCGGGCGATGCGGACAGTCGCCGCAACCCGTAGAACAGCGACGCGGTAGCCACCACCATCCACACAATCGTCGCGATGCTGTGCCCGACCACGAATCCGTCTGCCCCACCGAGAGTTACACCCAGCGAAACCGCGGCGACCAGCACGTAATAAAGCCCCGCAACACTCACCGCGAACCACACTCCCGTGACCAGCACGGCATCATCGAACCGCGGCAACCGAGGCACAGTCCACGCCACCATCGCCGCCACACCCAACCCGACCACAGCAGCCACCGCCGTAGAAACATCGAGCTCCCGATCCGCAAACCTTTGCACCGCAAGCGTCTCCGGCGTAGCGATCGCCAACATCACCAACCCACCGAGCAACGCGAACGCCACCCCGATCCCAGCCGCCACCCGCGTACGACTGACCGCCCCCACCGCAAGAAACGCGAGCCCGACCACAAACAAGGCCGTCGGCAAAAACCGAGGACTACCACCGGTAGCAACAGTGCACGTCTGCAACAACGCCACAGCCCCGGTCAACCCCGCAACCAACGCCGTATGCCCCGCAATCCGCAACCGCCCCACGGTGCCGGCAGTCTCGGCAGTCCCCGAACCGGGGACTGCCATGCCTGCCCGACCGGGATCCGCCATGTTCACCGAACCGGGACCCGCGGTACTCGCCGGACCGGAGGCTGCCGTACTCGCAAAGCCGTGAGCTGCGGCGTTCGCACCGACATCCGTAATCGACGACGATGCCCCGCCATTCGTCGGTGAGTCCACGGGCGCCGCAGCACCAGGCCCCGCGGCTGCACCGAAGACCACTGCAACGTCTGTTGAACCGCCCATGCCGGCGTGCCGAGAGATCAAGGCGGTGGACGCGAGGCCGAGCAGGATGGCGGCGAGTACGCCGGTGATGGACGCACTTACCACACGGTCGAACAACATCGCGGCAGCGAGCACGGGAAGCGCCGTGAGCGCGATCGTGATGCTCGCGGTGATGTCACCGGGCCTGCAGCGCACCGACAGCAGTGCCCCGACCAACCCGACCACCGCGCACGCGATCGCCGCGACCAACAGCCCTCGCTGGTGCTGCGCCTGTTCCCCGGAGATCGCCCCTTCGATCCCGCTCAACGCCACGAACACCAGAATCGCGAGCACCACAGGCAAGGTCCGCGCGATGTGCAGCACCGGCCAGTTCCTGCGCATCTGCACCGGAACCCCCGCGGCCTGCAACACCACCAGGAACGCGACCAACATCAACTCGGTGGTCAACGCCGGCGACAACACCGCCGCCCCCACGACAACCCCCACGGCCAACGGCTGCGACTGCCACCGCAGAGCGATCCCCACCCCCACCAACGCAACCACCAGGGCCGCCGCAAGCCCCACCCCACCCGGAACCCACCGGTAATACCCCGTCACCGCAACAACATCCAGATACAGCCCAGCGATACCGGTGGCCACCAAGGCGATCCCACCGACCCGACCACCAGGCCGCCCGAACACCCGCCACCCAGCACCAACCAATCCCACCGAAAGCGCAGCCCCCGCAACAACTCTCGCCACCGGCCCGAAGAACCCAGCCTGCGCAGCCAACACCAAAAGCATCAACACCCCCACCAAGGTCACCCCCACCCCCGCCACCGCCAAAACCCGAGAAATCACCCCTTCCCGCTGCCACCACGGAGTCCGAACCCCCCGCCCCGGCCCGCGCCCAACCCCCACCGGCGGCACCGGCCTCATCGGCGGTACCGCCCCCATCTGCCCCATCGGCGTCACCGGCCGACCACCGGGGGCATACCCCCACCCCGACCCAACCGGCCGCCCTGCTGACATCCCCGCTGGCGCAGGGACCCCACCCAGCCCGTAACCCGGGGCCTGCCCACCAGACGCAGGCACCCCACCCGGCCCGTAACCCGGGCCCTGCCCACCAGGCACGGCCCAACCTCCCGGCCCATTCCCCGGAGCGAACCCAGGAACAGGCTGCCCCACCTCACCGCGTGCACCTACCGCCCAGCCGCCACGAGCCCCGCTAGGAGCTGGTTGGCCAACCCCGACCTGCCCACCGACCCCGGTCGCAGACGGTTCCGCAGGACCAGACACCGGCTGACCCATCGCAGAATCACCCTCTGCAGGCCGACGCCAACCGGATTCCGAGCCCGGATCAGAACCCTCGCCACTCGCAGACCCCTCCCCCGACGATTCAGCGCGGCCCCGCCCAGCCACCTCCCCCGACGACCCCACATCCCCAGCCCGCGACCCCACCTCCGCCCGCAACTGCGCGGCCAGCAGATCCAAATCGCCGCCCACCTGACTCATGTGCGCGCCGAGCGCGGTGAACTCTCCGGAGAGCCGCGCAACCAGCGCGGGATCGATGGCAGTACTCATAACTCCATAGTCGACCCCCACCCACCACCGAACATGAGTAGAAACCCCCGGTCGCGCCCAGTTCCTACCCGAATCCCGGCCTATCCCCCGAGAAACCGCCGCCACTGCACCATCAGCGGATACTTCGCCGTCACCGACCCGAACCGAATCCGCCCGTGCACCACCAGATGCAACGGCCCGATCGGCGGCCCCGTCCGCACCTTGTTGTTGACCGAGGACCCCACCAGATCGAGTCCGTTCAGATCAACAGTCGCCGCAGCGGGCACCAGCAAAGTCAGCCCGGTGCAGTAGTCGTCAACCTGGATCTCCACGATCTGCGTCTGCATCACCGCTTCGGTGAAATCCAGCGTCACCCCCGACATCAGGTTGTTCAGGTGCAGCACCGGCGGCACCTGCCACGGCCCACGGCGATGCACCCCCGATAACCGACTTCGAATCGCACCGGGATTACTCCCCCCGGACGGCACCGGAACGGGCCGAGGTCGAGGCATCGCGGCAGGCTGCGGCGCCCCCGCTACCCGCATTCCGGGCAGATCGACCAGCACCGCATTGAGCTCACCCCGGGTTTTGGCGGCGAGCGCGGTATCCATCCGCTCGGTGAACTCCCCGAGCGACAACATCCCGAGCCCGACGGCACGCTGCAGCAACTGCCCCACATGCTCACGCTCGGCGTCGGACACGCGTAACTCCCGGTCGCTGACGGGACCTGCCGCCGCGACACCGGGTTTGAAGAGGGATTCTGAACCGCCCATGCCATCGAGGGTAGCCACGAACAGCACCCCTGCACATCAGGGCAAACCCCTATTCCAGCCCCTGCTCGATCGCATACCGCGTCAACTCCACCCGATTGGCCAGCTGCAACTTCCGCAACGTCGCCTGCACGTGGTTCTCCACGGTCCGATGCGACAAACTCAACCGCGTAGCGATCTGCTTGGCCGATAACCCCTTGGCCACCATCCGCAACACCTCCGTCTCCCGCTCGGTCAACGAGGGCCGATGCGGCTGATCAGCGGCAACAGGCGCGGTCGCCATCCGCCGATACTCCCCGAGCACCAACCCGGCCAAACCGGGCGTGAACACCGGCTGACCTGCGGCAGTAGCGGTAACAGCATCGATCAACTCAGCCGCCGAAGCACTCTTGACCAGATACCCGCTGGCCCCGGCCTTGATCGCGTCGAGCACATCGTCCCGCTCGGCCGAAGCCGACAGCACCAGCACCCGACTCCCCGGCGAAACCCGCAACACCTCGGCGGTAGCCGCAGCCCCGTTCCCATCGGTGAGCTGCATATCCATCAACACCACATCCGGCTGCACCGCCGCCGCCCTGCGACCGGCCGTACCGACCCCATCAGCGGTAGCGAGCACCTCGAACCCCGCCTCGGCGAGATCGCGAGAAACACCCTCTCGCCACATCGGATGGTCGTCGACCACCATCACGGTAATCACCGGCATCGCCCAACTCCTCTGCTCAGCGCGCCGGTTGGCGCGGAATCCGGAATTCCCACTCGGTACCGTCCCCGTCGGTCAACAACTCGGCATTCCCCCCGAGCGCCGCGATCCGACCGACGATCGACCGCGAAACCCCCATCCGCCCTTCGGATTCCGCCGCCGCCAACCTTCCGGCCGCAATCCCCACCCCGTCATCGCGCACACTCACCACCAGCATGTCACCGGTATCCTCCAGCAGCACATAGGCTTTCGCGCCAACTCCCGCGTGCAACGCAACATTCGACAGTGCAGTAGTCACCGCCGCGGCGATCTCCTGCGCCACCACCCGCCCGACCAACACCGGATCACCCGGCGTAGCCACCGACACCGTAGGCGTAGCGCGAGCGGTCAACAAAGGCCGCAAATCCACTTCCCCCGACGAGGAATCGGAAACCTCCGCCTGCTCGGACAACAACACCCGCAACGCCACCTCCTGCTCCCCCGCCCGGTGCGCCAGTTCCATTGCGGGCCCGCCTATCTCCCCCCCACGCCGCTTGATGAACGCCAACACCTGCAACACCCCGTCGTGCACCTCGCGAGCCAACCGCTCCCGCTCCTGCGCCGCGGCGGTGATCCGCAAGGCATGTTCCAACTGCCCCTGCGCCCGCCGAGCCGTATTGGCGGCAAGCCCCAGCGCCAACCCCACCGAAACCAACACGGGCGCAGTCGCATCGCCCCACACGTCCTGCCCCCACTGACCCCGCACGGTCACCACCACGGCCGCCATCGCCAGTCCCGCAACAACTCCCGCGATAGGCCCGCGCAGAATCGCCATCGAGATCACCGAGTTCGCGATCCACAGGGTCGTGGGCAGTGTCTGATGCCCGTGATACCAATCGTAGTCAGCGACAAGGCGTGTCGAGGCTATCAACGCCACGGTCACCACCTGGTCCCCGAACACCACCCAGCCGCGAATCTTCCCGGTCGCCTCGGGAAAATACCACTGCGACAACAGCAATGCCGAAGTCCCGGACCAGATCGCCATCACCGCGATCAGCACCCAGCTCAGTCGCGGATGCTCGTAGTACGGCACCGACGCGATCTGCTGCCCGATCGCATACAGCAGCGTGACCAGCCGAAACGCCTGCGCGGCCCGCCACAGCGGCGCGGTCGCGGCGTCGGTGGTGCTCAACTCAGCTGTGTGGGTCCGCATCGCCGGGCTCGGTTTCCTCCTCGCGCAACCGCTTTCGCACGTCGAAGCGGTCCGCGGGTTCGGGTTTGTCGGGCTGCGCGGCGAACAGTTTTCGATCCTCGCCCGCGGCTATCTCGCCGTAGGCCTCCTCAGGACTGCCTGACAGCAGATAGCGAATCGCGGTGTTGCCCACCGCAATCAACGGAACAGCAAGCAGCGCGCCCGCGATCCCGCCGACAACCAACCCGGCGGTGATGGCCAACACCACCGCCAGCGGATGGATGCTCACCGCCCGACCGAGCAGAAGGGGTTGCAGCACATGCCCTTCCAGCTGCATGACTGCGATGATGATGCCCAACACGATCAGCGCGGTCACCAAACCCTTGGTGACCAAAGCGATGAACACCGCGACGAACCCGGCCACCACCGCGCCGATGATCGGAATGAACGCACTGATGAACACCAGCGAAGCCAACGGCAACGCGAGCGGCACATGCAGAATCGCCAACCCGGCACCTATGCCGATCGCATCCACGGCAGCGACCACCACGGTGGCACGCACGAACCCCACCAGCGTCCCGAACCCCAATTCACCAGCGGTGCGTACCTTTTCGCGATGCGCGGTAGGAATCACCCGAGTGACGAACCGCCAGATCTGATCCCCGCCGTAAAGGAAGAAGATCAGAATGAACAGGATCAGAAACGCCCCGGTGAGAATGTGTCCGATCACCGTGGCGGTAGTCAGCGCACCGCTGGTCAGACTCTCGCGGTTGTCCTGAATGGTGCGCACGATGGTGTCGCCCGCGTTGCGGATCTGCTGATCGCTCATGTGCGGCGGCCCGTTGATCAGCCAGTCCTGCACCTTGTGCACGCTGTTGGTGACCTCGTTCGACAGCCCCGGCACACCGTCGACGAACTGTTCCACGACAAAGGTCATCACCCCCGCCAGCAGCCCGATCGACCCGACCAGCGCCACGAACACCCCGAGCCACCGCGGGATCCCCACCCGCTGCAACCAATCCACCAGCGGCGCCAGCAGTGCGGCGGCCAGCAGCGCGATGGCCAACGGGATCACCACCGTGGCGAATTTCTGCACCAGCATGCCCACCGCGATCAGCGCGGCGAAGATGATCAGCAGCCGCCAACTCCAGGCCGCGGTCTTGCGAACCAGGGGATGTACAGAGTCGGCGTCCGAACGCCACGGCGAAGACGCGGGCCCCGAAACTACCTTCTGGTCGGTCACCCGAGAGAGCCTATCGGTCGCAACGCTAGATTGGTTGTCGTGTCGGCGCCTCTGGAAGCGGTCAAACAGACCATGCGAACGCGGTGGCCGCTGTATCTGACGTCGGTGCTGCTGGCCAACGTGTTCGGCTTCGTGCTGGTGTGGGCGTTCATCCAATACGGCCTGCCGGTTCCCGAAGGCGAAGCCGATGCGGTGCGCCAGACGGGTCTGCTCGCGCCGCTGTTGGTGTTCGGTGTCGCCGCGGTGCTGAGTATCTTCGCCGCCGCGCTGATGTTGCGGCCGGTGATGCGCTGGCAGATGCGGGGCGGGCCGCCCAGCAGACGTGAGCAGATGGCGGCGTTGCATGTGCCGCTGCGGCAGTCGATCGTGCACCTGATCCTGTGGATCATCGGCGGCGCGATCCTGGCCGTGTTGATCATCGCCGAGTCGCCGGAGCTGGCGGGCGCGGTGATCGTCACCGAATGTATGGCCGCGACCATCGTGTTCGGCTTCACCTACATGCTGGGCGAACGCATCCTGCGCCCGGTCGCCGCCGAGGCACTGACCGAGGGCACCTTCGACCACACGCTGACCCCCGGCGTGGGCACTCGCATGGCGATGACCTGGGGAATGGGCACGTTCGCGCCGACGATCGCGATCGTGCTGCTGTGCGTCACGCAGATCTCCTCGGACGTGAAGTTCTCGGCGAAATCGCTGGCCATTTCGATCCTGCTGCTGTGTGGCGTGGTGATCCTGCAGGCGCTGGCGTTGTCGATGCTGACCGGTTCGTCGATCTCCGACCCGGTGCGGCAGCTGTCGCAGGCCATCAACCGGGTGCAGGCGGGCGCGCGTGACGTGCAGGTGGAGGTCTACGACGGCAGCGAGATCGGGCTGCTGCAGGTGGGCTTCAACCGGATGATGGACGAGGCGGCCAAGCGCCGCAGGCTGCAGGAACTGTTCGGCCAGCACGTGGGCGAGGACGTGGCCCAGCGCGCGCTGGACTACGGCACCGAGCTGGGCGGTGAGACGCGGTTCGTGGCGGTGCTGTTCGTGGACATGGTCGGTTCCACCGCGGCCGCCGCCGAGCGCCCGCCCACCGAGGTGGTCAGCCTGCTCAACGAGTTCTTCCGGGTGGTGGTCGACGTGATCGACAGCCATCACGGCTTCGTCAACAAGTTCGTCGGCGATGCGGCGCTGGCGATCTTCGGTGCACCGCTGGACCGCCCCGACGCGCCCAGTGCCGCGCTGGCCGCCGCCCGTGATCTGCGCGAACGGCTGCGCGAGGTGACCAGTCTCGATATCGGCATCGGCGTGTCGGCGGGCCTGGCGGTCGCCGGAAACATCGGTGCGGCAAACCGTTTCGAATACACCGTGATCGGCGACCCCGTCAACGAGGCGTCGCGACTCACCGAATTGGCCAAAGATCATCCCGGCCGCGTTCTCGCTTCGGGCAGCGCGCTGTACTTCGCCGACGAAAGCGAGCAAGAACATTGGGTAACCGGAGACGAGGTCCAGTTGCGCGGCAGACGCCGAAAAACCCGGCTGGCCTGGCCGAAACCCTCCGCCGACGGGCCGAACGCGGACGAGGAAGAGCAACAACCTTCGTTAAGCTGAGACCGTGACGGCCGACGGCGACCTAGCAGGCGAAGTGGAGCACCCGCGCCGCCGATTCTGGTGGGTCAAGTGGCTGCTCGGCGTGGTGGTACTCGCGCTGCTCATCGGCGAAGGCATCTATCTCTGGCCCCGCCTGCACGAATCGTGGCGCACGCTCACCGAGATCCACTGGGGTTGGCTGGTGCTGTGCATCGTTCTCCAGGCCATTTCGATGAGCGGTTTCGGCCGCGTACAGAAACAACTGCTACACGCCGGTGGCGTCGACGTGAGCCAGGGCAAATCGGTCTCGGTGGTCTACGGCGCGACCGCGATGTCGCTGACGTTGCCCGCGGGCCAGGTGTTCTCCACCGCGTTCACCTACCGGCAGACCCGCCGCTGGGGCGCCAGCCCGATCGTGGCCTCCTGGCAACTGGTCTTCTCCGGCGTGGTCGCCGCCGCGGGCCTTGCGCTGATCGGCATCGGCGGCGCGGCGCTGGTCGGGCAGGGCATCGGGTTCAAATTCATCGGCTCGCTGGTGGTGCTGGGCCTGATCCTGTTCACCGGCAACTACCTCGCCCGACACCCCGGCACCCTCGAGGCGATCCTGCGACGGGTGCTCGCGCTGGTCAACCGGCTGCGGAAGAAGCCGGCCGATCACGGCATCGCCAAGCTGGCCGAATTCCGGGCGCAGCTCGAGTCGGTGGATCTGGGCAAGAAGGACGGGGCCCTGGTCGGGGTGTGGGCGCTGGTGCACCGGTTCGCCGATGTGGCGTGTCTTGGTGCGGCGTGTTTCGCGGTCGGCGCCGATCCGAAGTTGTCCGGGCTGCTCATCGCGTTCGCGGCGGGCAAGGCGGTGGGGTCGATTCCGTTCGCGCCCGGCGGCATCGTCTACGTGGACGCCACGCTGATCTACGGTCTCACCGCGGCTGCGGGCCTGCCGGCCTCGCACGCGGTCGCGGCCGCCTTCGTGTACCGGTTCGTCAGCTTCATCCTGGTGGCGATCGTGGGCTGGATCGTGTTCGCGTTCCTGTTCCGCAACCCCCATGCCGACGACGAGGAGTACGAGGAAGAGTTCAAGCAGCAGCGCCGAATCTGATCACCGCAGGGCGCGAATCGCGGCCCGCCAGCCGAGCAGGAACAGCGCGAGCACCGACGCCGCGACGATCACGAAACTCACCGCCACCCCCTGCCCGCTGACCGCGCGAAAGACCATCCCGCCCGCCAGTGTGCAGGCCCAGATCAGAATTCCGCTGGGCCACAACGCCGTTGCGTCGAACCGCGTGCTGCGCGCGACCAACACCGCCAGCGCCCACCCGAGAATCAGCCCTAATCCGAAGGGCCACACCGTTTTCAGCAGTCCGGCCAGCACGGCCTCATCGTGACTACGCCGACCGATCGCGCAGAAAACGACCACCAGCAGGGCATCGATACCGAACGGTGCGAACCTTTTCACGCACGTAGCGTAACCGGTCAAGATCGACTTCGAGACCGGTCAGCAACCACTGACCAGTGATAACTCAGGCCTCGGGCGTGGCCAACGACTTCAGCAGTACCGCGGCCAGACGCGAAGTGGCGTCACCACTGTCGGCATCGGCGATATGCACCGCGAACACCAGATCGCCCATCGTGGCCAGCAACCACCCGTCGGGTCCGCCCTTGGCGGCGAACGCGGTGATGTCGCGGAATCCGCGCAGCGCGGTGGTTTCCGGCTTGTCGATGCCCTCGTGCATCATCGCGCGCAACCGGTCGACCGCGGCCGGTGGCAGCGCGGGTGGCGGCGTATCGGTGGTGCTGGGACTGCCCGCCACGATCATCGGCGGCACCACCGAACCACGCGAGATCGCGGCCGCGGCAATGGCCATGCCGAACGGACTGACCTGCACCGCATCCGCCCCGGCACCTTGACGCACCTGCTCGGTGCTGCGGCCCGGCGCGCTGATCCGCCCGGTCACCTCGTCCAGTCCCGGCACCTTGAAGTCGACGCCGACGCCCAGCGCGGTGGCCGCCTCGGCCGCCTCCTGCACCGTGACATCCTGCGCCGGCTTGTTCTTGGTCGCCGCGGCGACAGCACGGAACAGCTCCATCGTGCCGCCGGCGGGGAACAGTCCGGTGAAGGCGATCGGACCCTTGTCGGTGGCGTAGGAGTTCTGCGCGACCGCGACCACCGCGCCGGTGGAGGGCTGCATGGCCACCACGGTCGCCGCGGTGCCCACACTCACCACCGCGTCCTCGGCGGCGCGCTGCAGGCGCTGGTCCATCGTGGCGGCGATGTCGGGACCGGCCGGGCCCTGGTAGCCGGCCACCTGGTTGACGAACTTGCCGTCGGCCTCGAAGATCTGCACACCCCAGCCCGCGGTGGCTTCCAGGCTGTCCTGCCACACCTTGCGCAACGCGTCCAGCATCGGCGACCGCGTGCGCCGGTCCGCGGAGATCAGCTTGGGCTGCTTCTCCATCACCACGCCGGGGATCTTGGCCATGCGCGGTTCCAGGATCGCGAAATCGCCGTCGCGCAGGTTCACCGCGACGATCGGCTGACCCTGCGACCCGGCCAGCTGCTGCATCAGCGACGGCCCGGTGATCAACGGCGCGACGGGTTCGATGGCGTCGGCCAGCGCGTTGGTGGTGCCCACGAGGTCGCCGGTGCGCGTGGGATCGATCTTGATGACGTTGAGTGTCTGCTCGGTCATGAGCACTTCGCCCGGCAGGTCGACGACCTTGGGCGGCGGCTTGGCCGTGGTGCGCACGAGCTTGACGGTGCGATTGTTGGCCAGCTGCGGCATCACCACCGCGGGCTCCCAGGAGATCCGCCAGCCGATGGCGAGCTTGCGGACGGTGCCCTGCAGTGTGTAGGTCCAGTCCTTCTTCTCGCCGAAGTTCCAGGCGACTTCCATCGCGAAGATCGCCGACTCGGAGTCGAGGTCGATCACCTGCGACGCCTCGTAGTCGACGGTGCCCGACTGCAGGCCCTCGAACATTTGCTTCATGGTTGCCGAAGCGGCGGCGGGGTAGGAGGTCAGGTCGGCTGCCTTGCCGTAGTCATGCTCGTCGAGGAGATCGGCGAACTGCGTGACCACCGTCTCCGACTCGCTCGACTTCCCACCCACTCCGCACGAGCACAACGCCATGGCGAGGGTCGCAACCCCTGCGATAGCCATTGCGCCCCGTACGCGAAAGCGGCGGGATCCCCACACATCCATATCGCCCACTCTTCACTCTTGCCACTCCGGTAACAAATCCACCGTACCGGAAGTTGACCCGTCTCCAATGCCCCGGCAAATCGGACATTGGCCCGACCTCGACACCTCGATTGTGCCGGAAGTCTCGCCCCGATGGGGGTCCGATTTCCAACCTCGCCCAGTAAGCGACAACAACTGCTGTGTCAACCGTACCGACCGCCACGCCGGGTAGTGCGGATCTCGCATTTGTCCGGCGATTCAAGGCGAGGGTACCCAAAGGCACCGACACCCAACCCCGCGGTATCCCCTTCTCACCTGCGGTGTGGGCCCGTTCACGCACAGCGGAATCCCGTGCGCGCATATCGGCGTAATCTTGTAATCACTGCAACATGCACTACACAGATAGCAGGTGATTTCCATGCGGAACGCTCATCGCGAACGCGGATTCGGCCGTCCCGGCGGCTGGCAGCAAGCCGACCTCCCCGACCCCGCCGACGCCGCCGACTGGTTCGCCGGACGATTGCCCGCCGACTGGTTCACCGGCGAAGTCGAGATCGAGATCGACCGGGACGAGATAGTCGTGGTCGGCGTACTGCCCGTCGCCGACGACGCGAGCACCGCGACAAAGGAAGGCGCGCTGGCCCGCTTCCGCGAGTCCACCCGCCCCGCGCGCATGCAGATCGCCGACGAGGCCCAACGCCGTTACGGCCGCAGCGTCGCCTGGGGTGTGCGATCGAACGGCGAACGAATCCTGTTCACCCACCTGGCCGTCCCGGTCATGACCCGCCTGCGCCAACCCGAACGCCAGGTCCTGGACACCCTCATCGACGCAGGCGTAGCCCGCTCCCGCGCCGACGCCCTCGCCTGGACCGTAAAACTCGCGGGCAAACACGCCGAAACCTGGCTGGCCGAACTCCGCGAAGCCATGCGCAAGGTCGACGACCTGCGCTCGGAGGGTCCTACGGGGCTGTGATTCTCGGCCGCCTCGATCTGGACTGACCAGAGGGTGCGACGAAGGAGTGCCCGGCGGGAGGGAAGATCGAGGGAACAGGCCGAGAATCTGCGGCACCAGCCGCTATATATACAGTGGCCTGCATGGAAAGCGTGCAGGCCACTGGTCCGATCCTGGTCATCAATGGACCGAACCTGAACATGCTCGGTACCCGGCAGCCCGAGATCTACGGCGCCGACACCCTCGATGACGTCATCGCCCTGTGCGAGAAAACCGCCGCCCGCTTCGATCGCACGGTCGTCGCCTTCCAGTCCAATCACGAAGGCGCCCTGATCGACCGGATCCAGCAGGCGCGCGGTGAGGTGTCGGCGATCGTGATCAATCCCGGCGGCCTCACCCACACCTCGGTGGCACTCCGGGACGCACTGGCCATCCCGGAGGTGCCGATCGTGGAAGTACACATCAGCAATGTCCATGCGCGCGAGGAGTTTCGGCACCATTCGTTCGTCTCGCCGATCGCGACCGCGGTGATCGCGGGTCTTGGCATCCAGGGTTACGCGGCCGCGATCGAGTTCTTGGCCAAGTCCTAGCCGAGCCGGAAAACGGGGAATCCCGGTGCGATAGCGGTCAATTCGGCATCGGTGGCGTCTTTGGTGACTCCTTCGAAGAACTTGCCGACCTCCCAGCCGAACTTCTCCAGGTACAACCGCAGCAGCGGCACCTTGTCGGCGTCGGGAACCTCTGTGGCACTGAAGGTTTCACTCTTTCGTCCCAGCCGCAGCTCGCCCTCGCCCGCCACGCGCAGGTTGCGCACCCACTGCGTGTGTCCGCGCGGCGCGACCAGATAACGCTGCCCGTCGGCGCCGGTCATCACGTTGACCATAGTGGTCCGCCATTCGCCGCTCTTGCGTCCGCGCACCGCGAGCAGTCGCGAACCCATGATGCTGATCCCGAGCTTGGGCAGCAGGTTGGCGATCTTGTTGAAGACCGCGTCGGCGCCGGCGGGGCTGAGGTAGCGGGTGGCGTTGTCCATGTCGTTCACTCCTTGAAACTGTGAGCACTGCTCTCTGTTGAGAACAATCATGCGCGCGCGACAGCCGGTAGTCAAGAGCAGTGCTCACACTTTCCGAATTGTCCAATTAGAGCGAAGTATTGCCGCAATGGAATGTAGTACGTATGCTACATTTCATCGAAGGTCGATGACTGGGAGGCACTCATGACTTCGAACGACGGCGTCGTACTCGACGTCAAGCAATTGCGGATGCGGTACGACGACACAGACGTGCTGCACGACGTGACATTCCAGGCCAGGCGCGGGGAAGTGCTCGTGATGCTGGGCCCCAACGGCGCGGGCAAAACCACCACGATCGAGATCCTCGAGGGGTTCCGCAGGAGGTCGGCCGGTCAGGTCGACGTGCTGGGGGCCGATCCCGAACACGGTGACGAACTCTGGCGCGCCCGCATCGGCGTGGTCCTGCAGTCCTGGCGCGACCACGCCAAATGGCGGGTGGCAGAACTGCTTCGACACCTGGGCACCTACTACGCACCGTATTCCACGGCTCACATCCAACGGCCCTGGGACACCGCCGAACTCATCGACCTGGTCGGGTTGACCGAACAGGCCGACGCCAAGATCTCGTCGCTGTCGGGCGGTCAGCGGCGCAGGTTGGATGTGGCGATCGGCATCGTCGGCAAGCCCGAACTGCTGTTCATGGACGAACCGACCGCCGGTTTCGACCCGGCCGCGCGCCGCGACTTCCACGACCTGGTGCACCGCCTGGCCGACCTGGAGGACACCACCGTGCTGCTGACCACGCACGACCTCGACGAGGCCGAGAAGCTGGCCGACCGGATCCTGATCCTGGCAGGCGGGCGCGTGATCGCCGACGGTTCCCCCGACGAACTGTCCCGTTCGATCGCCGGTGAAGCGCAGGTCAGCTGGACCGTCGACGGTCAGCGTTTCGTGCACACCACCACCGAGTCGACCAAGTACGTGCACGAACTGTTCAAACAACACGGCGACGCCATCGGCGACCTGGAGGTGCGCCGGGCCTCGCTCGAGGACACCTACATGACCCTGGTTCGCCGCGCGGAATCCGGCGAGGAAGTCGCCGCCGTGCACACCCTCACGGAGGTCACCCGATGATCCGCACCGGCATCAACCGCGGCCTGATCGAGTTGCGTCAGGCCTACAGCTCGCCCGTCGATCTGCTCGGGCAGTTCCTCACCCCCGCCATCACCCTGCTGGTGTTGTTCCTGCTGCGGAACACCATGTACGACGACTCCGGCCTGTCGGTCGCCGAGTTGGCCGTGCCCGGTCTGCTGTCCACGATCATCTCGTTCAACGGCATGTACGCCCTGCTCAACGTGCTGGTCCAGGATCGCGAAGACGGCACACTGTTGCGGGCCAAGGCCGTGCCCAAGGGCATGGTCGGCTACTTCGTGGGCAAGATCGTGACCACCACGGGCGCGGTGTTGGCGCAGCTGGCTATCGTGCTCGGCGTGAGCATGGTAATCATCGGCGGCTTCTCGATCAGCAGCCTCGGCGCGCTGGCGACCTTCACGTGGGTGGTCGTGCTCGGGCTGCTCGCGGTGTTGCCACTGGGCGCGATCCTGGGCAGCGTCCTCGACGCCCGGACCGGCTTCCTGCTGACCATGCCGCTGATGGCCGTGATCGCGATCTCGGGCATCTTCTACCCGATCACCGCGATGCCCGGCTGGCTGCAGGGCCTGGCACAGGTGTTTCCGATCTACTGGCTGGGTCTGGGTATGCGCTCGGCCCTGCTACCGGCCGACGCGGTCGCGATCGAACTCGACCAGTCGTGGCGTCACCTGGAAACCGTTGCGGTGCTGGGGATCTGGGCAGCCGTCGGCTTGCTGCTGGCCCCGATGGTGTTGCGCCGCATGGCCGGTCACGAATCCGGTTCCACGATGGCCGCGCGAAGGGACAAGGCGATGCAGCGTGCCTTCTGAAGTCATCTACAACCGCATCGCGATGCTGCGCGCCGAACGCGGCATCTCGCGACGCGAACTGGCCGAGGCGCTGGGTGTGCACTACCAAACCGTCGGCTACCTCGAACGCGGCGAATACAGCCCCAGCCTGCACCTGGCTTTACGGCTGGCCGCCTACTTCGAAGTGGCTGTGGAAGTGGTGTTCTCGACCGAGCCGTTCCCGAGGCTGGGCGCCGAGACCGCCTGAGCACGACCGAACCGTCCGGCAGCACCTGTGCCGGACGGTTTCGGTGTCATCGGCGAAGCAGCTGAAATGTCGAGGCCGACGTGCCGACGGCTCGGTCCCAGTAGGATGAAACCGATTCCGCCAGCACGGTATCCATGCCGACGGCGGTGCCGGTCTCCACGACATGCCGCGCACCGGCCGCCATCATCCGCAGGTAGGCCGCATCAGCGAGGCCGCCTTCCTCGGCCATCCCCGCCCACACGGCGTACAGGTCGCCGAGACTGCCCAGTGAGCGCTGGGCGTAGGGCAGGAACCGAGCGATCTCGGAGCCGGACCGCTCGATGATCGCCAGCGCCTGTTCGTAGCCGAGCAGCAGCGGCAGGAACAGGGCCAGCATCGCCTGGTAGTAGACCTGGGCCGCGCCGTCGTCGGCACCCAGATATTCCGCGGCCGCCAAGGGCCGCAACAACTCTCGCTGCGCGTCGAAGACTTCCGGGCGTCCGCTGTAGAAGATGTAAGCCGACGAGCCTGCGAGCTCTTCGGGCTGAGCCATCACCCCACCGGCGAGAAACTCACCGCCTCGGGCCCGGACGAACGCCGCGCCTTCCCTGGTGCGCTGTGGGGAATCCGAGGACAGGTTGACCACGACCTTGCCGGTCAGATCGACGGAATCGAGGACCGCGTCCATCGCGTCGTAGTGGGTCAGGCTGAGCACGATGAGCTCCGCCGCCGCCACCGCTTCGGCGATCGAGTCGGCGCGCGCGGCGCCGAGCCCGTCGGCCTTCTCGGGGGTGCGGTTCCAGACCGTCACTGCGACTCCGGCCGCGAGATAGGCGCGCACGATCTGCTGCCCCATCGGGCCGAGCCCGATCACGGTGACGGATCGGCCCGGCATCAGGAGGCCTTTCCCAGCATCAGCGCGTAGGTCGAAACCGGTTCGCCCGCAGCCGCACTCGCGGCGATGGCCTTGCGCCAGTACGACTGTGCGAGGTGGGAGAACCCCGCGTCGACGCCGACCTCCTCGCTGGCGTCGATGATGTGCTGGGCGCCCGCGTCCATCATCTTCAGGCTGGCCAGGTCGGCCCAGCCGCCGTTCTGGTTGGCCTTCGAGAATTCGTCCATGAAGTACGGGAACGCCTCGCTGGCACGGACCGCGAACGGTACGAATTGGGCGATGTCGTGGCCGGACTTCGCGATCACGGCGGTCGCCTGGTCGAAGGCGAGCAGCCAGGGGTGGAAAATCGTGAGTAGTGCCTGGTAGAAGACCTGGGCGAGGCCGTCGTCGGGGCCGAGGTATTCCTGGGGGCTCAGCGGGCGCAGGAGTTCGGCGTGCGCGTCGAACACCGACTTCGGGCCGCTGTAGAAGATGTAGGACGCGGGATGGGCGATATTGTCGCCCGCCGACATCACGCCGCCGGAGAAGAATTCGGCGCCGTGTTCGCGGACCCATTTCGCGCCTGCCCGCGCTTTCTCCGGTGAATCCGACGACAGGTTGGCGATCACCTTGCCCGGCAGGTGGTCGAGCGCCTGGCCGAGCACGTCGTACATGGCGTCGTAGTGGGTCAGGCTGAGCACGGAGACCTCGTTGGCGTCGAGCGCCTCGGCGGCGGTCTCGGCGCGCTTGGCGCCCAGCGCCACCATCGCGTCGACCTTGGCGGTGCTGCGATTCCACACCGTCACCTCGACGCCTGCCCCGAGGAAGGCCTTGACCATGGACTGGCCCATCGGGCCGAGGCCGAGCACGGAAACGGAAGCGGATTTCTCAGACATGGTGTGGCCCTTCAGTTCTCGGATACTGGGTGGTTCGGCGCCGCTTTCCATGGTGGTCGGCGCGAGTATCGTCGGGAAGACCGCACGTTGTGATGGGGTTGCTTACCTAGAGGTTCGAAATACGGTCAGAAGGGTGTGGCGGCGATGAGTAGTGACGCGGATCACGATGTGTGCGGTATGAGCCTGGCGATCGACGTCGTCGGCGGTAAATGGAAGCTGCACCTGATGTGGGTGCTGGGCGATGGGCCGCAGCGGTTCGGGCAGATCCGGCGGCTGCTGGACGGGGTGAGTGAGAAGGTGCTCGCCGAGAACCTGCGTCATCTGGAGAGCAGTGGGGTGGTGCATCGCGAGATCTTCCCCGAGATCCCGCCGCGCGTGGAGTACTCGCTCACCCCGCTCGGTGAAACCCTGCGCGAGGCACTGGCACCGCTCGAGGTCTGGGGCACCACGCATCGCACGGAGTTGACCGCCCCGGCCGGCCTTCGCGTGCCGGAAGTACCCGCCGCCGAAGTCGCGCTGTAACTGTCAGCAGCTCAGAATGTTTCGCGCCCACCAGGCTGCGTCGCCCTCACAGTCGCGGTAACGGCAAGTGGTTCATGGCGATTCGCTCGCCGATGCGTTCCAACAGTTCCGCCGCGGCGATGATCGACCGCGCGGGATCCGGCTCTAGATCGCTGAGCGGATAGCAAGCAGCGAACCCGGCCGCCCGAATCTCCCCCAGCGACAACATCATTCGCCCCACCGCCGCAACCACCGGCACCCCCGCCGCCTTGGCCGCCGCCGCCACCCCCACGGGCGCCTTCCCGTGCATACTCTGATGGTCCAGCGACCCCTCCCCGGTCACCACCAGCGTCGCCTCCCCCACCAGCGTGGTGAATTCCAGCAGCTCGAGCACCACATCGATCCCGCTGCGCACCTGCGCCCCCAACACCGCAAGCACCCCGAACCCGGTACCGCCCGCCGCCCCCGCCCCCCCGATCTCCGCATACCCCGTGCCCAGCACAGCAGCCCAATTGGTCAGCCCCGCTTCGAGTTTCACCATCTGCCGAACATTGGCCCCCTTCTGCGGCGCATACACCGCCACGGCCCCAGCAGGGCCGAGCAGCGGATTGTCCACATCGCAGGCCAACGTGAACCGCGCCGTGGAAACAGCGGGATGCAACCCGCTGCGATCCACCGCGATCACCTGTCCGAGCATCGCGGCCACGTCCCCCGCGACCTCCAACTCCACCCCGTCGCGGTCCAGCAACCGCAACCCCAACGCCCGCAACAACCCGGCCCCACCATCGCTGGAAGCGCTGCCGCCGAGCCCCAACACGATGTCGCGCGCCCCCGCGTCCAGCGCGTGCGCGATCACCACCCCCAACCCGAAAGTGCTGGCCTGCAACGGTGCCAACCGTCCACCCGGCAGTTTCACCAACCCCACCGCAGCCGCCAACTCCACCACCGCGGTCTCTCCCCGCACCGCGTAGACAGCGGTCGAAGATTCCCCGGTGGGCCCCGGTGCGTCGACCTCGACCCGCGTCCACCCCGCCGCCGCGAACGCGTCGACCATCCCGTCGCCACCATCGGCCACCGGCACACACCGCACGTCGGCCCCCGGCATCCGCCGAGAAATTCCCCTGGCCAACGCGCGAGCTACCTCAGGCGCACTCAGCGACCCCTTGAACTTGTCGGGAGCAAGCACAACCAGTGGTCGGTGAGTCATCGGTTCCGCCTCTCCCCGCGAATTCGGCCTGTAATCCACGGTAGCGTCAGCATATGTCGACGCAGGTCCGCAAGAACACCGCCATGGAGCGGTTCGAACTCACCAGCGACGGTCGCCCCGTCGGCTACATCGAATACCAGGACACCGGCGACGAGCGAGCCATGGTCCACACCGAGATCTTCCCCGAGTTCGAAGGCCGCGGCTTCGCGAGCACGCTGATCGAATCCGCCCTGGACACCAGCCGCGAAGAAGGCTTCGCCATCCTGCCGATGTGTCCGGTGGTTCTGCATTTCATCACCACCCATCCCGAGTACATCGCGTTCGTCCCGCAACGATCCAGGGCGATCTTCGGCCTGCCTCAGTAGCGCGCGACAGCCCCATCGACAGCCAGTTGCAGTTCGTCTTTGACCAGCTTGGCGATATCTCCCGGACGTTGCGGCAGCTCGAGAATCGGCGCCCGGAAGTACGCGACCCCGGAAACCACCTCAGCGGCACTCGGCCCGACAGCAGACGGCGCATGTTGCCCGTAATTCATCCCGATGGCGACCAACGCGGGAGCGGCGTCCAACTTGGCCGCCCGGAACGCGATGTGCCCGATCCCGCTACCCACGGCCTGCACCTTCGTGTGGTCGACCTCGTTGCACGTGCCCTCGGGAAAGATCGCGAGGTGATCACCGGCGACCAGCCGCTGCGCGCACACATCCATCATCCGCTGACCCGCGGCATTGACCGCGCGGATCCCGTGGTCCTTGCCCCGGAACACCGGAATCCCGCCCATCATGTCGACCTTGCGCCGCTGTTCGGGCTCGACGAACAGCTCGTCTTTGGCCAGCACCCGCACCCGTCCGATCTTCGACCGCAACGGTGACCGCCAGGCCGTGGCCGCGACCGTGTACGGGTCGCTGGTGGACAGGTGGTTGATCGCGTAGATCACCGGCCGCCCGCTGCGGATCAACGCTGTCAGCTGCTGTTTCGCACCGTCGGCGAACATCACGCGCGGCCGGAAACGCCGGGCCAGCACCGCGTACGAGGCCAGCGCCTTCCACCTGTTCTGCTGATGACGCAGGTAGTAGTCGTACACGGCGTCGTTGTCATCGAGCAGGACTTCGGGCACAGGCATAGGGCGACCTTACCGGCGCGCTCGAAGGCCCGCGCGCGGAGAAATTCCGGTTTCGATCCGTTGCGTGGGAAGCGCGCGGGGCCGTGGCAATGCGATGATGGCAGCGTGGCAGGCGGAGACGACCCGGACGAGCGCCGGACTCGCGACGGGCACGGCGACGATCGGCGGCGCGGGCAGCCCGCGGTGGGAGTCCGCGCGGGCAACCTGCTGGTGTCGGCGATCGACCTGGTGGAACCGACGTTCCGGCGCACCGTGGTGTACGTGATCGAGCACAACGACGCGGGCAGTCTGGGCGTGGTGTTGAACCGGCCGAGCGAGACCCCGGTGGTCGATGTGCTGCCGGCCTGGGCGGATCTGGCCGCCAGCCCCGACGATCTGTATATCGGCGGCCCGGTCAAACGCGATGCGGCGCTGTGTCTGGCCGTGCTGCGCGAGGGTGTCGATATCAGCGAGGTGCGCGGGCTGCGCCGGGTGGACGGCCGGGTGGTGTTGGTGGATCTGGACGCCGATCCGGCCGAGATCCGCCCGCTCATCGAGCAGATCCGGGTGTTCGCCGGGTACGCGGGGTGGTCGATGGGCCAGCTCGACGGTGAGCTCGACAACGAGGACTGGATCGTGGTGTCGGCGCTGCCGTCGGACCCGGTCGCCACCGACCGCCACGACCTGTGGGCCGCGGTGTTGCGCCGTCAACCGCTGCCGCTGGCTCTGCTGGCGACCCACCCGATCGAACTCGAACGCAACTGATCCGGTCTCCACATGGGAGACCGGATCGTGTGCGCCGCAGCCTATTTCGCTTGCTTGCGGAAGATCGACTTCGACCAGAGGAACCCGCCGCCCGCGATCACCACGCACCAGGCCAGCGAGACCCAGCCGTTGATGCCGATCTCGGTACCCATCAGCAGCCCGCGCAGGGTTTCGGTGATGGGCGTGAAGGGCTGGTACTCGGCGAACTGACGCAAGCCCACCGGCATGGTGTCGGTGGCCACCAGACCACTGCCCAGAAACGGCATCATCACGATGGGAAACGGTGCGTTGCTGGCACTTTCGACGTTGGGCGAGATCAGACCCAGTGCGATGGCAAGCCAGGAGAACGCGAAGGTCACCAGCACGAGCAGACCGAGCGCGGCGATCCACTCGACGACGCCGGCCGAGGGCCGGAACCCGATCAGCAGGGCAACGCCGAGCATCATGGCGATGCCGCCGATCGCCTGCAGCAGCGAGCCGAGCACCTGCCCGGTGAGCATCGACGACTGCGAAATCGACATCACCCGAAAGCGATTCACGATGCCCTTGCTCGCGTCACTGGCGATCGACACCGCCACCGACACCGTCATATACGCGGGCAGCAGCAACAGCATGCCCGGTGCCAGATAGTCGATGTAGTTGCCGCCCGACGACTTCTCCAGCGCGCCGCCGAACACGAAGTTGAAGATCAGCATCAGCACGGTCGGCATGACGATGATGCTGAAGACCATGCTGGGGTAGCGCTTGGCGTGAATCATGTTGCGCCGCAACATCGTCATCGTGTCGGCGAACGCGTAGGACTTGGGCTTGGTCATGGTCTGGGTGGTCATCGCACTGACTCCTGCTCGGTGATGGTGGTGCGGCCGGTGAGGGTGAGGAAGACGTCGTCGAGATTGGGGGTGTGCACGGAAATGCCGCCCGCTTCGATGTTTTCGGCATCGAGCAGATCGAGCACCGCGCGCAGCGAGCGCACGCCACCGTCGCCGGGCACCGCGAGGGTGAGCCCGTCGCTGCCTTCCAACACCTGGGCGGTGGAGCCGAAGGCGTAGCGCGCGGCATCCAAGGCTGCTTGGTCGCCGAAATCGATGCGGATGTGGCCGCCGGGGATCAGCCGTTTCAGTTCTGCCGCAGTGCCTTCGGCGACGATGCGGCCGTTGTCCAATACCGCGATGCGGTCGGCCAGGTGGTCGGCCTCCTCGAGATACTGGGTGGTCAGGAACACCGTGACGCCGAGGTCGTCGACCAGCGCGCGGATGATGTCCCAGATGGCGCGGCGGCTGCGCGGGTCCAGACCGGTGGTCGGCTCATCGAGGAAGATCACCTGCGGGTTGCCCACCAGCGTCATCGCGAGGTCGAGCCTGCGGGTCATGCCGCCGGAGTAGGTGCTCGCCGGTTTGTCGGCGGCCTCGACCAGGTCGAAGCGTTCCAGCAGTTCCGTTGCCAGACTGCGGGTTTCGCGCTTGGGCAGATGGTTCAGGTCGCCCATCATCTGCAGGTTCTCGCGACCGGTCAGCAGTTCGTCGACCGCGGCGAACTGGCCGGTGACACCGATCATGGCGCGCACTCCGGCGGCATCGGTGGTCACGTCGTGGCCGCCGACCGTGATGTCGCCCGCGTCGGCGCCGATCAGCGTGGTGAGGATTTGCACGGTGGTGGTCTTGCCCGCGCCGTTGGGGCCCAGTAGCGAGAAGACGGTGCCCTGCGCGACGGTGAGGTCGATGCCGTCGAGCACTGTCTTGTCGCCGTAGGCCTTGCGCAGGCCGCGTGCGGTGATGGCCGAGTTGACCATGGTCGTCCCTTTCCAGAAAATTGCATTCATTGGTGCGAATAAGTGCATGTTTGATCCACACAGCCCCCAGGGGCTGCGGTGCTCGGGTTGGGTATGGGGTTGTCGCGGAAGGACTTAGATGTCGAGTTCCTCGATCTTGGGATGCGCGGTCATGTCCTCGACCTTGCGGTAGAGCTTGTCGGGAACGCGCCCCTTCAGATCGCTCAGGTCGTCCAGGATCTCGTACTCGTAGTCGCCCCAATCCCACGGTGCGGCGCCGATGCCGAACATGCGGCGCCAGTACTTCCATTCCTTCATGTCACCGGCGGCCTCACCGGTCGGGTAGTCCTCCCACTTGGCCGAGTGCGTGTAGAGCACGAGCTTGCCCTTGCGACTGCGGTACACCGCCTGGTGCAGCGCCTGCTTGTCGCCGGCATCGCGCACCTCGCCCAGCAGCGTGCCCTGAAAGCGCACCTGCCGGACTCCGTCGCGACCCACCTGCAGCGTGATCTCCTCGAAGCCGGCCTCGCGGCCTTCCTCCAGCTCGATGAGCCTGCGCAGCGCGGCGACCACCGTGCTGGAGAGGTTGCCGCCCACGAGCTCCTGCGCCCGCTGGAATACGGGGAGGTCGTCGTCGGAAACGTAGATCGTCTTGTTGGGCATGAACTCACTATACGTATAAGTGTACGTACACACAAGAGCGAGTTTTCAGCCCTCGATCCACGACCGTTTCAGCAGCTCCCGCCGCCGCCACCACCGCAACCGCCCCCGCCACCACAACTCCCGCCGCCATCACCACACCCACCCTCCGCGGTACCAGCGAACCCCGCACTGGCACTACCCGCCGCGACCCACCCCGCCTTGCCGCCCCCGCGCGGCTTCGGCGACAGCATGATCCGACTGATACCGAGGACGAACAACACCAGCGCCGCGAACAGAATCGCCGCGGCATACATCGACCCGAACGCCGCGAACACCACCCCGACCACGACCAACCCCACGGCCCCCACCAGAGACAACCTGCTCCCCCGCAGGTCGAAGCGCGTTGTTGCCATCGGAAACCTCCTGCGACTGTCGAGCATACGGGACGTCATTCCATGATCCCCCATAGAACGCGTCCCGTCTCGTGCCCTTCAGTCCCCGCCACCTCCACCGCAGCTACTGCAGCCGCTGGAACTCCCGCTGTCACTCCACGACCAATCACTACCGCTGGACCAATCGCCGCCGCCGGACCCGTCCTGGTCCGACCGGCGCCGACTGCGTGCCCGCTGGGCCTGAGTCGTCCTGGTCGTGCGCGGGCGCTGGCGAACAGCGGGTGCGCGCGGGACCGGCGTGTTGTTCGTGGACCTGTTACTGCGCGTGATGAGCGCGATCGGTACGCCGATGACCACGGCGACCACGACCAGCATGAAGAAAATCGCCGCCACTGTCATGAGAATTTCAGCGAGCACGGAACCCTCCTGTCTGGATCGATAAGGCGAGGTCAGCAGCCCCCGCCGCCACCGCCACCACCACAGCCGCCACCCCCGCCACAGCTACTGCTGCTTCCACCGCTGTCACCGCCGCCACTCCAGCCGGCTGTGCCCGCCGATCCACCGCTGCCCGCGGCCCAACCGGCACCACGGCCTCCCGCGCGTCCGGAGACGCGCGACAGGCGGACGCTGCCGGCCGTGATGAAGATGAACGCGGCCAAGATGACCGGCACGCCGAGCAATGGTACGAATGCCCCGACGGCCAATCCGAGAACCAACAGTCCCAACCCGACACCGAGTACCTTCATGACTCCCCCTCACGGGTTACGCGGCGATCCGCGTGTGTTTCGCGTCCACCCCGCCGGATCGGACGTCGAATCCCACGGTAACCGCGCCCCCTTGCAATTCCCTTGTGGCGCAACCGGCCTCGAGTACGGGCGTCACAGGAATGCCGCAACCAGGGGACATGGTGAATCCCCGTTCAGACCATGCTTGCGTCGTACCGGAAGGCAGTCGCCGCTACGGCAGTCAGTTGGCGGGTTCGCAGGTCTCGCGCAGCGAGCAGCCGCCGCACGAGGAGCCGCAGCCGCCGACGGGAGCGGGGGGCATGAGGGGTTCGACCGTGCGGGCTGCGGCGTTGGCGCCCGCGCCGAGGGTGAACACGGCGATTACAGCGACGATCGCGGCAACGGCCAGCCCCGCGAAACCACCGGCGACCAGCACGACCAGCCCACCGGCGAACAGCAGCGCGCCCGCGCCGACCGAGGTAGGGGCGGCGATGCGGTTGGCGATGCGGAAATTGTCGTCGCTGTGCAGCGCCGCTTCGGTGGTGACACCGAGGAAGCGGTTGCGGGGCAGTTTGCCCAGCAGTCCGAGCGCGCCGGTCACGATCGCGACCGCGGCCAGCGCGAACAACAGGGAAGCGACGACGACCATTCCTGCAGGCTAGCGCACCCGCGCCGGGGCCGATCGCGAGCTCCCCACCGAAGGTGACCGCCCACACACCGGCGCGGTTGGCTCAGCCCATACGTGAACCGGTGGCCGTCACGTTCTACGCTGTTAGACGATGTTTACCGGGGATCGGCGAGAACAAGAAGGCGGGACCGTGCAGGACACTCGTGCAACCGAGACTGACGTACCTCAGCACCGGTACAACGCCGAGCTGGCTGGGCGGATCGAGCGCCGCTGGCAGCGGAACTGGACCGAGCGCGGCACCTTCCAGGCGCCCAACCCGGTCGGCCCGCTGGCCGGTGAGACGCCGCCGGACAAGCTGTTCATCCAGGACATGTTCCCGTTCCCCTCGGGCGCGGGCCTGCACGTCGGCCATCCCCTGGGCTACATCGCCACCGACGTGTTCGGCCGCTACCACCGCATGCGTGGCCGCAACGTGCTGCACGCGCTGGGCTACGACGCGTTCGGCCTGCCCGCCGAGCAGTACGCCGTGCAGACCGGCGCGCACCCGCGCGTGACCACCGAGGCCAATATCGCCACGATGCAGCGTCAGCTCGACCGGCTCGGCCTTGGCCACGACCCGCGTCGTTCGTTCGCCACCACCGATCCCGAGTACTACCGGTGGACGCAGTGGATCTTCCTGCGCATCTACAACGCCTGGTACGACCAGGAAGCCGGCAAGGCCCGTCCGATCGCCGACCTGGAAGAGCAGTTCGCCACGGGCGCGCGTCCGGTTCCCGAGGGTGACTGGAACACCATGTCGGCCACCGAGCGTGGTGCGCTGATCGACTCGTATCGCCTTGTGTACCAGTCGGATTCGATCGTCAACTGGTGCCCTGGTCTCGGCACAGTGCTGTCGAACGAAGAGGTCACCGGCGACGGGCGCAGCGAGCGCGGCAACTTCCCGGTGTTCCGTAAGCGCATGTGGCAGTGGATGATGCGCATCACCTCCTACTCCGACCGCCTGGTCGACGACCTGGACACACTGGACTGGCCCGACAACGTGAAGTCCATGCAGCGCAACTGGATCGGACGCTCGCGCGGCGCCCAGGTTCGATTCGACGCGGCCGACGACACCATCGAGGTCTTCACCACCCGCCCCGACACCCTGTTCGGCGCAACGTATGTCGTACTGGCGCCCGAACACGAGCTGGTCGACAAGCTGACCGCCGCCACCTGGCCCGCCGCCACCGACGCCCGCTGGACCAACGACAGCGCCACCCCCGCCGAAGCCGTTGCCGCATACCGCAAGTCGATCGCGGCCAAGTCGGACCTGGAACGGCAGGAGAACAAGGAGAAGACCGGCGTCTTCCTCGGCTCCTACGCCACCAACCCCGCCAACGGCGCGCAGGTGCCGATCTTCATCGCCGACTACGTGCTCAGCGGCTACGGCACCGGCGCCATCATGGCGGTGCCCGGCCACGACAGCCGCGACTGGGACTTCGCGACCACGCTGGGCCTGCCGATCATCGAGGTGATCGCGGGCGGCGACGTGTCCGAAGCCGCCTACTCCGGCGACGGCGAACTGGTGAATTCCGGCTTCCTGAACGGACTTCCGGTCGACGAGGCCAAGGCGACCATGATCGGCCACCTCGAAGCCGAGGGTCACGGCACCGGCACGGTGCAGTACAAACTGCGCGACTGGCTGTTCGCACGCCAGCGGTACTGGGGCGAACCGTTCCCGATCGTCTACGACGCCGACGGTGTCGCGCACGCCCTGCCGGAATCCATGCTGCCCGTGGAACTTCCGGAGATGGAAGACTTCGCGCCGGTCACCTTCGACGCCGACGACGCCGACTCCGAACCGTCCCCGCCGCTGGCCAAGGCCACCGACTGGGTCAACGTCGAACTGGATCTGGGCGACGGGCCCAAGCAGTACCGTCGCGACACCAACGTGATGCCCAACTGGGCCGGATCCTCGTGGTACCAGCTGCGTTACGCCGATCCGACCAACACCGACACGTTCTGCGCGCCCGAGAACGAGAAGTACTGGCTGGGCCCGCAGCACGGCCCGAACGATCCCGGCGGTGTCGACCTGTACGTGGGCGGCGTGGAGCACGCGGTGCTGCACCTGCTGTACGCGCGGTTCTGGCAGAAAGTGCTGTTCGACCTGGGAGATGTGTCGGGCAGCGAGCCCTACCGCCGCCTGTACAACCAGGGTTACGTGCAGGCCTACGCCTACACCGACGAGCGTGGCGCGTACGTGCCCGCCGCGGAGATCGTCGAACGCGACGCGAAGTTCTTCTGGACCGGTCCCGACGGCGTCGAGATCGAGGTCTTCCAGGAGTACGGCAAGATCGGCAAGTCGCTGAAGAACGCCATCTCCCCCGACGAGATGTGCGACGCGTACGGCGCGGACACCTTCCGCTTCTACGAGATGTCGATGGGCCCGCTGGACACCTCACGTCCGTGGGCGACCAAGGACGTCGTTGGCGCGCACCGCTTCCTGCAGCGCGTGTGGCGCCTGGTCGTCGACGAGGAAACCGGCACGCTCAAGGCCACCGACACCCTGCCGTCCGACGAAACCCTGCGCCTGGTGCACCGCACCATCGCCGGCGTCGACGAGGACCTGGCCGCCCTGCGCGACAACACCGCCGGTGCCAAGCTGATCGAGCTCACCAACCACCTGACCAAGAACTACCCCACCGGCGCCCCCCGCGCCGCGGTAGAACCCCTGGTCCTGATGCTCGCCCCGCTGGCCCCGCACATCGCCGAAGAACTCTGGGAACGCCTGGGCCACACCACCTCCCTGGCCCACGGCCCCTTCCCGATCGCGGATCCGGCACTGCTGGTGGCGGATTCGGTGGAATACCCGATTCAGGTCAAGGGCAAGGTGCGCAGCCGAATTCAGGTTCCGGCCGACGCTGATGTCGCCACCATCGAAGCGGCGGCGCTGGCCGATGAAAAGGTGGTCGCTCTGCTCGAGGGTCAAGCGCCGCGCAAGATCATCGTCGTGCCCGGGAAAATGGTGAACATCGTTCCCTGAGTTCTACGACGGAATACCTTGACGGCAGGAAGCCCCGGCATTGATTGCCGGGGCTTTCTCCGTCAGACCTGAACCTGCAGAACGTCATTCAGCGTGACCAACGACAGGTTGCGTTCCCTGATGATGTCGACCAGTTGGCCGTAGCAATGGGTGACCGGGGGGAAGTTGGCGTGGCCGATGATGATCGATTGGGCGGCGAAGTATTTGTGCGCGCACTCGATCAGGTATTCCTCGGTGATCAGGCCCGAGTCGGACAGGGAGCCGTACCACATGGTGGGGACGGTGTAGCCGAGGTCGGCGGCCACCTTGTCGACGGTGGCGTTGTGATTGCCGAAGGGTGGACGGAAGAAGGGGGCACCGTCTACACCGAAGTTGTTGTGCAGGAATGTTTTTGTGCGTTCCAATTGTGAGGCGACCGCGCCGGCGCTGATCTTGGTGAGGTCGGGGTGATCCCAGCTGTGGTTGGCGAGCTGGATCTGGCCGGACTCCACCAGGGGGCGCATGGCGTCGCGGTGGATGGTCCACGATTCGTAGTAGCCGGTGACGAAGAAGGTAAAGCGGGCGCCGGTGTCCTTGGCCCATTTCACGTACGCGCCGACGACCTCGGGGCTCGCGCCGTCATCGACCGTCAACGCCATCGACATGCCCTGACCTGGCAGCGCGGTGATGGTCTTCGGGGGGATGATCGACTTGGGTCCGCCCGGCGGGGGCGGGAGCAGAGGCGGACGAGGAGCGGGCGGCGGCACGGGAATCTCGCCCCCACCGGAACCAGCCGCGACGGGCTCACCCTCGGCGGTCGCGCAGCCGGTCAACGCCACGGCCGTACCCGCAGCCAACAAAGCCAGCATTCGACGTCTATCCACTTTTCGAACCCCTACTCGAGTCAATTGCGTGCCGCGGAAAAGTACCCGGGGAATCCGTCGAGCAGGCGAACCCTCGGGCACATCGACGCGAACAGCATCGACCCCCTGGAAGGCTGTTCGCGCCTCGCGACAATACCCTTTGCGCCGGTGAGGATAGGTGCGACCGGCAAGGAGCGAAGGAACCCGACCGGCGAAATCGTACAATCGGCGGCCTCGAAGGCCCGTTTTCGGCCTGAAGTCGATCGAATTGGTCGATTACGCCGGGCGCAGGACGATCTCGGTGGGGTGGCAGTCGCGCGGAGTATCGACGGCGTTGCGGACCGCCAGTGCCACGGACTCGGCGGTGAGGAATTCCTCTGGCCGATACTCGCGACCCTCGTCGGCGACGATCGCCCGCTGCATATCGGTGTCGATGCGACCGGGGAAGATCGAGGTGACCCGCAGCGTGGGCTCCTCCTGACGCAGTGCGTCGGCGAAGGCGCGCAGGCCGAATTTGCTCGCCGCGTAGGAACCCCAGCCCGGATGCGCACGCATCCCCGCACCCGAATTGATCAGCACCACATGGCCGTTCGCGGCGCGCAGGGCGGGAAGTAGTACTCGCGTCAGCTCGGCGACGGCGATCAGGTTCACCTCGAGGGTTTCGCGCCACTGCTGCACCGAGGAGTCGGCGACGGTGCCCAGGTCGGCGATGCCCGCGTTGTGAACGAGGACGTCCAGGCGGGAGATCCGCTCGGCGGCCTCCGCGACGGCGGTGTAATCGGTGAGCGCCACCGGCCAACCCGTCGCGTCGGGCAGTTCGGTGAGAATCGGCTTCAACGCGTCGGCGGAACGAGCGCCCAGCAGCAGGTCGTGGGTGGGCGCGAGTTCGCGGGCGATCGCGGCGCCGAGACCACGGCTGGCGCCGGTGATGAGGGCGGTCGGGGCGGGCGTGCTTGTCACCGTCATGCGTTCACGGTAGGGCGTGACGCCACGATCTCGACACCGTGGCCGTTTCCGCGCGCGGATGTCCGCACCGACTAGTACCGTCGGACTATGACCGATCCCCGGTACAACTACGGCCAAGACAACCCGCAGTATCCCCAGCACCAGGGCCAGCCGCATGGTCAGCCACAGTATTCCCAGGGCGAGCCGGAGCCCAAGGTGAATGTGGGCAAGCTGTGGGCGGGCGGGATCGGCACGGCCGTGGTGGCCGCGTTGCTGGTGGTCGTCGCGATCATGTTGATCCGCGGGGTGCTGGGCATCGCGATCCTGTCGCCCGAGGGGGCAGGCACCTACGGCACGGTCTCCACCACGTCGTATGCCATCGCCGCCGCCGGTGCCGCGCTGCTGGCCACGGCGCTGCTGATGGTGTTGCTGCTGGCCATGCCGAGCCCGCTCACCTTCTTCACCTGGATCTGCCTGCTGCTCACGGCGGTGGCGGTGATTCTGCCGTTCACGCTGGTGGCCGACCTGGACGCCAAGATCGCGACCGCGGCGATCAACCTGCTGGTCGGGCTGTGTATCACCACGATGTTGAGTTCGGTGGGATCGGCCGCCCAGAACACGCCGCGTCAAGCCGGGTACTGACCGTCACACCGCTGCCGAGATGCCATAGCGGCCACTACGCCGCAAAATAGGGAGATGACCGACCCGGGTTTCACCCCCACGCAGCTCGCGGCCCGCGCCGCCTACCTCCTGCGCGGCAACGACCTGGGCACGATGACCAGCGCCGCGCCCCGCCTCTACCCGCACATGTGGAGCTGGGACGCGGCGTTCGTCGCGGTGGGGTTGGCGCCGTTGAGCGTGGAGCGGGCGGTGGTCGAGCTCGACACGTTGCTGTCGGCGCAGTGGAAGAACGGGATGATCCCGCACATCGTGTTCGCCAATGGGGTGGACGGGTATTTTCCTGGACCCGCGCGCTGGGAGTGTCGCAAGCTGGCCGCGAACGCACCCGACGGCCCCGACACCTCCGGCATCACCCAGCCGCCGGTGCACGCCATCGCCGTGCAGCGCATCCTCGACCATTCCCGCAGGCACGGCCGCTCCACCCGCGCGGTCGCCGAGGAGTTCCTGAACCGCCGCTGGCCGGACCTGGTGCGCTGGCACCGCTGGCTCGCGCACGCCCGCGACCCCAAGGAAACCGGGCGGATCACGCTGTACCACGGGTGGGAATCCGGGATGGACAACTCGCCGCGCTGGGATCGCGCCTACGCCAATGTTGTTCCCGGCCTGGATCTTCCGCCGTATCGGCGTGCGGATACCGCGATCATCTCCGACCTCTCGCAGCGGCCCAGCGACCGTGAGTACGACCGCTACCTGTGGTTGGTCGAGCAGATGCGGCGCGCGAATTACGATGACTACCAACTCACTTCGGTGATGAGTTTCGCCGTGGAGGACGTGTTCGTCTCGGCGATCTTCGCACTGGCCTGCGAGGTGCTGGCCGACATCGGCGAGGAGTACAAACAACCGCTGGCCGACGTGCGCGAACTGCACGGTTGGGCCGATCGTTTCCGCAAGGGTGTGGTCGCCACCGCCGACGAACGCAGCGGCGCCGCAAGGGATTACGACGTCCGCCTGCAACGCTGGATCAGCACCGACACCCTCGCGATGTTCGCGCCTTTGCTCTCCGGCGGCCTCCCCCGCCACGCCGAACGTGCCCTACTCAACACCTTCGAAGGCCCCCGCTTCTGCGGCCACCCCGACCTGCGCTACGCCCTACCGCCGTCAACCTCCCCCGTCGCGAAAGAGTTCCGCCCTCGCGAATACTGGCGCGGCCCGGTCTGGCCGGTCATGAGCTGGCTGTTCTCCTGGGCCTTCGCCCGTCGAGGGTGGGCCGAACGTTCCTACATGCTGCGCGCGGAAGGTTTGCGCCAGGCGTCGGACGGAAGTTTCGCCGAGTACTACGAACCGTTCACCGGTAAACCGCTCGGCAGTATGCAGCAATCCTGGACTGCGGCTTCGGTTCTCGATTGGCTCGGCTAGTGCTCACCGGCGTAGATCTGCCACTCGACAGTGATGCCGAGTTCACGCGCGAGCGTTGACGCCAATCCTTGTAAGTCACCACCTTGAATAGTGGCACCACGCAGTGCGGTGATGCCGTAGATGCCGGTCAGGTCGCAGTCTTCGAAGCGCAGGTTCTGCTGGATGCGGGCGCCCGCGAATCGGGCACCGACCAGGTTGCAGCGTTCGAAGCGAACATTGCGGAACTCAGTGCCCTGGAAGTCGGCTTGTCGCAGGTCGCAATCGCGGAATACCACTGTGCGCAACCGTGATTGGGCGAACGAGGACAGGTCGGCGCGGGTGGACTCGATCAACACATCACGGAGAACACCTGCGGTCCAGGACAATCCGGTGAGCCGCCCGTGTTCGATCAGAGATTCGATCATCGTGGAATCATCGGCCTGCACATTGGCCAGATCGCACACCCGCAACGTGGACTCGGCAATCGTGGTGTGCCGCAGCGTACTCGGGAACCGCACACCGTCGAACAGACACGCCTCGACACTCATGCCGGACACGTGACTCTCCGCGAAATCCACATCCCGATACTCGACATCGGTCACGGTCAACTCGTCAACCGGATCGTCACCAGGCGAAACGCCCGGACGCAACGCCCCCACCTTCGCCACCCCAGGCTCGAACCGCACCTCACCCTTACGCGCCATGCCCACTACTCCCGTCAGCCGATGTCCGCACCAACATACGGGCCCCGCCGGACACGCTCACCGCCCTGGACGTCCGTCTCGGTTCTCGACTGGCCGGGTTCGACATCGATCGGCGGCGGGAGTCAACCCTGGTCGAAGGGACATCTATCGGACGTGATCCGCTGAAAATGACGAAACCGCTACTCGCCCAGCCGAGTAGCGGTTTCGTCAGCGGATCGGGGGTCGGCTAGACGCCGATTCGTCCGCCGTTCTTCTTCCAGACGACCGCGATGGACGGACGGGGCTGGGAGTCGCCGCCGTCGGGCCAGTGGGACTGCGGGTTGTCGGGGGTGGCGTCGTCGGACTCGCCCGGGTGCTGGACGGCGACGATGACGTGGGTTTCGGTGACGATCGGGCCGCAGGTTTCCGCGCCCTTGGGCACGGTCAGGAACTGCTTGGTCTCACCACGGTTGGGGCCGTCCAGGATCACCGAGAACAGGCCGTCGTTGGTCTTGAGGGCGTTGCCGTCGGTGGAGATCCACAGGTTGCCGTGCGGGTCGAAGGCCAGGTTGTCCGGGCAGGAGATCGGGCTGACCTTGGTCTTGTCGAAGCCGGCGAAGTAGGTGTCGGCGGCGGCGGGGTCACCGCAGACCAGCAGCAGCGACCAGGTGAAGTCGGTGCCGGTGTGGTTGTCGGTGAGCTCGAGAACCTGGCCGTTCTTGTTCAGCTTGCGCGGGTTGGCCTCATCGACGCCGGGCTTGTCGTCCTTGGCGCGGTTGTCGTTGTTGGTCAGCGCCACGTAGACCTTGCCGGTGTACGGGTTGGCCTCGAAGTCCTCGGGGCGATCCATCTTGGTGGCGCCGACCTTGTCGCCGGCCAGGCGGGTGAACACCGCGACCTCGGCGGCGGTCATGCCGTCGACCAGGGACTTGCCCTTGCCGTCGTCGCCGGTCTCCAGGATCGGGATCCACTGGCCCTTGCCGGTGAAACCGCCGGTGGGGACCTTGCCGGAGCCGTCGATCTCGGCGGCGTGGTCGCCGGTGAGCTTGGCCACGTACAGGGTGCCCGCGTCCAGGATGGTCATGTTGTGCCGCATCGCGGAAGCGCCGGTGCCCGACTGGATCTTGCGCGAGGACACGAACTTGTACATGTAGTCGAACTTCTCGTCATCGCCGGTGTAGGAGATGACGTCACCCTTTTCGGTGACGTAGATCGACGCGCCCTCGTGCTTGAGACGACCCATGGCCGAGTGCTTGATCGGCGTGGAGGAGGCATCCCACGGGTTGACCTCGACGACGTAACCGAAACGGTTGGCCTCGTTGGGCTCGGAGCTCAGATCGAAACGCTTGTCGGTGCGCTCCCACTGGTTCGGCGTGCCGCCCTTGGGGAAGCCGTAGCGCTTGACGCGGCCCTTCGGGTCCGACGCCTTGTCGCCGTTGGCGAAGTAGCCGTTGAAGTTCTCTTCACCGGAAAGCACTGTGCCCCACGGGGTCACGCCACCGGCGCAGTTGGCGAAGGTGCCGAGCACCTTGGTGCCCGACGGGTCCGCGCTGGTCACGGTGAACGCGCTGCCCGCGGCCGGACCGGTGAGCAGGAACTCGGTGTCGGCGGTGATGCGGCGGTTGTTCTTGCCGAACACCGTGGTCAGCTTGCCCGAGCCGGCTTCACCCTTGAGCTCGACCACGGACATGCCGTGCGCGGCCTTGGTGATGGCGATCTGCTCGTCGGTGGGCTTGTCCTTGTCGTACCCGCGGAACATCATCGGGCCGGTGGTGTACTCGTGGTTGACCACGAGCAGGTAGCTGTTGGGCTGCCCCTCGATCGGCATCAACGCGGCGAAGTCGTTGTTGGCACCGAACTGCTTCAGCTGCGCGGCGACGGTCTGCTTGTCGAAGTCGAAAGCGGGCGCGTCGGCGAAAATCGGGTCGCCCCAGCGGATTACGACCTGCGACTCGTAGCCTTCCGGAATCGTCAGCGCGTCTTCCTTGTTCGGCGCGACGGCGGTGAAAGCTGTTCCGGTGCCAGGGGTTCCGACCGGCGTCGGCTTCGGGGTGCTGACCTCGGAGCTGTCGTCGCCGCAAGCGGCTAGAGCGCTCACCGCACCAACGGCCAGCACGGCGGCCGCGCCACCCTTGATCAGACCACGGCGGTTCAGGCCGCTGACGATGTCACCGAAGTAAGCACCCTCGGAGGTGTTCGGGGGCTCGTGGAAGCAGGCATTGCCACACTTGTATTCACAGGTCAAGGCGGCGCGTGCCGACTGACCGTCATGCTTGACGAACAGGGCGAGCGGTTTCGGACTCACGGTGACTCCTGAGTAGAACGGACTTCGGGCACCGTATGCAGTCCAAGCGAGCCGTCGGGAACGTGAAGATGAACGACTGACCAAAACTCGGCGCGGGGTGGGTCCCCGGCCAGGGGTGGGGGGGAGGGGGGCGGGGAAAAGTTTCGTCTGCCCTCTGCCCAAAGGGAGCGACCCCCCCCCCCCCCTCCCCTCCGCCCGGCTAGGCACCTC
>NZ_JBHXRY010000015.1:45858-110843 GCF_042714895.1 Nocardia sp. NPDC058666
GTGGGGGGGGGGGGGGGGGGGGAGGGAGGGGGGGGGGGGGGGGGAGGAAAAGGGAGACGAAAACTGAGGGCCCTGTTCGCTTCGGCGCCGGCTGGGGGGCGCCCCCCCCCCCCGCCGAGCGAATTGTCATCAGGCGTTGACCGGAAGGGCGATCACCACCTCCTGATCGTCGCCGGGCAGGTAGTGCACCTGGACGATCCGGCCGACCTGCACCGACGCGATTGCCGTTGGGGGAAGGTACTTTTCGGCACGGGTCTCGAACGTGGTCCCGTCGGGGCGGGTGACCACCAGGCCGAGTCCGATCTGGGTGTAACCGCCGCGGATGTGACCGGGGACGTCGAGGCTGCGGACCACGGCTTGGGCGGCGATCCCGCGTTCGGCGATGTCGAGCTTGCCTCGGGTGGTGATGCCCTTGCGGATCAGCGACTCGTTCATGGCGCGCTGAGCTGCGCCGTTGTCGCCGGAACGGTCGATCTCGACCTTGTCGGTGCGGCCAGGCAGGTAGCGGACCGGCAGGACCACGCCCGGCTGCAGCAGGGCCAGTTCGGTGAGCGGCACGATCATCTTGGCGTGCGAGTCGAAGACCTTTCCATCGGACCCCTCGACCCGGAAAGCGATCTTGACCTGCGGTTGGTCGTTCACCGAAACGCCGGTCTGCCGGTATGACGTGATGGTGCCGATGCCCACTTCGGCGTCGCGGAACTCGCCGCTGTTGCGGCCGGTGAAAGCCTCGAGGATGCCGTCGCCGGTGAAGGCGAAGACCATCGGGACGAGGGTGAGGGCGATGATCGGCAGGGCCATGTGCGGGCCGACCCAGCCGAGCATCGCGCCGGTGTATTCGTCGGGGGTGTAGGTGAGGCCGTAGTAGAGGTAGTAGCCGACTGCGAGGATTCCGAAGGCGACCGCGGTCGCACGGAGCTTGGATTTCATGACAGTTCTCCTTGTGCGACCGGGTCGCGGATGGGTCAGGCGCCGACGATGGTGGAGCAGGCGAAGGTGATGTCGAACTTCGCGGTCGACGGGCCTGCCAGCGGGTTGGTCATGTCGGCGCTGATGCCCTCGCCGGTGACGCGGTAGGTGTTGCCGTCCTTGGTCAGGGTGGCGGAACCGCCGGGCTGGCCATTGCCGTAGCCGACCGCGTACGGCATTCCGTTGGCGCCGCCCTGGCTGCCGCCGATGGCGACGGCCTGGACCTTGTCGCCCTCGATCGAGGCGCTGACCGAGAGGCTGCCGTAGGTGGGGTTGGCGGTGTCGGTCAGGGCGAGGGCCAGGGTGCCCGCCTGCTTGGCGCAGGTGGTGTCGAACTTCGCGGTGAATTCCTTGCCGTCGACGCTGGCGGTGGAGTTACCGGCCGGCGCGGAGGCCGACGAGCTCGGGGAGGTGGTGGCGGCGGGAGTGTCGCTGCAGCCGGTGACGACCAGTGCGGTGGCGGTGGCGGCGAGGGCGGCGATCAGCTTGGTGTTCATGGTGTTTCCGTTTCTCTGGAGTGGGTCTGGTTGGTAACCCGTTGAGAGAAAGGTAGAAACTTCGCGCCGCCTACCGATCCCAACTTTGGGGCGGTGCGAGGGTTTCGAACCGGGGCGCCGGTGGCCGGAAATACCTATAACCTGGTGCGATGCTCAGACCGCGCGCCATGGTTCTCGATGAGGTGTGGCGGGAGTTGGATGGGGTCGACGCGCTGAGCGGGGCCGCCGGTGGGCCGTTGCGGCGGACGGTGAAGTTGATTCTCGATCCGCTGGTGTTGCGGCCGATGCAGCATCCGGCGCTGGCGGCGAGCGTGCTCGATGCCGACGGGATCGCCCTGTTGACCGCGCTGGTGCACGCGCAGTCCGACACCCTGCGGGCGTGTGCGGCGTGGTTCACGGTGCTCAAGCAGGTGCGGCGGGCGTTGCGGATCACCGAGGGGAATGCGCAGGATCTGTACTTTCAGCGGTGCTTCGAGCTTGCGATCATGTGCGGTGCGCCCGGCGATGATGGACGGGCGCGGGCCGAGCAGACATTGCGCGAGGTCCACGAAAGTACGGGTGGGCGGACTACTGCCGCGCTGAAAAGCTATGTGACAGATAGTGATCGAGCGGCCGAGCTGAATGCACTGCTGGACGTCGCCTGGTCTCGACGGCCCCTCGCGCCGTATGGCGCTCGCGATCTGGCGGCCGAGCTGACCGAGCTACTCGAAGCGTGCACGCTGGCGCGCGAAGGTGATCCCGCCGATGCCGGGCCGCTGTTCGACGACATCGTCGACGACCGGGCCGGCACTCATCGCGGCATCGCCCTGTGGTTGGAGCATCCGGCTCATGGCGCCGATGACCTGGGGCTCACCATGCATTCGAGTCCGCGGCGACCCGAGTTGGGCGCGTCGGCGTCGACCTCGAATCTGGGGCTGCCGTTCGACCGGACCGTGTACGAGCGGGTGTTCACGGTGCTGCAGGGCAGTCTCGATCGGACCGACCTGCCGGAGATTCCGGAGCTGGTGACGCGGGAGATTTCGCGTAGTTGTTCGCCGTGGGGGTTGCTCGATGAGTCGCTGCGGGTCGCCGCGGCGGCGGGTTGTGAACTGGCGCTGGGACTCTCGCCCGTGCCTGGACTTACGGATCTCGTGTCGGGACGGCCCGTATCCGGAACGAGCACCGCCGATTTGCGGAACGTGAACTCATCCGGCATGACTTCGCGGGCGCACGAGGTGGTCAACAGTCGGTGGCGGCGTGAAGGGTATGTGCTGCAGGCGCGGCGGTATGCGGTGCATGGGGTCGACGGGGTGGGGCCGCTGGCGGTGGTGGCGGCGGAGTTACGGACGCCGTGGCGGCCGTATCTGCGCAGGTTGTGGGTGCGATTGCATGGGCGGGACGTGCGGGAGATGCCGGTGTACGAGCCGGGTGAGCTGTGGGATCTGCTCGACGGGGTCGCGCGGTCGGTGATGCTGGATCACCGTGCGCGGGTCAAACAGGTGCTCACCGCTGAGGCGGCTGTGGTGGAAGCGAGGGCCAGTTGATGACTGTTGTCGAACTTCGCCGTGTGGAACCTGGGTTGCTTGTGATCGGTGTCGACGGTGCGCCGTTGGTCACCGATGGTTCGCTTGGGCTCGACGTGCTGGTGCTCGAAGTTGTTGGTGGCCATTTGAGTTGGGTTCTCGATGGTGGAGACCTGCCTGCTGCGGTGCTCGATGATGTCGAGGCGGCGCAGGATTGGGTGTGGGCGGTTTATGGCGAAGCGGTCGCGTTGGCTGTGTCTGGAATTCATCCACAATCACTCACAGCCGTGCCTGCTCGGCCGGAACTTGTAGTTGCACTGCGGCGACTTGCGTATGCGCACTGGGCGAGTCGATGGTGGCCTGCGTCCACTATCGATGGGATTGCGTCGCTGGATGCTCGGTTGCTGTCGGATGAGATCGAATCGCTCAGCGAGACATGCGAGATGGTGCTCGGTGAGGACGGAGACGTTCCGCATGACGGCGCGGTGTCGCGAGAGGTGGCGCACGGTGACGATGCCGCTGATACGGGAGCCGGCGATGACGGGATCACTTCGAGCAGGCAGCCTTACGAAGGGGGCGGTTCGCGAGAGGGAGTGGCGCATCTCGGATCTCGGGGCCGTGCAGACGATTACGCACTGGCCGCGGGCGGTTCGGATCCGGTTGACGGGCTGACAGTCGCGCGTGGAAGTGGTGGATGGGATTGGCGACGTTGCCCGCCCGGAATTCTCGACGCGAGCGAGCACGCGGTGTCCTGGCTGGCGACGCGGGCGGCCGGGGTGTCGACGGTGCAGGTCAATGTGGTCGCCGCGCCCGATTGCCGGGGCGCCGTCCCCGAACACCTTCGGCCTTTCGCACGCGTGCGGTCGGTCGCGAGGTCGCATTCGTCGAACCCCGAGCGGGGTCATTCGTCCGCCCGAGATGATCACGCAGGGTCGCTCCCGTCTGCCGGCGTGGAGATCGCGTTGCTTCTGCGCGGGGACGTCTGGACGGGAACGGCCGAGATCCCCGGGACACCGGACACCTCGCTCGAGGTCACCGTTTTCGTTCCTGCGGTCGGGCCTGCAAATCCAGTGGACGATGTGGCAGCTCGCGAACAGGTTCGTGGGTTCGCCCGCCGCCGTCTCGGCGGTGTTGCGGGTGCGGGGTTGGACGCCGAGGTAGCGGCAGCCGAGTCGGATGAGGACTTCTGATGCGCCACGCTGAGCGTCCATTTCTCGCCACGTTGGTGCGAAATCCGACCATTGGCGCGAAGAATGTCCGTCCAGCGTGGGCGCTGGACGGGAGCACATAGATGGCAGCCACCGGCCGAACATCCGACCGGGACGACGCGCAGCTCACCGCGGGATACGCCGCCTACCAGCGGGGCGAGGTGGCTACCGCGCTGGAGATCTTCGAGAAGGCGGCCGACGGTGCGGCACCTCGGTTGCGTAGTGCGGCGCTGGTCAACGCGGCGAGTATGGCCGACGAGCTCGGGGATCATCGGCGGGCGGTGGCCCTGTTCCGGACTGCCCTCACCGAGATGTCCGCGGACGCCGCACACCAGCGACCTGGGGCTTTGGTGAACCTGTCGCAAGCCTTTCAGCATCTGGGTGAGTTCGACGCGGCGCAGGATGTGCTCGAGGAGGCGCGGGCACTGCTCGCGGACAGCACCGACCAAGGATTCCTGCGGGTGGCGTGCCTTTTGTCGCTGACGGCGGTGGCGTTGCATCGACAGCAGTGGGCACGCGCGGGCGAATTGGCCACCGAATCACTCGGCGTGACAGAGCGTTTCGCACCGGAGCTGGCCGGTCATCCGCTGATGAACCTGGCTGCCTGCTCGTTCGAAACCGGGCGCTGGGAACTCGCCGTCGACTTCGCTCGACAAAGTGTGGCCGCGTTCACCGCAGCGGGTGCCGACGACGCCGTCGCCGAGTCGCGGCAGAACCTGGCCACCATGCTGGTGCGGGCGGGGCGCTTCGACGAGGCCGAGGCGCCGTTGCGGGCCAGTCAGGCGTTCTTCGAGGCGGCTGAGCTGGGGCATCGGTGTGGGATCGGAGCGAAGACGATGGGCTTTCTCGCCGAGCGTCGAGGTGAATCAGGCGCGGCCCGTGCGCATTACGAGACCGCGCTGAAGCAGTTCGACGCCACCGGTGCCGTGGTGGACGCGGCCGACGTGCGACTGCGACTCGCCACCGTCGCCTGCGCCGAGGGTGATCTCGGCGCCGCCGAAGAACTACTCGACGTGTCGTTCGCCGTCTACGCCGCACACGGACTCGGAATGCACTGCGCCCAACTCGACTACTGGCATGCGGAACTGCTGCACGACGCGATCGAGGAAGCAGCACAACCAGATCCGGCCCTCCTCAGCCGCGTGGTCTCCCTGGCCGTGCCCGCCGCCCTCGCCATCGACGCCGTTCGCCACACACTCCCCAACGGCAACCAGCGCGAACACTGGCATCGCACCGTCGCCGAACCCGCCATGCGGCTGGCCTTCCACTGCGCCGCTCTCTCCGGCAACGGCCAGCTGGTCAGCGATCTGATCGATACGCAGTGCGCGGGAACAACTCTCGATCTCACCGCCTTCACCGAGCCGGTCGCCCCGACGCTCAGCTTCGAACTACTCGACCTCACCCTGCCCGAGGAAATTGCCGCGCCCGCACTACAACTCGGCACCGCGCTCGCCGAGGTCGCCGCAGCGGCGGGCATTCCCGTCGCACCGCCACCACGCCTGGTCGACGGTGAGCGAATAGTGCTGTCGGACTTCATCACCTACGCCGAGCAACGTTACGGCCGCCCCGTCCGCGACCAGCGAATGATCGCACTGTGAACCCACAGCCGCCGAACCGCAGACCGAACGAGACCGGCACGGAATCGGCACCGCCTGACCACGCGGTCATGCCTCCGACCTCAGAGGATGCCTCCTCAGCAGTGGCTTCGACGCCAACGAACACCCTGCCATCCGGAGCGATAACCTCGCCGACTGCCTTCCTGCGGATGGCGGACGCGGGCGACGTCTACGTATCGTGGCGGTGGGCCGATGATGCCTTGGCGCGCGGTGTCGCGGTGCTGCCTCGCGACGAGGTGCGCGAAGTGCTGCGAACGCTGGCCGGCGCGGTGCCCGATCCCGCGCGACCCGAGGATCTGCGGCGGGTCATGACCGAGGGCGCCCTCGTCGATCCCACAGCGGAAAGCGCTCTGGCACAGGCATTGTCACGCGCACTGTTGCCGTACGGATTGGCCGTGCAGCTCTACGAACTGTCCCAGCGCGGCATCCGGCCGCATCTGCGAATTCAACCGTCACCACGACTCGCACAGGTTCCGTGGGAGATCATCGCGCCCGACCCCGCGATCCGTCTGCTCGATATCGCCGATGTGAGCCTGCTGGCGCCGGTATCGGTGGTTCATTCGCCGGAGCGAATAGTGCACCGCTGGAACGAAACTCGCGACCTACCCGTAGTCGCGATACTCGATCCGCGCGTGCCCGGTTTCCGCGCGGACTCCGAACTCGGCTCGGTACTAGGCCGCCCAAACGCGGAAAGCACAGTGGCCCAACACTTCAGCCGCTACGGTGCTCGCCTGCTCCCCCACGCATCAGACCCGGTCGACCTCTTCCGCCGCACCGACACCGACCGCGACTGGCTGTCCGATGTCCTCCGCCAAGGCGCGAGCCGACTCGTCTACGTCGGCCATGTCACCTCTGCCACACCGGAATCCGGCTACAGCGAACACGCCGAACTGCACCTGAGCTGCACCGCCGACACCCGCGGCTTCGCCACCCCGAACCGCACCCACCGCCCCCTCTCGGCGAAGGATCTCCTCCTTGGCACCCATTCCCTCGACCCGACGCCGACCGCAGGCCGCGACCTCTGGCCGATGCCGAGCCGAGTCGCCCTCATCGCCTGCGAAAGCGGCGGCGACCTCCGCTTCACCGAGGCCCTCGGCCTGACCACCGCCGCCCTCTCCGCAGGCGCGGAACTCGTCACCGCCACCCGCTGGCCACTCCCCACCGACCACGCCTTCCACACCCTCACCCCCACCACCACCTACCCCCTGCAAGCCGCCATCTGCGCCGTAGACACCGCACACGATTCCCCCACACCCATCCCCACCCTCCTGACCTGGCAAAGATCCCGCCTCGCCACCTGGCAAACCACCCCCACCCTCGAAAACTCCCCCCTCCTGTGGGCCGCCTTCGCCACCGTCACCGGCTGAACTATTCGGGCAGGCCGAGGCCTGACGCGAGGGTTGGCCAGGAGCGGTAGAAGGCGTCTTGCCAGTAGCCCCAGGAGTGGGTGCCGGTGGGTTGGTGGTCGAAGGTGGCGGGGATGTTCAGGGCGGTCAGGCGGGATTCCAGGTTGCGGGTGCACCAGCTGACCGCTGCTTCGATGATGCCGCCCAGGACCAGTTGGTTGGCCAGCCCGACGGGCGTGGGGTTCATCATGTTCGGGTCGTCGATGTGGTCGTGCGGGCCGGGCAGGCCGGAGGCGTCGGAGATGTACAGCCTTGTGCCGCGCAGCTTTTCGGCGTGCACGACCGGGTCGTTGGCTACCCACGCCGGGTCGTCGTCGGGGCCGTACATGTTGCGGACGTCGCCGCCGCCGTAGGTTTCCACGACCAGTTTGGTGAACTGTTTGCCGATCGGGTCGGAGATCTGCGCGCAGCCGCTGTAGCCGGCCACCGACTGGTAGAAGCCCGGCTTCGCCTGTGCCAGTTGAAGAACCGCGGTCGCGGTCATCGAGTTGGCGGCGATGGCGTTGACGCCGTTGGTGCCAAGCGCCGCGTCGACCAGGGGCGGGAGTTCATCGAGCAGGAAGGTGCGCCATTTGTTGCGGCCCAGCGCCGGGTCGTCGTGCTGCCAGTCGGTGTAGTACGCCCAGGCGCCGCCGACCGGCATCACCACATTGACGTCCTTGGTGGCCAGGAAATTGCCGACGTCGGTGTTGCGCCACCACGTCGCACGGTCCTCGCCGCCGCCCGCACCGTTCAGCAGGTACAGGACCGGGCGTGGCACGGATGCGTCCTTGGGGCGCTGAACACGGACGGTGATGCCCTTGTTCATCGACGCGGAGAACACCAGCATCGTCAGCTCTCGACCATCGACGCGGCTGGACAGGATGTTCGAACCGTTGGCGGTGGCCGTGGACGCGAACAGTTTCTTGGATTCCACGATCGGATCGCGGCCGTCGGCCAGGCTGATGCCCGCGCCGAACGTCGCGACACACGCGGCCAGCACACTGCCGACGACACCGAAAGCCAGTGCGCGCCTGATTGTTTTGCCCATCGGCGGAAATCGTCCCCATCTATCACGTGGCGGACATCACGCAGACCGCCAGAAGACAGACAGTATCGGGCGCACCGACAGTTGGTCGAGCCTGGTTACAGGACCTGATCGAGGAAACGGCGCAGGCGGGGAGTTTGCGCGTCGTCGAACAGGGCGTCGGGGGTGCCGGTCTCCACGACCACGCCCTGATCCATGAACACGACACTGTCGGAAACCTCGCGCGCGAAACCCATTTCGTGGGTGACCACGATCATCGACATGCCGCCGGAAGCCAGGTCCGCCATCAGCGCGAGCACGCCCTTGACCAGCTCCGGGTCCAGCGCGGAGGTGGCCTCGTCGAAGAACATCAGTTCCGGTTTCATCGCCAGTGCGCGCGCGATCGCCACCCGCTGTTGCTGGCCGCCCGACAGCGAACCGGGACGCGCGTCGGCCTTGTCGGCCAGGCCGACGATCTCGAGCTGCTCCATCGCGACCGCCCTTGCCTCGTCGGCGGACAGGCCGCGCAACTTGCGGGGGCCGAGCACGATGTTGTCGGCGACGGTCTTGTGCGGGAACAGGTTGAACTGCTGGAAGACCATGCCGATGCGTTGGCGCAGCTTGTCGGGGTTGTCCTTCAGCACCGATTTGCCGTCGAGGAGCACGTCGCCGGAGTCGGGTTCGTGCAGGCGGTTGAGCACGCGCAGCAGGGTCGATTTACCCGAACCGGACGGGCCGATGACGGTGGTGGCGTGGCCCGCCTCGACGTGGATGTCGACCCCGCGCAGGATGTGGTTGTTACCGAGCGTGAGGTTCAGCCCGGTGCCGGTGAGAGATGCACTCACGCGCCTCGCCCTTCTGTGATGACGGCCTGCTCGAGCGGGTCGGCGGGGGTCGGTTTGCCGGTGCGCATGCGCTGGTCGATGTAGTTGACCAGGTGGGTGAGCGGGATGGTGAGCACTAGGTACATCAGGCCCGCGGCGACCAGCGGGGACAGGTTGCCGGTCTGCGCGTTGAGGTCGCGGCCCACTGCGAACAGTTCGCGCTGGGAGGCGAGCAGGCCGAGGAAGTAGATCAGCGACGAGTCCTTGATCAACGCGATGAACTGGTTCATCAACGCGGGCAGCACCCGGCGCACACCCTGCGGGATCACCACCAGTGTCATGGCCTGGCGGTAGCCGAAACCGATCGCGCGCGCGGCTTCGAGCTGGCCGGGCTCCACCGACTGGATGCCGGAGCGGAAGATCTCGCCGATATAGGCCGACGACAGCAGGGCAAGCGCGACCGCGCCGAGCCAGTACGGGTTGCCGCCGGTGAGATTGCGGACCACCGGGCCGATGCCGAGGCCGATCAGCAGGATGATCACCACGGCGGGCAGGCCGCGGAAGATGTCGGTGTAGACGCGGGCGGGCCAGCGCAACCAGCGGGTTCTGGAGATGCCCATCACCGCCAGCAACATGCCGATCACGGTGCCGAGAATGCCCGAAACCAGCGCCAGGATAAGAGTATTCGGCAGGCCGGTCTTGATCAGGTCGGGGAAGGCCTGACGGTACAGCGACCAGTCGAAGAAGGTGTCCTTCAACTGCTGCAGGGTCGACTTCTGCGCGACTTGTTCTGTCTCCGGGGTCTTTTCGGCTGCCAGTGCTTTGAAATCCGGAAGTTGTGGTGCCGGTGCGGCTTTCGAGCCGGGCTTCCAGCCGGGCGGGAGTTCGCGGGGGACCCAGTCGGCGTAGAGGCGGGCGTAGGTGCCGTCGGCGATCACCGCGTCCAGGCCCGAGTTCAGTGCGTCGATCAGCGGCTGGTTGTTCTTGGCCACCGCGTAGCCGACGAAGTTGTCGAGGCTGAACGTGTTCTGCGAGACCACGATTCCGTCGCCGGGCTTGATCGCGCCCTCGGCCTGCGCGGACGGCGCGACCCACGCGTCGACCTGACCGGACTTCAAGTTCGCGTACGCGGTGTTGTAATCGGGGAACTTCACCGGGTCCAGCTTCAGCTGGTTCACCACGAACTCGTCCTGCACGGTGCCCTGCACCACCGCGATGCGCGAACTGCTTGTCAGGTCGCCGAAGCCCTTGACCGCGCTGTTCTGTGGGACGACCAGGGAGAAGTAGCCGAAGTCGTAGCCGTTGGTGAAGCCGACCATTTCGCGGCGGGCGTCGGTGGTGGTGATGTTGGACGAGCCGACGTCGAAACGCTTACCCGACACCTGAGCCAGCAGGCCGGCGAACTCGGTGCCCGAGAACTCCACGCGCAGACCGAGTTTCGCGGCCATCGCGGCGAGTAGTTCGTTGTCGAAGCCGGTGAACGAGCCCTTGCTGTTGACGCAGATGCTCGGCGGGGCGTCGGACAGGGTGCCGACGCTGAGCACGCCCGGGTTGAGCAGGCCGAGTTTCGAGGTGTCGATCGTGTCGACGGGGGCCGTGGTGGCGGTGGTGTAGCGGTCGGGGCCCGCGGTTTCCCCGGCGGCGAGATTGGCCGGGGCGGCGGACGCAGCGGACGCGCCCGGCGGGGAACAGAGGTCGCGTGCGGTGCTGCTGTCGGAGCCACCGCAGCCGGTCGCCGCGACGCCGACGAGGAGCAAGAGGGCGGCGATCCGCGCCTTGGTTCGTACACCTGCCATGGCGATAAACCCTAGCCGCAACCTTACGAATCGAAGGTTACGCAGCGCGGCGGTATGACGCAGGTCCTACCGGAATCGTCGGCGGCATTGCCGATCCGTGCAGATCCGGGAGTTGCCACCAGCACAGCGCGGGCGAGAGTTCCGGACCGGCTCAGGCCAGACCCTCGAGCAGTTCGGGGTTCACCTCGTCGCGCCATTCGATCGCACGGCGAACCTCCGTGAGGTCGTACTCGGGACCCGAGACACCGACGGTGAACAGCGTGACGCCGATATCGTGCAGCGCCTTCGCACTGTCGCGCCCCTGCCACTGCACCGACCGCTCGATCCGCGCCGCGTCGGTCCCGACCTGCGCCGCGTGCTGCGCCAAGACCTCGTTCTTATGCGTCAACGTCGCCACATCGGCGAACGAATGCCAGATATCGGCGTACTCGGCGACCAAGCGCAAAGTCTTCCGTTCGCCACCACCACCGATGAGAATCGGCAGTTTCCGCACCGGCGGCGGATTCAGTTTCGCCAGACGAGCATCGATGCGCGCCAAGCTCTCCTTCAACAACGCCAATCGGCTTCCCGCAGTGCCGAATTCGTACCCGTACTCGTCATAATCCCGCTCGAACCAGCCCGCCCCGATCCCCAGAATCAGCCGACCCCCACTGATGTTGTCCACCGTGCGCGCCATATCGGCCAACAGATCAGGATTGCGATACCCACCCCCGGTAACCAACGCCCCCAACTCCACCCGCTCGGTCTGCTCCGCCCACGCCCCGAGCATCGTCCAACACTCGAAGTGCGCCCCCTCGGGATCACCGGTCAACGGAAAGAAGTGATCCCAGTTGAACACGACATCAACTCCCACCTCCTCCGCCCGCAACACCGCATCCCGAATAAGCCCGTAATCAGGCGCATGCTGAGGCTGAAGCTGAACTCCGATACGCACCGGACGACTCATACCGTTAGCTCCTCGAGGGCTCGGATCGACTCCGTGCCCGAGGCTACCCGCAGGCGTTATGAGCCGCCACAGACCAACCTGCGATGGATCTGAGCAGGCTGTCGCCCCGGCGGCTAATGTGATGGCGCTCGTAAGAGTGGAGACCCTGTACTCGGATCGTCCGGCACGTTCCTGCCGGGATGGGATGTTGATCTACGCATGGCTACTGTTACTTTCGACCGCGCTACTCGGCTTTATGCCGGTGCTACCAAACCCGCGGTCGACGCGCTCGATCTCGAGATCGCTGATGGCGAGTTCCTGGTGCTCGTCGGGCCGTCGGGGTGTGGGAAGTCCACTTCGTTGCGGATGTTGGCCGGGCTCGAAGAGGTCAATGGTGGGTGTATTCGGATCGGCGATAAAGATGTGACGAACGCCGAGCCCAAGGATCGCGATATCGCGATGGTTTTCCAGAACTATGCGCTGTACCCGCATATGTCGGTGGCGGAGAACATGGGGTTCGCGCTGAAACTGGCCAAGGTGTCCAAGGCCGAGCGCGATGAGCGGGTGTTGGAGGCGGCCAAGCTGCTCGACCTCGAGCAGTACCTGGACCGCAAGCCGAAGGCGCTGTCCGGCGGGCAGCGGCAGCGGGTCGCGATGGGGCGGGCGATCGTGCGACAGCCTCGGGTGTTCCTGATGGACGAACCGCTGTCGAACCTCGACGCCAAGCTGCGCGTGCAGACCCGTACCCAGATCGCGCAGTTGCAGCGGCGGCTGGGGACCACCACGGTGTACGTGACGCACGACCAGGTCGAGGCGATGACCATGGGCGACCGGGTCGCGGTGCTCAAAGATGGTCTGCTGCAACAGTGTGCGTCGCCGCGCGACCTCTACCGGGATCCGGCGAACATGTTCGTGGCCGGGTTCATGGGGTCGCCCGCGATGAACCTGTTCACGCTGCCCGTGCACAACGGGGCCGTCACCATCGGCGGGTACCCGGTGCGGGTGCCGCGCGGGGTGGCCGACGCGGGTCAGGGTTCGGTGGTGCTCGGCATCCGGCCCGAGCATCTCGAGGTGGGTGACGGCGGGCTCGAAATGGAGGTCGACGTGGTGGAGGAGCTGGGCTCCGACGCGTACGTCTACGGGCGCGCGCTGTCCTACGGCGCCAGCGGCCAGACCGGCGAAACCATTGTGGCGCGGGTGGATTGGCGCAACCCGCCACGCAAGGGCGAACGCCTGTCCCTGACCGTGAACCCCGAACACGTGTACTTCTTCAGCGCGGACGGCCGACGTCTGCGCTGAATCACCTTGTTGGACAGTTGATCACCACGCTGTGGTGGCGGCATCGGTCGAGTGCGGTCCGCCACCACAGCGTGGTCAGCTATCCGCCTTTCGGCGCTCGGCGCGGTGGTCGAGGTAGGGCTGGTTGACTCGGACCGCCAGGCGGTCCAGTGGGACCGCGGTTCCGTCTTCGGTGCGTAGGTCGACGGTGACCGGGGCGCCGGTTTCGGCGTCCACGCGAAGCAGGGGGGCGGGGCCCGGCTGCAGGTAGGTGTCGCCCCATTGCCATAGGGCCACTACCGCGGGGAGTAGGTCCGTGCCCATTTGCGTGAGGGTGTATTCGTGGCGGGTGCGCTGGCCTTCTTCCTGGTAGGGGCGTTTTTCCAGCAGGCCGGCGGCGGTGAGTTTGCGCAGTTGGGCGGAGGCGGCGGCGTCGGTGATGCCGACGCGGCGGGCGAAACCGTCGAAGCGGCGGGTGCCGTAGTAGGCCTCGCGCAGGATCAGCATCGCGGAGCGGGTGCCGATGAGGTCCATGGCTTTGGCGATGGAACAGCCCTCGGTGTTCCATTTGTTGAGATCGGCCAGGGGTCCCTCCATCACGGCTGCCATGCCGAACATCATAGCTCTTCTGACTTGAGTTGATCATAGTTAGCGCTTACGCTGACTATTGTCAGATAGAGTCAGCGTTGTCGAAAGAGGACTTCCCATGCGAGACGCGGTCATCGTCGAAGCGGTACGCACCCCGATCGGGCGGGGCAAGCCGAACGGCGCACTTCACGACGTTCATCCTGTGGATCTGCTGGCGCACAGCCTGCGGGCGGTGGTCGAGCGCAGCGGGATCGATCCGGTGCTGATCGACGATGTGATCGGCGGGATCGTCACCCAGGCCGGCGAACAGGGGTCGAATATGACGCGGCGGGCCGCCCTCGCCGCCGGATATCCGGAATCGGTGCCCGCCACGACGGTGGATCGGCAGTGCGGTAGTAGTCAGCAGGCGATTCACTTTGCGGCACAAGGGGTTATCGCGGGCGCCTATGACATTGTGGTGGCCGCGGGTGTGGAATCGATGGGGCGAGTTCCCATGGGGGCCAATCTTGTTGGCGCCACCGATCTGTCCGGCGTTGCTTTCGCGGAGCGCTATCCCGAGGATCTTGTCCCGCAGGGGATCAGTGCCGAGCTGATCGCTGCCAAGTGGGGGCTCACTCGTACTCAGCTCGACGAGTTCGCGCTGCGAAGTCACGAAAAGGCCGCTCGGGCAACCAAAGACGGGCTCTTCGCGGATGAGCTCGCGCCGATCAACGGGCTGAGCACGGATGAGGGGATCCGGGTCGGCAGCACCCTCGATACCCTCGCGAAACTGAAGCCGGCCTATTACGACCCCGCGATGGCGGCGCGATTCCCGCAGATCGGCTGGGAGATCACCGCCGCCTCGGCCAGTCAGGTCAGCGACGGGAGTTCGGCGGTGCTGATCATGTCCGGCGAACGCGCCGAGCAGCTCGGACTGCGGCCGTTGGCGCGGCTGCACAGCTTCTCCGTCGCGGGCGACGATCCGTTGCTGATGCTCACGGCGGTTATCCCGGCGACCGAGAAGGTTTTGCGGCGAGCGGGTCTCGATATCTCCGATATCGATCTGTTCGAGATCAACGAGGCGTTTTCGCCGGTGGTGCTGGCGTGGGCCAAGGCGACCGGGGTCGATATGAGCCGGGTGAACGTCAACGGTGGGGCGATCGCGCTCGGGCATCCGCTCGGTGCGTCCGGGGCGCGGTTGATGACGACGCTGGTCCACGCCATGCAACAGCGTGGGGCGCGTTTCGGATTGCAGACGATGTGCGAAGCGGGCGGCCTCGCCAACGCCACCATCATCGAACGGTTGTGAACCGACACGGCGGCGCTCACCGCGAGCGCCGCCGTTCGGCTCGGCGGCCCCTCGATTTCGTCGAATGGGCGCCTTTCAGCGGCAGGTAGGCGGGCCGCACGCGATCGGCGCGACCTCTACGATCGGTCGGGTGGACGCCGACCTGTTTGTGTATGCGATTCCGTTGCGGACGCGGTTTCGGGGGATCACCGTGCGCGAGGGGATGTTGATTCGCGGCGAGTTGGGGTGGGGGGAGTTCTGCGCGTTTCCCGAATATGACGATCGGGAGGCGGCCGGATGGTTGGCCACTGCCGTTGAGCAGGTGACTGTGGGGTGGCCTGCTCCGGTGCGGGATCGGATTCCGGTGAATTGCACTGTGCCTGCGGTGGATGCTGTGCGGGCTGGGCGAATTGTTCGGGAATCGGGTTGTGCCACTGCGAAAGTGAAAGTGGCTGATCATCCGGATTCTCTGGCTGAGGATTTGGCGCGGGTGGCGGCGGTGCGGGAGGCGATCGGGGAATCGGGGGCTGTTCGGGTTGATGCGAATGCGGTGTGGGATGTGGAGACCGCTGTACGGAATATCGGTGAACTCGACAGGGCCGCTGGGGGTTTGGAGTATGTCGAGCAGCCGTGTCGGACAATTGAGGAATTGGCCGAGGTTCGGCGGCGGGTTTCGGTGCCTATCGCCGCCGATGAGTCGATTCGGCGGGCCGAGGATCCGATGCGAGTCGCGGTGGCGGGGGCGGCCGACGTGGCGGTGTTGAAGTGCACGCCGCTGGGTGGGGTTCGGCGCGCGTTGGCTGTTGCCGGGGCAGCAGGGTTGCCGACCGTGGTGTCTTCGGCACTCGAGACGAGCGTGGGGTTGGCAGCACAACTCGCCCTGGCCGGTGCCCTGCCCGAACTCGAATTCGCTTGTGGATTAGGCACTCTCGCCCTGTTCGAAGGCGATCTCGTGACAGATTCACTGCGCCCGGTCGATGGCTGGATGACAGTTCCCACCAGCCCCCCAGAACCGGACCCGACCCTGATGCAGAAATACCGCCACCCCGACCCGGATCGGGTCGACTGGTGGCTACGGCGCTACGCCCGCGTCAGCGAACTGCTCGAGGACAGCTGATTCGACCCCTACCCGAACCGAACCCCACACCCACCGAACGTCGCCCGAATCAACAACCCAGCCTCCGCCCCCACCACGCCCTCTACCAATTCCACATAACGCGAACAGAATTCAGGCCCGTGCGCGGCTTCCGAGGGATCGGCCGAAAAATGGTGGGCGAGCTCATGCAGAACAACCAGCTCACGAAGCGCCCAAGACCCCGTATGCAACGGAACAGCCAACACCCCATTCGCAGGCTCATAGTGAGCGGCGGATGCACCCCCACGGGCCCGAACCCGAACCGAAACCCCGGCCCGTTCCCATTGCGCCCGAACCCAATTCAGCGCCAAAACCTTATCCACATAAACCTGCACCGACTCCACAGACGCGAACCGCCGCTCCACCGGCAACGTCAACCGCGACCCGAACACCTCCACCGTCCGATGCCCGAACTCGTCAGCCCGATCGAACACCCCACGCACCAACTGCTCACCGTCATAAACCCTGCCCCGCTGACTGTCGCGCCGAACGACCGGATCAGACATCGCCGATGATCATCCCCCAGTGAGCTTTCCGCGCGCAGCAGGCAGTTCGGCCGACGTACCCAAGCGCGCAGACCGCCCGGCCCGATCCCCCGCACGCCGAGCCGCGGCCGAGTGCCCCGTAGACGTCTGCGGCCCCCGCCACGTTCCCCGGGCCTCGGAGGTCGACTTGTAGAAGTCGGTCAACGCCACCTCCTTGTCGCGCAAAGCCAACGAAGTCCCGGTCGACTCGACAGCGGATTCCTCGGCAACCACCTCGGCTTTCACCTGCGCCAACCGAGCCCCGATCCGAGCCGCGAACGCCATCTGGAAGTTCAAGCGAGCCGTCACCCCCGCCACCGGCACCTCCACCCGACGACGAACAGTGCGCCCCAACCGCTTCTCGGCAACCACCTTCACCACCGTCGCCGCACGGTAGGCACCGGATTTGATGTAGGCGTCAGAGGCCCGAACCATCTGGATGAGCAAGCTGGCGTACAGCGCTTCGCAAGCATCGATATCGGCGGCGAACCCGTAGGCGTAAACCTGCGCGGATGTGCGGGCGACATCGCAGCGAACATCGTTGGCGGTAGCGATCGCCACGAACAGCTGCACATACGTGCGCAGGCCTTTTCGGCCGGGTTCGCCGATCGGGATGATCCGCTGCACCGGCACCGACCTGCGCTCGCGCGAGGCGACATGGGAGCGGGCCACCGCGAGGTCGATCGAGGATTTGGTCGCCAGTCGCTGGGCGGCGGCGAGAAAGGCCTCGGCCTCGTGGGCGTTGTCGGTCGACTCGGCCTTGCGCAGCAAACCACCGATGCGGGTGAGCATCCGATCAGGGGTCGCGGGACTTGTCACAACCAAAGACCCTAAGCCACCCCACCGACACGAAAACTATGTAAGTCTTTGCCCGTTCTCGGCCGCCTCGATCTGGACTGACCAGAGGGTGCGACGAAGGAGTGCCCGCCGGGAGGGAAGATCGAGGCCTCAGGGCCGAGAACACGCGGGCCCCGGCCCGCAGAAAATGCTGCGGCCTCAGGGCCGAGAACACGCGGGCCCCGGCCCGCCAACAATGCTGTATGTTGCCCTTTGCACCGCACAAGGTGTGCTGCTGCTCACGTCTTGACCCTGGAGTGTCCGCGATGGCCTTGAAGTTTGTCCCCCGCGCGACGATGGCTGCTGCCTCGATCGCGTTGCTCACCGCCACGTTCGCCAGTGGGTGCTCCAGTGACGACGCTGGCAACCCACTGGATCAGAACCTGTCGGGCCGCGGCCCCATCACCTACGTCGAGGGTAAGGACACCACCGAAACCGGTGTGGTCAAGCAGCTCATCGACCGGTGGAACGCCGCGCACCCGAACGAGCAGGTGACGTTCAAGGAGCAGTCCGCGGACGGTACCCAGCAGCACGACGACCTGGCCGAGCACTTCCGTGCCAAGCAGGACGGCTACGACGTGGTCGCGCTCGATGTGCCGTGGACCGCCGAGTTCGCCGCGAAGGGCTGGGTGCAGCCGCTCGAGGGCAACTTCGCGATCGACACCGCGCCGCTGCTCGCGCCGACCGTGGCCAGCGCCACCTACAACGGCAAGCTGTACGCGGCACCGAAGAACACCAACGGCGGCCTGCTGTACTACCGCAAGGACCTGCTGCCCAACCCGCCGAAGACCTGGACCGAGATGCTCGGTCAGTGCCAGGTGGCGCGTGAGAACAACATCGGCTGCTACGCCGGTCAGCTCGCCCCGTACGAGGGCCTGACCGTGAACACCTCGGAGGTCATCAACGCGTTCGGCGGCAGCTTCGTGGGCGCCGACGGCAAAACCCCGACCGTGAACAGCCCGGAGTCCAAGGCCGGCCTGAAGGTTCTGGTCGACGCGTACAAGAACGGCGATATCCCCAAGGAAGCCATCACCTTCAAGGAGGGTGAGAGCGCCAGCGCGTTCGAGTCGGGCAAGCTGCTGTTCCTGCGCAACTGGCCGTACCTGTACGCCCAGGCCAATGCCGACGGTTCCTCGGTGAAGGACAAGTTCGGTGTCGCCCCGCTGCCGGGCAACACCGGCGTGGGCGCCTCGACGCTGGGTGGCTACAACGCCGCGATCAGCGCGTTCTCCAAGAACAAGGCCACCGCCGCGGACTTCACCCGCTACCTGGTCAGCGAAGAGGCGCAGCAGATCATCGCCTCGGGTGCGCTGCCCCCGGTGCGCGCCTCGCTGTACGACGACCCGGCCCTGATCGCGAAGATGCCGTACCTGCCCGCGCTGAAGGAATCCATCGCAGGCGCCGTGCCGCGTCCGGTCACCCCGTTCTATCCGGCAGTGTCCAAGGCCATTCAGGACAACGCCTATGCTGCACTGACCGGCGCCAAGTCTGTCGACGACGCGGTCGCCGGCATGCAAAAGGGCATCGAGACCGCCGGTTCGTAGCAGCACGCGCAGCGGACCCGACCAGACCGTAGGAGAGTAGAAACGGTGTCGGATCCTTCGGGACCCAAGCAGCGCGGGCTAGCGCTGCAACTGCGACAATCGGGCAAGGCGTGGCTGTTCGTCGCGCCTGTGCTCGTCGCACTGGCCGTGGTCATCGGATATCCGGTGGTCGAGGCGGTCTGGATGTCCACGCAGAAGGACTCCGGGATCGACGCGGCCACCGGGATGTTCGTCGAGGGCGGCGGCGCCGGATTCAGCAACTACACGCACTGGCTGTTGCAGCGGTGCGCGACGCTGAGCGGTGAGGTGTCGTGCCCGACCGGCACGCTGGGTTCGCAGTTCTGGTCCGCGGTCGGGGTCACCCTGTTCTTCACCGTGGTGACCGTGACGATCGAGGCGACCCTCGGTCTCGGCATGGCCATGGTGATGGGCAAGACCTTCCGCGGTCGGGCGCTGTTGCGCGCGGCGGTGCTGATTCCGTGGGCGATTCCGACCGCTGTCACAGCGCGGTTGTGGGAGTTCATGTTCCAGTACGACGGTGTCGTGAACCGGCTGCTGGGCACGCACATTCTGTGGACCTCGGATGTGTGGGCGTCGCGGTTCGCGGTGGTCGTGGCCGACGTGTGGAAGACCACGCCGTTCATGGCGCTGCTGATTCTTGCTGGGCTGCAAGTGATTCCGAACGATGTGTACGAGGCGGCCAGGGTCGACGGTGCGTCGGCGTGGCAGCGGTTCGTGCACATCACGCTGCCGCTGCTCAAGCCCGCGCTGCTGGTGGCGGTGCTGTTCCGCACCATGGACGCGCTGCGCATGTACGACCTGCCCGCGATCATGACGCTGGGCAACCCGTCGACCAACACGCTGTCGATCCTGGTGGTCGAGCAGGTGCGTCAAGGTCCCAATAGTGCTGCGGCACTGTCGGTGATCACCTTCTTGCTCATCTTCGGTATCGCGTTCGTGTTGGTGAAAGTGCTCGGCGCCAATGCTGTTCGCACGCAGGAAGAACAGCGGAAGGCGAACTGATGAGCATGTCGATGACCAAAGAACCCGCGTCGAATCCGCTTCCGGTGCAGCCGGTTTCGTGGCGCAAGCGAATCGGCACGGTGCGGCTGTACCTCGGTGTCGCGATCGTGCTGATCTGGGGCCTCGGCCCGTTCTACTGGATGGCCGTTGTCGCCTTCCGCGACCCGGCGCACACCTTCGACAGCACCCCGTGGCCCACCCACGTGACGCTGGAGAACTTCCGCAACGCCTTCGACACCAGCCGCGGCAACAACTTCGGCAGGGCGCTGCTCAACAGTGTGATCATCGGTTCGGCGACCACCGCGGTCGCGCTGCTGCTGGGCGTGCTCGCGGCCTACGCGTTGGCGCGCATGACCTTCGCGGGCAAGTACCTGGTGTCGGGGCTGATCCTGTCGGCGTCGATGTTCCCGGCCGTGGTGCTGGTGACGCCGCTGTTCCAGCTGTTCACCGATCTGGGCTGGATCGGCCAGTACCAGGCGATGATCATCCCGAACATCTCCTTCGTGCTGCCGATGACGGTGTACATCCTGGCGTCGTTCTTCGCCGAATTGCCGTGGGAGCTCGAAGAAGCCGCGCGCATCGACGGTGCGAGCAAGTTCCAGGCGTTCCGGTTGATCATGCTGCCGCTGGCCGCGCCCGCGGTGTTCACCACCGCGATCCTGGCCTTCATCGCCTCGATCAACGAGTACCTGCTGGCCCGGCTGCTGTCGGGCAACGACACCAAACCGGTGACCGTGGCCATCGCCAGCTTCTCGGGCAACGATCCGCTGGTGCAGCCGTACGCGGCGATCATGGCGGCGGGCGTGATCGTCACCGTGCCGCTGGTGATCATGGTGCTGATCTTCCAGCGTCGCATCATCTCCGGTCTCACCGCTGGTGGCGTCAAGAGCTGACCTACCGGGTTCTGTCACCGCCCACGGGTAGAGTCACCTGCACCGATATCGACGTCGGTGCAGGTGAGTTCCTCTGCTCGCTCCGAAAGGAGATCGTGTGGCCTCGCAGCGCGGACGCGGGCGTTCCGAACCGGACGCGCCGTATTCGTCGATAGCCGGGTTCCGCGATCCGCTGGCCAACTCGCAGCAGCCGGTCAAAGGTGCGGCGCGACGCGCGCAGGCCGCGAAACTGGCCGCCACCGACGATCCCCCGCCGCCGCGCGACAAGGGTGCGGCGCGCAGGGCGCAGGCCGAGAAAATGGGCTTCGCCGAAGATTCCCCGCAACGCGAACCCAGCACCAGAGGTCGTCGTATTCGGCGGTTGCTCCTGGCGTTGTTCGTGCTGTTCGTGTGTGTGCCCGCGCTGTTGTTCGTGGCGGTGTACTGGAGTTCGGAGATCCCCGAACCGGCGGAGGTCGCGGTCGAACAGCCCGCCACCGTGCTGGCGTCCGACGGCACCACCGTCCTGACGAAATTCATTCCGCCGCAAGGCAATCGGATCCCGATCCCGCTCACCGATGTGCCGTACCCGGTGCGCGACGCCGTGCTGGCCGCCGAGGACCGCACCTTTTATACCAACGCCGGCTACTCCACCAGCGGCTTCCTGCGCGCCGCCCGCGACAACCTGACCGGCCAGGACAACGCCGGCGGCGGGTCCACGATCACCCAGCAGTACGTGAAGAACGCCTTCCTCAGCTCCGAACGCACCGTCACCAGGAAGATGCGCGAGCTGATCATCGCGGCGAAGATGGCGCGGCAGTGGAGCAAGGACGAGATCCTGTCCGCGTACCTGAACACCATCTACTTCGGGCGCGGGGCCTACGGGATCGCGTCCGCGGCCAAGGCCTATTTCGGCAAGCCGGTGCCGGAACTGACGCTGGCCGAAGGCGCGGTGTTGGCGGCGGTGATCCGCTCGCCCTCGGTGCTGGATCCGGAGAACCATTTCGATCAGCTGCGGGCGCGCTGGCAGTACGTGATCGACGGGATGGTCGAGATGAACGTGCTCGCGCCGGGCGACCGTGACGCGACGGTATTTCCGCCGATCATCCCGCTCGACGAGGTGGTCGAGGAAGCGGTCGCGCTCGGGCCGGAGGGGCACATTCGCACCCAGGTGCTGCGTGAGTTACGTGCGGCGGGTCTGGACGATGCCGACATCAACACTGGCGCACTGCAAATCGTCACAACTATCGACGCCGCCGCGCAGAATGGCGCGGTCAACTCTGTGCGCGAACGACTTTCGTGGCAGCCACCCCAACTGCGGTCGGCGGTGGTGTCGATCGATCCGCGCAACGGGGCGGTGCGCGCCTACTACGGCGGCGAGGACGGGACCGGCTTCGATTTCGCGCAGGCGCCACTCCAAACAGGTTCCGCGTTCAAGGTTTTCGCGTTGGTCGCCGCGCAACGGCAGGGCATTCCGGTCACGCGGGCGATGGACAGTTCGCCGATCACCGACCGCGGCACCACCATCACCAACGTCGAAGGCGAATCCTGTGGGCGCTGTTCGCTGGCCGAAGCACTCAAACGCTCACTGAACACCAGCTTCTACCGGCTGACCATGACCATGGCCGACGGGCCGCGGTCGATCGCCGAGGCCGCGCACCTGGCCGGCATCCCCGAATACATTCCGGGTGTGGAGGGCATGAGCCTGACCGAGCCCGACGGGTACCCGCTCAACGGGATCGTGCTCGGGCAGTATCTGGTGCGGCCCATCGACATGGCCTCGGCCTATGCGACGCTGGCGGCCTCGGGGATCTACCACCAGCCGTACTTCGTGCAGAAGGTGATGACCGGCGACGGGCGGGTGCTGATCGATCGCGGCGCCGAAACCAGTGTGGGCAGGCCACTTTCGGAACCCGAGCGGCGCATCACCGCCGCGATCGCCGATGCCACCACGTCGGCGATGCTGCCGATCGCCGACTACTCCAACGGGCACGGGTTGGCCGACGGCAGACCGTCGGCGGCCAAGTCGGGCACCACGCAGCTCGGGGAGAGCAAGGACAACAAGGACGCGTGGATGGTCGGGTTCACGCCGTCGCTGTCGACCGCGGTGTGGGTGGGCACCGAACACCCGCAGCCGTTGCGCACCGGACGCGGTGGGCCCATCTGGGGGTCGGGGCTGCCCGCCGACATCTGGAAGCAGACGATGGACAGCGCGCTGATGGGCAGTCCGGTCGAACAGTTCGACGTGCCGCCGCTGCCCACTCCCCCGCCGCTGATCCCGTCGCCGGGCACCAGGCGGCCACCGGGCGGGTTCGACATTCTCAATCCGCCGACCAACTCGCCGCGCAACCCGCCGCCGCTGATCATCATCCCGCCCGCGCCGACCCCGGCCGTACCCGGCGAATTGTTCCCGGGCCTGGGCGGTGAAGGGCCGCGATAGATCACGAGTTGGCGCAGCGTGGCCCGACTACCCTGCGGACATGGCAACATCGTTGCCCAGAGCACGGACCCGGCAGGGGATCCACCGATCCCGGCGCCGAACCGGTCGCACCGATGCGGGAAGATGTGCGGTCGGACCGAGCGACGAGACTAGACATAGGGGCTACGCAGGTGGATTTCAATGTCGTTGACCGTCCCGAGACGCTGATCGCGGGCACGGTGCTCCGCAGTCCCGCGCTCGCGGTGGAGGGGCCGCGCCGGGCCAAGGTGGTCGAGGCGTGGCAACACCTGCGGGCGCGGACGTTACCGGGGCCGGTCGCGACGGGTTATGTCGATTTCGCGCCGGAGATCAACTCCTACCTCACCCACATCGTCGGCTACGAGTGCAAAACGCTGGCCGACCTGCAGCCCGGCGACGTGCTGGGTCGGATACCGGCGGGACGGTACGCGCGGTTCGTGGCCAGCGGCGATGACCGCGGCGACACCATCGTGGGGCTGTGGCGCCGGATCTGGGACGCCGAAGCCTCCGGTGAATTCGTGCGCGCCTATACCGGCGACTGCGAGCAGTATCCCGACGAGCGCACCGTCGAGATCTTCGTGTCGCTGACCGAGGAGAAGGACGCCTGATGGCCGTGGATTTCGATATCGTCACCCTCGAAGACGGCCTGATCGCGGGCCTGACCGTGCCCCTGACCGGCCGCGAAGTGACCGCACGCGACCTGGACCTGGTGAACTTCACCTGGGACCGCTACCTGTCCCGCGAGAAATCGGTGCCGCGCTCGGCCGCCTACATCGGCCAGAACGATCACGCCGTGGCGGTGCTGGGCTACGAGGTCACCGGCCTGGAAGATGTCGACGAGGGCGATGTCCTCACCCGCATCCCCGCTGGCCGCTACGCCAAATTCGTAGTCTCCGACAAGCCGTACGACCTGCTGCGCACCGCATGGGCCCAGGTGATCAAAGCCGAGAACGCGGGCACCATCACCCGCTCCCACACCGCCGAACTGGAGCGCTACACCGGCCCCACCTCGGTCGAGGTCTACGTCTCTCTCGACTGAGACAAAAAGAGCCGGTGGGCACGAAAGTTCGTGCGCACCGGCTCTTTTCGTTCAGTGATTAATCGGCACCGATGATGAACGCCTCGAGCTGCGTGCGCGCGACATCGTCGGCGATCTGCTCGGGCGGGGACTTCATCAGGTAGGCCGAGGCCGGGATGACCGGTCCGCCGATGCCACGGTCCTTGGCGATCTTCGCCGCGCGCACCGCGTCGATGATGATGCCGGCCGAGTTCGGCGAATCCCACACCTCGAGCTTGTACTCCAGGCTGATCGGGGCGTCACCGAAGGCGCGACCCTCGAGGCGGACGTAGGCCCACTTGCGGTCGTCGAGCCACTCCACGTAGTCCGAGGGACCGATGTGGACGTTGCGGTCGTGGACCTTGCCGGCCAGCGAACCGGTGAGGTTCGAGGTGACGGCCTGGGTCTTGGAGACCTTCTTGGACTCGAGGCGATCGCGCTCGAGCATGTTCTTGAAGTCCATGTTGCCGCCGACATTGAGCTGGTAGGTGCGGTCAAGCACCACGCCGCGGTCTTCGAACAGTTTGGCCATCACGCGGTGGGTGATGGTCGCGCCGACCTGGGACTTGATGTCGTCGCCGACGATCGGGACACCGGCGTCGGTGAACTTCTTCGCCCAGACCGGGTCCGACGCGATGAACACCGGCAGCGCGTTGACGAACGCGACATCGGCGTCGATCGCGCACTGCGCGTAGAACTTGTCGGCCTCTTCCGAACCCACGGGCAGGTAGGAGACCAGCACGTCGACCTTGGCATCCTTGAGCGCCTTGACCACGTCCACGGCCGGAGCTTCGGACTGCTCGATGGTCATCGCGTAGTACTTGCCGATGCCGTCCAGGGTCGGGCCACGCAGGACCGTCACGCCGGTGGGCGGCACATCGGAGATCTTGATGGTGTTGTTCTCGCTGGCGAAGATGGCCTCGGCCAGGTCGAAGCCGACCTTCTTCGCGTCGACATCGAACGCGGCCACGAACTTCACGTCACGCACGTGGTAGGTACCGAACTTCACGTGCATGAGGCCGGGGACGACCGCGTTCTCGTCGGCGTCCTGGTAGTACTGCACGCCCTGCACGAGCGACGATGCGCAGTTGCCCACACCGACGATCGCTACGCGGACTTCGCCGGATCCAACCTTGTTGTCATCACTCATGGCCGCTGCTTCCCTCTTTCTGTGGTGCCGCCTTCGTTGATTGCTCCGCCGCAATCAACTCGTTGAGCCAGCGCACTTCGCGCTCGCTTGATTCCAATCCGAGCTGGTGGAGCTGCTTGGTGTAGCGATCCAGAGACCCGCTGGCCTTCTTGATCGCTTCCCGCAGGCCCTCTCGGCGCTCCTCGACCTGACGCCGCCTGCCTTCCAGAATCCGCATTCTCGCCTCGGCGGGAGTGCGACTGAAGAAGGCCAGGTGAACGCCGAAGCCGTCATCGGTGTAGTTCTGCGGACCGGTGTCGGCAAGGAGTTCGGAGAACCGTTCCCGGCCGACCGGTGTGAGCCGGTAGACGCGGCGCGCACGACGCGCGAGCGCGCCGTCCGGAAGCTCCTCGGCGATCAACCCGTCGGACTGCATCCTGCGCAGCGTCGGGTAGAGCGAACCGTAGGAGAAGGCCCGGAACGCTCCGAGCAGGCCCGTCAACCGCTTGCGCAGCTCGTAACCGTGCATGGGCGCGTCGAGGAGCAGGCCGAGAATCGCCAATTCGAGCATGCCGACCTCACTCCCTGACTATGACGACCTGACAGGCCGAACGGACCTAACCGTGGATGCGAGTTCCCACTATATCGGAGCGATACATCTGTGGATAGGCAGATCACACAACAAGCGGCGCGAGGATGGCGCAGATCACTGACGGCGACCAAGGCACCGGCAACGGAAATCAATCCCCGCTACTCTGGTGATCGTGCGAATTCAGCGGCAGGTGGTGGACTATGCGCTCCGGCGCAGGTCACTGCTGGCCGATGTCTCCGCGGGGCGGGTCGGTGTCGCGGAAGTGTGCGACGCCAATCCCTATCTGCTCAAGGCCGCGAAATTTCACGGCCGGGGCAGTGAGGTGACCTGCCCGATCTGTCGAAAAGAGCAGCTGACGTTGGTTTCCTGGGTGTTCGGCGACGGGCTGGGCCAAGCGGCCGGGTCGGCGCGCACACCCGAGGAATTGACGCGGATGGCAGAGTCGAACGAAGAGTTCTCGGTGCACGTGGTCGAGGTCTGTCGTTCGTGCAGCTGGAACCATCTGGTGCAGTCCTACGTACTCGGCACAGCGCCGGCACCGGCTTCGCGACGAACCAGTTCACGAGTCCGGCGCTCTGCTGCCGAGTGAAGAAGTGCTCGCACAAGTGATGGTGGCCACCGCGTGCTGCGCCACTGTTCGGGGTGCACCTCATCCGCGCCGGTTCTCCGGCGCGGATGTCATGTGCGGCGTTGAACCTTACAAGTTATGGAGATCTGGTCAGTGAGTTCGCCCTACGAATCCTCCCCCCACGGCGATGATCCGCGCGGCGGCCGTCCGGCACGCGGCGCACAGCCGGGTCTCCCCCCACAGTCGGGTGATCGACGCGGTGGTCCGCCGCCGCGGCTGCCGGGCAATGGCGGTCCGCAGGGCGGGCCCGTGCAGGGTGGTCGGCCGCAGGGTGGTCCGGTGCCCGGTGGGCGTGGTCCGCAGGGGCCGCCGCCCGGGCGTGGGCAGGCCCCGCCGCCGGGTGGGGTGCCGCCGCGTCGACCTGGTCCGCCGCCACAGCGTCCGGGTGCGCCGCAGGGTGGGCCCGTGCAGGGCAGGCCGCCGCAGGGCAGGCCCGGTCAGCCGGGTCGTCCGGTGCCGCCGCCCGCTGCCGATGCCACTCAGAAACTTCCGCGTCCCGGTAGCCCCGAGGAGCCGACCGTGCGCTCGGGTGATCGAACCGTGCGCGCAGGTGGTGCGGCTGCTGCCGCGCGTGCCGGTGCGGCTCGTCGTCCCGGCGGTCCTGTCTCCGGTGAACGTCGCGCGACCGCGGGTGGTCCGACCACCGGCGAACGTCGCGCGTCCGCTGCGGGTGGTCCGCTCGCGGGCGAACGTCGTGGCACCGGTCCGGGTCGCCCCGGCGGGCCCCCGCCGAGTGGCCCACGTAACCGTCGCGACGGTGGCGGGGGCGACGATGGCTCCGGTAGTGATGGTGCGGTGAAGAAATCGCCGTGGCGACTTGTTCGCCGGACCGTCTACGTCCTGATGGCACTGGCCATCGTGGTGCCCAGCGCCGTGTTCCTGGTCGCCTACACCGCGGTGTCGGTGCCCAAGCCCGGTGATCTGCAGACCAACCAGGTCGCGACGATCTTCGCCGCCGACGGCACCACCGAGATCAGCAAAGTCGTTCCGCCGCAAGGCAACCGCACCGAGGTGTCGATCGATCAGATCCCGCCGCACGTGCGCAACGCGGTGATCGCCGCCGAGGACCGCGACTTCTACACCAACCCCGGCTTCTCGGTGTCGGGCTTCGCCCGGGCCGCGCGCGACAACATCCTCGGCAAGGAAAGCGCCGGTGGTGGTTCCACGATCACCCAGCAGTACGTGAAGAACGCGCTGGTCGGCGACGAACGGTCGATGACCCGCAAGATGCACGAGCTGGTGATCTCGGCGAAGATGGCGCGGCAGTGGAGCAAAGAAGACATCCTCGCCGCCTACCTCAACACCATCTACTTCGGTCGTGGCGCGTACGGCATCGACGCCGCCGCCAAGGCGTACTTCGGCAAGCCGGTGCAGGAACTGACCGTGTCCGAGGGCGCGGTGCTGGCCGCCACGATTCAGCTGCCGTCGCTGCTGGACCCGGAGAAGAACCCCGACGGCGCGCGGTCGCGCTGGAACTACGTGCTCGACGGCATGGTCGCGGAGAACAACCTGCCCGCCACCGAACGCGCGTCGATGCAGTACCCGCAGGTGGTCACGCTGGAATCGCTGGGCGAGAAGGCCGGTGACAGCGGGCCGGAGGGTCTGGTGAAGAACCAGGTGCTCAAGGAGCTGTCCGAAGCGGGCATCAGCGAGCAGCAGCTCAACACCGAGGGCCTGCAGATCACCACCACCATCGACAAGAAGGCGCAGGACGCCGCGATCAAGGCCGCGCAGGGCAAGCTGGAGGGTGAGCCCGAGAACCTGCGCACCGCGGTGGTGTCCATCGACCCGCGCAGCGGTGCGGTGCGTGCCTACTACGGCGGCGCCGACGGGCAGGGCTACGACTTCGCCAATGCCGGTCTGCCGACCGGTTCTTCGTTCAAGGCGATCGGTCTGGCCGCCAATCTCGAACAGGGCGTTCCGCTTTCGCAGCTGTACGACAGCTCGCCGATCACCGTCAACGGCATTCAGATCGGCAATGTCGAGGGCGAGGGTTGCGGCATGTGCACCATCGCCGAGGCGATGAAGCGCTCGCTGAACACCAGCTTCTACCGGATGCAGCTGGACATGCAGAACGGTCCGCAGAAGATCGCCGACATGGGCCACAAGCTCGGCATCGCCAAGGAACTGCCCGGCATCGGCCCCACGCTGACCGAGCCCGGCGGCGTGGGCCCCAACAACGGCATCGTGCTCGGCCAGTACCAGTCGCGCCCGCTGGATATGGCCTCGGCCTACGCCACGTTCGCGGCGTCGGGTGTCTATCACGCACCGCATTTCGTGCAGCGCGTGGTCACGGCCAAGGGTGAGGTGCTGCTCGACCGCGGCGAGCCCGCCGGTGAACAGCGCATCAGCGCGGCCGTGGCCGACAACGTCACCGCGGCGATGAAGCCGATCGCGGCCTACTCGCGCAACCACAACCTCGCGGGCGGCCGGGAGTCCGCGGCCAAGACCGGCACTCACCAGCTCGGCGACACCGGCAACAACCGCGACGCCTGGATGGTCGGGTACACCCCGTCGCTGTCGACCGCGGTGTGGATCGGTACCGAGCAGGGCGAGGCGATCAAGAACTACGGCGGCAGCATCATCTACGGTTCCGGACTGCCGTCCGATATCTGGAAGTCGGCGATGGACGGCGCGCTGTCGGGCACGCCGAACGAGTCGTTCCCCAAGCCCGCCCCGATCAAGGGCCAGGCCGGTGTGCCGGAGTGGTCGGCGCCGTACACCGCGCCCGAGACCACCGCGCCGGTGCTCGTGCCGCCGGTGATCGTGCCTTCGGAAGTGGAGATCCTGCCCGGCGTCCGGATTCCGGTGCCCGGCATCCAGCAGCCCGCCGTGCCGCAGTCGCAGCAGGCTCCCGAGACCGGTGCGGGGCCGCTGCCGGGCCAGCCGACGGCGGGACCGGGCACACCGGGCAACGGCAACGGCGGCACCCCCAGACCGGGCGGTGGCGCCACCGGCAACGACGACGAGAGCAGCGGCGCGGGAACCACACCGACCCGATCCCGGTAGCCACCGGTAGCCTCGGATGTCGTGACCGATCAGCAACTCACGGAATCCCCGGCGACCAGCAGTATCAGGCCGGGCCGTGGGGTGGGGTATGTGGCGCCTGCCCCACTGGCACCGGACCTGCGGTCGATCGACGCCCGCGACCTGCCAAGCCGCAACGACTCGCTGACCGCGCAGCTGTCCACCGTGATCGGCGGCCCGGTCGGCGAGCACGCGCTGATCGGGCGGGTGCGGTTCTGGACGCCGCTGCGGGTGCTATTCGCGTTCACGGTGATCTTCCTGGCGCTGGGCTGGACCGCCAAGGCCGGCTGCATCCAACAGACCGACGACGGCAACGGCGGGCTGACACTGGACTGGAACAACGGCCGCCAATACGTGGCCATGTGCTACTCCGACACGGTGCCGCTGTACGGCGCCGAACGGCTCAACGAGGGCGCGTTCCCGTACAAGAAGTCCTGGACCGAATCCACGCCCGACGGCGGCACCGAGACCAGATACATGGAGTATCCGGTACTTTCGGGGCTGTACCAGTACGTGGCGATGCAGATCGGCAATGTGTGGGACCACCTGCCGTTGCCGGGTGCGATGTCGGTGGTGGTGTATTTCAATGTGGTGGCGCTGGGTCTGTGCGTCGGGTGGTTGATCACGGTGTGGGCAACCTCGCGATTAGCCGGGCGGCGGGTGTGGGATGCGGCGTTGGTCGCGGTGTCGCCGTTGGTGATCGTGCACATGTTCACCAACTTCGATGCTCTCGCAACGGCTTTCGCGGCCACCGGGTTGTTGGCGTGGGCTCGGCGTAAGCCGGTGCTGGCGGGGGTGCTGCTGGGCTTGGGTGGGGCGGCGAAGTTGTATCCGCTGTTGCTGCTGGGTCCGATTGTGGTGCTGTGCTTGCGGATTTCGCCCGCGGGGCTGCGGTTGCGCGATATCGACAGTGTCGAGGCTGCGCGGACCTGGTTACGTGGGACGCCTTTAGGTGCGGCTACGTTGGCCGTGGTCGCCGCGTTGGGGACGTGGGCGGCGGTGAACCTGCCGATCGCCGCGCTGTACCCGGAAGGGTGGCGAGAGTTCTTCCGGCTCAACACCACTCGGCACGCGGACCCCGATTCGATCTACAACGTGATCACCTCGTTCACCGGGTGGGCCGGGTTCGACGGGTCGATCGGACACGGTGAACCGCCGACCATTCTCAACGCGGTGTCGTTGCTGGCCTTCCTCGCCGCCTGCCTGGGCATCGCCTATCTGGCGCTCACGGCGCCGCGTCGCCCCCGGCTGACCCAGCTCTGTTTCCTGGTGGTGGCGGCGTTCCTGCTCACCAACAAGGTGTGGAGTCCGCAGTACTCGCTATGGTTGGTGCCGCTGGCAGTACTCGCATTGCCGCATCGGCGAATTCTGTTGGCGTGGATGACTATTGACGCGCTGGTGTGGGTGCCTCGGATGTACTACTACCTCGGCGAGGACAACAAGGGGCTGCCCGAGCAGTGGTTCACCGGGACCGTTGTGCTGCGCGACCTGGCGGTGCTGGGGTTGTGCGCGCTGATCGTTTACGAGATCCTGCGCCCGCAAGATGATCTGGTGCGACGCGACTTCGTCGACGACCCCGCCGGCGGCATTCTGGATCGCGCTCCCGATCCGCTGCTGCCGTGGCTGCCGCAGTTCCTGCGGCCGAAGGAGGCCAGGGTCAGTTCGCGGCCCGCGTGCGTGCCGGACTGATGCCGCCTTACATGCGCAGGTAGCGGGCCTGTAGTTCGGGTTCGGCGGGGAGCATGTCCAGGTCGAGTTCCCAGGCGTTGCCGGTCCAGGGGTCGAACAGGGGGGTGCCGGGCATGGTGGGTAGGTGGCGGCAGGATTGGGCCAGTAGGTCTACCGGGCCGTCGCCGGAATCGCCGGTGCCGCTGCCGACGATGAGTAGGGACAGGCCGATCAGGTCGCCGCGGACCATCAGTTGGCCTAGGCGGATCACGTCGCTGGCCTGGTAGCCGTGGGGGAAGTCGGCGGCGACCAGGATGCGGTGTTCGGTCGGTGGGACGGCTTGTCCACTGTTGTAAGCGATTTCGGCCAGTTCGGCGGCGTGGGACAGTGCGCCCAGGCGGGCGGAGATGTCGCCGTGGTCGGTGATCACCGGGCCCGCCAGCAGCGGGGTCAAGGGGGTGGCGATGGCGCGTAGGCCGCCGGTGAGGTCGATCAGGTCGACCCTGGTCGGCTTGTCGGGGATGGCGGCGACCAGGCGGGCAACCAGTGCGCCGACCACGCGCGAGGCCGCGGCGGAGGATTCGGTGTCGACCCACAGTGGCCGATTCAGCGGTACCGGAACGCAATACGGCACACGAAGGCCGCCGCGGTCCATGGCGTGCAGCTCGCCGAGACGGATGCCGTCGCTGCGGGCGGCGCGGGCGGTCCAGGCGGGGGCCAGCCAGGAAGCCAACGCGGCGGGCATGACGGCGTCGGCTTCGGCGATCTCGTGGCCTAGGTGGTCACTGTCGCGGCGGTGGTCGGCGTCGGCCACGGCTACCAGTTCGTCGTGGCGGCGCTGGGCGGCGGCGCGGGCCGCGTCGGCGGCGGGGGTGTTGCGGGTGGCCGGGTTCGACACCGCTTCGGACAGTTCTTGATCCAGGCGTTTGGTCGCGTAGTCGCGCGCGGAGACCAGCGCGGCGGCGGAGCGGGCGGCGTCTTCGAAGATCATCCACATGCGCTGCAGGCCGTGGTCGACTTCCAGTGGTGCGCCCGATGCGGGAACGGGTCGCGCGACCGTCTCCGTGGGTGCGCTCGCCGGCGCCAGTGGTGCGGGCTGCCATGCCTGTGCCGGAACAGGTTCGGGGGCGGTGACGCCGTGCGTGGTCAGCAGCTGTGTCGCCCCGCCCGCGTAGCCCTGGCCCAGTGCGCGCAACTTCCAGCCGCCGTTGCGGCGGTACACCTCGAGGCAGATCAGCGCGCTCTCACCCGCGGTCGGCGCGATCACGAATTCTGCTGTGGCCCTGCCGTTTTCGAACAGTGATGCGGTGACGGCGGGAAGTGTTCTGCCCGCCGTCACGAACAACAGCACAGCGTGCGCGTCCGAACGCACCTGCGACAGCGTCAGATCCACCGCGGCGCCGGCGAAACTCACCCCCGGCGCCGCGGGTCGCGACGCGCACACGTGATCGTGCACGTCGCGAACCCGCAGATCCTCGCCGACCACCAGCGCCGCCAGTTCGACGGTGCCGGTGGTCTGCGCGGTGAAGCGCACGGAATCAGCGGTCAGAGCAGTGTTCTGCCCGGCCTTCAGGTGAATCACGGTGTCTGCCCTGCTCTGTCGCGCGTTCGGAGTGTGGTGCCTTGTTCAGTTGCCGCCGAGGAACCGGCCCAGCTGCGGCACCGCTTCGCCGGGATGCTTGGCGTTGAAACCCTCGCCCAGCGCCTGCATCTTCCAGTCACCGCCCACCCGGTAGACCTTCGCCATCGCCATCGCGGTGAACGGCATACCGCCCGCGAGGGTGTAGCGGGCCAGTTCGGCGTTGGTGGTGCCGTCGATCAGGCGGCTGAACGCGTTCTGCACCTGTTCGAAGGAATGGCCCTTGTACGAGGTGACGATGAACAGCAGCGTGGTGATGTGCGCGGGGATCCGGGTCAGGTCGACCAGGATCATCTCGTCGTCGCCGTCGCCTTCGCCGGTGAGGTTGTCACCCTGGTGGCGCACGGAACCGTCCTTCGACGACAGCTGGCCGTAGTAGGCCACGTCGACGAGGTTCTGGTCGGCGAACAGGCAGACCGAGGCGTCCAGGTCGATGTCGACGGTGCGGTTGCCGAACATGCCGCGCGTGCGCACCGGGTCCCAGCCCAGGCCCATCTTCACGAAGGTCAGCGCGGCGCCGCCCTCCTTGCGCAGCGTGACGCGCTGGCCCTTCTGCAGGCTGACCGGGCGATCCTTGCTCAGGCTGATCTCACCGGCGGGCTGCGGCGGCGCGGGCGGCGCGTAGCCGGGCGCGCCCTGGGCGGCCGGATAGGCCGGTCCGGGCGGCGGTGGCGGGTACCCACCGGCGGGCTGTGGCGGCGGCGGGTAGCCACCGAAGGCGGGCGCGGGCGGCGGGTAGTTCGGCGCGGGCGGCGGCGGGGGCGGCGGAGCCTGCTGCGGGGCGGCGGCCTGGGCGGGCGAATCATCCACCTGCACACCGTGATCGGTGACCAGCGCGGCGAAACCACCCGCGTAACCCTGACCGACCGCACGCACCTTCCAGCTGCCCTGACGGCGGTACAGCTCGAGCGCGATCACGATCGACTCGGTGGTCAGGCCCTCGATCGTGTAGCTGAACAGCTGATTGCCCGACGCGTCGGACACGATCGCCGTCGGCGGGGCGAAACGGCCGAAATTGCTGGTCGCGTCGTCGAGGGTGATCACCGCGCGGATCTGATCGATATCGGCAGGCACCGCCGACAACGACACCGCAAGCGACGCAGGCTGACCCGCGGGCCCGGGGCGCAAATCGACACCCGGACCGCTCGGCTGGTTGTAGAAGACGAAATCAGCGTCGGTGCGGACCTTGCCCTGCTCGGTCACGAGCAGCGCGGAAAGGTCGGCCGGGGCGGTGACCTGGAGCGAGATCACCACGTCACTGACGGCCAACGGGCCGTTCTGGCCCTTGGCGAGTGTTGCAGACAAGTTCGACCCTTCGCTTGTCGTTGTTGGTGTCGATGAGACTCGCCTGTCACTCTACGAGAAAGCGGGCCGGTGCGTCCGGGCTCTGTGACGGGAGCACAGATCGGACTACGTCGCGCGCACATTGTTTCGGTGCCGCGGGCGCGGTTTCGCCTGATCGGTTACAGCGCATCCGGAATCTCAGATGGTTTCGGATGCCGCCCTTCTCGGACGTCCCTCAGCTCACGCCACAGCAGTGACGCAAACCTCGGTTCCTGCGTCTACCAGGACGGTTTCACCAACATTGGAATGTCGGTCAGCGCCTTCCTGTCGGCGGGCATTGGTAACCCGGCCTCCTGCTGGGAGGTCCGGGGATCGTGACAAGTCTTTGTTCAAGGTGGGCCAGTGGGCGAGGTTGACCGCCGCGTTCAGGTCCCGGTCGGCCCGGTGCCCGCATCTGCACACGAACACTCGATCCGCCAACGACAACCCTGGTGTGATCGCTCCGCACGCCGAGCAGCGTTTACTCGACGGGAACCAGCGGTCAGCGACCGCGACTTCGCCGCCTCGCCACGCCTGCTTGTAAGTGAGCAAGCGGGCGAAATCCGACCACCCCACATCGGCGATCGCGCGCGCGAGACGGGGATTGCCCAGCATGCCCGCTACATTCAGGTCCTCGATCACGAGCCGGTCGTGGGTTTTGACCAACTGGTTTGCGGCCTGATGCAGACAGTGGCGACGAATATTCCGGACCCGGTGATGGTGTCGGGTCAACCGTGCCGCTGCCTGTTGATGATGGGCCGAGCCTCGCTGTTTGCGAGAAACCGCCTTCGCAAGGCGTCGTTGCCGAACCAGTCCAGCAGCTAAGGGTTTCGGGGCCTGGACGCGAGCGACTTCGGTGCCGTCGGTGGTGGCCGCGACTAGGAACGCGATCAACCCGCGATCCACACCTACCCAACCACCCTCACCGCGTTCACTGGGACGGTGATGGTGGGCGGGGTGCAGGTCGGCGGCTTGCACTGTCAGCCCGATCCACCACCGGCCCGCCCGTAGGGTGACCGTGGCCTGGACGATTTTCGCGCGGCCTCCTGCGATCATTCGCCGTAACCTGCGGGTGTCGTCGCGGACTGCGATGGTGCCTAGCCCGGGCAGGGTCACTGACCGTACGTGGACACTGTCCCCGACTCGGATTGCCGACCGCCCGTTCTTGGCATGCGTGTTGCGCAGTCGGAACGCCGGGACAGCCTTGTTCTTCTTCTTGAACCGGGGAAACCCGACCCGTTTACCAGCGCGTTTGCCGGTGCGGAAGTCAGTAAACGCGGCCAGCCCGCGTGCGCAGTCCACGGCGGCTTCTTCGAAGACCTGCTGATGAATCTGGCCACGCCAAGCCAACCCGGTCACTACGATTTCGGCGGTACCGGCGGAATCGACCGTGAACAGCCTGCCAGCGGCCTCGGTCTTCTTCCACGCGTTGAACGCGTTGATCAGGTCGAACCGGGTCCACGGAACCCGCACGTCGGGATGATTGTTGCGTTGCGTTAGTGCGATTTTCACCATGCCGAGACATTGGTTGAACGCGAAACGAGCCGCCCCGGCATGTCGGGTGAGCACGCCGGACTGGTCGACTGTGGGGTCGAGGCAGTAGCGGAATGTGGTGTGGCGGCTCATCATTGGCCATACTAGTCATAGCCGAGCAGCGTTGATAATGACTTAGGTCACATCCACTAGGTTGAGCCTGGTGCTCGGATGCGCTGTTAGGGTGGCGTCGCAGTCGCAACCGGCGGACATCCGCCCACGCAGAGGAGCCACACACCTGATGGCGCAATTGTTCGAGAAGTCCAAGAAGGTGATCGAGGCGCACCTCGCGGGGACCAGTATCCGCGCGATCTCCGGCTCGATGGTGGCCTACGAAGGCAACGTGCAGTTCAAATCGGCCGGGTTCGGCGGCGGCGAGGGCGTGCTCAACGGGCTCAAACGCCGCGCCACCGGCGAGAAGCTGTCGCTGATGGAATGCAACGGCAACGGCAAGGTGTTCTTCGCGGTCAACGGCCAGAACGTGACCGTGGTGGACCTGAACAACGACACCCTGCAGGTCGAGTCGCAGCAGTTGCTGGCCTTCGCGGGCAACCTGCGCACCGATGTGCGGTTCGCCGGTGTGGGCGGAATGTCTGCCGGCAGTGGCCTTTTCACCACCACGGTCAGCGGGCAGGGTCAGGTGGCGCTGCTGTCGGCCGGTGGGCCGCTGATCCACCTCGAGGTGTCCCCGCAGTTTCCGCTGATCGTGGATCCTGACGCGTTCGTCGCCTCGCGCGGCAACCTCAATCAGTCGTTCATCACCGATGTCTCGTGGCGCACGGCGGTCGGACAGGATGCGGGCGAAGCCTTTTCGCTGCGGTTCGACGGCCAGGGCGTGGTGTTGATCCAGCCGGCGGAACGGTAAGGGCGGGCGATGTTCGAAACTGTCAACAGCAAGGTCGTCAAGGTCGATGTCGGGCAGGCGGGCGGGGTTGTCGCGCGCTCGGGCGCGATGCTGTTCTACACCGGCCAGGTGGCGTTCGCGCCGCACCAGATCCCCGGCGGCGGTGGGGGAATGGGCGGCGGTGGGCTGATGCGGATGGCCGGATCGATGATGGCCGGTGAGCACCAGCGGACGATGCTCGCGCGCGGAAACGGTGTTGTCCATTACGGATTCGCCGGACTGGAAGTGCACGTGGTGCACATGCAGCCGGGTGCGGTGATGCGCGTGGAGGCTTCGCGGTTGCTCGCGCAAACGGCCGGATTGCAGGCTTCCGTTGTGTCCGTTGCCAGTTCGGGTGGCGGGGGTGGCGGTGGTGGCGGGCTGATGGGTGCGCTGCGCGGTGCCGCGGCGGGTGTCGCGACCGGCACCGGCATGTTCACCACGCAGCTCAGCGGTCAGGGTTCGGCGGTGCTGCTCGCGCACGGTGGTTTCCTGGAACTGCCTGTGGGAGGCGCGAATCCGATCGTGGTCGACCCGCAGGCGTTCGTCGCCGCGTACGGCAATGTGCAGACCGAACTGAAGTCGGCGATGGGGTGGCGCGACGCAGTGGGTCGCGGTGCGGGCGAGGCGATGCAATTGCATTGTCACGGACAGGGTGTGGTGTACGTGCAGGCCTCCGAAGAGAAGTTGTGAACCGATGAGCGACATCCTGTCCCCGAACAATCTCGGGCCGAGCGACAACATTCCGGGCAACAGCTACGCCTACTGCATCGACCTGACCGGGCCCTGGTTCATGCGCAAGGGCGCGATGATCGCCTACTACGGGCAGATCGAGTTCCAGATGCTCACGCACGGGCTGCAGGGCAACCTCATGCACATGGTGAGCAGCCAGTTCTCCGCGCCGCTGTTCGCCGGCGAGTACGTGGTGGCGCAGGGGCACGGGAAGCTGATCATCGGCGACCGCGGATACGACATCAACTCCTTCGACCTCGAAGACGGCAACCTCACCATTCGTGGGGCGAACCTGCTGGCCTTCGAACCGGGGCTGGCGTTGAAGCAGTCGATCGTGCCGGGGTTCCTCACACTGATCGGGACCGGGAAGTTCCTCGCGTCGTCGAACGGGCCGGTGATGTTCGCCGAACCGCCGCTGCGAGTGGACCCGGAATCGCTGGTCGGATGGGCTGATTGCCCGTCGCCTTCGCACCACTACGACCAGGGGTGGATCGGCAGTTTCCTGGCGGCAGGGGCAGCCCGGATGGGTGCCAATTCCGGTGAGGAGCGGCAGTTCGACTTCACCGGTGCGGGGACTGTGCTGATCCAGTCGACCGAGAAGATCATGAGTGACAATGCGCTGGTGCGCACCATCGAGGGGCAGTTGCAAAGTGGTGTCACTGTTGGTGGGCTGCAGCGGATTCAGGGTGTGATCGCGCAGCAGTTGGCTGGTCAGCAGCAGCACTACTGATCGCGCCGGAACCCGGGTGCCGTTGGTGCACCCGGGTTTTCGCGTGTCAGGCCGGTTCTGTGACCGGCACCGCGGCGTGGAACCAGTCGAGGATTTCCTCGCCTGCCAGGATGCCGGTGGCGGTGGTGATCGTGAGGTTGGGCGCGGTGAAGTTCAGGTCGTGCAGTTCACCGTGGGCCGGGCGGATCGCGGCGTCGGCTGCTTTCAGCATTTCGGCGTCGAGAGCGCCGTCGCCTGCGGTGAACAGTGTTGCGGTGCTGGCTAATTCGCCTGCGTCTGTCAGCCTTGTGCGGACTTCGCCTACGGCGAGACTCTTACAGACCGCGTCGGGCATCGTGTAGATCTTGCGGCCCTGTTGGGACGCGGACCAGCCGTTGGCGCGGCACCAGGTGTCCCATTCGGCGAGGAAGCCCGAGGGGACCTCGTCGGGGCGGACCACCAGGTAGCAGAACAGTTCGTCGGCCTCGCGGTACTTGGTGACCCAGGAATCGTCGATGCGCGAACGCAATTCGGCGCCGACATCGGCCAGGGTGGCACCGCTGGCGCGGACCTGGTCGTCGATGGCGAGGCGCCAGGCCGGATCGGGGATGCCGTCGACGAGGATGTTGCCGCCGTTGCTGGTGATGGCGTACTTCCACGGGGCGCCGGGCAGGGCGATGCGCTGGAACTGCTCGATGGTGCGGGTGGTCGTCGGGATCACCGGGGCGAGCGCGGCCAGCTCGCGCAGGCGGGCGAGCGCGGTGGTGGTCATGTACGACAGGGGTTCACCCTCGTAGTACTCCACGCACTCCTTCTCCACAGCCTCGGCGCCACCGAAGCCGTTGCGGGAGAAGATCATTGTTCTGTCGAGATCGGTAGCGAATAACGCCTCGGCGGTCACCGGGAAAGCTCCTTGATCAGGCCCATGCAGGAGTAGGCCAGGTCGGGAACCACTTCCACCGGGACATTGCGCGCCGCGGCGAGCAGGCGGATGTGGGCGTGCTCGGGGGCATCCGCCTCGCGAACCAGCACCCGCCACGGTACTCGGCGCAACAGCACGCGAGTGGTCTCGCCGACGCCCGGTTTCACGAAATTGACTGTGCTGATGTCGTATTCGGCGCGCACCTTCTCCACCGACGCCCAACCGGACCAGTCCGGGGTGCGGTCGGAGTTCTGGATCTGCGCTACCTCGACGGGGACCTTGTCGCCGATCTTCTCGAAAGCTGCTGCGACGGTGTCGATCAGCTTGTTCGACACGTCGACGTCGATCAGGTCGCGGTAGAACTTGGCGCCGTGGAATTCGCCGGGGCCGATCAGGGTGTCGTTGAGGACTGTTCGCGAAACCAGGCCGGAGACAGTGGAATTCAGGCAGGCGGAGGCGATGAGGAAGTCGTCGCGGGTGCCGTAGGTGCGCACACAGTTGGCCGGGTCGGCCAGCACTACGAGCTCGTCGTTGAACCTGGCGCCGCCTGCCGCGTGGTAGGCGTCCAGGGCGGCGGTGAGTTCGTGGGTGATCGCGCCCTTGCCGGTCCAGCCGTCGACGAACACGATCGAGGACGGATCGTGGTGGTGGGCAAGGTAATCCAGGGCTACGGCGTCGATGCCGCGGTCGCGCACGATCGAGACGGCGTAGTGCGGGACGTGCAGCTTCGCGCGGCCGATCCCGCTGGCGAGCCAGCGGCGCATGAGCACGCCGATGGGGGTGCCCGCCCTGGCCAGGGAGACCAGCACGATGTTCTCGCCGCGTTCGGCGACCACGAGTTCGGCCACGGTCGCCACTGCCAGTGCCAGGCGTTCGGCGCTGTCAGCGAGGACGCGGTCGAACAGCTCGCGATATTCGGCGTCGGGCTGGAACTCCACCGGGAGTGATTCGGCGTAGTGGGCCTCGCCGGCCTGGATGCGCTGCTCGCGTTCGGTCACGTCGGCTTCGAGATCGGCGTCGGAGAGATCCTTGAGCAACCACGAAACATCTTCGGGCGCATAGGAACCGAACTCGGGGCCGTGCAGGGCTGCCGGGAGTCGGATGTCGCCTGAATCGCCGCGGCCGGGGGTGTCGGTTTCCGCTACCCCTGCGGAGTCGCCGTGGGCCACCGTCGGTGCTACCGATTCGGCGGTGCGGGCGGCGTGTAATGCACGGGGGTCCGCGCCGGGCACTACGGCGATCAGCACATCGGCACCCGATGCGGTGAGTACGTCGACCAGTCCGCCGGGGGCGACGAGTTCGGGGGTGTCGGCGGGGGGATCGATGACGACCAGCAGGACCGGGTCGGCGTCGGGCCACTGCGCGTTGTAGAGGTAGCGGGCGGCGGTGGGGTCGGGCTCCGGGGCGGTGAAGCGGAAGCCTCGGCGCAGGGGGTAGCCGGGTTCGTCGAGGACGTATGCCGGTGAGCGGGTGGTGGTTTGGAAGCGGGCGGGGGTGCCTGCGTCGGCGAGGTCGGCGGCTAGGCGCACGGGCAGGTACATGAGTTCTTCGTGGCCGATGACGATCACGGGGCGGCCCGCGAACTCGACGTCGAGACGTGCGCTCACCTCGTTGGCGATCGACTTCACCGCGATATCGAAGGGCGCGTTGTCCGAACGCAGGGTGCCGTGGCGACCGCCCTCGGGAACGTCTGCGGGCCAATTCAATTCGATGCGATCGTACGAACCCGGCTGGGGCGCTACCGGATTCAGCTGCGGGTCCGGTAGGGCAGTAACGGTACCGATCAGACCGGCGGGCAGGTCGGTGCGGCCCGAGGCCAGGCAGACCGTGTCGATGCGTGCGCCGAGTTCGGCTGCGGCAGCTTCGAATTTGATTCGATCGGCGGGGGTTCGCATGTCCACCAGGGAGGCCAGGACGTAGTGCGAGCGGGGCGCGAAGGCGTGCAGGGCGCGCACGGCGTCGATGGCGGTGTCGCCGGTGGAGATCTCGTCGTCGACCAGCACCAGCGGCAGGTCGTTGGCGAAGATCGCGGCGGGCGCGGGCTGCAGCAGGTGGGAAGTGGCGTGTGAGTGGCCCTCTTCGAAACCGGTCAGCGTGGTGGCGCGCGGCTCGTGGCGGCGGGTGGAGTGCAGGTAGACGCCCGCGTCGATGCGCGCGGCCACACAGTGACCCAAACCTGTTGCGGTCTCGGCGAATCCGAGCACGACGGCTTCCTGATCGCCGAGCACCTCGCGCACGAGATCGGCGAGTCGGTTACCCGCACCGATCACCACGCGCGGGTCGGTCGGCAGGTGCTTGCCCAACACCGTGGACACCAGCAGATGGGCCCGGCGCGGATTGCGACGCAGACCCGGCTGCACCAGCTCACCGATCGAAAGTTGGCCCGTCAGAACACTTTCAGCGGACAGCACCGAGAACCCGCCGTCGACGAAGGCGCCCTCAGTCGCCGTCACGTCCGCATTGGACGTCGGGGCGACCACCGCAGCCAGCAAGTCACCCTCGGCCGAGCGTGCACCGAAGGACTCACCGTGATGCAGCTCGATGCCCAGATTCACCGTCGCCCAAGGCTTTACGAACGCATTCATTCGGCGATCATCGCTGTCAGCAAATCCACGAAGGACACTCCCTTGTTCGCGACCCCGAACGCACGAGCCCGAACCAGCGTCTGGCGGGCCCAACTGCGGTGCGGGCGCATCTCGTTCATCTTGTTGCGGTATTCCGAGGCGGCCACGCCACCGACATCGGCGGACAGGATGTCCAGCGCGTCGGCGTACTCCTCGTGCGTGACCACCTGCAGCGCGTGCACCACCGGCACGTGCGACGGGTGGATCACCGTTTTGCCCTGGATGCCGTTGGCGCGGTCGAGGGTGATCTCGCGCAGCAGACCGTCCAGGTCGCGGCTGACCAGGTACTGGCGGAACTTCACCGCGTCGGATTCCTCGAACGGCGCGCTGCGCAGTTGCGGGCGGAACATCCGCTCGTGGTCGGCGAAGTACTCCCAGACCGGGCCGGTGATGATGAAACCGGTGCCGTCCACGCGGCCGAGGTAGTTGACGATGTCGGCGATCACGTCGGCGATCACTCGCACGTCGTAGATCGTGAGGTCACGGTCGCGGCGGATGCCGAACGTGGAGCACATGTCGGTGGCGCCGATGCGCACGGCCAGCACGTGTTCGCGGCGGGCGGCGAGCATGTCGGCGATGCGCGACAACTGCTCGTCGCGGGTCTGCCGGTGCACCAGGTTCGCCGATTCCAGCACCGGCATCGCGTAGACGGGACGGCCGAGCACGCGGTTCGCGTCGTCGAGCGCGTCGAGGTAGGCGGGGCCGGTGTCGGCGTCGAACTTGGGGAACACGAAGCCGGTGAGCACGTCGGCGCCGGGGCCCAGCGCTGCGACCAGCTCGGCGACCGAGGCGGCGTCGCGCACCCGGATGAACAGCAGCGGGTTGGCGTCGTCGCTGCGCGCGAGCAGGTCCAGGGCGGCCACCGCGTGCTGCTTGGCGGCTTCGACCTGGTGATCGGCGACGGCGTCCTCGAGGTCGATCACCATCGAGCAGACCCCGCGCGCGGCGCGTCGGCGGATGGTCTCGGTGAGATCGGGGCGGGTCGCGGGCACGTACAGCGTGGCGCCCAGCGCGGTGGCCAGCAGCTCACGGTCGAGGTGTCCCTGGATGGGTTCGGGCTCGACCAGGAACAGCTCCCGGCTGCGCGGACCCTGTAGCTGTTGAAAATGACGCAACGGTGTCTGCTTGCGCATACACACTTGCGTCGCGACGGCGTAGCCCGCGGTCATTGCCCCCACCTCATCTGTCGACCCATGTCATTTCTACTTCTCTGCGACGTTTTTTCTGATCCGCTCGACCACCCCGGCGATGAACTGCGCGACAGTGTCCAACTCCGTCACGTATGCCCAATAATCCGGATGTCTACCTGTCAGTCCCGCGGTGATGCGGTCGAGGCGTTCTGCTTGTGCATCGAGAACCGAGCCCCACTCGGCGACCAGTCCTCGGTCGACCGCGAGCATCTGCGCGTCCCGCAGCCGGAATCGTACGGTGCGCGCTCGAGCGTCGGGATCGGTGCGTACCTCTCGCAACAATTCCAGGCGCGCGGTGACGGCGTCGACCAGCTGCTCGGCCTGCGCGAGATGCTCGCGTGCGGTGGCGGTCAAGTCAAGGGCGGTCTCCGGATTCCGATCGGCTGCCGCGACGCGCGCGCCGACCAGCGCCTCGTCGGCGGCGTCTATGCCGCGACGGCTTTCCCGCTCATTGTTGGTCAAGTCCGCTGAACTCGCAGCGCTGAACTCCCGCAGCAGACTCGAGTAGGCGGGTCCGAGGGCATCGGCGCGGTTGCGCACCGCGGCCAGCCGGGTGGTCACCGAGGCGATCGCGTTCTTCGCCGCCGACACTCGAGAAGGGGCCTGCGCCAACGCATTCGACAGTTCCGCGGTGGTCTCCTGCACCAGGTTCGCCGCCTCGCGCGCGCGGGCGACAGCAGTGCCCGGATCCACCGAAGACGCTGTGATCAGAGCCTCATTCAGGGCCCTTACACCCCCCTCGATCGAGGGGTAATGCGCGAAATCCGACGACGCCGCCGCGACCAGCACCTGTTCGGCCTCGGCGCGCACGTGAGTGAGCAACTGCGGCACGGTATTTCGCACCGTCGCCGCTTCGGCCAGACCTTCGCGGTGCGCGTGATAGAACTCGTCCACCCCGCGAGCGGCGTCGTCGAGCTGCCTGACCAGCGCGTCCGCCCGCGCCGGACCATCCGCGATCGGCGTGCCCGCGGCTTCGGCGGCATCGAGCTGCTCGGTGAAACTCAGGTACGCACCCGCCGCGGCATAGCACCGTGCGCGCACCGGCTCCCAGAGCGCGCCGACGCGGCGGTCGGGGAACACCGCCGTACTGGCCACCACACCCGCCTCCGCTGCCGATTGCCGTCGATCCATGTCGAGAAAGGCCGCCGACGTCGCGGCCCTTGCCCCGCTGATCCACTCATGATCCGCCCCCGATCTGAACCATCCGCGTCTGCGAGGTGTCACCGGCACGTCCCCTTTCCGAACCGCGCTACCCGCCGCCCGTGCATGTGGTCGATGGTAGGAGATTCCCCCGGTTAACCTGGGCTGCAGACCGTTCCTACGCAAGATCCACGAAACCTATTACTGTCGTAGCGGTACCCGGCGATTCGGACATGCTTTCGGATATGCCGGGAAACGACACACCGGACTAACCGAAGGGATTCCCGCATGGGTGTCAGTCTGTCCAAGGGCGGCAACGTCTCGCTGACCAAAGAGGCCCCGAACCTGACCGCGGTCGCGGTCGGCCTGGGCTGGGACGTGCGTTCCACCACCGGCACCGACTTCGACCTCGACGCGAGCGCGATCGCGACCGGCGCCGACAAGAAGGTCGTGTCGGACAAGCACTTCGTGTTCTTCAACAACCTCAAGTCCCCCGAAGGTGCCATCGAGCACACCGGCGACAACACCACCGGTGAGGGCGACGGCGACGACGAGGTCATCAAGGTCGACCTCGCCAACACCCCGCCGACCATCGAGAGCATCTTCTTCCCGGTCTCGATCTACGACGCCGAGACCAGGGCGCAGTCGTTCGGCCAGGTGCGCAACGCGTACATCCGCGTGGTCGACCAGGCCAACGGCACCGAGCTCGCCCGCTACGACCTGTCCGAGGACGCCTCGACCGAGACCGCGATGGTGTTCGGCGAGCTGTACCGCAACGGTGCAGAATGGAAGTTCCGCGCTGTCGGTCAGGGCTACGCCTCCGGACTGAGCGGCATCGCCCGCGACTACGGCGTCAACGTCTAGTCATCATCGCGAACAGGGGGCTGCGCACATCGAGCCCCCTGTTTGTGCGAAACAGAAAGGTCCCTCCGCGTGATAACGCGCATCTTCGGCCTGTCCATCGTCATCACGGTGGTCTCGCTGGTCGTGGCCTACCTCTACGGCGGCCTGACCGCACTCGCGCTGTGCGCGATCCTCGGCATCCTCGAGGTGTCGCTGTCGTTCGACAACGCCGTCATCAATGCCACCGTCCTGGAACGGATGAGCGAGTTCTGGCAGCGGATCTTCCTGACCATCGGCGTGCTGATCGCCGTGTTCGGTATGCGTCTGGTGTTCCCGCTCGCGATCGTGTGGGTCACCGCCGGACTGAATCCGGTGCAGGCGTTCGACCTGGCACTGAACCCGCCGGCCAACGACGCGGCGACCTTCCCCGACGGCAGCCCCAGCTACGAGACCCTGCTCACCGACGCGCACCCGCAGATCGCGGCGTTCGGTGGCATGTTCCTGGCGCTGCTGTTCCTGAACTTCATCTTCGAAGAGCGTGACATCACCTGGCTGAGCTGGCTCGAGAAGCCACTGGCCAAGGCCGGCAAGCTCGACATGCTGTCGGTGGTCGTGTCCGGTACCGGTCTGGTGCTGGTCGCGGAGTTCCTGGCCAAGGACGCGGATCGTTCGACCGTGCTGGTCGCGGGTCTGCTCGGCATGATCGTCTACATCCTGGTCGACGGCCTCGGCTCGATGTTCCACACCGAGGAATTCGAAGACGGCCCGCAGGGTGGCCCGTCCACGCTGGTCAAGGCCACCGGTAAGGCCGCGTTCTTCCTGTTCCTGTACCTGGAAGTGCTCGACGCCTCGTTCTCCTTCGACGGTGTCATCGGCGCGTTCGCGATCACCTCGGACCCGATCATCATCGCGTTGGGCCTTGGCCTGATCGGTGCGATGTTCGTTCGATCCATCACGGTGTACCTGGTTCGCCAGGGCACGCTGTCGGATTACGTCTACCTCGAGCACGGCGCCCACTGGGCGATCGGTGCGCTGGCGGCGATCCTGCTGGTGTCGATCGGCGTGCACGTCAACGAGCTCATCACGGGCCTGGTCGGCGTGGCGTTCATCGGCGCGGCGCTGATCTCCAGCATCCTGCGCAACCGCAAGGCTGAGCCGGACGCGGTGGCCGACGCCAAGGAGACCACTCCGGTCGGCTGATCCACTTCCGCTTCACCGGCGGCGAGTCCTCTTTTCGAGGGTTCGCCGCCGTTGTCGTTTACGCGGGTTGTAGCTGGCGCACCGGCGCGGTGATCGGTTCGGTCCTGCGCGCTCTCGCCCGCAGGAAAACGAAGAACAGGGCCACGAGCAGCGCCGTTCGAAGCCACACGCCGAACTGGACGATGCCCTCCATCAGGTCCACGCCCTCCCCCTCGCCCAACGCCGCGAAGTACCGGAACACCCCGACACCCACCGCCGCGTCGGCCACCAGGTACGCCGCGACCATCGACCACGGCACCTCCAGCAGCACCAGGAACGGGATGATCCACAGGGTGTACTGGGGTGAATGGACCTTGTGGAACAGCATGAACACCGCCAACATCGCCGCACTCACCCCCACCCACGGGTACGCCGACGTCGGGGTCCAGCGTCGCCAACCCAGCCACAGCGCCAGCGCGAAACCGCCGAAGATCAACGCGGGCGACACGATCGCGACCGCGTCATGCCAGGTCTGGGTCGTTTCCGCGGCGCGACCGAAGATCGCCTGGTGACCCCAGTACCAGATCGAGTTGGTGGTGATGTCGGCCTGACGCAACTGCTGGAAGGTGATCGAAGCCCGCCAGCCCTCCACTCCGGCCAGCACGAACGGCGCGTTGATCGCCGCGACCGTGCCCATCGCGGCCAGCAAAGTCTGTGCGGCACCGGCGATATCGAGTTCGCTGATCCGTCGTCGATCGCGCGGGACACCCTCGGTGAGCACGTAAAGGGCCAGCGGCAGCACGAAGATTCCCGGATACAGCTTGAGACAGAAACCCAGCGCGAGCAGCACCGCGGCGATGATCCCGCGGGTGCGCACCGACAGCCCGGTCAGCATCGCCATCACATAGACCGCGGCCACCGCCGTGCACACCACCGGCAGTTCCCAGTTGTGGAACGCGTAGAACACCAGCGGCGGACCGATCGCCCACAGCAGGGCCGCCGGGCCCGCGAGTCTGGCCAGCATCCACGCGGTGAGCAGGGCGAACGGTGCCAGCAGCAGGGCCGAACGCCACAGGAAGTCGGCGTCGTTGTCGACCCCGATCGCACCCGCCCACATCAGCACACCCGACAGCACCGGGTATTCCACCGCGCCGCCGGTCAGCGCGCCGTCGGCGGTGATGTCGCCGTCCACATACGGGAACACGTGATTGTCGATATCGCGGCCCAGCCACAGGAATTGGATGTCGGAGTAGCAGACATCGGTGTCCTTACGCTGCTCGAAGACCAGGCTGCGACCCGATTCGTCGATCGCGCCACCGGCGCACCTGGCCTTGTTCGCGTAGGCCAGCGCCAAGGTGAAACCGCACAGCAGCAGCACCAACACGGCCAGCGCCGCGCCGCGTCGGGTCGCGTGCCGCTGCGGGCCGCCGGTGGTCATGGCGACCACATTAAGCGGCGACACCGACAACACCCGCGCACACCCGCGGCAGGCATCGATTTCGCTGGTCACCACCGGCTCATGTAGCCTTGGCGGGTTGCTGACGCAACGAACCCTCCTGCCATGGAGAGTCCATGGCCGTTTCCTAGTCCACAGGAGGTGATTGGTCCGTGCGTCAATATGAAGTAATGGTCATCCTCGACCCGAGCCTGGACGAGCGCATCGTCGGGCAGTCCCTGGATACTCTGCTCACGGTCGTCAAGACCGAGGGCGGCAACGTCGACAAGGTCGACATCTGGGGCCGCCGCCGGCTCGCCTACGAAATCGCCAAGCAGGCCGAAGGTATCTACGCGATCGTCAACCTGACCGCGACCCCGGCCACCGTGAGCGAACTCGACCGCCAGCTGGGCCTGAACGAGACGGTGCTGCGCACCAAGGTTCTGCGCAACGACAAGTAGTCCACACCTCGTATTTGTCAGAGCCTGGCTTTAGGCTCGTGCGCAAATCCCGAGGATGCGGACTGCACCCCGAGCAGGAGGAACCCCATGGCAGGCGACACGGTCATTACCGTCATCGGAAACTTGACGGCAGACCCCGAGCTTCGTTTCACGCCCGCAGGCGCAGCGGTGGCTAATTTCACCGTCGCGTCGACTCCCCGTGTGTTCGATCGCAATTCGAACGAATGGAAAGACGGCGAGGCACTGTTCCTGCGCTGCAATATCTGGCGCGAAGCAGCGGAAAACGTCGCCGAGTCTCTGACCCGAGGCGCCCGCGTGATCGTCAGCGGTCGGCTCAAGCAGCGCTCTTACGAAACCCGCGAGGGCGAGAAGCGCACTGTGGTCGAGCTCGAAGTCGATGAGGTCGGTCCCTCGTTGCGTTACGCAACCGCGAAGGTCTCCAAGGCCGGTCGTGGTGGCGGAGGCGGCGGTGGCGGCTTCAGTGGTGGTTCCGGCAATGCCGGTGGTGGGTCAAGCGCAGGCGGCTACAACGCCAACGCCAACAATGGCGGCGGACGTCCGGCCGGTGGCAGCAATGCCGGTGGCGAAGACGATCCGTGGGGTAGCGCGCCCGCGGCCGGCTCCTTCGGGGGCGGCGGCCGCATGGATGACGAACCGCCGTTCTGATCGAACGGCACTCATAGTACGGAGAGAAACACCATGCCTAAAGCGCCCGCGCGCGAAAAGGTACTGAAGAAGAAGGCCTGTGCTTTCTGCAAGGAAGCAAAGTCCGGAATCGTCAATATCGATTACAAGGACACCACGCTGCTGCGTAAGTACGTCAGCGATCGCGGCAAGATCCGTGCTCGCCGCGTCACCGGCAACTGCGTCCAGCACCAGCGTGACATCGCTGTCGCCGTCAAGAACTCGCGTGAGGTGGCTCTGCTTCCTTACGTGTCGACCGCTCGCTGAGAAAGGGAGTCACACAGATGAAGCTCATCCTCACCGCTGATGTCGACAACCTCGGCGCCCCCGGCGACCTCGTCGAGGTCAAGGACGGCTACGGCCGCAACTTCCTGCTGCCCCGCGGAATGGCCATCCCGGCCACCCGTGGCGCCCAGAAGCAGGTCGAAGGAATCCGTCGCGCACAGGACACCCGCAAGGTGCGCGACCTCGATCACGCCAACGAACTGAAGCAGGCCATCGAGGGCCTCGCCGCGGTCTCGCTGGCCGTGAAGACCGCCGACAGCGGCAAGCTGTTCGGTTCGGTCACCGCCTCCGACGTGGCCTCGGCCATCAAGGCGGCCGGTGGTCCGGTGGTCGACAAGCGCAGCATCGAGCTGCCGAAGTCGCACATCAAGGCGACCGGCAAGCACGGCATCGTGGTGCACCTGCACCCCGATGTGGTTGCCAAGTTCGACCTCGTGGTCGCTGCGAACTGAGTTCGTAAGAAACCACCCCTGTGCGTGCACAGGGGTGGTTTCTGCTTGCCCTTTTACAGCTTGTTGTGCCGATAACTGATCGGTAGCCGACTTTTCGGTTCCCGCAGGTCGTGTTACGTGGCTCACTGCCGGTAACTGCTTGACCTCCGGTTATTCACCCTGTGGATGACCGACGAAACCGACCGGCAGATTTGTGACTCCACGTCATAGCGTGCACCATCGCCGTTTACCGAACACGCCCGGTTGTTCACCTTGGCCGACACGCCGCAACTTCTTTTATCCACAGGGTGAAAGTTGGATAAATCACCGCCTAGCAGGGCGTTCCACGGCACTGACCTGGGTTTTCCCCATGTTTTCCACAGGTAGTGCACAACAACAGGTGAACTACTCCCAAGTTATCCACAGTTGTGTGCACATGTCGGCTTGGCGAGTCCCGAAAACGTCGCCTAGGTTCGTCGCAACGCCGCGCGTACGCCCCCCGGAATCACGCAGGCAACCGATTGCTGACGTTGCTGTCGGTGCCCGGGAGTACAACGAGTACATCGATGTGTAACCCCCGGTTCTGCGGGCAGAGAGGACTCCCCTGGTGACAACCACCGGTGACCGCGCGCAAACCGAGTTCACGCCTGAACCCCCCGGCGAGGACTTCGGTCGGCAGCCCCCGCACGACATGGCCGCTGAGCAGTCCGTTCTCGGCGGCATGCTGCTGAGCAAGGACGCCATCGCCGACGTGATCGAGGTGCTGCGCCCCGGCGATTTCTACCGCCCCGCGCACCAGGCCGTCTACGACACGATCCTGGATCTCTACAGCCGTGGCGAACCCGCCGACCCCGTCACCGTCTCCGCGGGGCTGGACCGTCGCGGCGAGCTCAAGCGCATCGGTGGCCCGCCCTACCTGGTCACTCTCACCCAAACCGTGCCCACCGCGGCCAATGCCGGCTTCTACGCCGAGATCGTCGCGGAAAAGGCGATCCTGCGCCGCCTGGTCGAAGCGGGCACCCGCATCGTCCAGTTCGGTTACGCCGGTGCCGACGGCCAGGATGTGGCCGAGGTGGTCGACCGCGCGCAGGCCGAGATCTACGAGGTCACCGAACGTCGCACCACCGAGGACTTCACCCCGCTGGAAGAACTGTTGCAGCCCACGATGGACGAGATCGACTCCATCGCCTCGCGCGGCGGCATCTCGCTCGGCGTGCCCACCGGGTTCACCGAACTCGACGAACTCACCAACGGTCTGCACCCCGGCCAGATGATCATCGTCGCGGCGCGACCCGGTGTGGGTAAGGCGCTGGCGCTGGACACTCCCCTGCCCACGCCCGGCGCGTGGACCACCATGGGTGAGGTCCGGGTCGGCGACGAACTGCTCGGCGCCGACGGCAGGCCCACCAGGGTCGTCGCGGCCACCGAGGAAATGATCGACCGGCCTTGCTACGAGGTCGAATTCTCCGACGGCACCGTCATCACCGCCGACGAAGAACATCAGTGGACCACCTTCGCGCCCACCCTGGCACCGCACCCGGTGGTGCGCACCACCGGCGAGATCGCCCACAGCCTGCGCACCCCCCGCGACAATTTCGCCCACATGGTGCCCAGGTCCGTCCGCTCGGCCGCCCGCCAGATCGTCGACGTCCGCAAGATCGACCCGGTGCCCGTGCGCTGCGTCGAGGTGGACAACGCCGATCACATGTACCTGGCAGGTCGCACGATGGTCCCCACCCACAACTCCACGCTGGGCATGGATTTCATGCGCAGCTGCTCGATCAAACACGGCATGGCCAGCGTCATCTTCTCGCTGGAAATGAGCCGCACCGAAATCGTCATGCGCCTGCTGTCCGCCGAAGCGAAGATCAAACTCGGCGACATGCGCTCGGGCCGCATGAGCGACGACGACTGGACCAAACTGGCCCGCCGCATGAGCGAGATCAGCGAAGCACCGCTGTTCGTCGACGATTCCCCGAACTTGACGATGATGGAAATCCGCGCCAAGGCCCGCCGCCTCAAGCAACGCCACGACCTGAAACTCGTTGTGGTGGACTACCTGCAGCTGATGAGCTCGGGCAAAAAGGTCGAATCGCGTCAGCAGGAAGTTTCGGAATTCTCCCGTCATCTGAAACTGCTGGCCAAGGAACTCGAAGTTCCCGTCATCGCGATCTCCCAGCTGAACCGTGGTCCGGAACAGCGAACCGACAAGCGACCGATGGTCTCCGACCTTCGCGAGTCGGGCAGCCTCGAGCAGGATGCGGACATGGTCATCCTGCTGCACCGCCCCGACGCCATCGAACGCGACGACCCCCGCGGCGGCGAGGCCGACCTCATCGTCGGCAAACACCGTAACGGCCCGACCGCCACGATCACCGTCGCGCACCAGCTGCATTTGAGCCGGTTCGTGGACATGGCCCGCGGCTGACGCCAGGAAAGCGGATACAGATCGGAATCAGGGTGGGGAAGAAGTCGGGGATGTTGGTCAATCCCGTGGTGTTCGTTTACTGGGTGGTGTCGGCGGTGGCGGCCGTGCTGTATTTCTCGGGCACGATGCGGGCGGGGGTCTTCGGCGTTTCCTTGGTCGATGAATCCTTGGGGCCGGTGTTCGGTTTGCTCGGTGGGGTGCTGCTCGGGCTCGTCACGTGGCCGTTCGTGTTGATGGTGGTGTGGTGGGGTCGGCGGGCGTATCTGCGGAGGGTCGGGACGCCGGTTACCGCGACGGTGATCGAGTCCGGGCGTCGTGTGACGACAACGGAGAACAATCCGTTCGCCACTCATCGGGTGCGCCTGAAGGTGACATTCACGCACCCGAGTACCGGGGTCGAGTACTGGGCGAAAAAGGAATTCGCGATGGCGGAGTTCCGCCGATCCACGGCGAAAGCGATGCTGCACCAGTTCCCGATCGGCGCCGAGATGCCGATGCTGGTGCGTGGACGGGCCGGCGGATTCGACGTGCAACATCGACCGCAATGGGTCGAACTGTGGTGAGGACGGCGATGCTCCGGGTGCCCGTGGTTCTGATGGTGTTGGCAATTGTCACCTCCTGCGGAACGTCGTCGATCGAACAACCACCGACCACCACCACCTCGCCGTCGACAAGTAGCCAGCCCCGAGCCGGCTACTCGTGCGATGCGAGGGGAGCGACCGGGCGGGTGTTCACCCTCGACCGCTCCGGCGAGTACCCGTTCGATGTGCATCTGCCGGAATTGCCGGGCTGGGTACGCAACGAGGTCCCTGGCGTGCGGTCCGGCGGTCTGTCGCTGTGGCGCCGCGACCAGCTTCCGAACGATTTCCGCAAGCCGACGGCGATGATCACCGTCACGGCTTCCAGCCGGTTCCCGACGGAGGCAGACGCGCTGGAAAGCCTACGTCGCAACCGGCATGACGTGCACGACTGGCGATCCCGCGTCGACGAACAACTGACCGCCTGCGGTCGGAGCAGTCGGCGCGTCGTCGGCACTTTCACCAGCTCCACGCAGGAATGGTGGGAAGACCGCCGCGAAGTCATGTGTGTCTGCGGCGGCTCTGTTTATACGGTCCAGGTGGCGGGGCGAGCCGAGGTGATCGACCTGAACAGGCTGGGGCCCGACCTCACCGCCATCCTCGACGGGCTGCAGATCATTGCGTGACGCCTTCTGCGTCAGGCCGACACGGCCTACAGACACGTGGTCAGACCCACAGCCCACCGACGCCGACCGCCCCGTCCGCGCCAGTGAAATCGATCCGCAAATCATCGCGAGTTGCCGTATACGGCACCAATACATCGATCGGCGGAGTTCCGCCGATCGACGGCGAAAGCGATGCTGCACCAGTTCCCGATCGGCGCCGAGATGCCGATGCTGGTGCGTGGACGGGCCAGCGGATTCGACGTGCAACATCGACCGCAATGGGTCGAACTGTGGTGAGAACGGACCGCCGAGATTATCCGCGCGGGTCCGAAAGTCGGGCGCGGGCGACGTGGTGGAAACGGTCCGCCGGTGTCAGCTCGCGTTTCGGATCAGTACCTCGTCGAGGATTGCGGGGAGCGGCGTCTCGAGTACCTGGCCCAGCGCGACGAGGACCATCAGCGTGGGGTTTGCCGGGGTCCTCGGTTTACGGGTGCGCAGGCCGGCTTCCAGCAGTTGGTAGTAGTTCGTACTGATCCCCGCGGCGAGAGCGACGCGCTCCTGGGAGAGGCCCTTGTCTTTACGCAGCTCTCTCAGATGCTGGCCGAGAATCGCCGCGAGCTGCATCTCTACGGCGGATTCGGGCACATCATTGAGGCTTCCGAGGTGCTCGAGCCACGTCGACCACATATAGATGGCTTTTCGGCCGAACCGCCAAGGCGACGCCGATAAGTCATCGGCGCCCGCTGCCTCCCGCGCAAGAGGGCGTACCGTCGCGAACCTTGCCCGACAGTGGACAGAAGTTGTCGGAAGTCGTTGTCTGCGTGGGGAAGTGGCGTGCGGCTCGGCACGGTAAGCTCGCGGCGTCGCATTGGGAACGAGGGGGATTGCATGTCGTTGGAAGAAGTTCGGCGGGAGATCGATGTGATCGACGCGCAGATCGTGGCGTTGCTCGGGCAGCGGCAGCCGTTGGTGTTGCAGGCTGCGCAGTTCAAGCGTGATGCGCCGAAGCGGCGGGCGGAAATGGCAGCGCGGCTGACCGAGTTGGCGGAGGAGCACGGACTGGCGCCGAAGCTGGTGCTGAGTGTTTTCGACACCATGGTCGACGAATTCATCGAGATCCAGCGGCAGCATCACGCCGTCGGCCAGTGAGGCAGTGGGGTCGGACTCGTTCTGATCACGAAGCGCCCTGCGCCGACAGCAACCGACTCCGCCGATCATCGGCGTCGACTGACGGTTCTCCATAGCAACAGCGCATGACCCCGGAAATGGGGGCGGTGGGTTCTGTTCCGGGTAGTAACGATCTGGCTGATGGGCGCGACATTGTTCGTGACATGCGGCCCTTCGGGGGGCCTGCCCACCTGTAGGTCGTTCGGACGGGACATCACATGAATGTGCGTGAGTTTCTTGCGAAACATCGCATCGCTTCGGCAGTTGCCGCTCCGGCGGCGTTGGGAGTCGCGGCTGTTGTGGCCGCTTCGTTCGCTGTGACTTCGCAGCCCGCGTCGCCTGTTTATGAGCTGACGACGTCGGTGACCGAGTGTCGCGAGATGGTGACCATCTCGGTGGCGGGGCGCAATGACACGCCGGTCGCGGGCACTACCGCGATGCTGCTGGATGCGCACGGGAATCCGCTGCCCGCGGCGTTGTCGGGGGATCACAGCAGTGTGTGGGTGGATCCGGTGGTGAACGCGCCGCGCGATGACGTGGCCGAGGGTGACTACGCGGCGGTGTATATCGCGTACCCGGCCGATCTGGCGTCGTACGAGGACGCGGTGAACGCGGGTGTGGCCAACACGCAGCAGGTGATGCGGGAGATCTCGGCAGCGTGCCCGGACACCAAGTTCTCGATCGTGGGGTACAGCGAGGGCGCGGATGTGGCGCGTCGGGTCGCGGAGGGCATCGGCAACGACGATCCCGCCGACGGGTACACCACGGTGAACCCGGACGACGTGCTCGGCGTGGTGATGTTCGCCGACCCCGGTCGCAAGGCCGGTGACGGCACCTTCCTCGGCGCCGCGGACCCCAACCGCCCGGACAACTTCGACCAGAACTACTCCAACGGCGGCAAGCCGGTCTCGGGTTCGGGCATCACCACGGGCGCCGATTTCGGTGCGCTGAACGGCAAGATCGCGTCGTTCTGCTCCGAGGGTGACCTGACCTGCGCGGCCCCGGAGAACATCTCGCTGCTGCAGCTGGCCGCCAATGTGGGTCGCCAGATCAATATCGACGAACTCGAGCGCGCCGACCTCGAGCGCAACGGCCTGGCCGGCATCACCCCGGCGATGGGTCAGGACATGGCGTTCATGCTGGGTCGGATGGCGATGGCCGCGTTCGCCGATATCGGGTCGAACCCGAACTGGATGGCCAGCGACGAGACCTTCCTCGACGTGATGCTGAAGGTCTCCGACCCGGACTACAAGCCGGGCCAGACCACCACGCCGGTGAAGGCCGACGCGATCGCCGGTGAGCAGGTCTCGGCGCTGGCGTACCTGCCGCAGAAGATCTTCAACGAGATCGTCGGGCTGATCGTGACCAACCAGAACACGATTCCGGTGATCATGAACGACCCGTACCAGCTCACGCTGGGCCCCAACGGCACCGGTCACCACTTCGACTACTGGCGTGACTCCGACGCCGCGAACGGCAAGCCGCTGACCTCGGCGGAGTACGCGGCGGCGTGGCTGACCAACATGGCCAAGCAGGCGCAGGCCGGCGAGACCGTCGACACCAAGGCCGCGCCCGACGACGCGTCGGTGGCAGCCGCGCTGGCCGCGCCGACCAAGCCGGCGACGACTACGACGGCACCGTCGACCACGTCGAAGGCGACCACGACTACGCCGAAGCCGACCACGTCGAAGTCCACCACCACGAAACCGTCGACCACCACGCCGTCCACGACGGTGGCGCCGACGACGACCGCACCGGTGGTGACCGAGCCCCCGACCAAGAAGGCCGCCGAGCCGACAACCACGGTCGCCCCGACGACGACCGTGCCGCCCACCACGACCGTCGCCCCGACCACCACGGTCGCGCCGACCACCACAGTTGCTCCGACAACCACTCCGTCGGCCAACTAGTCACGAAGAAACCCCGGCGGGTCGGCATTGCGCTGGCCCGCCGGGGTTTTCTGTATGCGACTGGCGTAATCGACCAATTCGACCGCCTTCGGCCCGAATATCGGTCAATAGGGCCGCACATTGGTCGATTACGCCAGTCAGCACCCGGTGGGCATCACGTCACGGCTGCCCGATGACTCGGATATCGCACCGCTGGTCGACGTCGAGCACCGCGCCCGCGCACCGAACTTCGGGTGCGACGCGCCGATCATGGTGACTGTTGCGGGTACCGGTGCAATGATCGCTGGGTGACTCAGTGGCTTCCCCTCCTCGGCTCGCTCCCCGTCGCCGGTGCAGTTCTGGTCGGCGTGCTGGCCAACAACCGAACACACCGTGACGGCATCGCGGCCGCGGACGAGCGCGGGCGGCAGGCGCTGGATGCCGCGCAGCGCCATGTCGAGCTGTCGAACATGGTGGGTGACCAGCGCGATCACCAGGCGTGGCGGCGGGAGGCCGTGTTGGCCGCGGTCGCTTCGATTCTGGAGACCTCGGCGTCGGTGCGCGCGGATCTGACCACCTGCGGTGAGTGGGATCTGGTGACCGTCGATGAGATCGATCGGGTCGGGGCGCAGATTCACAAGGTGATCTGGGAGGGGCCCAACAGCATGCTGACGCGCCTTCGGGTGGTGGCGCATCGTCGGATTCCGAACAAGTGTGAAGACCTGCTGCGCACGTTGACTGCCGCCCAGCACATCACGATGCAGCGGCTCAAGCTGCACATCGACGTGGAGGCGACCGTCGATGAGCTCGAGGAGATGGCGTCGCTGTGGCAGAAGGCGATGCGTCATGCGGCCGAGCAGGAGCGGGCGTTGGTGGAGATCACGCGGATCGAGCTGGGGATCGAGATCGCGTCGAAGGGTGTCGAGGCTGTTGCGGTGCGGCAGCCGGTGGTAGCTGACACTCGTTCGGAGGAGGTCGAATTCGCGGAGGTCACCCCGGAGCGCCCGACTCAGCCGGCCGCACCCAGGGGGTACGCCGAGCCTGAACAGCCGGCCGAGCCTCAGCAAAACGCCGAATCTGAGCGATACGCCGAGCCGCAGCAGTCGGCCGAGCCCCAGCAGTCGGCCCAGCCCCAGCAGTCGGCCCAGCAGCAGTACACCGAGCCTCAGCAGCCGACCCAGCAGCAGCCGATCGAGCCTCAGCAGCACCCAGAGACAGCCGAGGCGCCGCACTCGAATAAAGCACCGCGGGAAGACGATCCGCGCGAAACCGCCGACACGCGCGACGCTCACACCGTCAAAGTCTGACCTCGAACACCAAAGCGGGCCGCGACATCTACTGTCGCGGCCCGCTTTTCGTCGACTACTACTTGAAGGCGAGCATGTAAGCCAACTTGCCCGGCTTCTCATCGCTGAACGGCTTGGCCAGCTTGGCGAATTCCTTCTCGTTGAACGCGGCCATCTTGCCCAGCTGCGCCGCGGTCTTCCCGTCGCTCACAACGGCATTCGGGTCGAGCGCGACCATCGCGGTGGCGATGTTGCGGATCAGCTGCAGGTAGGCGGCGTGGTCGGCGATGTTGGCGCCTTCGGGGCGCAGTGCCGGGTCGGTCTGGGCGCGCAGCCAACGGCCCCAGTAGAACTCCTGGAATGCCGGGCCGCCGTCCTGGGTGTAGCTGATGTCGCGGGCGAAATACAGTGCGGCGCGGTAGGGGTCGTTGCCGAACTGCGCGAGCCCGAGCTTGGTGGGCAGCTGCTGCGGGGCGATGGGCTGGTCGGCGGCGTTGCGCAGCCAGGTCCAGCCCTTCTGCTGCATGGTCTGCCAGAAGGCGGCGGGGTTCTGGTCGGACAGGTTGCCGGTGATGCGCACGCGGATGCGGGTGTTCGGGCCTGCGCCGGGGGTTTCGGTGTAGGCGGTGAAGGAGTGGTGGCCGTCGGTGAGGTAGAGGTCGCCGTGCGGGCCGACCACGGCGGTCTTCATCTTCGCGATGGTGGCCGGGGTCTCCGCGCCGAGGGCGACCTTGCAGCTGAACGAGCTCGGATCCGACAGGCGCGCACCGGGATTGGCCGACGCGGCTTCCTTCTGGCCGTTGTCCTCACACCAGTCGTCGAACTGCTTGTTGATCGCGTCCTTGCCCTGCGTGTAGCGGCCGAGCTTGTAGAACACCTCGTCGTGGCCCAGCGACGGCTGGGTGGGGTGTAGGTCGGCCAGCGACACCTCGACCAGCTGGTCGACCTTCGCGTCGCAGTAGTTGCCGGGGTTGCTGTTGCCGGGCGCGCACGGGAAGTTGCCGTTGCCGGGCTGGGCCTGGGTCAGCGTGGTGGTCGATCCGAACAGACCGGCCGCGATGGCGACCATGGTCACTGTTCGGCGCAAAGTGGTGTGCATACGGCGAGAACTCCTACTACGGCGAAACGTCGCCGCACCCGTGTGGACGCGGCCCGCTGTTTGTAATCACCGCGAACGTCCGGCACTGATCCGCGAATTGAACATCGGGCGAACACCATGTCGTAGGTCATGGTCTGATCGTTCGCGTGACGCGACTGCGTACGGCCGGGTAACTTGGGTATACGGCACGCAGGGGTGCCGAACCCGACAGCGTGGTCGATCGACAACACACATGTACGAACCCACTCTCGTCAGGGGGCGATCTGTCATGGATTTCATCGCGCCGTTGGATGCGCTTTTTCTGCTCGCGGAATCTCGTGAGCACCCGATGCACGTGGGCTCGCTGCAGCTGTTCGAACCGCCGGAGGATGCCGGTCCCGAATATCTGCGCGAGTTCCGCGATGCGCTGTTGGCCGACAAGGACGTTCGGCCCACGTTCAGTAAGCGTCCGGCCACGTGGCTGGGCGCTCCACAGATGGCGTGGACCCATGACGACAGCGTCGACCTGGACTATCACGTGCAGCGCAGCGCCCTGCCCGCGCCGGGCCGCATCGGCCAGTTGCTCGACCACACCTCGGCCCTGCACAGCGGGCTGTTGGACCGGCATCGTCCGATGTGGGAGCTGCATTTCGTCGAGGGCCTGGCCGACGGACGGTTCGCGCTGTATTCGAAGATGCACCACTCCCTGGTCGACGGTGTGTCCGCGCAGCGCATCATGCGCCGCACGTTGACCACCGATCCGTTCGCGACCGACTTCATGCGCCCGTGGAACCTGCCGCGCAAGCAGCGCCCGGAAGCGTTGGGCAGCAACAAGTCTCGACTGGGCAGCATCATCGATACCGTGTCGTCGGCGCGTTCGTCGACCACCGCGTTGATGAAGGCGACCCGCACCGGACTGCTGCAGCAGCAGTTGACCCTGCCTTTCGAAGCGCCGCGCACGCTGTTCAATGTGCCGATCGGCGGCGCGCGCAAATGCGCGGTGCGGAGCTGGTCGATGGATCGCGTGAAGCAGGTCAAGAAGGCCACCGGTGCCACGGTCAACGATGTGGTGCTGGCGATGTCGGCGGGGGCGTTGCGGTCATATCTGTTGGAGCGCAACGCTTTACCGGACAAGCCGATGATCGCGCTGGTGCCGATGTCGTTGCGCGAAGAAGACGATGTCGATACCCAAGGCGTGAAAGTGGCTGCGCTGCTGTGCAATCTGGGTACCGATGTGGCGGATCCGCTGGAACGACTCCGGGTGATCAGCGAGTCCACGCGTCGCAACAAAGAGGTGTACCGCTCGCTCACGCCGACGCAGACGTTGGCGATGGCCGGGGTGATGTTGAGTCCGTTGGCGGCGATGCTGCTGCCGGGGTTCGCGTCGCTTGCCACGCCGCCGTTCAACATCGTGATCTCGAATGTGCCGGGTTCGCGGGAGTCGCTGTACTGGAACGGTTCTCGACTGGATGCCACCTATCCGCTGTCGATCCCGCTCGACGGGCAGGCGGTCAACATCACGCTCACCTCCAATGGCGACAACCTCGATTTCGGCCTGGTCGGCTGCCGTCGCACCCTGCCGGACCTGCATCGATTGCTCGATCATCTCGAGGATTCGCTGACCGCGATGGAGGACGCGGCGCTGTAGAAATTTCCCCTTCGAGGGCAAACTAGAACGTGTTACAGTTCGGTATGCGTACCGAATTCTGCGAACAGCTCGGCATCGAGTTCCCCCTTTTCGCCTTCACCCACTGCCGCGACGTCGTGGCGGCGGTGAGCAACGCGGGCGGGCTCGGGGTGCTCGGCGCGGTCGGTTTCACCGCCGAACAGCTCGAGGTGGAGCTGGCCTGGCTCGACGAACACGTCACCGGGATCTACGGCGTCGACCTGGTGATCCCGTCGAAGTACGAGGGCAAGGGCATCGACGACCTGTCCCCTGAACAGCTGGAAAAGCAACTGGCGCAGATGGTTCCGCAGGGCCATCGCGACTTCGCCCAGCAGATCCTGTCCGACCACAACGTGCCCGCACTGCCCGACGGCGAGCACCACAACGAGCTACTGGGCTGGACCGCCACCACCGCGGGCCCGCAGGTCGACGTGATCCTGAACCACCCCAAGGCCAAGCTGGTCGCCAACGCGCTGGGCACCCCGCCCGCCGACGTGGTCAAGCGGATCCAGGATTCGGGGCGGGTGATCGGCGCGCTGTGCGGGTCGGTGAAACACGCGATGAACCACAAGGCCGCGGGCCTGGACTTCGCGGTGTGTCAGGGCACCGAGGGTGGCGGGCACTGCGGCGAGGTGTCGTCGCTGGTGCTGTGGCCGCAGGTGATCGAGGCCGTAGGCGACATGCCCGTGCTGGCCGCCGGTGGTATCGGCAACGGCGCGCAGGTCGCGGCAGCGTTGGCGATGGGCGCGGCGGGTGCGTGGACCGGGTCGCTGTGGCTCACCGTCGAAGAAGCGAATGTGCCACCCGCGCAGATGGATACGTATCTCGAGGCGTCCAGCCACGACACGATTCGCTCGCGGTCGTGGACCGGCAAGCCGTGCCGCATGCTGCGCAACGACTGGACCGACGCGTGGGAGTCCACCGACACTCCCGACCCGCTGCCCATGCCGTTGCAGATGATGGTGGCGCTGGACGGGGTCAAGCGCGGGCATCGCTACCCCGAGGCGGCGCGGGACGTGAACTTCAACCCGGTCGGCCAGGTGGTGGGCATGATGAACAAGGTCGAACGCAGCTCCGACGTGATCAACCGCCTGGTGCAGGAGTACGTCACCGCGTGTGATCGGCTCACTGCCCTGAACGGCTGACGCCCCCGCTACCGGAGCTCAGGAACCGGACTCCGCAGGTTGCTGGGTCCGCCCACTGAGCGCAACAGCTACTACACTCGGCATATCTGACCTGCGGGGCGGTACCGAGATCACCGTCGCGCGGCATTGCCCAACGGTTGCGGACGGCGGTGACATGGCTTCGGAGGAATACGCGAGCAAGACCTGGAAGGTGGCCAGGCGCCGAGTCACTCACGCCATCGCCAAGGTCCGTTCCGAATACGAGAAGGCGCCGCCCAAGCCCACGCATCACAAACCACCGGCCGACCCGCCCGTGCCCGCCGATCTGTTGAACCTGCTGTGTCGCATCGGCGTGGCGCTGGTGGGTGCCGGTGAGACCTCGGCGGCGGTCCAGACCATTCTGGACAAGTTGTCGCGCCGCTACGGCACCGACAATATCCACTTCATGGTGCTGCCGACCGCGGTGTTCGTGCGGGTCCACACCGACGACGGTTCCGCGCTGGACATGCTCGACGCGCGGGTGGGCACGCTGCCGTTGGATCAGATCGCCGGCCTGTACCGACTGATCGACCAGATCCAGGACGACGCGCCACCGCCGAGCGAGGCGTCGAAGTCGCTGGACAAACTCCTGACCCAGAAACCCGGCAGTCCACCGTGGCTGATCCTGGTCGGCCAGGTGGTGCTGACCGTGGGCGTGGGCATGATGCTCAATCCGGGGGCAAAGGCCCTCATCGGCTACGTGGTGCTCGGCCTGGTGGTCGGCGTGTTGACCCAACTCGCCGACAAGGTGAAGTTGCTGTCGATGGCGTTGCCGGTGGTCGCGTCGGCGGTGGTCGCGGTGCTCGCGTTCGCGTTTCCGGGCACGCTGGCCGGTGGGCAACCACAGCAGTTGCTGATTCCGGCGGTCGCGACGTTGCTACCGGGGGCGATGCTCACCAACGGCACGATCGAGTTGGCGACCGGGTCGATGGTGGCCGGTGCCAGCCGGGTGGTCTACGGCATCAACATGCTGTTTCTGCTCGCACTGGGTTCCTATGTGGGGATCAGTGTGCTCGGGCACCTGTCCGATGTACCGGTCAGCCACGCCCAATTGGGTTGGTGGGCACCGATACTCGGGGTGCTGCTGATCGGGTACGGGCATTCGTGGCGGTCCAGCGCGCCGGCGAACTCGGTGGGCTGGCTGCTGCTGGTCCTGTATGTCACCTATGCGGCGCAGTTCCTCGGCAAGCACGTGTCCGGGCCGCTGACCGGCACTTTCCTCGGCGGGCTCGTAGCGGTGAACGCCGCGTATCTGATCCAACGGCGCAAGCACGCACCGCCCACGCAGGTGGCGTTCCTGCCCGCGTTCTGGATGCTGGTGCCCGGCGGGATCAGTCTCACCGGGATCTCCGATCTGGTGATGCACAACAACAACTCCGGTGCCGCGGGCAGTCTGGAAGTGCTCGTCTCGGCGTTGCTGTCGGTGATGTCGATCGCGCTCGGGGTGATGGTGGGATCGGGGCTGGCCACCGCGCATACGCCGGAGCTGGGCACGATCTTGAAATCCATGCCGCACAATCTTCCGCATCACCTGCCGTGGCATCACGCCTCGGCCGACGCTGCGAAGAAATCCGACTCAGACAGCGGGTCTTAGACCGCCGAGCTCAATCGCGTGACCGTGCCCACCGGTGCCTCGCCGACGAGTTCGTCGAAACGCGCGGTCACCTTCTGGTGGTACAGCGTGAACAGGTCGTCGAACAGCGCCAGTTGCGCTTCGCTGGGCGCGGATTCGACATCCCACATCGCCAGCAGCGCCCGCCACACGAGCACGTGCAGGTCGGCGGCGACGGCGAAATAGGCGGTCACGGCCTCGGGAACTTCCACGACCATATCCGCGATCGAATTCAGCACCGCGCGTTGCATGGTCATCCCGAGCACGCCGAGCAGCTTGCGGACCAGCGCGATCTCGGCCTCGATGATCTGGATGTGGTCGGGTTCGGGCCGACGGGCCATCGCCTCGAGTGCGTCGACGGCGGCGGTGAGTTCGACCTGATCGAGCACCTTCGGGCCGAGGGTGTAGGCCAGCAGCGCCTCGCCGACGATGCCGCGTTCCACCTCGACGATGTCGGCGAACATCTCCGCGGCCACGGCGGGGGCGGTGATGGAGAACCGGAACAGGTGCCGATAGACGTCCATGCCGCCCTCGACGCGCACGTCCCGGATGGTGAATCCCTTGCCGCGTCGGGCCTGCACGAATCCGTAGGACTCCAGTCGGCCGAGGATGAGTTGCGCGGTGGCGCGGTTCATGCCGAATTCCTCGGCGACCTGGCGTACCGACGGCATGAGATCGCCTGGCCGATATTCGCCGGTGGCTACGCGACGCGCCAATTCATCGGCGACGTCGGCGACCACCGTCCGGGATCCCATGAAGACACCTCTCGGTTCACGAATCGGCTACGTCCCAGACAGTTTAGGCGGTGAAACCCCAGCCCGCACGCACCTGCGCACGCTGTGGGGCGGTTCACGTCCGTGGCCGTTCACCATCAGGAACCGACCGAACGGGATGTTCGGCAAGCAGTGGGCAATCCTGTCGATCGTGTCGCGCCCGAGGCCCGACCGGGGAAAATATCGCCCGATAACGCGCTCATCTGGATCAGACAGCGTCGCGCACACCGTGATTGAATACGCAGGCAACAGGGCAGCTAAACATCCACGGAGGAAAATGTGAGAACCACTCGGCTCGCAGCGAGCGCGGTTACCGCACTCGCCCTGATCGCAGGCCTGTCCGGCTGTAGCAAAGACAAAGAAGACCATTCGGCGCACGCCTCGAGCACCACCGCGGCACCGACGACAACCGCGACCACTTCCGCGGCCAAGCTCACCGGCAGCTCGGCCGCACCCCTGCCGCCCCCCAGCCCCACCCATCCGCCCGCTCCCGCGCCCGCCCCGCTGACCGATGTCGACTGCGGCCCGGTCACCGGCGGCAACGGCGCGACCGCCCACGTCATCGCGTTCGCCTCCGACGCGGGCCGCCCCGGCTGCACCGAGGCCATCAACGTCGTGTCCGACTACCTGGACGTGCCCCGCACCGGCGATGCCGCCGCAGTAGACGGCTGGACCTGCGAGCCCCAACCCGACACCGCAGTCCCCCACATCTGCTTCAACGGCGGCCTGACCATCGGCCTACGCGGCGACGCCGCCCCCGCTTCCCCACCCCCACCCGCACCCACCCCCGTCCGCACGGTCGACCCGACCAAGCCCCCCGTGACCACCACCAGCAGCGTCCCGCCCGCCCCCTCCCCTGACGTAGAGGACGTGAACTGCGGCCCCGTCACCGACGCCGGCGGCGCCACCCGCCACGTAATCGCCATCGGCAACACCGCAGGCCGCCCCGGCTGCACCGAGGCCATCAACGTAGCCACCGCCTACGTCACCACGATCGCCCCCTCGGATTCCGTTGTGGTGCAAGGCTGGCAGTGCAACGCCCAACCAGACACCACAACCCCGTCGGTGTGCTCGAAAGACGGCCTTGTGATTGCGTTGCGCGCCAACTGATCCCCCGTTTCAAAGCCGGCCCCGCAATCGCATTGCACGCCAGCTAATCCGCCCATTCCGAGCCTGCCCCGCAATTACACTGCGCCACAACAGATCCGGCCGTCCGCACTCTCCCAGCCCCGCACACCCGACCCATAGGGAGGGTCCGCCGCGAAGCGGCGGTAGCGGCCCGGGGGGGGGGGGGGGGGGGGGGGGGGGGGGGGAGGGAAGACAGCCAAAACGGAGAGCAACGGGAGCCCCA
>NZ_JBHXRY010000016.1:0-84361 GCF_042714895.1 Nocardia sp. NPDC058666
CTGTCGACCACGGCGACCACCGGCACTACTACCAGGCGCCGATCCGCGACGTCGGCGCGGTGGGCAGTTCTCCCGCCGAGGACAGTGGCGGCCGATCGGATTCGGGGGCCGGTGATGGCGGTGTCTCCGCGGACCCGGATTCGCGGGCTGAAGGCGGCCGGAGTGCGGGTGGTTCCGGCGCCCTGGATTCGCAGCCCGAAGGAGGGGGATCTGAGGTTGTTGGTGCGTACAGTGACGCCGCCGTCGCGTCGGTTGTGCTGGATTCGGGCGCGACGATCTTGTTCGATCGGTCGGCCCTGGACAGCGGCGTTGCCAAGGAACAGCGCCGCGTCGAGGGGATCGCGCTGCCCTACGCCGAGCGGATCGTGGTCGCCGACGGTTCGGGTCGCGTCGAGGTACGCGGGCGGGACGGGGCGGCGGGACAGGTGCAGAACGCCACGTGTCCGCAGCCGCAGGGACAGGTTGTCACCAGGCGCGGAGTTGTATTCGGTTGCGCCGACGGGGCACTCGTGGTGGCGCAGCGCGACGGTGATTTCGTCGCCGAGAAGATTCCCTACCCGGCGCTGACCTCGGATCGGGCCAGCGCGTTCACTCATCGACCCGGCAGCACGACGCTGACCGCGCTCGCTGGTCGCGATGGTGTGTGGACGCTCGATATCCGGAAGAAGACCTGGACACGGACCGCGATCGTGGACCCGGTCGCGGCGAACACCGCCGGTGAAGGATCACCGCTGCTGGTGCTCACCCGCGACGGTGTCCTGCACGCGATCGATCCGGTATCCGGCGGGGAGACAGGACAACTCGCTGTCTCGAGCGGGCCCGTCGAGGGGCAGCCGGTAGTCCTCGTCGACCCGGATCGCGCCTACGTCAACGACATTCGCGGGCGCAAGGTCCACGAGATCGCCTACAACGACAACCTCCGGTTGGCGCGCACGTTCGAACTGGATATCGCGCCCTCGCTGATGGTGGAGACAGGTCTGTGAACCACGCATCTCTCGACATCCGACCGTCGACCACAGCCGGTGTAATCGACCCGTTCGTGGCCGAACAGGTTTCCTCGATGCCTGCGAATCCGGTCTCAGCATCGCGCCGGTTCGGCCGAATCCGGTGGGAGGCCCGCGCTTTCCACGTCCGCGGCACGCCGGGAGCAGGCACGTCGCGAGTCAGCGTGGCGATGCGCCGGACGGCCCGACTGCTCATCACGGCCGCGCTGCTCATCCCGTTGCTCGCCGCGTGCACCAGTGGGACCGAGCGGTCCGGGATCGTGGTGACCACGAACATTCTCGGCGACCTGACCAGGGCGGTCGTGGGCGACTCGGTGCCGGTGACGGTGTTGATGCAGGCCGGCACCGACCCGCATTCGTTCGCGATCTCCGCACGTCAGGCGGCCGACATCGAGCACGCCGCGCTGGTGGTGCACAACGGCCTCGGGCTCGAGGAAGGCATCGCCCGGCATGTGCAGGCCGCGGTATCAGCGGGAGTGCCCACGATCGCCGTCGCCGAGCGGGTTGATCCGATCCGCTACACCTCCGATGAGTCCGCGGGACAACCCGATCCGCACTTCTGGACCGATCCGGCACGGGTGCGCCTGGCCGTCGAGGCGATCAGCGCGGAGGTGCTCGCCCAGGTCGCCGGCATCGATACCGGTGCGGTGCAAGCCAATACGCAACGCTACCTCGGCGAACTCGACCAGCTGGATCGGTGGATGACCGACAAGTTCGCCGCCATCCCAGCCGAGCGCAGACAACTGGTCACCGACCATCACGTATTCGGTTACCTCGCACAGCGATTCGGGTTCCGGATGATCGGCGCGGTGATCCCCAGCGGCACCACCCTGGCCTCGCCGAGCGCCTCCGACCTCGACGCACTCGCCACCGCGATCAGAACCGCGGGCGTGAGCGCCATCTTCGCCGATTCCGCACAGCCCGACCGGCTTTCGCGCGTCCTGGCCGAACACACCGGGTTGCACGTGCAGGTGATCGCCCTGCACACCGAATCCCTCACCCCGCCCGGCGAAGGCGCGGCCACCTATCTCGAGATGGCCCGCGTCAACACCGAGGCCATCGCCCGTGGTTTGTCCGGGCCCACAACGTAATTCACGCACCGAGAAATGGAGCAGTACATGAACAGGTCACGGACCACCACGATGGTGGCCATGTCCGGGGCACTCGCCTCGGTGATCGCACTGGGCGGTTGCACGGCGGACGAACCCGACCACGCCCACGAGCACACACCGGGCGCCGAACCGATCGCGCTCACCTACGACGGCGGCATCTACGTCCTCGACGGCGCCTCGCTCGCCCAGAAAGGGGACGTGAAACTCGACGGATACAACCGCCTCAACCCGGCCGGCGACCACGACCACCTCATGGTGTCGACCAAGGACGGCTTCCGCGTCTTCGACGCCTACGCCGCCGCCTTCACCGGAACCGACTATCCCGCAGCCAAACCTGGCCACGTGGTGCGGCACGCGGGCAAGACCGTGCTGTTCGCCGACGGCACCGGCGAGGTCACCATCATCGACACCGACAAGATCGACAGCGGCAAATCCTCCGAGGTCTACAAGACGCCCACCGCGCACCACGGCGTCGCCCTCGAACTCTCCAATGGGAACCTGCTGGTCACCCTCGGCACCGAGGACGCACGAGTCGGCCTCGCGGCACTGGACAAGGACCGTAGGGAAATCGCGCGCAACGAGGACTGCCCCGGCGTGCACGGCGAAGCCGCCGCACAGGGTGAAGCGGTCGTGGTCGGGTGCCAGACCGGCGCCGTGGTCTACCGCGACGGCAAGATCACCAAGGTGACCAGCCCGACACCGTACGGCCGAATCGGCAACATGTCCGGCAGCGAGGCCTCGCCGATCGTGCTCGGCGACTACAAGCAGGACAAGGAGGCCGAACTCGAACGCCCACAGCAGATCTCGCTGGTCGACACCACCGACGGCACCCTGCGCCTGGTCGACATCGGCACCAGCTACACCTTCCGCTCACTCGCGCGCGGCCCGCAGGGTGAAGCCCTGATTCTGGGCACCGATGGCAAGATCCACGTGATCGACCCCGGCGCGGGCAAGGAAATCCGCACCATTCCGGTGCTGGGCACCTGGCAGGAACCCCTCGACTGGCAGGACGCCCGCCCGGCCCTGTTCGTGCGGGACGGCATCGCCTACGTGAGCGACCCGGCGACCAAGCAGGTCCACCGCATCGACCTGGCCGACGGAAAGGTCACGGCCACGGCCACCCTCGCCGCCGCGCCGAACGAGATCACCGGCGTCACCGCACACTGATCCACGGCTGCGCCCGGCCCACGTAGGAGCCGGACGACTCGCGAGACCGGCCTAATCGTCCAATCGGGGCCCGTTTCCGTCGAAATACGGACTGAACGCCGCCGATTTGGACGATTAGGCCGGGCAATCGGTACTCGCGGCCCACGACGGGATCGGATGCCAATGCCCTGGCTACGCGCACACCTGTCTACCGGTCGGTGCACCGCACGACGACCTCGCGCAGGTTGCGACTACGCACATCATCGAGAATCGCCATGCCCAGGCGGTTCATGCTGTAGCCGAACCCCAATCCCGTTGTGGGGTCGGCGAATCCGAAGGAGCCACCCAGGCCGGTGGTGCCGTAGGCCCGTTTGTCCGAGCCGAAACGGAAGGTGCCGCGCGATTTGCGGAAGCCCAGGTGGTAGCGGCTCTTGGTGTGCAAGACCAGGTCGTCGGCGGGGACATCGTCGGCGGTGTCGGCCGCGGCGAGCTGATCGAGGACGTCGTCGCTGATGGGCAGCGATCCCGTGCGGCCCGCCGCGGCGCCGTAGACCTTTGCCAGCGCGCGAGCGTTGCCGACGCCGTTCATGCCGGGCCATTCGACTTCGAGGAACTCCCGACGCGCGGCACGAGCAGGCGCACCGGGACGCGGGTTGGTCAGTGCCGCATAGGAATACCCGCGCTTGGCGTAGACCTCGCCGCCGATGCGCAACGGCAGATCACGGCGTTCGTACCGCCAGATGTCGAAGCCTTTGGTCGCCGACAATTGGGCGACCCGCTCCATCGGCTCGGATGCGGGCAGGCCGATGAACAGGTCGGCGCCGACCGGTTCCGCGATCTCCTCGGCGAAGAACTGTCCGAGGCTGCGACCTTCCGGATCCACCCGGCGCAACAGTTCGCTCTGATACAACCCCAACGTCAGCGCGTGATAGCCCTGCCGGGTGCCCGGCTCCCACGCCGGTTTCTGCGCGGCGAGCAGCTCGCCCAGCGCATCACGGTCGATCAGCTCACGCAGTTTCACGATCCGGTCCAACCCGGACAGCCCGGCCTGATGATCGATCAGCTGCCGCACGGTGATCCGGTCTTTGCCGTGCGCGGCGAACTCCGGCCAGTACTTGGCTACCGGCGCCTCGTAGTCCAGCAGCCCGCGCGACACCGCCGTCGCGATCGTGAACGCCGACATCCCCTTCGACGAGGAGAACACCGGCACGATCGTGTCGCGCTCCCACGCCACCTCGCGCCGGCGATCACGATGTCCCGCCCACAAATCGACCAGCGGTTCGTCGCCGGAATACACGGCAACCGCGGCGCCGATCTCGCCGTGATGGGTGAAATTGCGGCGGAACGCGTCGGCGACGGGGCCGAAACCGGCCGCCACGTCGCCGTGGATCGAGGGTGCTGCACTCATGGTGCCCACGATCGTAGCCGCGTCTCGTACGCTGCCGATATGCGATCGCTGCAGCAGGTTCAGCACTGGCCGGTCCGAAATGCCGCCGCCGCGGTGGTCACCGCCGACTCGGTGGACAGCATCGGCGACACCGAGCGCGTGTTCGCGCTGGCCTCGGTCACCAAACCGTTGGTCGCCTACGCCACGCTCGTGGCAGTCGAGGAAGGCGCGGTCGAACTCGACCAACCCGCCGGACCGCCCGGATCGACCGTGCGGCACCTGCTCGCCCACACCTCCGGCGTCGCCTTCGCCACCCCCGAAATTCTCGCCGAACCCGGCGCCCGCCGCATCTACTCGAGCGCGGGCTTCGAACTGCTCGCCGACTTTCTCACCGAGCAGACCGGCATCGAATTCCCGCAGTACCTGCGCGAGGCGGTTTTCGAACCACTGGGCATGACCTCGGCGACCCTCGACGGTTCCGCCGGGCACGCGGGCAGCGCCTCCCTGGCCGACCTGACCCTATTCGCCCAAGAGTTGCTGACACCCCAATTGATATCTGAGCAAACATCGGCCGAGGCGACCAGCGTGCAATTTCCCGATCGCAACGGAATCCTGCCCGGATACGGGTCGCAGCGACCCAACGACTGGGGATTGGGATTCGAAATCCGCGACGGGAAAACCCCGCATTGGACGGGCACAGCCAATTCCGCACGCACCTACGGGCACTTCGGCCAGTCCGGCACGTTCCTGTGGGTCGACCCGGAAATAGGGGTGGCGACAATCGCGTTGAGCGACGAGAATTTTGGTGACTGGGCCAGAACCGCGTGGCCGAAATTCAGCGATTCCGTTATCGCAGAGACACATAACACGCAGTAAAGTAACACGCGCAACACCGCACGTTTGGCTACACTCGGGCCACGCCAGACCACGACGGGCCGTTGGGGAAGACGTTCCTTGTCGAGGCTGGAGGTGTTGTTAGTGCGCGCATCGAGTCAGTTCGCTGACGCGACGGCGGGTGTGGTCTACATCCACTCATCGCCCGCCGCGTTGTGCCCGCACGTGGAATGGGCACTGTCCACCGCGCTGTCGTCCCCGGCGAAATTGCGCTGGAACACCCAGCCCGCCGACGGACAACTGCGCGCCAGCAGCGACTGGATCGGCCCCGTCGGCACCGCCGCCCGGATAGCCCAATCGTTGCGGACCTGGCCGGTACTGCGTTTCGAAGTCACCGAAGACCCCAGCGAAGGAGTCGACGGCGAACGCTACAGCTTCGTACCCCAACTGGGCCTGTGGCACGGTTCCACCGGCGCCAACGGTGACGTGATGCTCGGCGAAATGCGATTACGCGCTTTACTGCAAGCCGCCGCGGAACTGGACTCCCTCGGAACCTTCGACCTTTCCACCGAACTCGACCGTGCATTGGGTTCGCCCTGGGATGAGGATCTCGAGGCATTCCGGCAGGGAACCGATTGCATCGGCGCGGAAGTCACGTGGTTGCGTCGGGACGTGGGTTAGCAGCTTTCAGCCGAAGAATGCGATGCGGTCCTTGTATCGGAATCTTCAGTGGGGCAGCATCACAGAAGTGATCAACAGACGAATTACCGGAGCTTTCCTCGCCGCCTCCGCCGCCGCGGTCGTGTTCGGCCCCATCGCTCCCGCGGGCGCGGCCACGCCGTTCGTAGCGCCCCAGGTCGCCTTCGACGCCGCCGCGTCGGGCACCGTGACCGCCACCCTGCACAACCCCAACGACCGGGGTCAGTGCTGGGCCGAAGCCGGTGTCGGACCGGAGAAGAACCACGTGTTCTTCGGCGACGGCACCCTGGCGGCGATCGCCGACGCGGGCAAGACCATCACCGTCACCCTCGAAGGCCTCGCGCCCGGCACCACGCTCACCGCACGCGCCGGTTGCATCAACGGCGCGGAATACGTGTTCTCCGAGTTCGTCACGGTCACGATCCCCAAGCCGTCGACCCCCAAGCCGTCGACCGGCAGCTTCGGGTCCTAGCGATCGGTTCGGCGGTAGCCACCACCGCTACCGCCGGATCTAGCTCGCCGGGTCGAACCCGAACTCGCGCAACTCCTGCGAACACCGGCACGCCGCCGCCAACTTCCCCGCCCACGCGACCGCGTCCTCGCGTGTAGGCAACTCCAACACCGCGAACCCGCCCGTGAGCACGGAGCCCGGATAGATCTCCCCACTCACCGACCCGTCGGCCCCGACCAACACCGGATCGACCTCCGCATTGATTCCCCCGCCGAACACGTACACACCGGCCGCCTTCGCCTCCTCGATCACCGCATGCGATTCGGCCACGACGATCGGAAACTCCTCGTCGGCGAGCACCATGGCTTCGCTCGGGAAGGAGATGAGGTATTTGGTCATGGATCGATGATGCCCTGCGGGAAATCACAATCGCCGACCATTCGCGCGATCTCGAGCCGCGGGTACGGGGTCTGCCTGCTCTCGTGCTGGAGGCGGCGGAAGAATTCGGCCATCACTGTCGCGAGTGGGGCATTGCCGGTGATGATCGAGGAGGGAACCTCCGGGATCCCGGTAGGCGTCCTGCCGTTGGCGTACTCGCTGATTCGCGCGTCGAGGTTGTCACGCCCGCGCAGGGCAGCGACCAGCCAGCGGGTGGAGTAGAAGCGTGCATAGGCGCGGTCGTAGGTTCGGTGGCAATCGTAGAAGTCGGATTCTTGTGGTGACAGCGCGAAATCGGTGGAGATCGCCAGACCGTAATCGGCGAAATACAGCCGTTGGCCGTCGGTGAGGATGTTCTCGAAGTGGGCGTCGAAGTGCAGCAGGCCTCGGCTGTTCATGAAGGCGATTCCCGTGTGTAGATCATTGTCGACCATGGCACAGGCGCGATCGGTGGCCTCGGCGCCCGCGTCGACCTGCTCGCCCAACCACTGATGCAGGTTCTGCGGGATGAACTCCAGGAACAGCGCGATGCTCGCACCGGACTGCCGCTGACCTTCGACCCGATCGCGCACCGCAGCCCCACCGCCCCAGAACGAAACGACCCGGTCGACATCGGCAAGTTCCTCGGGCAGCGGCGTCGAGTCCGGCAGTATCCGCCAGTGGTGCATCAGCGGGAAGCCGTGGTATTCGTCCGCGAGCACCCAGTTCGTCGTCATGATGTGGACGGCGAGTTCTCGCCACGCGCCGAAGCTGGGACCGCCGATGCCGTAGTGGCAGAACATCGGCAGCCCGAACAGATTCGCCGTGGACCCGACGTTCTCCGGAAGCCGCTCCAGGTCGGTCAACGGCACCCGCTTGACGAAGACCTGAGAGCCGCCGACTTCCAACATGGCCGATTTTCCACCGATGCCGGAACCCAGCGGCGCTGCTGCGTCGACGAGGTCCTGTAGCTCGGAATCGCTGTGCAGTGCAAGGGCTTCGGAGATGGCACCGTGGGCAGCCAGGCGTGCGCCGCGCGACATGTCAGGACACTTCATGCGTCTCACGCTAGATGGCGAGTGTCATTGGGACCTGTCCTCGGCGGCGGTGCTCCGCGAACATAGGGCAGATGTGGATGGGTGAATCCTTTCGGGCCGAGCGTGCCTCTTATGTGTGTCGCGACGGATGTCGGACGGATAGGGAGGTTGTTGTGATCATCGGGATCGGTGTTGTGGTCGGGTTGAGTCTGGTCTGCACGTGCGTGTACGTGTTGAAGCGCAAACGAGCTGGGCGTGGGTGAATCTGGTTGGCCTGGTGGGGAATTGATCGCGGCCGCGCAGGGTGGGGATGTGGATTCGATTGCGGCGTTGGTGGCGGGGGCGCATCCGCATATTCAGCGGTTCGCCTACTCCCTGTGTGCCACAATGGAAGACGCGGAGGACGCGGCGCAGGAGGCTTTGATCATCCTGTATCGGAAGGTCGGGATGTTGCGGGCTTCGGGGGCGTTGGCGTCGTGGATGTTTCGGATCGTTCGGAACGAGTGTTTGCGTCGTGCGCGGATGCGGTATCGAATGCCGTTGCAGGACAACATCTCAGCTGCTTCGGCGGAGGATGAGGTACTGCGGCGGTGGGAGGCGGGCAGGGTGGCGGCTGCGGTTGCCGCGTTGCCCGCGGACCAGCGCAGCGTGTTGATCATGCGCGACATTCAGGGTTACAGCGGGCGGATGGTCGCCGATGCGCTCGGGCTCAGTACGGCGGCGATGAAGTCGCGCCTGCATCGGGCTCGGGCGGCGGTTCAGCAAGCGCTGCGGGCTGCTGACGATGTTGTCGGAGGACAGGATGAGCGGTGATTTCGCAAGCAAGTCGATGGTCGAGCACCTGGTGCGCGGCGGGGTGGGATTCGGTGCGCTGATCGGGGCGGTGGTGCTGATTCCCGTGGTCGGAGCGGTCAGTTTGCTGCTGCTGCCCGTGGGTTTTGTCGCGCTGCGTGGGTGCCCGATGTGCTGGGCGATCGGGCTGGTGCAGACCTTGTCCAGGGGTCGGCTGCAACGCTCGTGTGCGGACGGTCAGTGCACGTTGACCGTGGGTGGAGCCCGCTAGCGAGCGGCCGGTCTTACGTGCCGGCCGCTCACCCCCAAGCGCGGCGGGTCGCCGGCATACCGGAGTTGCCCTGCGCGGTCGGCACCACGCCGAGGACCTGGTGGATTCCGAGACCGCCGTCCTCGAATCCCAGTGCCGAGGCCGCCATGTACAGCCGCCAGATCCGGGCGCGGCCCTCGCCGACGAGCGAAATCGCTTGGTCCCAAGCACTTTCCAGATTCGCGACCCAATCTCGCAGGGTCAACGCGTAGTGCTCGCGCAACGCTTCGACATCGCGCACTTCGAACCCGGCCCGCTGCATCGCCAACGCCACCTCGCCCACATCGATGAGCTCACCGTCGGGGAAGACGTAGCGGCCGATGAACGAGCGGCTACGCATCGTGGAACCGCCGGGGGAGGAGATCGCGTGGTTGAGCAGGCGACCCTCGGGGCGCAGCAGGGCGCGCAGGGTGTCGAAGTACTCCGCTGCGCGTTTCGTGCCGACGTGTTCGAACATGCCGATCGAGGAGATCGCGTCGAACTGCTCGCCGTGGAGGTCGCGGTAGTCCGACAGTCGGATCTCGACCTTCGCGCTGAGCCCGGCGTCGTGGACTCGCTTGCGCGCGAGATCGGCTTGCTCGCCGCTGATCGTCACGCCGACTACCTGCGCGCCGTAGACCGACGCCGCGTGCATGGCCATCGAACCCCAACCACACCCGACGTCGAGCAGGCGCATCCCGGTGCGGTCGGCCAGGCCGAGCTTGCGGCAGATCAGATCGTGCTTGGCCTCCTGGGCGTTTTCGAGGGTGCTGTCCTCGGTGACGAATCGTGCGCACGAGTAGGTCATGCTCGGGCCGAGAACCAGCTGGTAGAAGTCGTTGCCCACGTCGTAGTGATGGCTGATCGCCGCCGCATCCCGGCGCTTGGTGTGCACCGGTCCGCGACGGGGTTGGGCCTCTTCAGGTGGCGGCTTCGGGCGATGGGAGAGCGCGCCGAGTCGGCGGGCCGCGTCGACGGCCTTCCAGGTGGCGCCGAGGCCGAGATGCGCGTCGTCCGACGCTGTCGACTGCAGCGATCGAAGCATCGTGAAGATGTCGCCGTCCAAGTCCACATTCCCGGCGACGTACGCGCGCGCGAGCCCGAGTTCGCCTGGGGCCCAGACCATATGACTCAACGCGTCCCGCGACCGCACCCGCATCGTGCCCGCATTCCCGGATTCGATCGAGCTCCCGTCCCAGAACTCGAACCGCACCGCAGGCTCAGGCCCTAACGCCGCCCGCACCAATGGTTCGAACGCCGCCGCGACGGAGGTTTCGTTTCCCATCCGACCACTATGACCCGCGACTTGCGGTGCGAACGGCAACGACTCGGTGTCGAGATCTCGGTCGAGCCGGGTAGTGCCTCGATTCGATTTTCGACCCACCGTCTTGCGAAGTCGTCCGGAAATTCGGTTCTTCGGCCGAGTACGGCGCGATACCGTCGGGTCATGTCGCAATCAGTGGAGAACATCCAAACTTCCGTCACCGCAGACGATCTCGCCCTGGCCGTCCGACTCGCCGTAGAGGTCTTGCGCACGGCGTCCCCCGACAGTTGGGATGCGAAGGCGGGCACGCTCGAGTGGGACTGCTGGGAAACCGTCGAGCATCTCAGCGACGACCTGTTCTCCTATGCGGCACAGCTGAGTCCCGGCATGCCGTTGGACCGGCACGTGCCGTTCGTGTACGAGAGTCGGCGCCCAGGGGGCCCAGCGAACGCGATTCACGCGGATAGGCAGGCGGGGCCCGACGGCCTGCTGCAGGGGCTGGCAGCGTGCGCCGGGATGCTGGTAGCGATGGTGCGCACGACACCACCGCAAGCGCGCGCCTACCACGGCTACGGAATCTCCGACGCCGAAGGTTTCGCCGCGATGGGCATCGTAGAAACGTTGGTCCACACCCACGACCTGACCCAGGGACTCGGCCTCCCCTGGAACCCACCTGCCGACCTGTGCGCGCGCGTCCTCACCCGACTGTTCCCGACCGCGCCGACTTCTGAGCAACCCTGGCCCACCCTGCTATGGGCCACCGGACGCACCGAACTACCCGGCCACGCACGCCGGACCAACTGGCGCTGGGAAAACACGCCACGGGCGTAGCAGCCGACCGTTCTCGCTCGGCTCGTGCGCCGATGACCGGCCTGCCGTTCCAGTGGCCGGAGAACTCCGGTCGGCGGCCACGTCGTCACCCTTGGGGCATGGCGTCCTTGACCGGCTTGTCCCGCACGAGGTCTGACATGCACAGGAGGTCGACCATCGATACCCGGTCGTCGTTCTTCGCGGGATCATTGCCGTAGACAGCCACGATCACCTGGAGCTGGGATGCCTTGTCCAGGTCCGTGTATTGCCCGCACGTCACGGCCAGCGGGTCACCGACCGTGGCTTTCGCAGGCGTGGTGGTTCGGGGGGCCGTGGTCGAGGAGGTGGGGGAGGACGCCGTCGAGTCGGCGCCCTCCGATGAACAGCCCCCCACCACGAACCCGGCCAGACACAATGCGGACAGTGCGATAGCCGAACGTGCTTGTCTCATGCCGCCCATCCTGCCCGAGACGTACGTCCTTCGACAGCGAACGGCCATCGGAATTCATGTGCGGGACAAGGCAACTGACTCACGGCAGTCCGTTGCAAGATCGACGGGCGTCTGACAGCCGATCTATAGGTGGGCGCAGAGGGGATCGAACCCCCGACCGCTGGTGTGTAAAACCAGTGCTCTACCGCTGAGCTATACGCCCTGGCACCGCCGGGGAGAACCGGCGGTGTCGAGTTATGAATCTAGCGCGGCGAGCGCTTTCTCCCAAGCCGCCTGGTCACGGGCCTGTCCGGGCTCGTTCATCTCGGCGAAAGTGATGTAGCCGGACTTGTCGACGACGAAAGTTCCGCGGTTGGGGTAGCCGGATTTCTCGTTGAAGACGTCGTAGGACTGGGTGACGGCGCCGTGCGGCCAGAAGTCTGACAGCAGGGGGAACAGGTAGCCCTGTTCCGCGGCCCAGATCTTGTGGGTGGGTGGAGGGCCGACGGAGATCGCGATGATCTCGGCGTCGTCGTTTTGGAACTTGGGCAGTTCGTCACGGACCTTGCACAGCTCGCCCTGGCAGATGCCGGTGAAGGCGAGAGGATAGAACACCAGCAGCACGTTCTTCTTGCCGCGATAGTCCGACAGGGTGACGGGCTGGTTGTTCTGGTCCTTGAGCGTGAAATCCGGCGCGAGAGTGCCAACCTCTAGCGGCATGGGTACGAATCCTCCGTCGTGTCGGGTCTCAGCCGGGCTGCTCGCCCAACTGAGACCCTAGCGAACGGCTGATTCAGCGCTGTTTGGACGGTGCCTTCGGCTGAACCAGCCGCGAGGCCGTCCAACCGCCGAGGCTGATGGTGGATGTCTGAGTCAGGCCGGCCGTGGGTGCGGCTTCGGCGATCTCGCTCGGATCGACATGGCCTGGTTGACCGGTTTTGGGGGTGAGGACCCAGATGAAGCCTTCGTCTGCCAGCGGGCTGATGGCGTCCATCAACTCGTCGGCCAGATCGCCGTCTCCTTCTCGCCACCAGAACAGGACTGCGTCGACGACCTCGTCGGAGTCGTCATCGACCATCTCCGCGCCGGTGACCTCCTCGATCTCGGCGCGCAATGCGTCGTCGGTGTCCTCGTCCCAGCCCAATTCCTGAACAACCAAGCCGTGAGAAATGCCAAGCTTCTGAGCGTAGTTCTGCGCGTCCGCCGCGGCGACCACGGTGGTGTCCTCCCTAAACTTCCGACAGTAAGATAGGTGCAAGCGAACATGGTTATCGGCCGCAGCGCAAGCTGATCGGGTGAATCGGTACCGTATGCCGCGTGTCGGGAGGGCAAAATCGGCTGTCTCAACAGGCGTCGTGGACCGCGGTCCGTGCCTGGTTGATGGCACGACTGGCGGTGTTGAGCTTGTCCACCGGTGAGTTGTAGGTCATCTTTCTGGTTTGGGTGGACAGTTCGCGCGCGGCGGTGACGTAAGCGCTGAATTTGTCGGCCAGTTCGGTGGGCAGCGCGCCCGCCGCGGCGACCACGCCCGTCTCGACCTTGGTCGCCGCGTTGTCCAGGGTGGTGGCCGCGGACTCGCGTTTGGCGGCGTAGTCGGGCGCGTTGCTGTCGTGGGCGGACACGAAGTCGTTGAAGGCGGTCACGCCCGCGCCGGTGGTGGTGGGGAACTGGGTGCAGTTGTCGGTGACCGCCTTGTCGCGCGCGGCGGCGGCGCGCGAGGACGCCGCGGCCGACGAGGTGGCGGCCGCGGCGGTCTTGTAGGCGGCGACTTCGGCGGCGTCGGTGGTCGGCGTGCCGGGAACCTGCTGCGCACAGCCCGCCAGCACCGCACCGACGGTGACGGCGACAACGGCACAGACCGACCCCAGCCGCCGCGCGTGTAGCACCCTCATCGTTGCCCTCTCACTAGCCGAAGCGACTCGCGTTTTCATCGCCGAACTTAATTGATTTCCTGCTGACATGATGACCTGGGCAGCGGTTTCGGTAAGGATGGGGGTGCGCCCGAACCATTCGTAGCGGGCGTTCCGCACACCAAGCGGGCAAGCCCGGGGACAGCGACGCCGACAAGCAGTTCAGCCCCTAGTACGAGGAGCAGATTTGACCGACCTGATCCACTCTGCAGCTTCCGACGACTCCGTGTCGACCGATGGCGGTGAACCCACCACCAAGCCCACCGGTGAGCGGGTGCGGGTCATTCGGGAAGGAGTGGCGTCGTACCTACCCGATATCGACCCCGAAGAGACCGGTGAGTGGCTGGAATCCTTCGACGCGATGCTCGATCGGGAGGGTCCGGGCCGCGCCCGGTATCTGATGTTGCGTCTGCTCGAGCGCGCCGGTGAACGGCGTGTGTCGATTCCGGCGCTGACCTCCACCGACTACGTCAACACCATTCCCACCGAGAACGAACCGTGGTTTCCCGGTGACGAGGAAGTCGAGCGCCGTTTCCGCGCCTGGATCCGGTGGAACGCAGCGATCATGGTGCATCGCGCGCAGCGCCCCGGAATCGGTGTGGGCGGACATATTTCGACCTATGCGTCGTCTGCGGCGCTGTACGAGGTGGGTTTCAACCACTTCTTCCGCGGCAAGGATCATCCCGGCGGCGGCGACCATGTCTACATTCAGGGCCACGCCTCGCCCGGCATCTACGCGCGCGGTTTCCTCGAGGGTCGGCTCAGCGCCGACCGGCTCGACGGTTTCCGTCAGGAATACAGCCACGGCGGCCTCGGCAAGGGCTTGCCGTCCTACCCGCATCCGCGGTTGATGCCCGACTTCTGGGAATTCCCGACCGTGTCGATGGGTCTGGGCCCGATGAACGCGATCTACCAGGCCCGGTTCAACCACTACCTCACCGACCGTGGCATCAAAGACTGCTCCGACGAACATGTTTGGGCGTTTCTGGGCGACGGTGAGATGGACGAGCCGGAGTCGCGCGGTCTGATCCAGGTCGCGGCCAACGAGGCGCTGGACAACCTGACCTTCGTGATCAACTGCAACCTGCAGCGCCTGGACGGGCCGGTGCGCGGCAACGGCAAGATCATCCAGGAGCTGGAATCGTTCTTCCGCGGCGCGGGCTGGAATGTCATCAAGGTCGTGTGGGGTCGCGAGTGGGACGCGCTGCTGGGCGCGGATCGCGATGGCGCACTGGTGAATCTGATGAACTCCACCCCCGACGGTGATTACCAGACCTACAAGGCCAACGACGGCGCGTACGTGCGCGACCATTTCTTCGGCCGCGACCCGCGCACCAAAGCGTTGGTACAGAACATGTCCGACAGTGAGATCTGGAATCTCAAGCGCGGCGGCCACGACTACCGCAAGGTCTACGCGGCCTACTCCGCGGCGATGGCGCACAAGGGCCAGCCCACGGTGATCCTGGCCAAGACGATCAAGGGCTACACCCTGGGCAAGCACTTCGAGGGCCGCAACGCCACGCACCAGATGAAGAAGCTGGCACTGCAGGACCTCAAGGACTTCCGCGACCTGCAACGCATTCCGATCAGCGATGCGCAGCTCGAGAAGGACCCGTACCTGCCGCCGTACTACCACCCCGGCATGGACGACCCTGCCATCGAATACATGTTGGCCCGCCGCAAGTCGCTGGGCGGTTTCGTGCCGCAGCGGCGCAACGACGCCAAGCCGTTGAAGCTGCCCGGCGACGAGGTGTACCGCTCGGTGCGCAAGGGTTCGGGCAAGCAGCAGGTCGCCACCACCATGGCGCTGGTTCGCCTGGTCAAGGAACTGTTGCGCGACAAGGAGATCGGCAAGCGGATCGTGCCGATCATTCCCGACGAAGCGCGCACGTTCGGCATGGACTCGTGGTTCCCGACGCTGAAGATCTACAACCGCAACGGCCAGCTCTACACCTCGGTCGACGCGGACCTCATGCTCGCCTACAAGGAGAGCGCCGTCGGCCAGATCATGCACGAGGGCATCAACGAGGCCGGTTCCACCGCGTGCTTCACCGCCGCGGGCACCGCGTACTCCACCCACGGCGAGCCGATGATCCCGCTGTACATCTTCTATTCGATGTTCGGGTTCCAGCGCACCGGCGACAGTTTCTGGGCCGCGGCCGATCAGCTGGCGCGCGGGTTCGTGCTCGGCGCCACCGCGGGTCGTACCACGCTGACCGGTGAGGGCCTGCAACACAACGACGGGCAGTCGCTGCTGCTGGCATCGACCAATCCCGCTGTGGTGACCTACGATCCGGCGTTCTCGTTCGAGATCGCGCACATCATCCGCGACGGTCTGCGGCGGATGTACGGCGGCGGCGCGCAGACGCCCAGTGAATTGCCGGGCACCGAGGTCGCGCCGGTGGGCACGTTCGGTGGGGAGAACGTCTTCTACTACATCACCCTGTACAACGAGCCCTACCAGCAACCGGCCGAGCCCGACGACCTCGATGTCGAAGGGCTGTTGAAGGGCATCTACCTGTACCAGCGCGGCGGCGAGGGCGATATCCGTGCCCAGATCCTGGTGTCCGGCGTGACCGTGCCCGACGGGATACGCGCGCAGCAGATGCTGGCCGACGAATGGGGCGTGGCCGCGGACGTGTGGTCGGTGACCTCGTTCGGCGAGCTGCGCAGGGACGCGGTGAACAAGGAGATCGCGGCCTTGAAACACCCCGACACCGACCCCGGCGTTCCGTACATCACCCAGGCGCTGTCGGCCGCGCGTGGCCCGGTGATCGCCTCCACGGACTGGATGCGCGCGGTGCCCGATCAGATCCGGCAGTGGGTACCCGGCGACTACATCACCCTCGGTACCGACGGGTTCGGATTCTCCGACACCCGCACGGCCGCGCGTCGGGTGTTCAACATCGACCCGCAGTCGGTGGTGGTCGCGGTGCTGGAAGGCCTGGCGCGCGACGGCACGTTCGACAGGTCCAAGGCGGTGGAAGCGGCGCGCAAATACGGCATCGACAGTGTCGCCGCCGCGCCGAAGCCCAGTGCGGACGCGGCAGAGGAACTGGCGTAGCGGACTATTGGACTGTGGAGCGCAAACCGCCGCGGCCCCGTCGGATCACCGAGGGCACCAGCGAGCACGAGGTCTATCTGCCGACGGGGGCACTGTCCCCGAACCGGCAGACCCGTGATCCGCTGCCCGACACGCTGTTACGGCGGGTCAAACAGTTCTCGGGCCGACTGTCCACCGAGGCGGTGGGGTCGATGCAGGATCGACTGCCGTTCTTCGCCGACCTGGACGCCGCGCAACGTGCCGGCGTGCAGATGCTGGTGCAGACCGCGGTCGTGAACTTCCTGGAGTGGTTGCAAGATCCCGACTCCGATATCCGCTTCAGCCTGGACGCGTTCCAGGTGATTCCGCAGGATCTGGCGCGGCGGCTGACGCTGCGCCAGACCGTGGACATGGTGCGGGTGGCCATGGACTTCTTCGAACAGTGGCTGCCCGCGCTGGCGCGCAACGATCGTCAGCTGGTGGCGCTCACCGAGGCGGTGCTGCGATACGGGCGTGAGCTCGGTTTCGCGGCCGCCTCGGTGTACGCCAGCGCCGCGGAGTCGCGTGGTGCGTGGGATACCCGCCTGGAGGCCCTGGTGGTCGACGCGGTGGTCCGGGGCGACACGGGTCCGGACATGCTGTCGCGCGCGGCCACGTTGAACTGGGACGCCACCGCGCCCGCCACCGTGCTGGTGGGCACACCGCCGGTGGACCAGAGCGTGTCCACGGTCGGCGCCGTGCACACCATCGCGACCAAACACGGTCGCGCGGCGCTGGCGGTGGTGCAGGGTGCGCGGCTGGTGATGGTGGTCAGCGGGAATCTGGGGGACTCGGGCATCGGGTCGCCGTTTCTCACCGACCTGCTGGCCGAGGTGTTCTCCGACGGTCCGGTGGTGATCGGGCCGACCATGCGCACGTTGGGCGCCGCGCACGCGTCGGCGATCGAGGCGCTGGCCGGCATGGAGGCCGTGGTGGGCTGGCGTGGCGCGCCAAGGCCCGTTCACGCCACGGAGTTGTTACCAGAACGCGCGTTGCTGGGCGATAGAGCTGCGATAGAGGCGTTGAACGAGTATCTTGTGGTGCCGTTGGCCGCTGCCGGATCTTCGTTATCCGACACACTCGACGCGTACCTGGATTGTGGTGGAGCAGTAGAGACTTGCGCTCGGCAGCTGTACGTCCATCCAAATACCGTTCGGTACCGACTCAAACGAATCGGTGAGGTGACCGGTCGCGATCCGATGAATCCGCGCGACGCGTATGTGCTCCGTATTGCGGCGACAGTAGGTCGTTTGACACGAACGCATAACGAATCGTCACCTCCCGTCACAGAAACCCCGTCCATCCCGGTGGCCCACGAACCCCTGTAACGAGATCGGCGAATCGGTCGATCCCGACACCCCACCTCGGATTTTGTGGGACCCCTACAAAAGCCATCCCCAAGCTTCATTCGCGCCGACATCTCATGCGGCGGGGGTCACAGTGTTGTCTTAGGGGGTGATCGCGTTGCTTACCCCTGGACAGGGGTCCCAGACTCCCGCCATGCTCACGCCGTGGCTCGCGCTTCCCGGTGCGACTGACCGCCTCGAGCTGTGGTCCAAGGCCGCAGGCCTGGACCTGGTCCGTCTCGGTACCACCGCGACGGCCGAGGAGATCGTCGACACCGCGGTGACCCAGCCGCTGGTGGTGGCGGCCGCGCTGCTCGCGTTTGCCGAAATCGCCCCCGCGTCGATCCCGGCCGATACAGTCGTGGCCGGACACTCGGTCGGTGAATTCGCCGCAGCCGCTGTCGCCGGTGTCATCACCGCCGACGAGGCCGTCTCGCTGGCCGCCATTCGCGGCCGGGAGATGGCCAAGGCTTGTGCGCTGGAGCCGACCGGTATGTCCGCGGTGCTCGGCGGCGACGAGGCCACCGTGCTCGCACGCCTTGCCGAACTCGACCTGATTCCGGCCAACCGCAACGCGGTCGGCCAGATCGTGGCGGCGGGCAGCCTGGACGCACTGGCCGAACTGGCGGCGAACCCGCCGGAGAAGGCCCGCGTTCGCGCACTGCCGGTGGCCGGCGCGTTCCACACCGCGTACATGGCCTCGGCACAGGAAGCCGTCGCGGAAGCCATCGCGGCGATCTCGCCCAGCGACCCGATCCGCACGCTGCTGTCGAACTTCGACGGCAAGCCTGTCACCTCGGGCGCCGACGCGATCACCAAACTTGCCGCCCAGGTCACGCGCCCCGTGCGCTGGGACCTGTGCAACGAGACCATTCGCGCCGCGGCCGTGTCGGCCGTGGTCGAACTGCCGCCCGCGGGCACGCTGGTCGGCATCGCCAAGCGGGAACTGAAGGGCACGCCCACTCTGGCCCTGAAGACCCCCGAAGACCTCCCCGCGTTGGTCGCACTGACCACTGCGGGCTAGCTTTCCCCCGGCGGCTACGCACAGCGACGTGCAGCCGTTCACGACCCCACAAATAGCAACAAGAAGGGACCACCAAAGTGGCCGCTCTGACCCAGGAACAGATCGTCGAAGAACTCGGCAGGATCATCGAAGAAGTGACGGGTATCGAACCGTCCGAGGTGACCATCGAGAAGTCCTTCGTCGACGACCTGGACATCGACTCGCTGTCCATGGTCGAGATCGCTGTGCAGACCGAGGACAAGTACGGCGTGAAGATCCCCGACGAGGATCTCGCCAGCCTGAAGACCGTGGGCGACGCTGTCTCCTACATCCAGAAGCTCGAGGCGGAGAACTCCGACGCCGCCGCGGAGCTCAAGGCCAAGTTCGACGGCGAGTAGGGCCGAACTTTGACCACTCCTGCTCCCAGTACTTTGAACGGGAACTTCCCCAACGTTGTCGTCACCTCCATGGCGGCGACCACGTCCATCGCGGGTGACGTCGATGCGACGTGGAAGGGACTCCTCAACGGTGAGAGCGGAATCGACGTTCTCGAGGATTCCTTCATCGAGGAATACGACCTGCCGGTGCGAATCGGCGGTCACCTGAAGGTCAGCCCCGACACCCTGTTGAGCCGGGTCGAGATTCGCCGCATGGCGTATGTCGAGCGCCTGGCGACCGTTCTCGGTCGTGAGGTGTGGAAGAACGCGGGCAGCCCTGAGGTCGACAACGACCGTCTCGGCGTCGCGATCGGCACCGGACTCGGCGGCGGCGACGCCCTGATCGACTCGGTCGACAAGCTGAAGAACGGCGGCTATCGCAAGATCTCGCCGCTGGCTGTTCAGATGGTCATGCCGAACGGTCCGTCGGCGGTCGTCGGTCTCGAGCTGAAGGCCAGGGCGGGAGTGGTCACTCCGGTCTCGGCGTGCTCGTCGGGTTCGGAAGCTATCGCCAACGCGTGGCGGATGATCGTGATGGGTGACGCCGACATCGTCGTCACCGGTGGTGTCGAGGGCTTCATCGACTCGGTGCCGATCGCGGCGTTCTCCATGATGCGTGCGATGAGTACCCGCAACGACGATCCGAAGGGCGCCTCGCGTCCCTTCGACAAGGATCGCGACGGGTTCGTCTTCGGCGAGGCCGGTGCGCTCATGGTCATCGAGACCGAAGAGCACGCCAAGGCTCGTGGTGCCACCATCCACGCTCGACTGCTGGGTGCCGGTATCACCTCCGACGGCTTCCACCTGGTCGCCCCCGATCCCGAGGGCACCGGTGCGGCCAGGGCGATGACCCGCGCTATGCAGACCGCTGGTCTGACCAAGAGCGACATCACCCACATCAACGCCCACGCGACCGCGACGCCCATCGGTGATTCCGCCGAGTGCAACGCGATCCACAAGGCGATCGGCAAGCACGCTTCGGTGTACGCGCCGAAGTCGGCACTGGGTCACTCGATCGGTGCCGTCGGTGCCCTCGAGTCGATCCTCACAGTGCTGGCGATCCGGGACGGCATCGTTCCGCCGACACTGAACCTGGACAACCAGGATCCGGCGATCGATCTCGATGTGGTGCACGGGGAAGCCCGTCGCCAGGAAATCGAGTACGCGATCAACAATTCCTTCGGTTTCGGTGGGCACAACGTCGCGCTCGCCTTCGGTCGGGCGTAACAGCCGCATCGACTGCATTCCGATCCCCGGTGGGGGTCGTGCCAACTGAATGGTTCGACCCCCACCGGCGGTTCGCCACAGCAGCCGCCACCGCGGCAATTTTTTGAAGGAGTGAGCGCGATGACCATCATTGCTCCCGCGTTTCAAGACACCACTACCGATCCGCGCGACCCACTGGGTCGGCTCCAACGCTTTTTCGACCCCGGCACCGTCCTGCCGCTGCATCCGCGTGACCGCTCCGGCGTGCTCGCCGCGATCGGCGAGGTCGACGGGGTTCGCACCGTGGCCTACTGCTCCGACGCCACCATCATGGGCGGCGCGATGGGCGTGGACGGCTGCAAGCACATGGTCGACGCGATCGACACCGCCATCGAATCCGGCATCCCCGTGGTCGGCCTGTGGCACTCCGGTGGCGCCCGCCTGGCCGAGGGTGTCGAGGCGCTGCACGCGGTAGGCCTGGTCTTCGAGGCCATGGTTCGCGCGTCCGGCCTCGTTCCCCAGATCTCGGTGGTGCTCGGCTTCGCCGCCGGTGGCGCCGCCTACGGTCCCGCGCTGACCGATGTCGTCATCATGGCGCCCGAGGGCCGCGTTTTCGTCACCGGACCCGATGTCGTGCGCTCGGTGACCGGCGAGAACGTCGACATGGAGACCCTCGGTGGTCCCACCACACACTTCAAGAAGTCCGGCGTGTGCCACATCGCCGCCGATGACGAAGCCGATGCCATGCACCGCGCGCGTCGCCTGGTGTCGATGTTCGCCGAGCAGGGCGAGTTCGACCTGTTGGCCGCACAGCACGGCGACGTCGACCTCAAGGCGATGCTGCCCGAATCGGCCAAGCGCGCCTACGACGTGAAGCCGATCGTGCACGAGCTGCTCGACAACGTCGACGGTGAGTCCTCGTTCGAGGAACTGCAGGGTGGTTACGCCCGCAGCATGGTCACCGGCCTCGGCCGTCTGGGCGGTCGCACCGTCGGCGTGCTGGCCAACAACCCGCTGCGCCTCGGCGGTTGCCTCAACTCCGAAAGTGCCGAGAAGGCATCACGTTTCGTGCGCCTGTGCGACGCGTTCGGCATTCCGCTGATCGTGGTCACCGACGTGCCCGGCTACCTGCCCGGCGTCGGCCAGGAACTGGAAGGCGTGGTCCGCCGCGGCGCGAAGTTGCTGCACGCCTTCGCCGAAGCCCGCGTCCCCCGCGTCACCCTGGTCACCCGCAAGATCTACGGCGGCGCCTACATCGCGATGAACGCCCGCTCCCTGGGCGCCACCGCCGTCTACGCCTGGCCCGGCTCCGAAGTAGCGGTCATGGGCGCCAAGGCCGCAGTGGGCATCCTCCACAAAAAGGCACTCGCGGCGGCCCCCGAAGCGGAACGCGAAGCCCTCCACGAACGCCTCACCGCCGAACACGAAGCCCTCGCGGGCGGCGTCGAACGCGCGGTAGCCATCGGCGTGGTAGACGAGGTCATCGACCCCGCCAAAACCCGCAGCACCATCGCCGCCGCCCTGGCCGCGGCCCCGGCCCGCAAGAGCCACCACAAGAACATCCCACTGTGATGTGAAGTGACACAGCGACATTCGGGCCCCAGGATTTCCTGGGGCCCGAAGTCGTTTCTGTGGACGAAAATTGAGGCGATCTTTCCCTCCGCGGTGCGGTAGTGTGCCGTCTGATCAGAGGGGACCGGGATGGCGCATCGGTTGAGTCCGCAGGAGAAGAAGGCGTTCAGTTATGCCAAGGATCGGCGTAACTGCTACGGGGAGAACGACAAGAGTTCGCGCAAGAACATCGCACGCAACAAGCGGATCCGAAATCGGGTCGACCGGCGTCGTGACAGTGTCCTCGTCGAAGCGACGGGGCCTGTCGATCTTGCGGCTGCCGAGAAGTGCGAGGTCGGGATGTTGTCGACACGGTCGAAGTGGCAGACCGGGTGTTGGCGGAAGATGCCGGATGCGCCGCTGCGGGAGATGGTGGCTTACAAACTGAGACGTCGCGAGAATCGGGTTGCGATGTCTGCCCGGGCGAATGCCGGTGCGGCATAAACGCAGTCGTCAACCACAACGGTCGCCGTCAGCGGGTGGCTGGCGGCGACCGATTGGTGGTGCCTTCGAACACGTTGGGCCCGAACGGTTCACGCTATGACAACGCGCGATACCAGCATCCGGGACGGTGCGCGGTCGCTATCACCGAACCACGCGCATAATGGCAGGGTGCGCTATGAGGAACTCGCCGACGTCCCGTGCTCGATCACGCGGCCGCTGGTGATCTTCGGCGACCGCTGGACTCTGCTCATCCTGAAATACAGCTTCGCCGGCGTGCGCCGTTTCAACGCGTTCCAAAGCACCATGGGAATTTCACGCAGCCGCCTGCGCGACCGCCTCGACCGCCTGATCGACCACGAAATCCTGGTGAAGCGCCCCGCCGCCGACGGCGCCTACGAGGAATACCGCCTCACCGAAAAAGGCCACGCCATCTACCCGATCCTGATGGCGATCCGCGACTGGGGCGACACCTACATGGCCCCCGACGGACCACCGGTCGAATACCGTCACCGAGGATGCGAGGGCGAGGCACACGCCCACCTCACCTGCGACCACTGCGCCGCCGAAGTCACCGCCCGCGACATCGACCCCCAAGCGGGCCCCGGAATCACCCCCCGACGCGAGCTGGACGATTGATCACCACGCTGTCAGCGTGGCGATCAGCGGTAATCGCCACGGTGAGAGCGTGGTGATCTTGAAACGCTAGGTGGTGTGCCAGGTGACTTGGTCGTTCAGGGGGGCGCGGGCGGTGCGGAAGGTGTTGATGGGGTGGGTGAGGTCGGGGTGGCCGAAGGAGATGCCGAACACGACCTTGCGGGTGTCGGGGATGTCGAAGTAGTCGCGGAGGAAGGGGGCGTAGGAGGCCAGGGCGGCTTGGGGGGCGGCGCCCAGGCCTAGGGCTTGGGCGCCCAGGAGGAAGTTTTCGAGCCAGAGGCCGCAGTCGATGGCGCCGTAGATGCCCAGGTCGGCTTCGGAGGTCACGATGGCCACGTGGGGGGCGTCGAACAGTTCGAAGTTGCGCACCATTTGGCGCATGGTCTTCTCGTGGTCGCCTTTGACGATGCCGACGCTGTCGTAGAGCTGGAAACCGCACGCGCGGCGGCGATCCCGGTAGACACCTTCGTAGGCAGTCGGGAATTCGAAATCCGGTGTGCTGCCGGTGGTTTGGATGTGGGCCAGCAGTTCCTTGCGGAACCGGTCGGTGCCCTCGCCCGAGGTGACCACGACCTGCCAGGGCTGGGTATTGCACCAGGAGGGGGTGCGTTGGGCCAGGGTCAGCAGCTGTTCGACGGTCGCGCGGTCGACCTGTTCGGGGGTGAACTGGCGGCAGGTCCAGCGCTGGTCGGCCAGTCGCTGGAGGGTCGCGAAATCGCTGGTGTCGTGGTCGTTCTGCGTCATCGCGCGGCTCCCATGCTCGGCCGAGACCTAGTCTCAATTCGAGACCAGGCTAGCAGTTGTGCCGATCACGCGGCAGGGTAACTCGGGGGCGTCGGGCGGGTGGCGAGAGGAGCGCGACGCCGATCCCGGGGCGGCCGGGCTCGCGCCTGCGGCACATCGGGGCAGTTCCGGGGCACAATCGAACGTATGGCTTTGCAGGCCCGCGACGCGCAGGAGCGCAAACGGCACGGCAGGCACTACACGCCACCGGAGCTCGCGCGGTTCCTGGCGCGACGGGCGCTGCGGTACGTGCCACGCGCCGGGGTGCTGCGTGTGCTGGACCCGGCGTGCGGGGACGGTGAGCTGTTGCTGGCGGTGCATCGGGAAATCAGTTCCAGCGCACCGGATCTCGAGGTCCAGCTCGTGGGATTCGATCTGGACCGACGGGCTGTCGACGAAACCAGTACGCGTGCGGCGGCTGTCGGCGTCGAAATAGACTGTCGTGCAGTGGATTTCCTGACTGCTTCGGATGGTCTCGCTGACGGTTCGTTCGACTTGATCATCAGTAATCCGCCGTATGTCCGAACCCAGCAGCTCGGTGGCGCGACGGCCCAATTGCTGAGTAAGCAGTTCGGTCTGCGTGGGCGGATCGACCTCACTCACCCCTTCGTTGCTATCGCGCCGCGGCTGTTGACTCCCGGTGGTGTGCTCGGGTTGCTGTGTGCCAACAGGTTTCTCACCACGAGGGCCGGGGCAAACCTGCGCCGGATCCTCACCAGCGAGCTGACTCCGGTCGAGCTCTACGACCTGGGTGATACGAAACTGTTCGCGGCCGCGGTGCTGCCCGCGATCACCGTCGCCTTGCGCGCGAACGGGCCGCCGAACTGCCGTTACGTCTCGGTCTACGAGGAGCTGGGTGTCGAACCTGATTGTGGGACTGGACTATTCGATGCATTAGCAGGTGAGGACGGCTGTCGTGTCGGTGCCGGGGGCCGGGTGTTCGCGGTGGAGGTCGGCGTATTGGTGACGGGGGAAGTTACCCCCACGGTGACGGCAGGCTCTGACACCGCCTGGCGGATGTCGCGCCCCGCGATCGACCACTGGCTCGGCCGGATCGCCGACCGCACCTGGCGATCATTCGGTGAGGTCGGGCGCATTCGAGTGGGGATCAAGACGACCGCGGATCGGGTATTCATCTCTGACCAGTGGGATCAGAAGGATCCCAGCCCTGAGCCGGAACTGTTGCGGGAGTTGATCACTCACCATGATCTCCAACCCTGGCAGGTCGCGATGAGCAGGGGAACGAAGGTGCTGTATCCCTACGACCTGCTGCAACCGCGTCGCACTCCGATCGACCTGGCCGAATACCCGTGCGCGGCAGAGTATCTCCGCTCTCACGAACAAGTGCTGTCGGGCAGACGGTACGTGCTCGACGGTGGTCGGAAGTGGTTCGAGATCTGGGTGCCGCAACGCCCACACTTGTGGCGCGCACCAAAGTTGGTGTTTCCCGACATCAGCGAACGACCCCGCTTCGCGCTGGATCGCTCGGGCGCGGTGGTCAACGGCGACTGCTACTGGATTTCGCTCACCGATCTCGGTGACGCGCCCACCGATCTGGCGTATCTGCTGATGGGCGTGGCGAATTCGACGCTGGGGTTGAAGTTCTATGACGCGGTGTGCGGGAACCGTCTCTACTCGGGTCGACGTCGCTGGATCACCCAATATGTCGCCCGGCTGCCGCTGCCCGATCCTGCCTGCCCGGCGGCCTGCGAGATCGTGCGGAGAGTGCGTGCGCTGTTGGAAGACGGTGTGCCCGTGGCGGACTCGTGTATCGATGAGGTCGTTGCGGCGGCCTTCGGTGTCTCAGCGGATGCCGACCATGGGTAGCAGTGTGCGCCGCGCGAACTCGCGCCCGGCCTCCGCGTCGTCGAGCGGGATGAGCCCATCGGGGGTCAGCGCCAGCGACAACGCCAGCCGCGCCATGACCTCGGCGACCAGATCGGGGTCGAACTCGGGCACCGGTGCGCTGACCTGCAGTTCGCGCAACTTGTCGGCCAGATACGCGCGGCCCACGGCCAGGATCGGCCCGGCCTGCGTGGTCAGGCGCGGCAGAATGATCTCGGGCTCGGTGGCCAGCAGTCGGCGCAGCAGTTCGTTGCCCGCGATGGTGGTGACGAACGCGACGAAGATCTCGACCAGGTGCTCGCCGGGCTCGGTGACCGCGCGCACGCGCTCGTCGATATCGCGGACATAGCGTTGCGCCTCGCGCACACCGACCGCTTCGACCAGCTCGTTCTTGGAGTCGAAGCGTCGGTACAGGGTGGCCGGGCTGATGCCGGCCCGCCGCGCGATCTCGCCCATGCTCGTGCGCTTGATCCCGAAATCCAGAAACGCCGACAGCGCACTGTCGAGCAGCTTCTCCCCGTCGGTGACGGGCTTTTCCAGTATCCGCGCGAGGATGGACGAAACGGTAGGCATTGCCCCATTATCCCTACGGGGACAGATCCAGCGCTGCCATCTCTTGTTCGATCGCATTGGCCGCGAAATGCACACCGCGCGAACGCAGTTCGTGCACGCGCGATTGCAGCGCTTCGATCCCGCCGGGCTGGGCCGCGATGTCGGCCAGGCTCAAGCGCCCCGCCGCTCGGCGCACACCGGAATGCACGTATGCCACCGTGATACCTCCTGCCTCGCGTACCCGGAGCCGATCGTCGCTCTGGTGATCGGACGCGATACGCAGGACAAATGCTATCAGGTTTACCTACTGGACACTTGCTCAGTGTGAGCTGTCACAACACCTCGGCGTCGCGGTGGTTGGTCAGGTTGTGCAGATACACCGCGGCGTTGAGCTTGATGCCGTCCTGCTGTGCCTGCGTGAGTTCGCGCCGCACCTTGCCCGGCACGCCGGCCACCAGTGAACCGGGCGGAATCTGCGCCCCCTCGGGGATCAGCGCGTTGGCCGCGATCAGACTGCCCGCACCGATCACCGCGCCGTTGAGCACCGTGGCGCCCATGCCCACGAGCACATCGTCGCCGATGGTGCAGCCGTGCAGAATCGCGTTGTGCCCCACCGAGACTCCGGCTCCGACGGTGAGTTCGAAACCGGGGTCCGCGTGCAGCACGCAGCCGTCCTGGATGTTGGTGCGCGCGCCGATGGTGATCTGCTCGAGGTCGCCGCGCAGCACCGCCGAGTACCAGACGCCGACCTCCGCGCCCAGCCGTACCTGGCCGATGACGGTCGCGTTGGGCGCGATCCAGGCGGTCTCGTCGATCTCGGGCGTGGCACCGTTCACCTTGATGATCATGGTTGTGATTATCGCGCCGCCCCGGGGAACGGTGCGCGGGGGGCTGCCAACACACTCCTGACGGCGGCCGACGTCAGATCGAGTGAAATGTTTTCGGCGCGCGAGTCGATGTCACGAATAGTTCTGCTATCTAACATCTTTCGTGGGCTGAGGAGCCGAAATGTTGCGGAAAGTATTGAGGGGCAACCAGTTGCGTGCGGCGTTCGTCGTGCTGGTCGGCCTTGTGGTGCTCGTGCTCGGCGCTTGCTCGTCGGGAGGAGACTCGGGGGTCTCGCGACCGAGCTCGGTGACGAAGACTTCGGTCACCGTGACGAAGTCGGTGACGGCCACGAGTTCGCCTACGGCGTCTACTGATCCGGGTGGGGCGGGTCCGGAGTCGTCGTATTACCACTCGCCCACGCAGCCGCCCGCGGTCGCGCCGGGGGAGATCCCGCCGGGCTACAACTGCGTTCCGGGGCCCGATTGTGGCACCGACAACTGTGGTGACCAGTGCGGGGTCGAGACCGGTCCGGGTTGCCCGCCAGGGGTGAAGCACTGCGGGACCGACAACTGCGGTGACCAATGCGGGGTCGAGACCGGTCCGGGCTGCCCGCCGGGAGTGAAGCACTGCGGCACCGACAACTGCAGTACCGAGGCGTGTGGGGTGGTTCCGCCGCCGGTCACGACCACCGTCGCCCCGACCACGACTGCGCCGGTCACCACCACCTCGGAAACGGCGGCGCCGACCACCACGATCCCGGCGACCGCACCGGAAACCACGTCGAGCCAGTCGGCTGCACCACCGGCATAGGCCGTGCTGTTTGCGCTTCGGCGCTGATGGACAAGTGATCACCAGGCTCTGGTGCAGGATTCGAGCGGCTGAAATCTGCATCAGAGCCTGGTGATCTTGTTACTGGCCGCCGCCCAGGTACCAGTCGGGGGCGCCGTCGGTGGGCAGGTCGCGGAGTTTGTCGGGATTGCGGACCACATTGATCGCCACGACCCGGCCCGCGTCGACCACGAACGAGAAGACTCCGGTGTGGGTGCCGTCGAACACCACCAGCCCCGGCATGCCGTTGACCAGCACCGCCCGGCCCCACCCGTCCGCCGCCGAGGGCGCGTGGTACCAGCCCAGCAGCATCTTCGCGATGAGTTCCGCGCCGCGCACCGGCTGCCGGATGGCGGGCACCTTGCCGCCACCGTCGGCGGTGAGCACCACCTTGTCGTCGAGGATGCCCAGCAGCGAACTCAGGTCACCGGAGCGCCAAGCCAGCGCGAAGGCCGAGACGACCTTCTCCTGTTCGACAGGCGACGCCGGAAAACGTGGGGTGCCGTTCTCGACATGCTTGCGAGCCCGCGACGCCAGCTGACGCACCGCGGCCGGGGTGCGCCCGACGACCTCGGCGACCTCGGGACCGGTCATGCCGAACACGTCTTGCAGCACGAACGCGGTGCGCTCGGCCGGCGACAGCGACTCGAGCACGACCAACAGCGCGGTGGTGACGCGCTCGTCCTGGGAGATGCGGTCGGCGGGATCGTCCCAGGACGTGACCTCCGGTTCCGGCAGCCACTCGCCGACATACTGCTCGCGACGGGCACGCGCCGACCCGAGTTGGTCCAGGGCCAGACGGCCGATGACGGTGGTGAGCCACGCGCGCAGGTTGTCGATCTCGTCGGCTTTGCCCGCGTCGAACTGGCGTTGCAGGCGCAACCACGCGTCCTGCACCACGTCCTCGGCGTCGCTGATGCTGCCCAGCGTGCTGTAGGCCAGGCGCCGCAGATAGGGACGGTGTTCCTCGAAGCGGCGGGCCAGCTCGGCCTGATCCAGCGGCTGCGGTGCGGTCATGGTGTGCGCCCGTTCGGTTGATCTTGCTCGGTTCCGGCGAGTCTAGAAGCGCCGTCGCAGTGATGACGAACCAGCGGGCGTGGGTGTGACATTCGGGCTGCCCGCTACTGTCGGCCGGTGCGTACAGGGATATCGACGGCGGCCGGGCTGGTGCTGGGATTCGTGCTCGATCGGGTCTTCGCCGATCCCGCGCGGTGGCATCCGGTGGCTGGATTCGGTTCGGCGGCAGCGGCTTTGGAGAAAGTGACCTATGCCGATGATCGGCGGGCCGGGGTGGTGCACGAGATTGTCGCCGTCGGGTCGGTGGTGGGGATCGGTGTGCTCGCCACCCGTGTCGGTCGTGGGGGTGTGCTGGTGACTGCGTTGGCCACGTGGACTGCGCTGGGTGGGCGCAGTCTCGCGCGTGCCGGGCGTGCCATGGCTGACCGGCTCGACGCCGGCGATCTGGCGGGGGCACGTGAACTGTTGCCGTCGCTGTGCGGGCGGGACCCGTCGGTCCTCGATGCCGATGGATTGGCTCGTGCGGCGCTGGAATCCATTGCCGAGAACACCTCGGATGCGACTGTCGCGCCGCTGGTGTGGGGGGCGGTCGCGGGGGTGCCGGGGGTGCTCGGATATCGGGCGGTGAACACGCTCGACGCGATGATCGGGTATCGAAACGAGCGGTACCTGCGGTTCGGGTGGGCCGCGGCTCGAGTGGACGATGTGGCGAATTTGGTGCCCGCCAGGGTGGCTGGGTTGTTGACCGTTGCGCTCGCGCCGGTGGTGGGGGGCCGGTCGGGGTCCGCTTGGCGGGCTTGGCGGCGGGACTCGGGGAAGCATCCGAGTCCGAACGCGGGGGTGGTCGAGGCGTCTATGGCGGGGGCGCTGGGGGTTCAGCTCGGGGGGCGGACGCAGTACCGGCATGGGGTGGAGTTGCGGCCGACGTTGGGGGAGGGGCCTGCGCCGACGACTGGGGATTTGCGGCGGGCTGTGGTGATGTCGGAAGTGGTGCAGGTGGGGGCGGTTGTGGTTGCGGGTGTGGTGGGGATGGTTGTTTCGCGAAGGCAGAGATGACCTGGGTTTTGGTGATTCCGGGGGCTGGTAGGGGGCGCGGTCAGTTGCGGCCGTAGCGGTCGGCTAGGCGGGCTTCGGTGGTGGGTGTGGTGGGTTCCGTAGTGGGTTCCGTGGGCGCGGTTTCGGCCTTCTCTCGGCGGCGGGCGCGGAGTTCGGCGACTACGAAATAGCCGAGGCCCAGTGGAGCCATCAGGCCGAAGGCCAGCCATTGGAGGCCGTAGGACAGGTAGGGGCCCGCATCCAGTTGGGGGAGGGGGGTCGGGGTGAAGGCGCCGGGTTGGTCGGCGGCCAGTTGGAGGTAGCCGCCCTTGTCGGTGCCGGTGGGGATGGGTGTCAGTTCGGTGCCGAGGACGGTGGATTCCTGAGTGGTGTCGACTGTGTACACCTGACGGAAACCGTCCTGGGTGGTCGGAAGTTTGTCGGGGACAACGCCTTCGGAGGCTCGGATGCGGGCTTCGATGCGTTGCGGGCCGGGGGGCGGATCGGCGATCGCGGGTGGGCGGGTGCCGTCCACGGAGGCGACCAGGCCGCGGTCGATCAGCAGGGTGCGGCCGTCGTCGAGGCGGAAGGCGGCCAGCACGGCGTAGCCGGGGGCGCCGTCGAGGTGGCGCAGGCGCACCAGCACTGTCGACTCGGGGACGAAGGTGCCGGTCGCGGTGACCTTGCGCCATTCGGTGTGGGTGTCGGAGTCGCCGAGGACTTCGGTCACCGGGACCGGGTCGGCCTGGACGGAGTCGGCGATCAGTTGGTTGCGGTGTTCGGTGCTGTCGTTCTTGCCCAGTTGCCAGGGGGCCAGGACGGTAAAACATAGGTAGGCGAACGCGCCGACGATCACCGCGAGGATCAGCCAGCTGGGGCGCAGCAGGAAGGTGAGTTTGCGCATCAGCGTGGCACGTCGGCGCGGGCGTCGAGTTCGGCGTGGACCCAGTCGAGCAGGCCGGGGATGGCGGCTTCGATCTGGTCGCGGACCAGGTCGAAGTCGGACTGGTCGCCGTAGTACGGGTCGGGGACGTCGAGGCCGTTCGCGGCGGGGTCGAAGCTGCGCAGCAGTGCGCGCTGGTCGGACGGGACGCCGCGGTGGGCGAGTTCGCGGTCGTGGCCGGTGTCCAAGGCGACGATCAGGTCGGCGTCGCTGTGCTCGGGTCCGAAGGTGGCCGCGACGTGCTCGGCGGCGTAGCCGGCGCGGCGCAGGGTGGCCTCGGTGCGCGGGTCGGCCGGATCGCCGACATGCCACGAACCGGTGCCCGCGCTGCTCACCCGCACCCGGTTCGCCAGACCGGCACGGTAGAGGTGCGCCTCGAACATCTTCGCGGCCATCGGCGAGCGACAGATATTGCCTGTGCAGATGAAGGTCACGTGCAACGGTTCCACGGGTCCCATTGTCGCCGGTGCCGCCCGATCGGCGCCACGTAGGGTGTTCAGTTGTGTTCCCCGACGCAGTCGACCCCGCGATGTTGCGCCACCACGGCGATGTGGAAGCGCGACCGGGCATGGTCGATTTCGCGGTGAACGTCCAGGGTGTCGCCCCGCCGTCCTGGCTGCGCGAACGCCTCGCGGCCCGCCTGACCGACCTCGGCCGCTACCCGAGCGCCGACGACGAACTCGCCGCCCGCACCGCCGTCGCCGCCCGCCACGGCCGTTCACCCGACGAGGTCCTGCTGCTGGCCGGCGCCGCCGAGGGCTTCGCGATGCTGCCGCGTCTGGGGTCCCGCCTGGCGGCCGTCATCCACCCGTCCTTCACCGAGCCGGAACTGGCCCTGCGCGAGGCAGGCGTCCCGGTCACCCGCGTGATCCTGGACCGGCCCTACACCCTCGACCCCACCCTGGTCCCCGAAGAAGCCGACCTGGTCGTCCTGGGAAACCCCACCAACCCCACCTCGATCCTGCACCCGGCGGAGACGATCCAGGCACTACGCCGCCCCGGCCGAATCGTGGTCGTCGACGAAGCCTTCGCCGACGCGGTGGTCGGCAGCGAACCGGAGTCGGTGGCAGGCGTCTCCGCTGCGGACGTGCTGGTCTTCCGCAGCCTCACGAAGACCTGGGCCCTGGCCGGCTTGCGCTGTGGTTACGTGCTCGGCGCCCCCGAGGTGCTGGCACGGCTTGCGCACGGCCGCCCCCACTGGCCGCTGGGCACCCTGCAACTCGAGGCGATCATCGCCACCGCGCAACCGGCCGCCGTCGCGGAGTCCCGCCGCTACGCCGCGCGCATCGCCGCCGATCGGGCCGCCATGGGCGAACGCCTCACCGCGCTGGGCATCGACGTTCACGCGCCCGCGACAGGCCCGTTCCTGCTGCTGCGGGTCGCCGACGGAGCGCTCGTGCGCAAGCGCCTCGCCGACCGCGGGATCGCCGTGCGCCGCGCCGACACGTTCCCCGGACTGGGTCCCGACCATCTGCGCGTGGCGGTGCGCGGTGCCGCGGAAGTCGACCGGTTGATCGATGCGTTGAACGCGGCACTGTGGTGAGTCGCCTGCGCCGGGTGAGAACCGTCGACTCGGTGCCGACCGGCTCGCATCAGAAATACAGGTCATGGCGGGCGCGAAGCCGTCGATCAACCGAAACGTTTGCACCGCAAGGTGATTCGATAGCCATCATTCCCACGAAACGAAGGAGGCGGCGGTGACCGACCTGGCCGAACTGATCGCGGTACTCGACACGGCATACCCGCCGAGACTGGCCGAGAAGTGGGATTCCGTGGGCCTGGTGTGTGGTGATCCGGCGCAGGAAGTCACCAAGGTGATGTTCGCCGTCGATGCCACCGCCGCCGTGGTCGACGAGGCGATCGCCTGGGGCGCACAGGCTTTGGTCGTGCATCACCCGCTGCTGCTGCGTGGCGTGGACACCGTCGCCGCCGATACACCCAAAGGCGCACTGCTGCACCGGTTGATCCGATCCGGGTGTGCGCTGTTCTCCGCGCACACCAACGCCGACTCCGCCGATCCGGGCGTCTCCGATGCGTTGGCCGCCGCCGTCGGTCTCACCGTCACCGGCCCGCTCGATCCGAAACCCCTTGCCTCCGTCGACAAGTGGGTCATCCAGGTCCCGCAGACCCACACCGCTTCGCTGATGTCGGCACTGTTCACCGCGGGTGCCGGCGCAATCGGTGATTACCGCGAAGCCGCCTGGTACACCGCAGGCACCGGTCAGTTCCTCCCGGTGGACGGTGCCAACCCGGCGATCGGCGCGATCGGCACCGTCGAAACCGTCACCGAAGACGCCGTCGAGGTAGTCGCACCCCCGACCTCGCGCCTGGCCGTGCTCGCCGCCCTGCGCGCCGCGCACCCCTACGAGGAACCCGCCTACCACGTCACCGAACGCGCCCCCCTGCCCTCCTCGCTGGGCATCGGCCGCATCGGCGAACTCGCACAACCCGAAACCCTGCGCGAATTCACCGCGCGCGTCGGCGTCGGCCTCCCCCGCACGGTCTGGGGCGTACGCGCGGCAGGCGACCCCGACCGCATGATCGAACGGGTCGCGGTGTGCGGCGGCGCAGGCGACTCCTACCTCGACAAGGCCATCCGAGCCGGCGTCGACGCCTACCTCACCTCCGACCTGCGCCACCACCCCGTCGACGAACACCTACGCCGCGGCGGCCCCGCCCTCATCGACGCCGCCCACTGGGCCACCGAGTTCCCGTGGTGCGGCCAGGCCGAACAGTTCGTCAACGCCGCCCTGCCCTCGGTGGAAACCAGCGTCTGCACCCTGCGCACCGACCCGTGGACGCTCACCGGCTAGGCCCGCCGTGCTGTTCATCGCGTGAGCTGCCTCGCATCCGCTCCGGTGGTATCGGGTGGGATCAACCTCCTGGACGCGCCGCACCAGCATTTCCAGTGACCGCGGTCTTCGGGTCTTGGCGAGATCACCCCTCGCGGCGCGGTACGGTTGATCGATCCCATCCATCCACTGTTCAGGAGTTCGTGCGCGTTGAATGTCGAACCGTCGGTCCAGACCAAGCTGCTGCAGTTGGCAGCAGTAGATGCCGAGTCCGCGCGCATCGCCCACCGTCGTTCCGCGCTGCCCGAGCAGCTGGAAGTCACCCGGCTGGCCGCCGAGCGCAACGGCTACAAGGACGCGGCCGTGGCGGTGGAGATCGGCATCGATGATCTGGACCGCGACATCCGCAAGCTCGAGGGCGAGGTCGAGGCCGTGCGCAAGCGCGAGGACCGCGACCGCGGCATGCTCACCGCGGGCACTGTCGCCGCCAAGCAGCTGTCGGAACTGCAGCACGAACTGGGCAGCCTGGAGCGTCGCCGCTCGGTGCTCGAGGACGAGCTGTTGACCGTGATGGAACAGCGCGAGGCGATGATCGCCGACCACGCGCACGCCGGCGCCCGACTGAGCAAGGCCGACCAGGATCTCGGCGACGCCGAACGCCTGCGCGACGAGGCGATGGCCGACCTGGAAGTGGCGCAGCAGCGGTGCGAGAACGACCGGTCCGCGCTGATCGGGCTGTTCCCCGCCGAGCTGATCGCGCTGTACGAGAAGCAGCGCGCGGCCAACGGTGTGGGCGCGGCGCTGCTGCAGGCCCGTCGCTGTGGCGCGTGCCGGATCGAGATCGACCGCGGCGAGATGCAGCGCATCGCCAAGGCCGCGCCCGACGCGGTCCTGCGTTGCCCGGAATGCAGCGCGATCATGGTGCGCACCAAGGAATCGGGGCTGTGACCGGATCGGTGCGCTGATGCGTTCGGTGATCGTCGAAGCCGACGGTGGTTCGCGCGGCAATCCCGGCCCGGCCGGGTACGGGGCGGTGGTCTTCGCCGACGATCACGTGCGCGTGCTCGCCGAACGCAAGGAGTACATCGGCGTGGCCACCAACAATGTGGCCGAATATCGTGGTCTGATCGCGGGTTTGGCGGCGTCGGCCGAGTTGGGCGCGCGGGTGGTCGCGGTGCGGATGGACTCCAAGCTCGTCGTGGAACAGATGGCGGGACGCTGGAAGATCAAGCACCCCTCGATGATTCCGCTCGCCGAGCAGGCGCGGGCTCTGGTCGCCGGATTCGATGCGGTGAGCTTCGAATGGATTCCGCGCGCCGAGAATTCGCACGCGGATCGGCTGGCCAACGAGGCGATGGATGACGGTGAGATCACCGGCACCGTCCGCGAAGCTGTCGCCGCCGGGTATGCCCCCGGTGACGAAGTCGCCGTGCCGACATCGAGCACCGCGACGAAATCAGTTGCTACCAACCAGGTTTCGCCGGGCTGGACCGGCGCCGTCGGCAAGCCCACCCGCCTGCTGCTGCTGCGCCACGGCCAGACCGCGCTGTCGGTGGAACGCCGCTACTCCGGTCGCGGTAACCCGCCACTGACCGAACTCGGTCGCGAACAAGCCGCACGCGCCGCGAAAATGCTTGCGAACAAAGGCGATATCGCCGCAGTGGTGAGTTCCCCGCTGCAGCGTGCCCGCTCCACCGCCGAAGCGGCCGCTGCCGCGCTCGATGTGCCGCTGCGAATCCTGGACGGCCTCACCGAAACCGACTTCGGCGACTGGGAAGGTCTCACCTTCACCGAGGCCGCCGAACATGATCCGCAACTGCACAGCGACTGGCTCGGTGACCCGTCGATCCCCGCGCCCGGCGGCGAGAGTTTCGACCAGGTGCGCGAACGTGTCGAAGGCGTGCGCCGCGATCTGATCGCGCTGTACCCCGGCCAGAACGTGGTCGTGGTCAGCCACGTCACCCCGATCAAAACCCTGCTGCAGCTGGCCTTGGGCGTTGGCCCGTCGCTGCTGTACCGCCTGCATCTGGACCTGGCGTCGCTGTGTATCGCGGAGTTCTACCCCGACGGTGGCGCCTCGGTGCGCCTGGTCAACGACACCTCTTACCTGTGAGCTAGCAGCTTGTCACCCGGGCACGGTACGGTCGCCCGGCTGACGGTCGACGTAACGACGACGCCGCGGCGCCCGAAAGATCATCGGGCACGCGGAATGCCGCGGCCACACTGGAAAGGTACTTGATGAGGTTTCTACGGATGGCGGCGTTTGCGGCGGCCATCGCGGGGGTGCTCACCGCGTCCGCGGGCAGCGTGACGGCCGACCCGAGCGTGGTGCTGGGTGCCGCCTCGGGCATCGTGTTCGACAACGACTCCGGTTGTTCGCTCACCGCCATCGGCCACGACAACGCGGGCCGCCTCGTCGGCCTCACCGCGGGTCACTGCGCACCCACCGGCTCGCGGGTGGGCGCCGAGCAGGCGCTGCACGCCGGCGTGATCGGCACCGTCGCGTTCTCCGACGACGGCGACTACCTGGATTTCGCTGTGCTGCAACTGGATGCGTCGAAGGTGATCCCGGTCCGCACGATCGGCGCGACCACCGTGGCCGGCATCGGTGCCGCACCCGGCCCCGGCGCCACCGTGTGCTCGGACGGGCGCACCACCGGCCGCAGCTGCGGCGTGGTGTGGGGTGAGCTCGAGGGCACCTCGATCAACCAATACTGCTCGCAGCCAGGCGATTCCGGCGGTCCCGTCGTCGTCGGTGACCGCCTGATCGGCATGAACCAGGGCCGCCTCACGGGCCTGGGCCCCGTCGACTTCGACGTCCCCTGCACCGGCGGCGTCAACCCGGTCCACTCGCCCGCCTACTTCCAGCCCATTCAGGTGATCCTGGACGTGCTCAACCGCGCAGGCGGGGTAGGCGCGGGCTTCCAGCCCATCTGATCTCACCCGAAACAACAAGGGGCGCACCGTCTATCAGGCGGTGCGCCCCTTGTCGTAGCAACTCGACAGTCTCAGGGGCGCAGGACCGAGACCAGGAATTCGGTTTCGTCTTTGACCACCTGTTCGAAGACATCGTCGAAGTAGACGTCGAAGTGGCCGACCGGGTATTGCTTGATCACGGCGTGTTTGGTGCGTTCGGCGGCTTTGCGGGTGGGGCCCGCGGGGGCGACGGTGTCATTTTCGGCGATGGCGTAGAAGACCGGGACCTTCAGGGCTTTGGCGCGGCGGCCGGGGGCGTCGAACAGGGTCGAGAAACCGATGCGCGCACCGACTTTGGGGTCGTAGGTGTCGCTTTCCTCGGCGAGGCGGCCGTAGCCCTCCGGGACGTCGGTCGCGCTCATCAGGGCCGCGGAACGCTTGCGGCCCGCCAGGCGGATGCGTACGGGTTTGCGGCGGATCGTGCCGAAGATCAGGTCCGTAGCCGCCAACGTGGCGACCTTGGTCAGGCTGATCGGACCCTTCGCCATCGACGACGCCCACCCGCTGGTGAACGGCACCTGCGCCACCACCGCGGCGATGTAATCGTCGTCGGGTGCCACCGCCAGCACGTGCCCACCACCGAACGAGGTGCCCCACAACGCGATCCGGGTGGCGTCGAAGCCGCGGATGCTGCGCGCGTAGGCGATTGCGGCCTTCCAGTCCTGCCGCTGACGGGCGATGCTCAGTACCTGGCGGGGCGTACCCTCACTGGCGCCGAAACCCCGGTAGTCGAAGGCCAGCACCCCCATCCCCGCCGCGACGAACCGCCGCGCATACCGATCCAACCCCATCTCGCGGTTCGCCCCCAGCCCGTGTCCCATGATCACCAACGGGCGCGGCCGAGGCGCGCCGTCGGGCAGGTAGAGCCACGCGGCGCACTGCTGGTCACCCGAGGGGAAACTGACGTCGACACGTTCCATGAGTCAATACCGTAGCGAGTACTCTGTACCCGCGGGCGAGTCGGCCGGGCGACCGCGGTGACGGGAACGGGCACAGCAGTGCCGCAGCCCGGCGCCGAGGAAAGTCCGGACTCCACAGAGCAGGGCGGTTGTTAACGGCAACCCGGGGTGACCCGCGGGACAGTGCCACAGAGAACAGACCGCCGCACGCGAGTGCGGTAAGGGTGAAACGGTGCGGTAAGAGCGCACCAGCGCCCCGGGTGACCGGGGCGGCTAGGTAAACCCCGCCCGGAGCAAGGTCAAAGGTCGCACCGGTCAAACGGTGCGGCTGCGCAGGTGTTCGAGGGCTGCTCGCCCGAGCCTGCGGGTGGACTGCTCGAGGCACCCGGCGACGGTGTGTCCAGATGGATGGTCGCCCCCCGATGCGAATCGGGGACAGGATCCGGCTTACAGGCCGGCTCGCCCGCCCAACGCGAAAGGCGGCGGTTCCCACCTGGGGACCGCCGCCTTCGCGTTATGCCGATGATCGGCTCAGCACATCATGGTGGACATCTGGTAGACGGCGGTCGCTTCTTCCTTGGTAGCGGCGACATCGCCGTTCTTGGCGGCCTTCTGGATCGTGGCCACGGCCTCGTCCTGGGACTTGCCGGCCTTGATGTCGGAGCAGGAGTGGTTCAGCACCGCGGCCACGGTGGCGTCGTCACGTCCCTGCGCCAGCTTCGGGAAGGCATTGCGGTAGCTCACCACGAACGTGCCCGCCTTGGTGGCGTCGACCTGGGTCGCGGGCGCGGCGGTCGTGGTGGCGGCGGCGGGTGCGCCGGCGGAGGAGGAAGAGTCGTCGCTGCAGCCGGCCAGAAGCAGGGCGAAGACGGTGGCGCTGGCCGCGATGGCGGCGGTAGTTCTACTCACGGAGCGCGATCGTAGCGGCCCAGGAAACATGTCGCCTCCCGTCGGGTTAACGGGAGGCGACATGTTCGATATCGGTGCGGTGAGCTAGAGCGGGTTGATCGCGAGCACGGTGGCCCAATAGGTGGCCGCGTCCGGTCCGATGATCGGTAACAGGTAATCGAAAACAATCCACGACATACGTTCGTAAACTCCCCTTTGTCGACGTCGGTGCCACACACCCGCACTGTGTACAGGCGTGCCGCCGCCACAGTAACCGCGCCGCCGCCGCGGAAACAATGCCCCGCGATCTCGCGCCGCGAGTGTGTCGGCTCGATGAATTTGCGCCCGAACTGTCCGCGAACGTGAGTGAGGTCATAGAGTGTGCGCGTCGGCCGGGTTCGCTATCACATCTTCGGGCCCAACAACATTCGATCGCGGAAGCAGGTCACATTTAACATGCGGGTAGTTCGTTCCATTGTCGCCGGTGCACTCATCGCCGGAGCCGCTGCGGTTGCGGCCACCCTCGGCGCAGGCTCGGCGAGTGCTGTCGCGGTGACGCCGCTGTCGGGTGGGGTCCAGGTCGACCTGAGCCCCGCCGATACCGCCTGGGTGCACCAGTCCCGATTCGGTCTCACCCTCGCGGGTCTGCCGCACCCGTCGGCGGCCTCGTTCGGCCAGGCGCTGCAGGCGGCCGCGTCGGTGTCGTCCACGGTGCCCAACGGCCGCGTCACCTTCACCGTCTACGGCCCGTTCGATCAGCTCAACGGCACCATGCTCGCCCTGCAGTAAGTCCCGCTACTCTGCGAGTTATGCAACTGCATCAGCGGATCGTCTCGGCGCCGGTCGACTTCGGCGCCATCCGTTCCGAATTCGGACTTGCCTCGGAATATCCGGCCGAGGCGGTCGCCGATGCCCGCGACGCGGTGGACGCGTTCGCGGGCACGCGGATCGATCGGACCGATATCGAGTTCGTGACCATCGATCCCCCCGGCGCCATGGATCTGGACCAGGCGCTGCATATCGAACGCACCCCCACCGGCTTCACCCTGCACTACGCGATCGCGGATCTGGGTGCGGTGATCGTGCCCGGCAGTGCCCTTGCCACCGAATCCGAATTGCGCGGGCAGACTTTCTATTTGCCCGACGGCACTGTGCCGCTGCATCCGCCGGTGCTGTCGGAGGGAACCGCCAGTCTGTTGCCCGGCGTCGACCGGCCTGTCGCTTTGTGGACTATCGAACTGTCCGATGATGCTGTGCCGCTGAGTTTTTCGGTGACGCGTGCCTTGGTGCGCTCGCGTGAGCGGTTCGATTACGCGCAAGTGCAGGCTGCGGCTGACGCGGGGACTTTGCCTCCTTCCCTGGCCGCGTTGCCCGAATTCGGGCGCCTGCGGATCGAGGCGGGGCTGGCGCAAGGCGCTATTTCGTTGCGATTGCCCGCGCAGGAAGTGGTCGCCGACGGTGACAGTTGGCGGTTACGGCTCGAGCCGCGTACCGCCGCCGACGATTGGAACGAACAGGTTTCGCTGCTGACCGGAATGTGCGCGGCGCGAATCATGGTGGAGCACAAGGGTGCCGGGCTGCTGCGGACGATGCCACCACCGCCTGCCAGCGCGATCGAATCGATGCGGCGCACAGCCGCAGCTATGGGTGTCGAGTGGCCCGATGACATGCCGGTCGGCCGGATGTTGGCCGGGCTCGACGCGAATACACCCGCGGCGCTGGTGCTGATGTCCGAAGCCACCGGGTTGCTGCGCGGCGCGAGCTACACACTGCTCGCCGACCTCGACGACCCGTCCCCGGACAAGCTGACGCACAGTGCGATCGGTGCGCCCTATGCACACGTCACGGCACCACTGCGACGCCTGGCCGACCGCTTCACCACCGAAATCTGCCTTGCCCACTGCGCGGGCGTGGAGGTCCCGCAGTGGGCAGCCGACGGTGCGAAGGCGGCCGCCGACACGATGCGGCGCACCGACGCGGTGGCCAACAAAGTCGACCGTGCCTGCGTCGACCTGACGGAGGCGACCCTGCTGGAGCCACGCGTGGGCGCCACGTTCTCCGCGGTTGTCCTGCGTGATGCCACCGATTCTCGCCCCGCGGAGATCTTCGTCAGCGAACCGCCGATCCTGGCGCGATGCGAGGGGAAGCCGCCCGAAGGCCAGACGGTTGACGTGCGATTGACCGTCGCCGACCCGGCAACTCGCACAATCGTTTTCGAATACGAACGGCCGCAAACGTGACCAGCTGATCAGGCAGAGATGAAGGCGGCGGCTGCGGGGTAGTGGGCTATTGCTGCGCCCGCGGCGGCTTCTTCGGTGTCGGCCAGGAGTTCGTAGAGGGTGGCCGCGGGGCCGTGCGCGGTGGTGGCCACGGCCAGGATCGCTTCGCGGGATTCCACGGCGTCGCGGTGGTCGCCCAGCACCGATTGCAGGCGTTTGGCTCTGGCGCCCAGGTCGCTGGCCTCGGGGCCCAGCACCGTGCTCGCGGCTTCGCAGGAATACCGTAAACGCTTGGCGCCCTTGCGAATATCGTGCAGCAGTTCTACGCGATCGGCGGGGGTGGCGGTGGGTTCGGCGAACACGAGTTTGCGTAGGCGTTTGCGGTCGCGACGCAGGACATCGTCGAAGACTTCGGTGGCGTCGTCGCGGGACAGCTCGGGCGACAGCGGGGGATCGGTGCGCCAGGCGTCGAGGACTTTCTTCAAGCGGCGGTACCGCTTGCCGTCCAGCGCGGTCAGGACTTCCGCGTGGGCGTCGGTGTAAGCCTGGCGGGACGCGCCGACCAGCGCCTCGGTGACCTCGGCGGGGACGTCGTCGTAACTGTCGAGCAGGTCGGTGAAGCGTTCGGCGCGCACCTCGGCGTCGCGGGCCACGCCGAGCAGGTCGGCCAACCATTTCAGTTCCGCCTCGGTGCCCGCGGCCTGCTCGGCGTCGAACAGTCGGCGATACGAGCGCAGCACGCTGCGCAGTCGGCGCGTGGCCACCCGCATCTGGTGCACCGAGTCGTAGGCGTCGGCGCGCACGTCGGGTTCGGCGGCGGTGAGCCGGTCGATGTCCTCGCGCAGTGCCGCGACGACGGCTTTTCCGGCCCTTGGCGCCATGGTGTCAGCCTCGCTTTCCGAACGTGTCGGTCGCCTCCACCAGGTGTGCGGTGATGCCGGGCTCGTGCGCGGTGTGTCCGGCGTCCTCGACGATGTGCAGGGTCGAGGACGGCCACGCGTTGTGCAGGTCCCATGCGCTCACTGCCGGGCACACGATGTCGTGGCGGCCCTGCACGATCACACCGGGGATGTCGGCGATCCGATCTATGTCTGTGAGCAACTGTGCCTCGTCGAGGAATCCGCCGTGACGAAAATAGTGGTTTTCGATCCGGGCGAAGGCGAGAGCGAAGCGGGCTTCGCCGGTTTCGGCGACCCGATCCGGTTGGGGCAGAAGCGAACTCGTCGCACCCTCCCACGTCGACCAGGCGACCGCCGCATCGAGGGCGACCTGGGGGTCGGGGGAGTGCAGCAGCCGGTGGTAGACCTCGACGAGATCGTCCCCGCGTTCGGCAACCGGAACCGGCGCAAGGAATTTCGCCCATTCGGCGGGGTAGACGTTGCCCGCCGCGCCGTTGTAGTACCAGTCGATCTCTTTGCGCCGCAACAGGAAAATGCCACGCAACACCAGTTCGGTCACCCGTTCCGGATGAGCTTCGGCGTAGGCGAGCCCGAGCGTGGAACCCCAGGATCCGCCGAACACCTGCCAGCGGTCGACACCGAGTCGCTCACGCAGCAGTTCCATGTCGGCGATCAGATTCTGGGTGGTGTTGGTCTCCAGCGAAGCCCCATCGGCGATGTGCGGCATGGACTTTCCGCATCCACGCTGATCGAACAGCACGATCTTGTACACCGCCGGATCGAAGAAGCGCCGCTGCATCGGACCGGTGCCGCCGCCGGGCCCACCGTGCACGAACACCACCGGTTTCCCGTCGGGATTGCCGCTGACCTCCCAGTACACCGACTGGCCGTCGCCGACGTCGAGAAGTCCCTGTTCGAAGGGTTCGATCTCGGGGTACAAGGTGCGCATCAGAAGGCCAATCCGGCAGCGAGGGTGGGCAATTCGAGCGCAGTCAGTGCTTCGGTGCGCACGTCCGGGCAGGCCTCGGTGGTCACCCGGTCGATCATCGCCTTGTCGGCGAGCACGTGCCCGTTGATGCCGCCCTGGCGCAGACCCCAGTCGTGGACCATGGCGTTGAGCGAAAGTCGACCCAGCGTCGGGCCCTGCACGCGGAAGTTCGACAGCTCGGGTCGGATCATGTCGCACAGTTGGGTGGCCGACGAGGGGCTGATCGTCAGCGTCCCCGCCGGAGTAGGCGCAGCCGAGGTCGTGGTCTCCGCGCTACCGCTCGGCGCCGGTTGCACCCCACCACACGCGGTCAGCCCCACGGCGACCACACCCAACAGCACAGAACGAGTAATCCAACAGCGTCGCGGCATCGGTACCTCTGGTAGTCGAACAGTGTCCCCACCGAGTCTGCCATCAGCCGCCGACAAGTTCCCGCACGAGAACGGCCGCCCCCGCGATGGGAGCGGCCGCACGGATCGAAACTCAGAAGCTGTGTTCGGGGCCGGGGAAGGTACCCTGGCGGACTTCGGCCGCGTAAGTGGCTGCGGCGGTGCGCAGTTCGTCGCCGACATTGCCGAAACGCTTCACGAACTTGGCGGTCTTGCCGCTGGTGTAACCGGCCATGTCCTGCCAGACCAGCACCTGGGCATCACATTCGACACCCGCGCCGATGCCGACGGTCGGGATGGTGAGCTTGCGGGTGACCTGGCCCGCGATCTCGGCGGGCACCATTTCCATGACCACCGAGAACGCACCGGCTTCCTGCACCGCGATCGCGTCGGCGACCAGCTGCTCGGCGCCGTCGCCGCGACCCTGCACGCGGAAACCGCCCAGCGTGTTCACGCTTTGCGGGGTGAAGCCGATGTGGGCCATCACGGGGATGCCCGCGGAGGTGATCAGCGCGATCTGCTCGGCGACCCGTTCGCCACCTTCGAGCTTGACCGCGTGCGCGCCACCTTCCTTCATGAAGCGGATGGCGGTGGCAAGAGCCTGCTGCGGCGAGGACTCATAGGTGCCGAACGGCAGGTCGGCCACGACCAGTGCGTGCGGTGCGCCGCGCACGACGCCGCGCACCAGCGGGATGAGTTCGTCGATGGTGATCGGCACGGTGGTGTCGTAGCCGTAGACGACATTGGCGGCGGAATCGCCGACCAGCAGCACGGGGATGCCGGCCTCTTCGAACAGCCGGGCGGACGAGTAGTCGTAGGCCGTCAGCATCGACCAGCGTTCCCCGTCGACCTTCATCTGCTGTAGATGTTGGACGCGGGTCTTGCGGCGGGGCTTGTTCTCGACGGGAGTGGCACCGTAGGCAGGACCCTGCTCATCGGATACGGACATCATCGTCCCTTTCGTCTGGTTCCTCGAGGCCCATACCGGGTCCCCGGGCATTTCTGACCTGTCCAGTGTGGCACCAGCGCGCGACCGTTTTAAGTGCGGGAGCCGGTGTGATCGGTCACATCCACGATTCGGCTACCGTGATCGCGAGCCCGTCCGGGCGCGTTTTGTGCGGCGCCGCAGGGCGCGGAAAGGTGGGCCCACTGTGCAGCGAGGCCGGCTGTTCGTCCTTCTCGGCGCGACCTGCGCGTTGATCGCCACCGGTTGCAGTACGGGCGAGGACACCGCGCCGAACACGCCCCTGCCCCCCTCTCCCGCAGGCTTGAACAGCTTCTACGAGCAGCGCATCGATTGGGGCTCCTGCACCGACTTCGGCAGCCCCGAGGACCGGCTGCCGCCCAAAACCGAGTGCGCGCGCATCACCGTCCCGATCGATTACGCGCAGCCGGACGGCCCGACCGCCCAGATCGCGCTGTCGCGGATCCCGGCCACCGGCAAGAAGGTCGGCTCGCTGCTGATGAATCCGGGCGGTCCCGGCGTTTCCGGTCTGTCGATGGTGGGCGTGGGCAACCGCACCGAGTTGGCCGAGAGGTTCGACCGGGTGGGGTTCGATCCGCGCGGTGTCGGCTCGTCGCTGCCCGCGATCGTGTGCCTGACCCCGCAGCAGGCCGACGCCGAACGCGCCGAGGTGCCCGTCGACAACACCCCCGCCGGCATCGCCGCGGCCGAGGCCGACAACCGCGAATACGCCGACCGTTGCGCCCAGCGCACGGGCGTGGACCTGCTCGAGCACGTCGGCACCCGCGAGGTCGTCCAGGACATGGACGTCATGCGGGCGGTGCTCGGTGACGCGAAACTGAGCTACCTGGGTTATTCCTACGGCACCCGCTTGGGCTCCGCCTACGCCGAGAAATTCCCGCAGAACGTGCGCGCGATGGTGCTCGACGGTGCCGTGGACTCCTCGCAGGATCCGGTCCAGGAATCGCTGCGCCAAGCGGCGGGCTTCCAGGGCGTGTTCACCGCGTACGCCACCGACTGCGCGACCAAATCCGACTGCCCGCTCGGCACCGACCCCGCCCAATCCGTCGCCCGTTTCCGCGAGCTGGTCGCCCCCCTCGAAAAGACCCCGGCCCGCACCGCCGACCCGCGCGGCCTCAGCTACAACGACGCGATCACCGGCGTCCAACAGGCCCTCTACAGCGACGACATGTGGCAGATCCTCACCCAGGGCCTGTCCGAACTGCGCGCGGGCAACGGCGACACCCTGCTGCAACTGGCCGACATGTACGACGGCCGCCGCGCCGACGGCACCTACTCCAACACCCAGGACGCCTTCAACGCCATCCGCTGCATCGACGACCCGCGCATCACCGATCCCGCGGTGACCGGCCGTCAGGACACCGAATACCGCAAGGCCGCCCCGTTCCTCGACGACGGCGGGGGCACCGGCGCCGCGCCGCTGGAACTGTGCGCGGCCTGGCCGGTGCCCAACACCAGCGAACCGCACCGCATCTCCGCGCCCGGCCTGCCCCTGATCGTGGTGGTTTCCACCACCGAGGACCCGGCCACGCCCTATCAGGCCGGTGTCGACCTGGCCGCCCAGCTGGGTGCCGACCTGATCACTTTCCGCGGAAACCGGCACACCGCGGCGCTGGTGGCAGGCGATCAATGCCTGGACAAGGCCGTGATCAATTACCTCGTCGATCTCGCCACGCCCGCTGCCGGTCTCACATGCTGAGAGTCGATGGTGCTCACCACGCCCTGTCATGCCCGGTGAGATGTGCGAATGATGTGACGAGATCGAAAACCCATCCGTGTACGTAATACAGATTTAACACGGGGTGCTTACGCTCGCCGATATGGATCGCCAGAAGGAATTCGTGCTGCGGACGCTCGAAGAGCGGGATATCCGCTTCGTCCGTCTCTGGTTCACCGATGTGCTGGGCTACCTCAAGTCCGTCGCCATCGCCCCCGCCGAGCTCGAAGGCGCCTTCGAGGAGGGCATCGGTTTCGATGGCTCCGCGATCGAAGGCTTCGCCCGCGTGTCCGAGGCCGACATGGTCGCGCGGCCCGATCCGTCGACCTTCCAGGTGCTGCCGTGGGCCAGTTCCAAGGGTCACCAGCATTCGGCGCGGATGTTCTGCGACATCACCATGCCCGACGGTTCGCCGTCGTGGGCCGACCCGCGCCACGTGCTGCGCCGTCAGCTGAACAAGGCCGCCGACGCGGGCTTCAGCTGCTACGTGCACCCCGAGATCGAGTTCTTCCTGCTGAAGAACGAGCTCAAGGACGGCTACGAGCCCACCCCGGCCGACAACGGCGGCTTCTTCGACCAGGCCGTGCACGATGCCGCGCCGAACTTCCGCCGCCACGCCATCGACTCGCTCGAGTCGATGGGCATCTCGGTGGAGTTCAGCCACCACGAAGGTGCCCCCGGCCAGCAGGAGATCGACCTGCGCTACGCCGACGCGCTGTCGATGGCCGACAACGTGATGACCTTCCGCTACCTGATCAAAGAGGTCGCGATCGACGAGGGCGTGCGCGCCACGTTCATGCCCAAGCCGTTCTCGCAGTACCCCGGCTCGGCCATGCACACCCACATGAGCCTGTTCGAAGGCGAGAACAACGCGTTCGCCGACCCGGACGACCCGAACAACCTGTCCGATACCGCGCGCTCGTTCATCGCGGGCATCCTCGAGCACGCCCCCGAGATCAGCGCGATCACCAACCAGTGGGTCAACTCCTACAAGCGCCTGATCCACGGCGGCGAAGCCCCGACCGCGGCGTCGTGGGGTCGGTCCAACCGGTCCGCGCTGGTCCGCGTGCCGATGTACACGCCGAACAAGTCGTCCTCGCGCCGCGTCGAGATCCGCAGTCCAGACTCGGCCTGCAACCCGTACCTGACCTTCGCGGTGCTGTTGGCCGCCGGTCTGCGCGGCATCGAAAAGGGCTACACCCTGCCCCCCGAGGCCGAAGACGACGTGTGGTCGCTGACCGACGCGGAACGTCGCGCCATGGGCTTCCGCACCCTGCCCGGCACCCTCGACGAGGCCCTGCAGGCCATGGAGCGTTCGGAGCTGGTCGCGGAAACCCTCGGCGAGCACGTGTTCGACTTCTTCCTGCGCAACAAGCGTCGCGAATGGGCCGACTACCGCTCGCAGGTCACCCCGTGGGAGCTCAAGGAGTACCTGAGCTTGTGAGGTGATGCAGTCGGTGGCGTAGTAGTTTTAACCTCATGGTCCGGCCACCGACTGCCCGCTCCGCTGTTCCCGGCGTCGGCCGGCTCGGGTTACTCGAACCGACAGCGGCAGCTTCACTGAACCAGCTCGGCTGGGACAACGTCGACAGCGTGCCTGTGCTCTGGGCACTGTCGCGTTCGCCCGATGCCGATCTCGCGCTGTCCACGCTGGTGCGGTTGCGCGAATCGCTGGAAAACCAATGGCCCGAACTGGATTCGGCGATCCGTTCGGATACGACGTTGCGCGGCAGGCTGTTCGGTCTGGTCGGGTCGTCGACCGCCTTCGGTGATCACCTGGTCGCCGCCCCCGCCGCGTGGAAAATCCTACGCACGGAACAACTTCCGACCCGCGCGGCACTGATCGCCGACCTGCTCGACGCTGTCGACGCCACCCCGGAAACCGGGCCCAATGCGGGTCCGATGCTGTTCCGTGCGGGAATCGCAGGCCCCGAGGCAGTGGCGTTGTTGCGCAGCAGGTATCGCGATCAGCTGATGCTGCTGGCCGCGGTCGACCTCGCCTCCACGGTCGAGAACGAGCCGGTCCCGCCCTACCTGCTGGTGGGTAAACACCTGTCGGATCTGGCCGACGCCGCACTCACCGCCGCCCTGTCCGTCGCGATCGCACGGGTGTGCAAGAACGGTGAACTGCCGGTGCGCCTGGCAGTGATCGCGATGGGCAAATGCGGTGCGCGAGAACTGAATTACGTCAGCGATGTCGACGTGGTGTTCGTCGCCGAACCGGCCGACGCCACCGCCACCCGCCTGGCCGCGGAGATGATGAGCGTGGCCAGCTCCGCCTTCTTCGAGGTCGACGCGGCCCTGCGCCCCGAGGGCAAAGCCGGTGCCCTGGTGCGCACCCTGGACTCCCACCTCGCCTACTACAAGCGATGGGCGCGCACGTGGGAGTTCCAGGCGCTGTTGAAGAACCGGCCGATGACCGGCGATCTGGAACTGGGCCAGCAATACCGCGACGCGCTGATGCCGATGGTGTGGACCGCGTCCGAACGCCCCGACTTCGTCGCCGACGTGCAAGCCATGCGCCGCCGAGTCGAGGACCTGGTCCCCGCCGACATGCGCGAGCGCGAACTCAAACTCGGCGCGGGCAGCCTGCGCGATGTCGAATTCGCGGTCCAGCTCCTGCAATTGGTGCACGGCCGGGTCGACGAGTCCCTGCACGTGACCAACACTGTCGAGGCACTGACCGCACTGGCTACGGGCGGCTACGTCGGCCGCGACGACGCCGCCAACCTCACCGCCTCCTACGAATTCCTGCGCCTGCTCGAACATCGCCTGCAACTGCAGCGCCTCAAGCGCACCCACACCCTGCCCGCCGCCGACGACGCCGACGGCATGCGCTGGCTCGCGCGCGCCGCCCACATCCGCCCCGACGGCCGCCAGGACGCGGTCGGCGTGCTCGACACCGACATCCGCCGCAATGCCGTGCGGGTGCGTCGCCTGCACGCGAAACTGTTCTACCGCCCGCTGCTGGACGCGGTCGCCCGGATGGACTCCGACGCCCTGCGCCTCAGCCCTGACGCCGCGGTCCGCCAGCTCGCCGCGCTGGGTTACGCCGCCCCCGCCAACGCGCTGGCCCACCTCAAAGCCCTCACCGGCGGCGTGTCCCGCAAGGGCCGCATCCAGGCCCTGCTGCTGCCGACCCTGCTCGAATGGCTCGGTGACACACCGAATCCCGACGCGGGCCTGCTCGCGTACCGCCGGGTGTCGGAGGGTCTGGACGACCAGATCTGGTTCCTGCGCGAACTGCGCGACGAGGGCGCGGTCGCACAACGGCTGATGATCGTGCTCGGCTCCTCGGAATACCTGCCCGACCTGCTGATCAACGCTCCCGACACCATCCGCATGTACGCCGACGGACCCGGCGGCCCGCAACTGCTGAGCACCAAACCCGAAGACGTGGCCCGCGGTATGCAGACCGCCGCCGCCCGCTACGACGACCCCAAACGCGCTGTGGCAGCGGCACGTTCGCTGCGCCGCCACGAACTGGCCCGCGTCGCCTCGGCCGACGTGCTCGGGATGCTGGACGTCCCGCAGGTGTGCGCGGCACTGTCCTCGGTCTGGGTCGCGGTGCTCGAAGCGGCACTGAGCGCGGTCATCCGCGCGTCGGAAGCCGAACGCGGCGCACCGGCACCCGCGGACTTCGCGGTGATCGGCATGGGCAGGCTCGGCGGCATGGAACTGGGCTACGGCTCCGACGCCGACGTGCTGTTCGTGTGTGACCCGCGCCCCGGCGAGGACGAGGCCGCCGCGGTGAAATGGGCCAACGGCATCGCCGAACAGGTCCAGCGACTGCTCGGCGCGCCCAGCGTCGACCCGCCGCTGCAGGTGGACGCGGGCCTGCGCCCCGAGGGCCGCAACGGTGCCCTGGTGCGCACGCTGGCGGCCTATCAGGCCTACTACACGCAATGGGCCCAGCCGTGGGAAGTGCAGGCGCTCCTGCGCGCACACCAGGTGGCAGGCGATCAGGACCTGGGCGTGCGTTTCCTGCACGTGATCGACCCGATCCGCTACCCGACCGGCGGGGTGTCGGAGGAATCGGTGCGCGAGATCCGGCGCATCAAGGCCCGCGTGGACGCCGAACGCCTCCCACGCGGCGCCAACCCGTCCACCCACACGAAACTGGGTCGCGGGGGACTGGCCGACATCGAGTGGACGGTCCAGCTACTGCAGCTGCGCCACGCCCACGAGGTACCCGCCCTGCACAACACCTCGACCCTGCAATCCCTCGACGTGATCGAAGAAGAGGGCATCCTCGACTCCGAAGATGTTGCGCTGCTACGTGAATCGTGGATCACCGCCACCGCGGCCCGCAACGCGCTGGTCCTGGTCAAGGGCAAACCGTCGGACCAACTCCCCGGTCCGGGCAAGCTGCTCACGGCGGTCGCGCGCGTGGCGGGCTGGCCCACCGACGACGGCAGCGAATTCCTCGACACCTACATGCGCATCACCCGTCGCGCGAAAGCGGTCGTCGAGCGCGTGTTCGGGGGGTAACTCGGGCACGAAAAAGCCCCGCACCAGAGGTGCGGGGCTTTTCCAAGTTCACGCCGAAATCAGATGGCGCGGACGTCCTGAGCCTGGGGGCCCTTCTGGCCCTGGCCGACCTCGAACTCCACCCGCTGTCCCTCTTCGAGGGACTTGAAGCCCGAGCCGCCGATAGCCGAGTAGTGAACGAAGACGTCGGGGCCGCCTCCGTCTTGGGCGATGAAGCCGAAGCCCTTTTCGCCGTTGAACCACTTGACGGTGCCTTGAGTCATGTTTTAAAAGTCTTTTCCGTAGGTGAGCCATGGCGATCACTTGCGATCAGCCCAGTCTCAGCAACCCAGTATGCCATACTCGCCAGCAAACCGCGCTAGGAGATTTTCGCACCGCGATCTGGGCGGAGTTTGGCGTGGTGGACCGGCGTGTCGCGGCGGCAGGCAACCAATGTGTGCGCCCCTTTCGCATCCCATCACCGACTGTGCCAATCTGGGCATTATGGGTGAAACGAACGGTGGTCACGTCGACCTGGCGATGCGAGTGCTCGACGCGCATGTGGCGTTCACCAAACAGCAGTTGCGCGACCCCGCCGGGTTCCTCGAGTTCGTCACCGAGGAGATCGACGGGATGCTCGACGAGGCCGCGGTGCTCACGCTGGCGCAGGCGGTGACCCGCGAGCAGATCAAGGCGGTCGCGCACAAGTTCGCCGTGCAGGTTCCGGTGGAGGGTGCGATTCCCGAACTCGTCGGTGAGATCGTGACCCGGTTGTACAACCATCGCGCCAACGACGAGATCGAGGTCGGCGAGCTGGTCGACCCGCGCCGGTTCGACGAGCTGATCGACGCCGTGGCCGACCTGGACGTCACCCACCGGCTGGTGCGGTTGATCCTCAACAGTCCCGTCACCGTCGACGCGTGCGTGGAGGCGGTGCAGCGCGCGGTGGTCACCGCGGTCGACGACGGCAAGCACGCCGAAGGCAGCAGCCTGACCCGATCGCTGCGTGGCGCGCTGTCGCGGCTGGCCGAACCGGCGATGCCCGCGATCGAGAACGGGGTGGGCATGATCACCCGCACCGGCGCGCGATTCGTGTTGCGCGGCAACAGCGGTGACGCCGACGAGGTGCTCATCGACAGCGCCCGCGAAACCTGGCGCAAGCACACCGGCGACGCGGTCGGCTCGTTCCGCGAGGTGGTCTCGGCCGACGACGTCGAGGACATCGTGGTGCTGGTGTTCGAGTTCTGGCGCACCTTCCGCGACACCGAGTACTTCCGGGCGCTGCTGGACGAGGGCATCGACGGCGTGTTCGACAAGTACGGCGACACCCCCCTTGCCGAACTGCTCGGCGAACTGGGTGTGGGGCGTGCGGAGATGATCGAGGAGGCGCTGCGGTTCGGTCCGCCCGCGCTGGAAACACTGGACGAGCGTGGCTATCTCGACTCGATGCTGCGCCGCAGGTTGGCACCGTTCTATGCCTCCGATGCCTTCCGTGCGGCGGTCGCCGACGCGGGTCGGTAGCGCCAGTTCCGTTCGGCCGCTGGCATGTCGGAGTGTGTCGGTACGATCCGTGCAACGATGGGGCGCTTGTCCGCCACCGGATCTCGATCGAAAGGCTGCCGTGACACGTCTGTCCACCCTGCTCGACCAGATCGACTCCGGTGCTGTGCTGCTGCCCGAATTCCAGCGTGGGTATGTGTGGAACCGCGACCAGGTGCGCGGCCTCATGCGCTCGCTGTACCTGGGTTACCCGGTCGGCGGGTTGTTGGTGTGGGAGACCGGGTCCGAGGAGATCGCGGTGCGCGGGGCGACGAACGGGTCGGGGCTGCGGCAGTTGCTGCTGGACGGTCAGCAGCGGATCACCACGCTCTACGGGATCGTGCGCGGGTCGGCGCCGTCGTTCTTCGAAGGTGACGAGATCGCGTTCACCGGCCTGCATTTCGATGTCGACCGCGAGGTCTTCGAGTTCCAGGTGCCAGGCCGCGACACCGCGCCGACGTGGATCGACATCACCGAACTGTTCGCCCGTGGGCCCATGCACTACCTGGCCCGGTTCCCCGATGAAGCGCCGGAAACCCTTGCGGTGTACCTGAATCGGTTGAACAAGGTGCGCGAGGTGGTCAACCGCGAGTTCAATGTCGAGACCATCACCGGTTCGGACCGCACGGTCGACGAGGTGGTCGACATCTTCAACCGGGTGAACTCCGGTGGTACCAAACTGTCCAAGGGTGATCTGGCGCTGGCCACGCTGTGCGCGCAGTGGCCGCAGGCGCGCGGCAACCTGCGCGATCACCTGATCCGCTGGGACAAGGACGGCTACACCTTCACCCTGGATTGGTTGCTGCGCAACGTCATCGCCGTCGGCAACGGGCGCGCGCATTTCGACGCGCTGGGCGATCTCGAACCGGCCGAATTCGAACAGGCGCTGCTGGCCACCGCGAAGCAGGTCGACACCTTCCTCGACACCGTCGCGGGTCGACTGGGTCTGGATCACGACCGAGTTCTGATGGGCCGCTACGCGATTCCGGTGATCACCCGGCTGCTGTTCCTCAACGGCGGCCGTTTCGATGACGACCTGCACCGCGACCGTGTCCTGTACTGGTACGTGCATTCGGCGCTGTGGGGCCGGTTCAGCGGTTCCACCGAAACCTTTTTGCAGCAGGACTACGACACCCTCGAACGCGGCGGCATCAACGCGCTGATCGGTTCGCTGGAACGGTTGCGCGGCGGTTCACTGGACCTGTGCGCCGACGATTTCGCCGGCGCCACCCGTGGCTCGCGGTTCTACCCGCTGCTGTATCTGCTGACCCGCGTGGACGGTTCGCGCGATCTGGGCACCGGTTCGGAGTTGGGGATCGAGCAGTTCGGTGAGCGAACGCCGGTGCAGGTGCACTACCTGTTCCCGAAAACCGTGCTGCGCGATGCCGGTTACGAACGAAACGAGATCAACGCGATCGCCAACTTCTGCTTCCTCAGTTCCGGTTCCGAGACCGCGATCGGTGAGCGCGAACCCGCCGACTACTTCGCCGAGGTGGAGAGTCGGAATCCGGGAGTGCTTGCCTCCCAGTGGATTCCGACCGATCCGGCGCTGTGGCGGGTGGAGAACTACCGCGAGTTCTTGCGCGCGCGCCGCAAACTGCTGTCCGCGTCGGCGGATGCCTTCCTCGAGAAACTGCGCACGGGCAAACTGCACCGCCCGACCCTGCTGACCGTGGGGGTGGCCGGGGTGACCATCGGCGATCCGGCAGTGGACCAGATCAACGCACTGGTCGAGGACTTGGTCGCCGACGGCTTCGGTTTCCCGCTGCTGGACAGCGAGGTGTCCGATCCGATCACCGGCCGCGAACTCGCTGTCGCGGAAGCTTTTTGGCCCGACGGCCTGCAGCCCGGCGTCGGCATGCCGGTGGTGCTGGTGCTCGAACCCGCCAATGCCGACCTGACCCGTTTCGCCCAACTGGGCTACGCGGTGTTCACCTCCGTGGACGCCCTGCGCGGCTACGTCGACAACCTGCGCGTGGAAGCCTCCGGCGACACCGGCGTCGAGGGCCCCGCCGCCGACGTGGCCGCGCTGGCCGACCGCCTGCCCGCCACCTGGGTCGGCAACTCCGAACAGGTGTGGTTCCGCTTCGCGTGGAACCTGCTCGAACACGACCGCGCCGACGGCCCCGAATCCCACCTGGGCCCCGAACACCTGGCTCTGCGCTACATCGCCCTGTGGGCGCTGACCCGCACCTTCTACATCCACGCCTTCGACCAGGGCAACCCCGGCGAGTGGCGCTACTACCTCGGCGACGCCATCGGCCCCGTCCCCCTGATCCCGCACACCTGGCTGGCCCAACGCGCCGTCGAATCCGGCGCCCTTGCCCCCGGCGCCACCCCCGGCGACGAAGACATCGCCATCGCCCTGGTCCACGGCGTCCTGGAAACAGTCGACGAAGTAGCCACCGCCCTATCCCACCTCCTGGGCGGCCCCGGCCTGTTCGCGTCCCTGTGGGCCTCCGCAGGCGCCGCAGAACACTACGGCTACCCCCTGTCCACCGACCAGATCAACGACCTCATCAACCAGGTCGTCAACGACCCCGCCTCCCGAAAGATCCAGGCGTACAACTGGATCGAAGCCGGTCTGCCCCTCTAAGCCTTGCCGGTTGCGCGCTGGAAGGTTCGTACGAAGTCGGCCAGCGCGGTGCGGTCCTCGACGTCGACCGGCCGGTAGCCGCGGTCGGCTTCGACGGTGATGGAGGTGCCCGCGCGCACCGGCAGTTCGTCCCAGCAGACCGGGAGAACCGGCAGTTGCACGGTGCGCTCGCCGACGGTCAGGGTGATCGCCGAGGTGTATCTGGTCGCGACGGTCATCAGCTCGTCGACGGCCTGCTCGGTGAGTGGGCCCGCGGCGGTGAATTCTTCGATGTACACGGTCACCTCCTTCTCGGCGGCCAGTGTAGGCCTCAGTAAACCCTCAAGGCAGTCACAAGGGAGTCGAAAGTGGGCGCGCTTAGGCTCGCTCACATGATGCGTAAATGGGTGGAGCGGGCGTTGCTCGTGCTGGGGTGGGGCGCGGTGGTCGCGGCGGTGGTCGGGATCGTGTTGCATGTTGTGGACTGGCAGCAGAAGTGGATGGTGTTGCTGGCTTCGGGGGCGATGTGGTTGATGTTGGCGGGTGTTGTCGGGTTGGTGTTGATGCTGGTCGCGCGCGGGTGGCGTAGTTCGGGGGCGGCGGCGTTGGTGTTGGCGGGGGCGGCGTGGTTGGTGGTGCCGTCCTATATTCCGGAAGCCGGAGCTGCCGACGGTCCGGAACTGGTGGTGCTGCAGTCCAACATCCTGTTCGGACTGGCCGATCCGGCCTTCCTGACCGCCACCGTGCGCGACAACAACGTCGACGTGCTCACCGTCGAAGAACTGACCATCGACTCGATCGCGGGCCTGCGTAAAGCCGGTCTGGAAGAGCAGCTGCCCTACTTCTACGTGGAGCCCACTCAGTCGGGCGGTGGCGGTACCGGCATCTACAGCCGATACCCGTTGCGCGACACCAAGAAATACGACGGCTTCATCATGAGCAATATCTCCGCGACGATGGAACATCCCCAGCGCGGCCCGATGTCGGTGTTCGCCTTCCATCCGATCCCGCCCAACCTCGACTTCGCCGCTTGGTCGGCCGAGATGCGCCACATCGACGAAATCCTCGCCGCGACAAACGCACCCGCGATCGTCGGCGCGGATTTCAACGCCACCCACGACCATTCGGAATACCGAGCCCTGCTCGACGGCGCGTTCGCTTCCGCCGCCGACCAAACCGGTGACGGTGTCCTGCTCACCTTCCCCGCGGATCGCCGCTGGGGCCCTGTGATCGGCATCGACCACATCCTCGTCGCCGGCGGCGTGGCCGAACAGATCCGCACGCTCACCGTCCCCGGCTCCGATCATCGCGCGGTGCTGGCCACGATCCGAATGAACCGTTGACACAGTGGATTACCATGTGATCGCCGCGGACCATCAGGTGTCCGCGTCATTCCCCGGGGAGGACAAACGTATGAGAAGACATCGGTTCGCCGTGGCCGCGGCACTGATCAGTGTCGGTGTGCTGGTCGCCGGCTGTTCGTCGACCAACGCGGCCAGCGACAAAGCCGTTGCCACACAGGACAACCCGTGGGAGGTGGCAGGCGCCACGACCGCCACCGGTCCCAGCGGCCAACGCCCCGGTGTGCCCGCCACCGACAAGAAAGCCGACAACACCGACAACGGTGCGGTCGACACCCTGGCGATGAACGCGGTCGCCGATATCGAAGAGTATTGGAAGACCGAGTACCCCAAGACTTTCCGCGGCGACTTCAAGCCCGCGTCGAAGTACATCTCGTGGTCGGCGAAGGCGCCCGAAGCCGAGGCGGCCAGCTTCTGCTTCAGCAGCACCTACAAACTGGTCAACGCCGCGTACTGCCCGCTCAACCACACCATCGGCTGGGACCGCAGCGTGCTGCTGCCGCTGCTGATCGACAAGTACAAGGAAATGTCGGTGGTGATGGTGCTGGCCCACGAGTACGGGCACGCCATCCAGGCCCAAGCCGACCTGCTGCGCGGGTTCACCATGGACGGCCTGGTGAAGGAACAGCAGGCCGACTGCCTGGCCGGGGTGTTCCTTCGCCATGTGGCAGAAGGCAATTCGAAGCACTTCACCCTCAACACCACCGACGGACTCAACGGTGTGCTCGCGGCGTCGGTCGCCGTGCGTGACCGTGACCCCAACGACCCCAACGCGATCCACGGTTCGGCGTTCGAACGCGTCTCGGCGGTGCAGATGGGGTACACCGAGGGTGCCAAGACCTGCAAGGGCATCGACAAGGCGGAGATCGAGAAGCGCCGCGAGGGACTGCCGGTCACCTTCGAAGAGGGCGAGCGCGACGAGCAGCTGCCGGTCGACAAGGAAACCCTGACCACCCTGGCCGCCCAGCTGGGCAAGTCGATGCCGGTGAAGAACGCACCGAAGTTCGACTACACGGGCGTGACCCGCAACTGCGCGTCGACCACCACCACCGAGCCCGCGTCCTACTGCCCGGCCTCGAACACGATCGGCACCGACATTCCCGCGATGGCCAAGCGCGCGGGTGCGGGTGCCAGCACCAAGCAGGAGCCGCTGTCGGCGGTGGTCACCGGCGACTACAACGCCGCGGCGGTGTTCGTGTCCCGCTACGCCCTGGCGGTGCAGCAGGATCGCAAGCTGTCACTGACCGGTGCCGACACCGCGGGCCTGCGCACCGCGTGCCTGACCGGGGTGCTCACCACCAAACTCAGTGAGCCCAACAGTGATCCGCGCCTGTCGGCCGGTGACCTCGACGAGGCGGTCTCGGGCCTGCTCATCGACGGGCTGGCCGCTTCTGACGTCAACGGCAAGGTGGTGCCCAGCGGGCATCAGCGTCTGGAGGCATTCCGTATCGGCGTCCTCCAAGACGAACAAGCTTGCCTGAATCAGTTCAAATAGCAGGCAGTGACCGCAGGGAGCTGAGGGTGTTCGCCACCGCGCGGGCAGCCTCGGCTCCCTTTGTCACGAAGTGGTTGGTGTAGTAGTCCACGTGCTCGCTGTGCTCGTGGAAGTGGTGCGGGGTGAGCACCACCGAGAACACCGGGACATCGGTGTCCAGCTGCACCCGCATCAGGCCGTCGATCACCGCGGACGCGACGAAGTCGTGCCGGTAGATGCCGCCGTCGACCACCAGCGCCGCGGCCACGATCGCGTCGTAGCGGCCGGTGCGGGCCAGGCGTTGGGCGTGCAGCGGGATCTCGAAGGCGCCGGGCACGTCGAATACCTCCACGACCTCGGGATCGAACCCGAAGCCGGTGTATTCGGCGAGGAACCCCTCGTGTGCCTTGGTGACGATGGAGCTGTGCCAGCTCGCCCGGATGAAGGCAACGGCGCCGGTAGACGTGGTCATGCGGGCAGTCTACTAGCTCACCGGGACAAAAAACTACTGGTCGGTAACATGCGCGGACAGCCAGTCGGTGACATCGCCGAGCACCTTCGCGCGCTCGGGTTCGTTGAACACCTCGTGGTACAGCCCCGAATACCGCAGCACCGTCACATCCGAGGAGCCCGCGTCGCGTTCGAGCAGGTCCGCGCTCGACGGCGACGCGATCAGATCCGCGGTGCCGTGCAGCACCAGCAGCGGTGCGGTGAGCGCGCCGAGGCGCTGCTTCACCAGCGCGGTGTGCTGCAGGATCTCCACCGCGGTGCGCGCGGGCAGCTTGCCGCGGAACACCAGCGGGTCGTCGTCGTAGGCGCGCACCACTTCGGGATCGCGGCTGATCGTGGACGAATCCAGGGTCAGCACACCGAGATTCGGCGCGAACCGGGTGAGCAGCGGTGCGGCCAGGCGTTGGATCGGGTTGCCCAGCGGGATGTCCAGCGGCGGGGCGGAGATCACGATGCCCGCCACGTCGACTGGTCCGCGCGTGGCCAGGTGCAGTACGGCCAGACTGCCCATCGAATGCCCGAGCAGGAATTTCGAAACCCCCGGATGGGCGGTGCCCGCGAGTTCGAGCAGGGTCGCGGCATTGTCGGCGGCGGCCTGCATCGAACCGATATTGGCCGCGGCACCCTCGGACAGTCCGTGTCCGATGTGGTCGAAGGAGTAGACCGCGAAACCTTCGTCGACCAATGCCGTTCCGACGTGTTCGTAGCGCCCGGAATGTTCGGCGACACCGTGCACCAGCACGACCACCCCGCGCGGCGTGGTGTCGGGTTGCCATGCGCGCCACGCGATCTTGCCGCCGTGGCCGGCGAATTCGCCCGTATCGGTGGTCATCGTCGCGCTCCTGTGGCTTCGGGCGTCGCGGCCAGCCGCTCGAGCAGACGCCGGTTGAACTCGATCAGCCGAGCGTAGTTCAGGCGCGAGATCCGCTCGTCGGTTCCATGGATCCGTTCCAGATCCGACGCGGTCAGCACGATCGGCGCGAAGTTGCACCGGGTGGCGGCCAGGCCGTCGTAGTGGCGCGAATCGGTGGCGCCGGGCACGATCCCGGTGGTGGTCACGATTCCCGGCACCACACTGCTGGCCAGTTCGGCGATCAGATCGAAGGTCGGGCCCGGTTCGCTGAACCGCGACGGCTCCGAAGTGGGGCCGACCAGCTCGATGGCCACGCCGATATCGCGGATCACCCGAGCGCAGTGCGCGAGCACCGCTGCCACCGAATCACCGGGCAGGATACGGAAATTCACCAACGCCTCGGCGCTCTGAGGCAACACATTGGCTTTCACACCGCCGCTGATCACCGTGGGCGCGGTAGTCGTGCGGACCAACGCCTCGGTGGTCGGCCCCGCCGCCATGATCCTGGTGATCAGCGGCCGGGCCAGCGTGCTCAGCCCGCGCGCGTCGGTGAGCGCGAGCAACTTGCGGCGCGGTTCGGGAAACGCCACCCGCATGCGGGCGAGCATGTCGCTGATCACCGGCGTCAACCGCAACGGCATCGGATGGTCCTGCACCCGCGCCACCGCCCGCGCCAACCGTCCCACCGCCGTCTGCTTGCCCGGCATCGAGGAGTGCCCACCGGTCTCACTGACCGAAAGCCGTACTGTCGCATAGCCTTTCTCGCCGAGCATGATGCTGGCCACCGGCCGATCCGCGCCGTCGGCGACGCCGTCGGTGATCACGCCACCCTCGTCGAGCAGCAGGTCCGCGCGCACGTCCAGGTCGCGCAGATGCTGTGCCATCCGCACCGCGCCACCGTCACCGAAGACCTCTTCGTCGTGACCGAAGGCCAGGAAGATGGTGTGCCGCGGGCGAATTCCGGCTTGTAGCGCCCACTCGACCGCTTCCAGCACGGCGAGCACGCGGCTCTTGTCGTCGATCGCCCCACGGCCCCAGATGAATTCGTCGTCCACGACACCGGCGAACGGGGGATGGGTCCACCGTTGCGCGTCGTCCACGGGCACCACGTCCTGGTGCGCCAGCAGGATCGCCGACACCGTGCCCGGCTCGACGCCGTCCCAGCGATACAGCCTGCTGTGCTCGAACATGGTCAAGCTCAGCTGCGCGTGCACGAGCGGGAACGACGACTCGAGGTGCGCGGCCAGTCGGACGAACTCCGCGTCGGCGGTGTGCGCGGGATCCTCGGTCGACACCGTGACGCACTGCAGCGCCACAGCCAGCCGCCGGGCGACCTCGTCGTCGACACCATCGGTCACGGGGGAGTGGGCGGGAATCTCGGTGATCGGGCGCATCACCCCCATTGTGGTCCGCGGGGGCGCTGTCTGCGCGGGAACCGCGCCCGAAACGCCGGGATCCGCGCCCGGTGTGATGCGGTCAGACCCGTGCGCGACGCGCCATCTAAGCTGACACCCATGGCAGGAGGCAAGGGCGGCAAGCCGTCGAAGGAAGCCAGGGCCGCGGCTAAAGCGGCCCGTAAGCAGGCATCGCGCGAACGTCGTCAGCAGTTGTGGCAGGCGTTCAACATGCAGCGCAAGGAAGACAAGGCGCTGCTGCCGCTGATGATCGGCGCACTGGTCGGGACCACGGTCGTGTTCTTCGGAATCGGCCTGATCTTCGACATGCAGTGGTTCCTGCTGCCGCTGGGTCTGCTGCTGGGTGTGCTGCTGGCATTCATCCTGTTCGGGCGCCGCGTGCAGAAGAACGTGTACCGCAAGGCCGAAGGTCAGGCGGGCGCCGCGGCGTGGGTGTTGGAGAACTTGCAGGGCAAGTGGCGGGTCGCCAACGGCGTCGCCGCGACCACCCAGCTCGACGCCGTGCACCGCGTGATCGGTCTGCCCGGGGTGATCTTCGTCGCCGAAGGTTCCCCGCAGCGGGTCAAGTCGCTGATCGCACAGGAGAAGAAGCGCACCGCCCGCCTGGTCGGTGACACCCCCATCTACGAAGTGATCGTCGGCAACGAGGCAGGTCAGACGCCGCTCAAGGAGCTGCAGAAGACCCTGACCAAGCTGCCGCGCAACATCGACGTCAAGCGGATCGACCAGATCGAGGGCAGGCTCACCGCCTTGAGCTCGCGCAGTGGTCCCGCGATGCCGAAGGGCCCGATGCCCCCCGGCGCCAAGATGAAGGGCATGCAGCGCGCGATCCGTCGCCGCTGATCCCCGCCAGTTCTTCCCCGGCCCGTGCTCTTCCCAGAGCGCGGGCCGGACCTATGTCAGCGGGCGTTGACCAGCGCGGTGCCGGTGGCCTGGTCGTGCATGCCGCGACCGTCGGCGTCGGTGAACAGCGCGGGCACCACGAACACCAGCAGCACCTGCCTGGCCAGTGCGCGCACGAACCCGACCGCCACGGCGGCGTCGATCCGCACCACGCGCAGCTTCATGAAGTACTGGCCGGGGGTGAACCCGAACAACGTCACCGCGCCCACCCCGATCGTGAACCACACCAGCAGCTGCACCGACGGCTTCACCGTGCCGCCCATGACCACCGCCGCGATCCCGACCGCGATGAACCAGTCCAGAAACATCGCGACCACTCGGCGCCAGGTCGGCGCCAGCGAGCCCGCACCCTCGCGTGGCAGCCCGTACAGCTCGCCTGGGTAGCCGGGGGTGTCGCCCTGCCCGGGTTCGGCCGGGGAGCCGGAGAGCCATGTGCCGGTAATACGCGCCATGAGCCCAGGATAGTGGCGCGCGATCGGCCGCCCACGCGCGCATTAGTGGAGGTCACGTCAGCGCGCGAACGCGCGGATGGCAGGATTAGCCTGAAGGACGCACCCGTTTGGCTCACATCACCCAGGCATCCAGCTCGCGTAACACTGGCGAAACACAGCCTTGACTGTTGGGAAACACCGCGTCCTTAGCGTCAGGTCGCGACGAACCCCTTCGCGGCGACTGCTCGCAGTCGTCGGGAAAGGGCCAGCATCGCGACTGGCTGGGAACCGATTCGTAAGGAGAGCAAGTGACGTTCAGCACGGCCGAAGAGGTCATCCAGTACATCAAGGAAGAGGACATCGAGTACGTCGATATCCGCTTCTCCGACCTGCCCGGCGTCCAGCAGCACTTCTCGATTCCGGCCAAGGCGTTCACCGCCGACCTGGCCGAAGAGGGTCTGGCGTTCGACGGCTCCTCGGTGCGTGGCTTCCAGTCGATCGACGAGTCGGACATGCTCCTGCTCCCCGACTTCAGCACCGCGCGGATCGACCCGTTCCGCAACGCGAAGACGCTCAACATGAACTTCTTCGTGCACGACCCGTTCACCCGTGAGGCCTACTCCCGCGACCCGCGCAACATCGCGCGCAAGGCCGAGGAGTTCCTGCGTTCGACCGGCATCGCCGACACCGCGTTCTTCGGTGCCGAGGCCGAGTTCTACATCTTCGACGGCATCCGCTACGGCTCGGAGATGAACGGCTCGTTCTACGAGATCGAGTCCGTCTCGGGTTCGTGGAACACCGGCAAGGAGTTCAACCCGGACGGCAGCCGCAACCTCGGCTACAAGGTCCGCAACAAGGGTGGCTACTTCCCCGTCGCCCCGTACGACCACTACGTCGACCTGCGCGACGAGATCTCGACCAACCTGCAGAACGCGGGCTTCGAGCTCGAGCGCGGCCACCACGAGGTCGGCACCGCCGGTCAGGCCGAGATCAACTACAAGTTCGGCACGCTGCTCTCGGCTGCGGACGACCTGCAGCTGTTCAAGTACATCGTGAAGAACACCGCGTGGAAGGCCGGCAAGTCGGTCACCTTCATGCCGAAGCCCCTGTTCGGTGACAACGGCTCGGGCATGCACGTGCACCAGTCGCTGTGGAAGGACGGCAAGCCGCTGTTCCACGACGAGGCCGGCTACGGCGGCCTGTCGGATCTGGCGCGTCACTACATCGGCGGCATCCTGCACCACGCCCCGTCGCTGCTGGCGTTCACCAACCCGACCGTCAACTCCTACCACCGTCTGGTGCCGGGCTACGAGGCCCCCATCAACCTGGTGTACTCGCAGCGCAACCGTTCGGCTGCCGTGCGTATCCCGGTCACGGGCAACAACCCCAAGGCCAAGCGCATCGAGTTCCGCGCGCCGGACTCCTCGGGCAACCCGTACCTGGCCTTCGCCGCCATGATGATGGCCGGCCTGGACGGCATCAAGAACAAGATCGAGCCGATGGCGCCCGTGGACAAGGACCTCTACGAGCTCCCGCCGGAGGAGGCCAAGAACATCCCCCAGGCCCCCACCAGCCTGTCCGCGGTCATCGACCGCCTCGAGCAGGACCACGACTACCTCACCGAGGGCAACGTCTTCACGCCTGACCTCATCGAGACCTGGATCCAGCTCAAGCGCGACAACGAAATCGCCCCGGTCAACCTGCGCCCGCACCCGTACGAGTTCGAGCTCTACTACGACGTGTGATCGTTGACCTGCGTGAACGGGTGTGAACAGCCCGTTCGGTACGCGGTAGGTCCGCGGTAATCGAAAATCCCCTTCAGCTCTGTGCTGGAGGGGATTTTCGTGTATCCGCGCAAATCCTTGCCGGACTGCGTGATTCGGGTCAGGATGCGCCTCGGTGCAGTTGTGCCTGCTCCTGTCCGGCGAATTCGACAGTGAAGCGGACGAATTCGGCCAGCGATCGCGACCTCGACCCCTGTGGCCATACGATCGAGCTCACATACGGGCTCGCGTCGACGGTAGGGAGGTGGACTACGTCCGCGCGTGGATAGGCATTCGCCACAGACCGTGGCAACAGGGCGACCGCGTGTCCCAGCGCGACGAGTTCGATGACCTGGGTGATATCGCCTACGTCGGTGGTAGAGATTTCGACCGAGGTGGCGACTTCGAGCGGGCTGCCCGCGCCGACCCTGTCCCGGCCGGACCAATAGAGGCGTTCGTCCTGGGTGGCGTCGGGGAATACCGGGATGGTCTCGCCGAGCAGCTCTCGACACCGCAGGTCGCGCCGGGTAGCGAGACGGTGGTCGGTGGCGACCACCGCGACGCGGGGCTCCTCGGACAGCACCTCGACAGCCAGACCGCGACTGTCGAACGGCGAGCCGACAATCGCGACGTCCGCCCGACCGTCGCGCACCATGCTGGTCTGCCCGCGGTAGCCCGCGACGAGGATCTCCACCACCGGACTTCGGTGCGTCTCGGTGAACGCGTCGACGGCGCGCCGCAACAGGCCGGACGCTGTTCCAGGTTTGGCTGTCGCGATCAGCGTCGATTGTGTGAGTCCCGCGCGCCGGGTCCGGGCCGCTGCGGCCCCGATCGCGGCCAGCGCGTGGAACGACTCGTCGAGCAACGTCTGTCCCGCGTCGGTCAACGTGACGCCTTGCGCACTTCGAACGAACAGGTCGACGCCCAGTCGCCGTTCGAGTAGCCGGATCGCCCGCGACAGGGGTGGCTGCGCCATTCCCAGTGCCGCCGCGGCACCCGAGAAAGTCGAGTGCTCGGCGACGGCAACGAAGTATCGAAGCTCTCTCACCTCGAGATCTCCCATACCTCGAGGGTATCGGCGGCAACCCGATCTGTCCTTCCTGAGCAGCCGATTTCCTGGTGCGATGGACATGTTCGAAAAATCGGATTCACCTGGCACGGAAGGTCGACAATGAAGACCGAATTGCTCACCGAGAGTTCACCACTGGTCACCGACACAGGAAAGCTCGTGCTGCGGCTCGGGCTCGCGGGCGTGTTCCTGGTACACGGGATCGATGATCTCCGGACCGGGCTTTCCACCATCGTCGCGATGCAGGGCGAAGCAGGCATACCCCTCAACGAGGTGAGCGGTCGGTTCGTGCCGATCTGGCTGGCCTTCGGCTCGCTGTTGTTCATCGCGGGCGCTCTCACCCGCATCGTCGCGGCCGGCTACGTGTTCATCATGGGCGGCGCGTGGATCTTCGTCCACGCGTCGAACGGATTCTTCGCCGAGAACGGCGGATACGAATTCGTCCTCATCCTGGCCGCGGCATCGATGGCCGTGGCGTTGATGGGGCCGGGACGATTCAGCCTCGACCAGCTGGCCGTCGACCGCCTGACCAGGTCGACCTCCACCCGATTGTCAGCGCGTCAGGGAAGCGCTGTCTGAGAAGCCGCCGACATCGTCGGTCATGCTCGTCGCGCAACAGAGTCGGCCAGTGCCGCGCGTGCGTCGACGAGAGGGTGGCGGACAGTCGCTCGGGCGCTGGTAATCCTGCCCGGTGTTCGCAACGCCGCGCGCGTCCGGTGCAGACCTCGCGTGGTCGGCTACCTCGCCGACCCGCGACGGCCCCTGGTTGTCGGGGCTGGACTCCGCGGCGAGTACCGGTAATAGTCCATGAGTGCGATGGGGCTTGATGGTGACGCGGGTTGTGGTCGGTGTGGCGTTGGTGTTCGGGCTTGCCGCGCCTGTGTCGGCGGAGTCGGTGAACGTGGGGTACGTCTGGACGCAGGAGTATTTCAACGCGCCGGATGGGACTCGGTTGCATGCGGATGTGCTGCGGCCGGAGGGGATCGCGGCTGAGGTGCGGACTCCGGTGTTGTTGACGGCCAGTCCTTATCGCGCGCATCTGGCGTATCTGAGTCTGCCGCGACCTGCGGGCGGGCCGTCGACCGACAATCTGCCTGTGGAGTGGGCGCTGCGAGCGGGCTACACGTATGTGATCGTCGATCTGCGTGGGTTCGGTGGGTCGAACGGGTGTCCCGACTACGGCGGGCCGGGGGAGATGTCGGATGTGGCGGCCGCGGTGGAGTGGGCGGCGAGTCGGCCTTGGTCGACGGGGCGGGTCGGGGTGGTCGGGACGTCCTATGAGGGGTGGACCGGGATGATGGCGTTGGCCGCGAAGCCGAAGGGGTTGGCGGCGGTGGCGGCGTTCGCGCCGGTCGTGGATCCGTACTCGTATCTCTACATGCAGGGCACTTCGTGGAAGTTCGGCGGAAAACCGTTGACCGACGACGGAATTCGACCCGCCGACACCGCGGGTGTGGAACACCTGGCGATCGCGTCGACTCCTGGTCATCCGGCAGACGGCGACGAGTACAAAGCCAATGCCGTGGCGATGACCCAGGACTGCGCCGCCGACTACCTGGCCCTGACCACCGACCACAACGGCGCGAACCCGAAGTGGCGTGAGCGCGACATGCTCGAGGCCGTGCGCGGCAACACCACACCGATGTTCCTCGCCCAGAGCTTCCTGGACTCCAACACGCGCGCCGACCGGATCATCGACGCGTGGGAAGCCAGGGGCCCCGGCGAGCACCGCGCCTGGTTCGGCCAATGGGGCCACTCGGACTGTCGCGAAAAATGCGGAACACCCCAATTCGCCTCGGAGCTCTACGCTTTCCTGGACCGACACGTAGCGGGCGCCGACGTAGTCGTGCCGGGCCCGCCGGTGACCGTCGGTCAGTTCGACGGTGGCTGGCGCAGCGAAAACGCTTGGCCACCTTCGGATTCCCGCCGCACGTCCGTCGCACTGCGCACCGGCACCTACAACGATCGCGGCCTACTGCCCGGCAGGGACCGGGAAATCTGGTCGATCTCGGCTCCGGTAACCGAACCCGTCCACCTGGCAGGCCGCGCAACCGCCGCCCTCACACTCTCCGGACCTCCGGAAGCGACTGTCGCACTGGAGCTTTACGACATCGCCCCCGACGGCCGCGCAACAGTCATCACCCGAGGCATCGCCCCCGTCCACCCAGAATCCGACATCCGCCTGCTCTGGCAAGACGCCCGCCTGGCCCCCGGCCACCGACTCGGCGTCCGCATCACCAACGCGGTCGACGACGTCTGGTCGCACACGCCGACAAACGCGACCGTCACCGTCACGTCAGCCCGCCTGGACCTACCATTGCTCACCACAGCTCGAGAGTTGAATCTGCCTGGTGGCGTTCCCAATTGGCACGCACGGTGGCGAACCGAGGAATCCATCACGCTCCCACCGGAGATGCTGAACGACCCCGCACTTCGCATCGAGCTGTCGGCCGGTTGAGTTCGCAGCTACCTTGCGTCGGTAGTGCTTTCGCTTCGAAGGGCCTGTGCGACCTGATCGGGATGGGTCAGTTGCGGGTAGTGGCCGGTGTCGGCGATGGTGGTGACAGGTAGATCGGTCGGCTCGGTCAGTGGATCCCGCGCGCCGACGATGATGTCGACCGGCACGGTGACTCCAGCGAGTTTCGCGGCGAGTTCGTCGCGCGTGGCACCCGCGGCGCGCAGGGCGGCGAAGGTGCGCTGAACAACGCCGGGCCGACGTAGATTCGCTACCGCCGACGCGACGGCAGGCCCTTCCGGAATATCCAGTCGGGCAGCCAATTTCGCCATCGGCATGCGCTTGACCACCTCGGCGGCAAGGGGGGAACCCGTCAGCCGAGAGGCGGGTCGCTGCAGGAAAGCCGGCGCGATGAGCACGAGTCGCGACACCCGATCGGGATGGCGCAGCGCGAATTCGATTGCGGGCCAGGCACCGAACGAATGGCCGACGATGACCGGGCGAGTCCGTACCGGCGCCATCAACTGGTCCATCCAGTCGCCGATCGACCCCGAGGATGCCGCCGATCGGCCGAGCCCGGGCAGGTCAGCCGCCAGTACCGGCACGTCCAACTCGCGAACCACGTCGGCCCACGAATCACTGTCGACCGGAATCCCGTGCAGCAACACATATTCCGGATCGACATGCTCGCCGACAACCCAAGTTCCTTCGCGGAAACCAGATTTCGGTATGGGTGTGACGGCGCCGTTGCGGCTGGCGACGATGTCGTCGGCATACGTGCGCAGAAGGTCGCCGACCGGCGGATGACTGACGCCGAGCCGTCGCGCGACGACATCGCTGGCACTGGTGTCGTAACGGTCGCTGCTGATGAAGTGCAGCGCTTCGGGGTCAGCGTGCGTCAGTGCCCGCGGCAGTCGGCGGACCAATGCGGTCGGCAGGGTGAATCGCGGCGGATCCACATGGAGGTGCTCGGCAACGAGCTGAATCAGTTGCGGGAGTGCGGGAGTCGTGGCATCCAGCAGCGCATAGGACTTGCCGGCAGTGTCGGGCACAGTGGGTAGCCCCACCATGAACCGCGCCACATAGTCGAGGTCGACCACCGGAACGAAGGTGTCGGTGGACCCCGGCAGCGCGGGCAACCGGCCCCGCCAGAGGTTGTCGATGATGTCGGAGAGCCCGAAGTACTGTCCGGGCCCGAGTACCCCGGACGGATTCGCCACGGTCAGCGGGATGTCACGTTCGGCAGCGATGCGTCGCAGCGTGCCATCGGCTTCGATTTTCGACGCCTCGTACGCGCCGTTGCGGTAATCCTGTTCGCCTGCGTCCTCGACGGCGCGATAGCCGCTGATGTGCACGACCCTTCGCAGATCCGGTTGTCGCGCAGCCCATTCCAGCACGTGCACCGCACCGTCGAGGTTGACCCGCCGCGCCACCTCCGCGTCGAGCCCGAACTTCATCAGTGCGGCCGCGTTGTACACATCGCGCACTCCGTGGATGTCGTCGCCAATCGCGAGATCCGGTTCGCCGATGTCGGTGGTGGTGATGGTCAAGCCGGTCGAGTCGACACCGTGCCCGTCGAGCCAGGTCCGCAGCCGATCCTGGCTGCCTGCCCGCAACGCGGCGGTGACGGTGTGCCCGGTGCGCAGCAGTTCGGCGACCAGCGAGCGGCCGATGAATCCGGCGGCGCCGAAAACGATCGAGTCGGTGTGAGCCATGTGCCCTACTTTCAGTAGACCGATTTACATATTTTGAACCGAGAGGTGGTTCGAGGAAGGAGGCGAGCTCAGATCAGAGTGTCGATGGTGTCGGCGAGGTGGAGCAGCGGTTGGCGAGAGCGGTGCGTGCGAGCCAGGACCAGCCCGCCTTCGATCAGCGCCAGTGCCACGGTGGTGAGCCGTTCGGGCTCGGGATGCCCGAATCCGACCAGTCGCTCGCGGATGGCGTCTTCCCACTGCCGGTAGGTCGCCGAACAGGCCTGCTGCACAACATCATTGGTAGCCGCGGTATCCAACGCGACGGTCGCCACCGGACATCCGATGGTCCACTCCGAGGCTTCCAGCTGATCGCCCAACAGTGCCAACATCTTTCGCGCGAAGTCGCGGGCGTCGGTCGCCTCGATCGTGCGGATGATCGCCGCGATATCGGTGCCACTGTCGGCCAGTGCGGCTACGACCAGTTCGTCCTTGCCGCCGGGGAAGTGGAAGTACAGTGAGCCGCGCGGTGCACCGCTGTCCTGCACGATCTGGTTGAGCCCGGCACCGAAGTACCCGTGCGACTCGATCAGCGACCGTGTCGCCCTGATCAACTTGCACCGCGTCTCGGCTCCTTTTTTGCCCACCGCCCAAAACTAGACCGATCTACATATTTCTGCAACCCTCTCCAGTTGGGTTCGTATCCGACGGCACCGGGCGTCGGACGCGTATGTTCGACGGCACTACCGAACGACGGGACGGGGATGCGATGACGATCAGGGACCGCCTCGAACAGCTCGTGGTCGAGCCGCCGATGGTGTTCGGCGAGCCGATCGACACGGCCGAGGGCACCACCATCATCACGGTCTCGCGCGGCGGAGGCCTGCTGCGACATCCTCGTCCGATCGGACTGTTCGTGGTCCACGACGGGCACGCGCAATGGACGCCCGCGGTCGACGCCACCCGCATCGCGCAGCTGGGCGAATGGATCGGACTGCTCACCGGAGTCATTGTGGCGCTGGCGATCCTGCGTCGCCCGCCATGGCCGGACCTGCGCCGCTGAGCCCGTACAGCGCGAGTGTCTCGAACCGCTGCCAGGCCTGTGCGGGTGGTGTCGGCGCGGTGGGGTCGATCACGGTGCCCAGCATGCTGATCAACCCATGCGACAGGAACGCGATGGTGCCCGCCGGCTGGTCGCCGAGCAGTTCGTCGACCAGTTCGGTGACGCACTGCTGGTAGGCGCGCACGACGGTGGCGGTCGCCTTCGGCCCGATCAGCGGGCCGTACACCTGGGGATATTGCGCGGCCAGATGGAACATCACCCGCAGGGGAGCCAGGGGTGAACCGGGCGTGCTCGTGCGGGCGATCTCGCGACGCAGGAATTCGGTGCAGCTGACCAGCAGTAGGTCGTCCTTGTCGCGGTAGTGCGCGTAGAAGGTGGATCTCCCTACGTCGGCGCGGTCGATAATGTCGCGCACGGTCACCTTGTCGTAGCCGCGCTCGATCATCAGCTCGATCAGCGCCTGGTGCAGCGTGTCCCTGGTGCGTCGAACCCGACGATCCGGGTGTTGCGCCATCGCTTCCTCCTGAACGGTTTTCCCGGATCTGTTCGATAACGGACACCGACGACGATTCTGCTCCTGGTGACGCGCGCGCCCACGTCCGACCATGAAGGCATGACCCGAAATCAGCTTCTCACCCCCATGTTCGTCCATGATGCCGACACCGGCCTCGTCATCGAAGGTCTGCGTCGCTACAACCTGTTCACCGCGGTGTTCTTCCTCGGCAGGCATCGCCGTCTGCTCGCCGAATTCGTCGCACTGTCCGGTGCTGGGCCCGGTTGGCGTGCGCTCGATATCGGTTGTGGGCCGGGCAAGCTCGTTCGTGCGCTCGGGACGGCGGTCGGCCCGACCGGAGCCGTTGTCGGCGTCGACCCTTCGGTCACGGCGGTGGAGGAGAACAGGGATGGCGTTGCTCACCACCGCTATGAAGTCGGTCCTGCGCAGGACCTGCCCGTGTCCGATGCCGAATTCGATGTCGTCACCTGCACTTTCGTCATGCACCACATTCCCGAAGCGAAGCGCGACGCCGCGATCGCCGAAATGTGGCGAGTGCTGCGGCCGGGCGGGCGGCTGCTGCTTGCCGACGCGTCACCGTCGCCCCGCATACGGGCGGTCTTCTCGCTGTTCCTCGGCCGGGACCCGTTCGTCGACGTCGACATTCGCCACTACATCGAGCGGGTCGAGGCGGCTGGCTTCCTCGACCTCAGCTACAGCCGGAGCCGCGACCAGACCGGCATCCTGACCGCGGTGAAACCGCTGGTCCACCTCTGATTCGAATACTTGTCGGTGCCCTCGGCTAGGGTCGGTCGCAACAGGATCAGATTCGAGCACGGGGGTGTGACATGGAGTTCGATCAGCAGGTTGTCGACCAGCGCGAAGCCGAGGCGCGGGAGTTCGCTGTCGCGGCACATGGCGATCAGCGGTATGGCGAGCATCCCTACGTCACTCACCTCGCGGCCGTGCGGGCTGTTCTGCGCGATTTCGGCTACGACGGTGAACTCGCGCAGGCGGCGTGGTTGCATGATGTCGTCGAGGACACCCCGGTTACCGCGGATGAGGTCGAATCTCGTTTCGGCCGTGCGGTTCTCGATCTGGTGTGGGCGGTCACGGGTGTCGGCCCTGATCGCAAGGCTCGAAACCAGAATGCCTACGACAAGATCGTCGCCCATCCCCGCGCGGTGATCCTCAAGCTCGCCGACCGTACGGCCAATGCCGAAGCCAGTCCGCCGGGTAGCAGTTGGATGGGGATGTACCGGACCGAACACCCCAACTTCAAGGCCCACCTGGGCGGATTACTCGCCGACGACCCGACTGTGGCCCGCATGTGGGAACGGCTTGATCGCCGCCTCGACTCGCCCGTCGCGCCGCCCACCGACCAGTGGGCCGCCATCGACGACCTGATCGCGGCAGGGGAGCACGAAAAGGCCGTTGCGGCCGTACAAGCCGCGTTCGATTGTGATGCGGGCGAAGCGGAGTTAATCCTGGCCGAGCGGGCCTGAAACGCCCACGCCCGCCGCGCACGAAACCGCGCGGGCGAATTACGCAGCCTGATTCAGGCTGTATGGCCCGACCGGTTCGCGGCTAGTAGCTCAGCGGCAGCATCGGCCGCGAGCTCCTCGTCCAGCTGTTCCTGGCCGGACTTGCCACCCCCACCGGGCCCACCGTCGTCCGCGATGACCCGTCGGGCCGAGAGGTGGACCGCGTCTACCCCGACCCGGTGCAGCGCCGGGATATCGCCGACGGTGACCCCACCGCCCGCCATGATCTGAATGCGCCCGGCCGCGTGCTCGACCATCGCGGCGAGTTCATCCAGACCCTCGGCGCAGGTGGCTGCCCCACCGGAGGTGAGCACCCTGGTCATCCCACCGGCGATCAACGTGTCGAGCGCGGCCTCACGGTCGCGGATCTGATCTATCCCACGATGAAAGGTCAGCTCTATGTCTTCCACGGCAACACCGTCGAGCACCCGGCGCAACCCTTCGACATCGACCCGATGGTCAGGGGTGAGCGCACCGACCACCAAACCCGACGCGCCAGCCGAAACAGCCGCTCGCGCATCAGCGTTCATCACCGCGAGCTCGGCCGCATCGGCGTACACGAAACCGCCGGCCCGGCACCGAATCAGCACATGGACCGGAATCCCGGTCCCCACCACAGCCTCGATCGTCCCGATACTGGGCGTCAGCCCACCCGTACTGCCCAGCGCCGCACACAGTTCCACCCGATCCGCCCCGACGCGGCGCGCACCGAGCGCACCCGCCACGTCCTGCACCGCGAACTCGAGCGCGGTCATCTCAGAACGACTGCCAGGCGGGCTTGTTCGCGACCGCGTACTTGTAGTAGTCGGCCAACTTCAACTTGCTCGCCGCGCCCTCGTCGATCACCACGGTGACGTGCGGATGCCACTGCATGACCGAGGCCGGGCAGAACGCCGACAGCGGTCCCTCGGCGGCGGCGGCGATCGCGTCGGCCTTGCCCGCACCGAGCGCGATCATCACCAGATGCCCCGCCTCGTTGATGGTGCCCAGGCCCTGGGTCAGCACGTGATGCGGCACATCCTCTGGCCCGTCGAAAAAGCGCGCGTTGTCCTTGCGCGTCTGCTCGGTCAGCGTCTTCACTCGCGTGCGCGAGGTCAGCGCCGACCCGGGCTCGTTGAACCCGATGTGCCCGTCGGTCCCGATCCCCAGCAGCTGCACGTCGACCCCGCCCGCGGCGGCGATCGCGGCGTCGTACCGTCGGCCTTCGCCCGCGACGTCACCCGCTTCCCCGTTCGGGCTCAGCACCCGCGCCGGATCCAGGTTCACATGGTCGACGAACTCCGACCGGATCACCGAAAAGTACGACTGGGGATGGTCTTTGGGCAGTCCGACGTACTCGTCGAGCAGGAACGCGCTCGCGGTCGAGAAGTCCAGTTCGCCCTCGCGATACCGGCGCGCCAGTTCCTGGTAGCTGCCCAGCGGCGACGACCCGGTGGCCAAGCCGAGGATGGCGTTGCCGCCCTGTACGTACCCGCCGACGATATCGGCGACCGTGTTCGCCACCTCGTTCTCGTCAGCCCGGATCACGATCTCCATCAGGTTCCTTCCGTTCCGGCGACGAAAACCCGTCGCGGCTGCAATGACTGGTCGGTGACAACGATGTCGGCGCGCGTGCCGACGGTGAGACTGCCGCGTTCGCCCTCGAGGCCGAGCACGCGAGCGGGAGTGCGAGTCGCGGAGGTGACCGCGTCGGCCAGAGCGATGCCCGCGACGAAAACGGTCCACCGCAGCACGTCGATGAGTCGGGCGGTGCCACCGGCGATCGCTCCGGTCGACCCGTCGTCGGTGGCCAACCGGGCGACCCCGTCGTGCACCCGAACATCCAGCGCACCCAGCCGGTAGTCCCCGTCGCTCATGCCCGCCGCCGCCATCGCGTCGGACACCAGCGCGATCTCATCCGCCCCGACGGTGTCGAATACCAACGCCACCGTCTCGGGCGCCAAATGCACTCCGTCAGCGATCAATTCGACGACCATCTCGCCACGTCCGGCCGCGGCCAGACACGCGGCGACCGGCCCGGGGGAGCGGTGATGCAGTGCGGGCATCCCGTTGAACAGGTGGGTGGCGGTGATCGCCCCACCACGGGCGTCGGCGATGCGCGCCGCGGTAGTCGCGGCATCGGCATCGGTGTGACCGAGGCTGGGCAGCACGTCGTGACGGCGCATCGCGGCGAGCAGTTCGTCGAAATGCGCGGTCTCCGGCGCCAGCGTCATCGACCGCACGGTCCCGCGCGAGGCCGCGTACACCCGCTCGAACAGGGCAGGATCACCCGGCCTGATCGCCGCGGGATCCTGTGCCCCACACCGACTCTCATTGATGAAAGGACCCTCGAGATGCACCCCGAGCAGTTCCCCGTCCTCGACGAGATCCGCCAGCATCGCCGCCTGCTCGACCAGCACGTCGGGCTGGTCCGACACCAAACTGCCCATCAACCCGGTGGTGCCCTGAGCGCGATGGTGCGCCGCCGCGACCCTGGCCCCGGCGGCATCGGCGTTGGGAAACCCGAACCCGGCCCCGCCATGACAGTGCAGGTCGATCAGACCGGGCAGCACCAGATCGTCGCTGGATGCCGGAAGTTTCTCGGGGTCGGGATAATTCGCGGCGGCACCGACCCAGGTGATCAGACCCTTGTCGAATTCGACCACGCCATCGGCAATGTCACCTTCGGCCGTCCCGACCAGCCGACCACGCACCACCCCGCTCACCACGAACCCTTCCGTCTACCCGCGTCACCGACAACGAGGCGACGCCGCCCAGCATCCAACGATCCGACCGACGGCCGGACCGCACCGACAACAACCTGTTTCACGACCGCCCGATGATCGCCGCGACACTCTCGCGCGCCGCCTGGGGGTTCCGCGCCGCGCACGCGGCATCGGCCGCATCCTGGCACCGCTGCATATCCACCGCGGCCAACGCCGCGCGTACTGCGGGCAGCGCGGGTACCGACATCGACAAACTCGTCACGCCCAGACCCACCAGCACCGGCGCCAACGTCGGATCCGACGCCGCCTCACCACACACCCCGACCGACTTCCCGGCCGCGGCACCGGCCGCACCGACCATCGCGATCAAATCCAGTACCGCCGGCTGCCACGGATCCAGCAACGTCGCCAGGCCACCGGCCATCCGATCGACGGCACAGGTGTACTGGCTCAGATCGTTGGTGCCGATGCTGACGAAGTCCAGGTGCGCGAGCAGATCCGCGGCACGCAAAGCCGCCGCCGGGATCTCGATCATCGCCCCGACCTTCTTCAGCCCGGCTTCCCGGGCCAGCGCGGCGAACCCGGCAGCCTCATCCGCGGTGGCAACCATCGGCGCCATCACCCACAGATCGGCCCCCGTCGCCTCGCCGGCGCGAGCGAGCGCGGTGAGCTGGGTGGCGAGAGTTTCCGGAAACACCGTCCCGATCCGCAGCCCACGGACGCCGAGCGCCGGATTCTCCTCGGTCCCGAGATCGAGGAACGGCAGCGGCTTGTCCGACCCGGCGTCGAGTGTGCGCACCACGACTCGTCGCCCGGCGAACTGTTCGAGAACCGCAGTGTACGAAGCGGTTTGCTCGTCCAGAGTCGGGGCGGACGGCTTCCCGAGATACATGAACTCGGTCCGGAACAGCCCCACACCCTCACTGTCGACCCGTCCGGCCTTCACCGCGTCGTCGACAGTCCCGATGTTCACCAGCAGCTGCACCGGCGAACCGTCAGCGGTATGCCCTGGCCCGCTGGCCGCCGCGATCCGCGCCTTGTCCGCCGCGGCCTGCTCGATGGCGGCCCGCTGGCGCAGGGGACTCGGGTCGATCACAACCTCACCGGTGGTCCCGTCGAGCAACACCGGCACGTCATCGACGAGCCGGTCGGTATCGGGACAGTTCACCACCGCGGGCAACCCCAGCGACTTCGCGAGAATCGCGGTGTGGCTGGTCGGGCCGCCCTCGGTGGTGAGCAGCCCGACCACGTCACTGTCACCCAGCATCGCCGTATCGGCGGGCGCGAGATCCCGCGCGACCAGTACGAACGGATATCCCGGTTCCGGAATCCCTGGCATCGGCTCACCCAGCAGCACGGCGACCGTGCGCCCACCGAGATCGCGCAAGTCGGTCGCCCGCTCCGCCATATACCCGCCCAGCGCCTCGAGCTTGGCGCAGAACCCTTCGAACGCCAGGTGCACCGCGTGCGCGGTCGGCATCCCGGCGGCGAGTTCCTTCTCGGCGGCGGCGACGATGCCCGGGTCACGGGCCATCGTCGCCGACATCGAAAGGATCTCCGCCGCAACACCACTCACCCGCGCGGCCCTGGAAGCCATCTCGTCGGACACACCACCGAGGGCGTCCTTGACCCGAGCCAACTCCTCGGCCACCGTGCCACCGACCGGATCCTGCGCCGAGGTCTCGAGCTGCGACCCGAACCGCAACCACGGCGCGCTCACCACGCCCGGACTCACGCCCAGGCCACGGATCACCAGTTCCGGCATCAGGCGTCCAGGTCCGAGGCGACGAGTTCGGCCAACCGGTCCAACACCTCGTCGGCGCCCTCGGCGTGCAAGGTCACCTGCGCGCCGTGGCCCGCACCCAGCGTCATCACCGCGAGCACGCTGGCCGCGTCGACCGGTTCGCCACCTCCCATCGAAATCCGCACCGGCACCCCCGAGGCCTGCACGGCCTGGGTGAGTTTCGCGGCGGGCCGCGCGTGCAGCCCGACCTCTGATCCGACGATGACGGTGCGGGAGTTCATGGAATCACTCACCTTCCAGTTTCTTGTCCAGCTTCGTGTGCTGCTCGGCTTCGACTTCGGCGACCGAGGGCGCGTCGGTTCGAGTATCGCCCGTGGCAACGGCGGCGGTCTCCGCTTCGACCAGAGCCTTGTCCGGCGCGCCGGCCTCGACATCGGTTTCCGCCTCGCGGCCCGGAGTGCGCAGGTTCCACTTCTTGATCACGAAGCTGAACAGCACGTAGTAGATCACCGCGTAGCCCAGACCGATCGGGATCAGCATCCACGCGTTGGTCGCCTTGCCGAAGTTCAGCAGATAGTCGATCGCGCCTGCGGAGAACGTGAATCCGTCGTGAATACCCAGCGCGTTCACCAAGGCCATCGACGTACCCGTCAGCAGCGCGTGCACCACATACAGCGGCCATGCCACGAACATGAACGAGAACTCGAGAGGCTCGGTGATGCCGGTGACGAACGCGGTCAGACCGGTGGACAGCATGATGCCGCCGACCAGCTTCTTCTGCGACGGACGCGCGTTGCGCCAGATGGCGAAGGCCGCGGCCGGAAGCGCGAACATCATGATCGGGAAGAAGCCTGTCATGAACGTGCCCGCGGTCGGGTCGCCAGCGAAGAAGCTGTTGAGGTCGCCGCGCACGAGCTGGCCGGAGGCATCGGTGTAGTCACCGACGAGGAACCACACCGTGGAGTTCAGGATGTGGTGCAGACCGGTCGGGATGAGCAGACGGTTGGCCGCGCCGAAGATGCCGCCGCCGACGACCGAGTTGGCCGCGACGGTCTCACCCACCCAGGTGAGTGCCCAGTTGAAGACCGGGTACAGGAACGCCATGCCGACACCGACGACCAGGCCGGTGAACGCGGTCAGGATCGGCACCAGCCGCCTGCCGTTGAAGAAGCCGAGGAAATCGGGCAGCTTCGTGCGATAGAACCGCTGCCACAGAATCGCCGACAGCAGACCCATCACGATGCCACCGAGGACGCCGTAGTTGATCAGCGCCTGCGCGTCCTTGGCATCGGTTTTTCCTTCGAGCACGATCGGCGACATCGCCTTGAACACGCCGTCGATGACCATGTAACCGACCACCGCGGCCAGTGCCGTCGACCCGTCGGCCTTCTTGGCCCAGCCGATGGCGATACCGACGGCGAAGATCAGCGGCAGCCAGGTGAACACGGCCTGGCCGGCGGCTGAGATGACCGACGCGGTGCTCTCGAGCGCGGAGAAGCGACCGAGTAGGTCGTCCTGGCCGATGCGCAGCAGGATGCCCGCGGCGGGCAGCACCGCGATCGGCAGCATGAGGCTGCGACCGAGGCGTTGCAAGGCAACGAACGCCTTCGATTCTTGTTTCGGGCTGTCGGTAACAGCAGTCATGTCGACCTTCTTCGTGCCGGGTTCCCGGCGGTCTCGGCGAGCCGGACCGCCATGTCGGCCGATCCGGGTTAACTGTTGTGAGCGGGTAACCCTAACGGGTACTGTCCGGTCATAACCAGTTGCCAGTTTGACCAGGTGGCGATCAGATGTCAACCGCAAAATATGATGTGGCGCACATCCGAGACTCCCATACTGGTATCGGCAACAACCGCCGAAAGGAAGAACACATGTCCAAAGCGGAAGCGATCGTCCAGGGCCTTGGCGGCGCGGACAACATCGTCGAGATCGAGGCCTGCATCACCCGGTTGCGCACCGAGGTGAAGGACGGCAGCAAGGTCGACGAGGCAGCCCTCAAGGCCGCGGGCGCACACGGCGTGCTCAAGTCGGGCACCGTCGTGCAGGTCGTGGTCGGCCCCGAAGCCGACACCCTCGCCGACGACATCGAGGACATCCTGTGAGTATCCCGGTGATCAGCCCGCTACCGGGCAAGGTCGTAGCGCTGTCCGACGTCCCCGATCAGGTCTTCGCCGAACAGATCGTCGGCTCCGGCGTGGCCCTGGACCCCGACCGCACCCGCGGCACCCTGATGGTGACCGCCCCCATCTCGGGCAAGATCGTCAAACTCCACCCCCACGCCTTCGTCATCCTCGGCCACGGCGTCGGTGTGCTGGTCCACCTGGGCATCGACACGGTCAAGCTCAAGGGCGAAGGCTTCGAACTCCTGGCAACCGAAGGCGACACCGTAGAAGCAGGCGCCCCCATCGTCACCTTCGACCCCACCAAGATCGCCGCGACCGGCTACTCGGTCATCTGCCCGGTAGTAGTCATGGACTCCGCCAAGGACTCGGTCTACACCGACACCATCGGCACCACCGTCGATTCCGGCGGCCTGCTGTTCGACTCGCCGTAGAAGTCTCGGCGAGCTGCTGAACCTTTCGGCCTGCCCGCGCGTAGTTCGTTTCAGCGGGTCGGCATCGGCCCGCTGAAACGAGCGCAGGAGGATTACCGGTGAGTGCAGTGGAGCAGACCAGTGAGCAGTTCGCCCAGCGGTTGTTCGAGGCAGCCCTGGGTGCGATCGATATTCTGTCGGTGCATTTGGGGGATCGGCTCGGGTGGTATCAGGCGTTGGTCTCGGGTGGGCCCGCCGATGCGGGGGAGTTGACGGCGCGCGCCGGTGGGGATCGCCGGTATGCGCAGGAGTGGCTCGAGCAGCAGGCGGCTACCGGGATTCTGACCGTGGGCGCGGACGGGCGGTTCGCGTTGCCGGCCGGGGCGGCGGAGGTGCTCACCGATCCGAGCAGTCTCGACTACCTGGCGCCTCTTGCCCGGATGCTGGCCGGGGCCGCTGTTCAGATGCCCGCGCTCGTGCGTGCTTACCGGGACGGTGGTGGGGTCGGTTGGTCCGAGTACGGCGCTGACATGCGCGAATCCCAGTCCGACATGAACCGCCCCTGGTTCGAGAAGCGCCTCGCCGCCGCACTGGCCGACGTCGCCGATGTCAATGCCCTACTCGCGCGCCCCGGTGCCAAGGCCGCCGATATCGGCTCCGGCGGCGGCTGGTCGGCGATCGCGCTGGCCCGCGCCTACCCCGATCTGACGGTCGACGGCTACGACATCGACCAGCCCTCGGTGCAGATGGCCACCGACAATGCCACCGACCTGGGCGGCCGCGTCCGTTTCCACCACGCCGACGCCGCCACCGACCTCCCGGAATCGGCCTACGACGCCCTGTTCGCCTTCGAATGCCTGCACGACATGCCGCACCCCGTCGACGTGCTCACCGCGATGCGCAAGGCCCTGCGCCCCGGCGGCGCGGTGATCATCATGGATGAAGCCGTCGACGCTGAATTCACCGCTCCCGCAAGCGATACCGACCGGCTGATGTACGGGTTCAGCCTGCTGATCTGCCTGCCCGACGGCATGGCGCACGCCGACTCCGCAGGCACCGGCACGGTCATGCGCGTCACGAAACTGGCGGAGTACGCCGACAGCGCAGGCTTCACCGCCGTGGAGATCCTGCCGATCGAGGACTTCGGCTTCTGGCGGTTCTACCGGCTCACGGTCTGATCGACCAGCTGCTCGGTCTGCACCGTCCACCGTCGGGCCAGCTCGTCGAAATATCGTTGGCTGCTCCACAATCGGTAGTTGCCGATCACGTAGACCCGTCGTCGGGCCCGCGATACCGCCGCGTTGAGCACGTTCGGATTCGTCGCGGCCCACCGTCGTGACCCGCCGGCAGCGGGTGAGGTCCCCAGGATCAGCACGACCACCTCGGCCGAATTGCCGTGCATCGCATGGACTGTGCCCACCTGCTGCGCCGCGAACTCCGCACCGAGCACATCGGCCGCGACATCTTGCGCGCCGTACGCGACGTCGCGGAACGGGCTCATCACCCGGATATCGGCCGACGCGACTCCGTCCTCGATCAACTGCGCGAGCAACGCGGCAAGCGCTTCGCCTTCGCCGGGAATCCAATTACCTTCGGCCCGTGCGGATCTGACGTCGATCCACCGGTTCTGTCCGGGGAACTCCGGCCGGTCCGGCGTGCCGAACACCAACAGATCATCGTCATAGGCGATGTGATGCGTGAGCTCGAAAATCGGCCGGTCACTGCGCCGATGCACCCGCAACGGCGTACCGACCCACACCGGCGCCACCGAATCCGACGGCGTCAACCACGTCCCGAACCGAACCCCACGGTCAGCCGCCTGCCGGGCCGACGCCTGATCCGGCATCCATTCCGCGTCGAGCCCATACTGCCGAACCAAGGCTTCCTGTGCCGAAGTCGGAAGTGCCCCAACAGGTCCCAGCTGACGATGGTCGCCCACGATCACCGCGCGCCGAGCCCGCCACAGCGCCCCGGCCACCGACTGCGGAGCGGCCTGCCCCGCATCGTCGACGAACAACCACCCCAGCGCCTCGGACCCGAGTCCGGCGAAGAGCCGGGGCAGCGCGGTGAATGTCGTGGTGATCATCGGCACCGCGATGAACAGCGTCTGCCACGCCGCCGCCAGGGTTTCCGGCTTCGGCTGCACCGCGAGCTCGCCACGAATCATCGCGATCGCCACGATCAAATTGTCCCGAACCCGAGGCGCCGCATTCAGCAGGAACGCACGATGCAACTTCAACGCGGACAGGAACAGCCCACGTCGCGCGTCCGCATACTGCTCGTCCGCCCACGGATTACACAGTTGGAACTGCTCGTCATCGGCCGCGACATCACCGAAAGGAATTGTGCGCGACCAGATCTCGCGCCCGCGCTCGATGACATCCAGCGCCGCCGCCCGCCGCTGCGTCAATTCGACGTGGTCGCGAATCAGCGTGCGCCCGTGCTCGGCCGCGTCGCCCCACTGCTCCCTCGTGTAGTCGACCTCGGTCTGGCGCCGCCGCACATCCGCCTCGGCGATATGCCGTTCCCGCAGTAGCTCATTGCTGCGCGCACTCCACCGCCGTCCCGCACTGAAACCCGTCGACAGCGAAGCGACGAACCCGGACTTGGTCCCCCCGTGCTCGGTGAGCAGCTTGCCTGCCCGGTGCTGCGCGGCCTGCGCGGCCCGCAGATGTTCGGTCGCCAACTGATGGCGTTCCCGCCAATGCGCGTGTGCGTCATCGGCATTGGCGATCTCCGCCGACATCGACTCCAAACCCGCATTCATCGCGGGCAGTTCGGCGACCGCGTCGGCAACGTCTTGACGCTCCTGCGCGAGCCGACGCACTTCGGCACGCCGAGTCGTGAAGTCCCGCACCGCCGTCGACCAATCCGGGATCGAATCCGGGTCGGCCTCAGCCTGTTTGAGAATGTCGAGCATCCCCCCGTTGGGGGTCCCGGTCTTCCGCTGCGCCGCGAACCGATCCCCGAACCAGAACTGCTCGGCGAACGCACGTCGCTGCCCACCCAGCGCCGCGGCGACCAATCCCCACGCGGGCTTCCCACCGACGAGTTCGGCCAGGTCGGTGAAGTGATTGAGCTCCTCATCGATGGCGCCCAGCTGCTGGATCTCGGTCACCACGTCGGCGGCGGTGGTATCGCTGCCGGTCGCGAGCACGACTTCGAACCCGGTCACACAGTTCGCCAGCCGGTGCGCACCGACCGTGTAGTTCTTCGCCACCTGCACCTGTTCGGTGACGCCCGCGAACACCGCCATCGGATCGTCGAAAGCCGCCAGCTGCGTGGCGCGTTCGACCAAGATCCCGGCCAGCAGGTCGCGCAGCATCGTCGTGGTCCCGGTACCGGGTGCCCCGTGTACCGCGAAAATCCCTGACTCACCCCGCAATTCGGACAGCGCGCGATCGACCGCGAACTGCTGCCCCGACACCAGCGGGTCGCCAGGCCAGCGCCCTTCCGGAATGAACTGCGGCAGTAGTCCTTCGACCACCGCGTCCTGACGCTCACGAACATCGATCCGAGCACCGACGGGTAGCGCTTCCGCCGCCGCGAGGTAATCACGCAGCGCCGCACCGACATCCCCGCGCTGCACCGCTCTCGCGAGCTCGCGCAAGTCGGACTCGAGCCCACTGTTGAGCCGATCCTCGGCAGCAGCGTTGTCCGCATCGCGCGCCGCGACCTGCACGCACGCCACCCGCACACCGCCGGCCCGCAACTCCGAGCGGATACCCAGTGCCGCGCACAGTTCGCCGGTGAACGTCTGCAGGTCGCGACCGGTCAACCGCGGCGGCTCGACAAGCTCGCCATCGGCAGTGAACCGCTTCGCGAAAGCCGACGCCGACATCCCGGCCAACCCTGGCGAGATGACTCCATCCGAGCCCGCCGCGATCACCGAGGCGGCAACGCCGGGGCCTGCCACGTCCAGCGCGCGCCATCGCGGCGCCGGACCCATCTGCTCGAGATCGGGGTGCGATTCGCCTGACAGCGTGTCCAGAGCGGCAGTGAAGGCCGCGCAATCATGGTCGAACCCGTCGGCCCAGCCGCTGTCGTCGGGTCCCGGCGTTCGCAACCGATTGATGGCCCACGCCAACCCCGACAAGGTCGCCGAGCCCCCGACAACCACCCCGTCATCGGTGAGGGTCACCGCGAAAGCCGCTGTGGTCCCGGCCCGTCGAGCGTCGGACTCGAGCTGATCCTCGCCGAACGTGCGCACCAGCGCTTCCCGCGCGCGCCCCAACTCGAACAACCCGCCGTACACAACGAACTGCCACACTTGCCCGGTTCTCAACGCGGGCAGCGCGGCCAGGTTTTCCCACGGCGCGGGCCCATCAGCCGCGAGATCGACCACCAGCCCGTCGATCTCGACGTCAGGAACCAGCTGGGGACCGAACAGCTCCACGGTCTGCCAGAAACGCACGAGCCGCGCGGCGTGCTCGAAACCGCCCACGATGCACCCCAATCCGGTCGGCCATCATTGCAGACAACCCCGATCACGGTACGCGATCCCGATTCGTCGAGCACGCCAACCCGACCACTGTGTTCCGCGGTGGCGACCTCATCGCCGCTGGTCCTACCGCTGAGGCGGGTATCCGACCGCGCCGCGGGCGAACTGGCGCTCGGCGTGGCTGCGCCCGCAGCCAGCTTCGTGCGCCCGGAAAACCCTTTGACCCGAGGACCCCGCGCACCGCACGCTGGGACATATGAACGAATCAACGAACTCTCGATCCATTCCTTCGGAATATCCTGGGGCACAACGGAATACGCACGAGGCCGGGTCGCCTCGATGGCGTCAGTTGGTCGCCGCGTTGCGCTCCTGGCCCGCGATCAGCGCAGAAGCATCTCAGCTACGGCCTTCGGCGCTGCCAGCCATTCACGAACGTTGTTGCGTATCTCGGTGACCTGTCTGCAGTCGCAATAGGCCACCACCCCCTCGGTCTCGATACCCGCCGCCCGGCACAGCGCCACCGCCCGGGGAAGGTGCTGATACTGGCTCACGATGATCGCGTGGTCGATGCCGTACATCGACTTGGCCCGCTCGCAGGTTTCTCGCGTGGACAGCCCCGCGCCGTCGGTTCGCACAATCGACGGGTCGATCCCCTTCTCCTGTAGATAGCGCGTCATCGACGCGATCTCATCGCCCGAAGTACCGCCGGCATCCCCCGACAGCAGTATCTGTTGCGCCTTGCCCGCCGCCACCAACTCGATCGCGACATCGAGGCGTCCCTGTAGATAGGCCATCGGCGTTCCATCCGGCGCCACCCTGGCCCCCGGGATAATCACGACCGGCGCGCTGGGGGCAGCCGCCACCTCACTTCTATGACCCGACGACAAAGTCCACGTGGCTATGTTCGCCCCGGCCGTCACCAACACCAGACCGCCCGCCACGACAAGTCCGGCCCGCACGATGCGACGAAACCGCCGACGCTTCCCGTTTTCTTCGCTCGCCATGCGTCCTTTCCTACCCGAACGCCGTAAAAATATCCCCTGACTAGGGGATTTGACATTGCAATTGTCGACACGTAACTTTATTCGAGTCAGAGCGACACGGACACCGACCCGGTGCCGACGAGCTAGCCCGCAAGGGAAGCTACGGTACAGGGACACGAGGTAGGACGATGAGCGCCTGACTGATCATGTGTTCAGGGTTACACCGACTGGGACTTGCTTCCGGGATGGTTCCTGAGCTAAGTTTGAACTCTTGCCTCACCGAAACCCCAACAACAAGTTGCCGGTAGAAGTGTGTGCGTGTGTTCTTTGAGAACTCAATAGTGTGTCGATGAATGTCAGTGCCAATAATTTTTTATTGGTTCCAACTTCTCCGTACC